>LJCV01000274.1 GCA_001298575.1 Actinobacteria bacterium OK074
GGGGGGGGGGGGCCGGGGGCCCCGGGGGGGGGGGGGGCCGGGGGGGGGGGGGCGCGGAGGGGGGGGGGCGGTTCGGCGGGGGCCGCCGCGCGGGCGGGCGCGGGGGCGGGGGAGTTGTCCCGGCCGCTGTACAACTCCGCGGCGGTGGCGAGGATTCGGAGGCACGCGGGGCCGTCGAGGGCGGTGTGGTTGACGGTGAGGATCAGGGCGGTGCCACCGCCCGCCACCGGGCCGCTGCTGAACTCCCCGCCTGCCGCGGGACCGTGGGCCGACCCGCCCGCCACGGGACCGTGGGCCGACCCGCCCGTCGCAGGACCGTAGGCCGATCCGCCCGCCGCAGAACCGTGGGCCGATCCGATCACTTCCAACCGCACCGGCGGTGAAACCCCCAACGGCGGTGCCGCCGCCAACGACCGCTCCCGCGCCGCCCACAGCGACGCCTCCCCCGGTGGTGCGAACGTCACCACCTCCGCCTCCGGCGCCGCCGTCAGCTCCCACTCGTAGCGGCGGCTGTACCAGCGGTTGTCGGCCTCGCGCATCAGGATGCGGGGATGGCGGTGCAGGGCCTCGACGAACGCCGTGCGCAGGCGAGTCGGGTCCAGCGGGCCCGGGAGGTGGATCTCGATGTGGACCGTCTCCGGTTCCGCGTCCTGGACGCAGTGCCGGGACACCTCGTCCACCACGGGGAACGGGATCCGCTCCCGTTCCCGCTGCCGTGCCGGACCACCGCCCGTGCCCTGCTCCACCGTGGTCATACGGTGCCTTCCCTCCCCTGGGGGCCGTTGGGTTCCTCCGGGACCGACTCCGGTTCCACCCTGGGCAGTTGCCGCGTGGGTGGATCCTCCTCGCCCGGATCACGCACCGTGGACCCGGCCGTGACCTCGGCCTTGGACCCCGCCGGGATCGCCGCCGTGGACCCGGCCCCGGCCTCGACCTCGGCCCTGGCCCCGGCCGGAGCCGCGATCCGAACCGGTGTCCCCACCGCCACCAGTCCCGCGAACAACCCGATCAGCGCGAGCAGTTGGGCCGCGTGTCCGAACGCCCCGTGCCCCGCCGCCACCGGTTCCCCCGCACCCGTCGCCGCCGCGATACCCGCCCCCGTGAGGGCGAGGAACGCGATCGGGACGAGGAGGGTGTGCCGTTTCCAGGCCAGCAGGGCCAACGCCGGTACCAGCAGCGCGAACCAGCCGGCGATCACGATGCCGACCGCGGTCAGCGCCACGGTTCCCAGCCACAGTCCGACCCCCGGAGGTGCCTCGGCCGGCCCGTGGGGGTTCGGCTCGCGGCGCCGCCACAGGGCCAGCCCCGCGACCGCGGCCACGCCCACCCCGGCGCCGATCAGCCCGCCCTCGTACGTGGTCGCGGGCGTGTACGACAGTTTTACGGTGCCGCCCGCGCCCGCCGGGATCAGCCAGCCCTGCTGCCAGCCGTCCAGCCGGACCGGTGTGAGCTTCTTGCCGTTGAGGGTGGCCTCCCAGCCCTTGTTGTAGTTCTCGTACGTGGTCAGATAGTCCGCCGGGCCGTTGTTGACGGACACCTCGCGGCGGTCGCCCAGCCAGTCCACGATCTTCAAGTCCCGTGCGGGCGCGGCGGGTTCGGTGACCGTGCCGCGCGTGAGCGTGACGTCGGTCAGCGCCAGCGCGCCCGAGTCGCCGGACTCCAACCGGTGGGCTCCCGCGCCCAGGTCCAACGACGTGACGGACTTGTTTTTCTGACAGAGCGTCACCGTTACGCCCCGCCGCTCCACCAGGTCCCGCACCGTCCCCGACGCCGCCGTCCGGTACATCGTCCCGTCGACCACGAGGTCCGGGCCCTTGCCGCACGGCAGCGAGAACTTCCGGTTGGCGGCGGGCTGTTTGGTGCGGTAGTCGGCGAGCGCCGGGATGTACGCCTCGGTGAGTCCCACCGGCAGGCTCAAGTCGTCGTTGGCGACCGGGTTGTGGAGCGTCACCGGCGCGGTCTTGGTGACCGTGATCGTCAACTGGTCGGTGGTGATGGGGTCGAAGCGGACCCAGCCGTTGGCGTCCACCCCGGCGACGGTCGAGCCGTCCGGGGAACTGATCTCGACCTCGGTGGGCCGGGACGAGAGTCCGCCCGCCGCCGCGAGCACGAGCGAGTCGATGGACTGCTTGCCAGGCCAACTCAGGTGGATCGTCGGCTTGTTGCCCGCGATCCACGCCGTGGTCAGGTCGCCGTCGGTCAGGTTGCGCGCGGACACGTTCGTGCCGAGGGACGCCGTGGAGTCCGCGGTCGCGGTGATCCGGCCTGCCTGGTCGGGCGCCACCTCGTACAGCAGCTCGTCAAGTGCCGTGCCCGTCACCGGTATCGCGGTCGCCCGCACGGCGTACGTGCCCGCCGCCGCGGAGAAGCGGCGGTGCAGACCCGACTCCGTGCCGGTGGCCGACAGGCCGGTGGGGTCGGAGGCGCGGCTGAGGGAGACCGTCTCCGCGGCGGCGTCCGTACTGTTGGCGTCCGTCGGCAGCCGCAGCATCCGGGTCACCTGGACGCCCGGGATGCGGATCTCGGAGAAGCCCGCACCGGTCAGGCCCGCGTGCCGCGCGGTCGACGCGGTGATGGTCAGCTTCAGCCAACTCGACGCGCCCGGCGGCACCTTGATGCTCTGCGTGGAGCCGTCCGCGTGCAGATAGCTGGTGGCCGAGCCCTTCTCCGTCGTCACTTTCACCTGCGTCGGGGCCGACCTGACCCCTTCCTGTGCCAGCGGTTTCACCTTGATCGACGACGGCAGGTCGCGCGACTTGGTGAACCCGATCCGCAGCCACTGCCCGTTCGCCGAGCCCGAAGAGCCCTCCGCCCAGGCCGTGTTGGGGTCGCCGTCGAACGCGTTCACCGGGTCGTACTGCGGCAGGTAGAACAGCCAGTTGCCGCTGGAGGACGCGGTCACCGAGGCGGCACCGCGCAACTGCGCGACCGTCTGGTGCTCCAGCCCCTTCACCGGCAGGATCTGGTGCGGGTTCTGCCCCGCGCCCTGCACATCGCCGGAGGCGTTCTTCTCGTCGGCCGTGTACGTGTACGACGTGTTGGCGTCGACGAGGCCGAACCGGGTGTCCGCGCGGCGCAGTCCGTCCCCCACCACCTGGAGCGCCGGATCGCCGACCCCGGGATGGTTGTCGCTGGTCAGGACGGTCGCGCGGTTGCGGATGGTCGGGTCGGCGGCCAGCGGCAGCAGCGATTCGGGGCCGCCCGAGACGACGGCGGTGTCGGCCGCCGCGTACAGCCGGGCCTGGCCCGGACGCGGGACGGACTTGCTGGTCGGCTCGTAGATCTCCACCGCCCGCCGGCGTCCGTACAGGCCCTCGACCTGGAGCGGGGTGTGGTTGGCGATCGTGCCCTGGGTGGTCTCCGGGCCGAAGCCGGTGACCCGCTGGTAGCCGGACTGTTCCAGGGTGCGTTCGACGGTCGTGGTCGGCACGTAGCCGATCTGGTCGGGGTCGAGGTCGTTGCGGACGACGACGTAGTACAGCCCGGCCCTGCTCAAGTAGTCGGCCAGCCCCGGTACCTGACTGCCCGTCATGAGCGCCTGCTCGACGGCGTCCATGGCGCGCCGGTTGCCCGCCGTGCCGAAGGGGACGTAATCGCGTTCCGCCCAGCGGGAGTCGGCGAGCACGTCGAGCGGCTCGTCGATGGTGTCGCCCCAGGAGTAGAGGCCGTGCGCGGTGGCCGGGACGACCAGGGCGCGCGAGTCCGGCGAGTACTTCTCCAGCCAATCGGCCGTGGACTGCCAGTACTTGGGCAACTGCTGGAACGAGCCCGGTTGCAGGATCGACCCGTTGAGATACGGCCAGGCCAGCCCAGGCAGCACCAGGACGGCGGCGACCAGCGGGGCGAACCGCCGCCCCCGCACCCGCCGGGGCCCGCGCGGCACGGCGGCCACGCCCACGAGGTGCGCGAGCCCGAGGACCAGCGAAAGGGCCATCCCCGCCTGGAACTTGTAGATGTTGCGGAAGGCGGCCAGCCAGCCGTTCAGCCAGTCCTGCACCATCCCGTGGAAGGGGGCGCCGAACGCGCCGCCGTACCCGGCGAGGGTGATCAGCGCGGCCACCAGGACCGTCAGCACCAGCCACCGCCGCTCGGGCAGGTCCCGCCGGGCCAGCCCCGCCAGCCCGAGCCCGGCCGCCAGCGCCGAGCAGACGATCACGATCACCGAGGCGGCCACCGCCCACCCGGCGGGCAGCCAGGCTTCGCCGAAGTGCAGGTAGGCCACCCAGTTCCCGGCGCCGCGCAGCGACTCGGTGGCCGACATCGTGGCCGTGGTGGTCTGCGAAGTCTCCACGTAGGGAAGGAAGTTCTCGCCGTAGGAGCCGAGCAGCAGCAGTGGGATCCACCACCACGCGGTCACCACGATCAGCGCGGGCACCCACCAGGCGATCAGCCCGCGCATCCGCGGACCCGGTGGCCGGGACAGCAGGTACAGCCCAACGGGCAGCAGCGCGGCCAGCGTTGCCGCCGCGTTCACCCCGCCCATGAACGGCACCACCAGCGCCGAACGCAGGGCCGCGACCCGCGCGCCGTACCGCTCGTCGGCCAGCGGCAGCAGCACCCACGGCAGGAAGGCACCCGGCAGCGCCGCCGCCGACGTCGAGCCGACGACGATCGTGAACACCGGCCACAGCGCGTACACGACGGCCGCGAGCAACCGCGAGGCCGGGCTGCCGATCCGCAGCCGTTCCGCCAGGCGCAGCGCACCCCAGAACGCGACCGACACGATCAGCGACATCCACAGCCGCTCCGCCAGCCACACCGGCAGATGCAGCAGATGCGTGAGCCCGTAGTACGGCAGCATCGGCCACAGGTAGCCCGCGTACTGGTCCTGGACGCCGCCGAAGCCGCCCCGGTCGTGCCACAACTGCCCCAGGTCGGACAGGAACTGCCACGGGTCGACCGTCACACCCAGCTTGGTGTCGAAGGTCTGCCGGCCCGGACGCACGGCCAGGAACAGCACGAACGTCACGGCCCAGAAGCCGAGCAGCCAGCGCCACGAGCGGTGGCCCGACGGAGGCCGCGCAAGGTCCCCGGCAGGGAGCGCCGGTGCGGGAGGGGGAGCCTGGACCGTGGTCGTCATGGGTGACACCGCCGGAGGATGAGGAGGAGGTTCCAGGTGGCGAACTCGCGCAGCCCCGGCGCCTTGGTGACCGCCGAGGCCAGGAACGGCCAGTAGCGGGACCGGGCCGAGACGACTTGGACGTCGTCACGGGCCTTCACCTGCCGCAGAGTTGGCCCGATGTGCACGGCGAACAGGTTCTCGCCGAGGGTGTGCTTGGCGGGGCGTCCGGTACGGCGCCGGTAGCGTGCCCGGGCGCGGTCGGCGCCCAGGTAGTGCCAGGGCGCCCACTCGTGACCGCCCCACGGGGAGAGCCAGTTGGTGAACGACACGTAGATCAGGCCGCCGGGCCGGGTCACCCGCACCAGTTCGCTGAGGAAGGTCTGTGGATCGGCCACGTGCTCAAGGACGTTGGAGGAGAAGGTGACGTCGGCGACCGCGTCGGCCAGCGGCAGCAGGTAACCGTCCGCGATCACCGTTCCGTTGGGCGTCGGCGACCCCAACTCCCGTACGTCCGGCTCGAAGAGGTACGCGTGCGCGCCGCGGCGCCGGAACTCCTCGGTGAAGTAGCCGCTGCCGCCGCCGACATCGACCACCGTGCGCCCGCCGAGGAGGCCGTCGTACGCCTCGATCTGGTCGGCGGCGTCCCGGGCGAGCAGCGTATAGCACCCGGCCGGGTCGTCCTGCTCGTGCCGGAAGGCACGGAACAGGGCGAGGGAACGGCGCAGGGAGGGGTCCTTGAAGCCGGTACCCGCGGGGGTGATCGCCGTGCCCGCGGGGCGAGTTGGGCCACCGGCAGGACCGGCAGGACCGGTGGCGCCGACAGGGCCCAGTGGTCCGGTCGCACCGCTCCCCGCACAGTCGCGCCCCGCCGCCCCGCTCATGGCGTCCAGCTCCGGACCGCCTCCGTGGCCACCGCGCGGAAGCGGTCGACCGTGCGGTGCCAGCGGTAGCGGGCCGCGCCCTCGCGGGCCGCCTTGCCCATGAGGGCGCGGCGTTCGGTGTCCAGGGCGAGGGTGCACCAGGCCGCGGCGAACGACGACTCGCCCCGGGCCAGGACGCCGGTCTCGCCGTCCGAGACCGAGTCGCGCAGCCCGGGTACGTCGAAGGCGACCGCCGGGGTCTCGCGGACCGCGGCCTCGGTGACGACCAGGCCCCAGCCCTCCACCGCCGAGGGGTGCAGCAGCAGCCAGGCCGCGCACAGCAGCCGGTGCTTCTCGGCCTCGTCGACATGGCCGGTGAACTCCACGCCGGGGCCCGCGAGTTGTTCGAGTCTCGCGCGTTCCGGGCCGTCCCCGACGATCACCAGACGGCCCCCGGTGACCGGCCGGACCCGCTCCCACAGCCGCAGCAGCAGATCGATCCGCTTGTACTCGACCAGCCGTCCGACCGCCACGAACAGCGGCTCGGTGGACTTCTCGGCCAGCGGCCCGGGGGCGTCGACTCCGTTGTGCACGACTCTGATCCGCTCCCGGCCGACGCCAAGTGAGCGCAGCGCGTGGGAGGTTGACGGGGAGACGGCGACCAGCAGGCCCCGGCGGCGGGCCACCGACAGCGCCCAGCGCTCCAGGCCGCGGCCGAAGCGCGCGGCCGGGGCCAGCGGGCCGCGCAGCCGCATGCCCCACAGATCCGTGTGCACGTGGTTGACCAGGCACAGCGTCGGGCCGCGATGCCACAACGGGGCCAGGTACGGCATGCCGTTGCAGACCTCGACCAGCAGGTCGCAGGGCCCGACCCGCCGTCGTACGACGGATCTGGCGCGCAGGAAGTGGCTCAGCTTGCCGCCCGCGGACACCACCCGGTAGTCGTGCTGCGCCGCCGCCGGGCCGCCGCACACCAGCGTCACCCGGTGCCCCAACTCCGTCAGGCCGGAGGCGAGTTGGTCGACGAGCAGTTCGGAGCCGCCGGCCTGCGGATTGCCGAGGTCGCGGTGGGCGAGGAAGACGATGTGGCGCGGGTGCGGGGGGAGCGCCATGGTGCGGTGCCGGTCGGCCGTGCGCGGCAGGGCGGCGCGCGGCGGGGAGGGCACGTGCTGGGGCATGGGTGCTCCAACTCGTTTCGGGGTGCGGAACTCGACGTGCGGGGCGTGCGCTGAGCTGCTGGGGCGGACGGGGTTCGGTCCGTGGGCGCGAGCTGTCGAGCGGGTGCACGGTGGGGAGTTCGGGACGTGGGGGGTGTGGGGATCCGGTCCGGTGCGGAGGGCCGGATCCCCTTGCCTGTGCGGGGTCTTGGCGGTTCTTAGTGCGAGGGTGTGAACGGGCTGTGCTTGGGGTGGGGGTGGACAGTTTTCGCCCCAGTGGTCGGGCGCGGCTACTCACCGGGGTGACAATTTCCCGTGATTCTGGAGCTGACGGGTCATCACATCGTGAGAACGGGTTGGGGTGTTGTGGAACTATCCGGTTCTTCCGGGCGCCTGCGGCCACGTACTGTCAAAATGCCGCCGACCACCAGAAGGACGAATCCGGCCACGGCGGCACCGATCGGCAACGTCTTGCTCACCAGCCGCAGTTGGTCACTCTCCGTCTTCGCCTGCTCGACCTGGCTCTTCTGGGTCGCGGTGGTGAAGGCGATCTTCCGGCTGTCCAGGAGGACCACCGCGTCCTTCGCCGAACCGGGGGCGCGCAGTGTGCGGCGCGGGCCGACCTGGGCGTACATGACCCGGCCGGTGCGCTGGTCGACGACCAGCTCGATGCCGTGGTTGGAGTACCACTCCTCGGCCAGGACCTGGCTCACGGCCGGCTTGCCGACCAGGGTGCCGGGCACCAGCCGGGTGCCGATCTTCGCCGGGGCGACGGTGCCGGTGAAGCGGTAACCGGTGTGTCCCTGCACCTTCTTGGTGCCCGCGTAGTGCAGCGTCACCGTCTTGCCGAGGGAGTCGTCCCACCACTGGTAGGAGTGTTTGCGCACGTCGAAGGGGAACTTGATGTAGGCGTCGCCCTGATGGGTGGGCGTCTCGCCGCAGCAGTGCAGCGGCTTGGTGGTCCTGCGGTCGAACACCCAGCGGTTGCTGGTGAATTCGAGCGCGCCCTGCGGATCGGCGGCCGGCGCGGGCTGCGTCGTACCGGTGGCCACGGTCTGCGACACGTCCCACACCGTCGCGTTGCCGCGCTCACTGTCGGCCACGTCGCCGCGGACCCGCTGGGTGACGGTGATCTTCTGGCCGCCGACGGTTTCCAGCCGGTCGGTGTCGAAGACCCGGCCGGTGCCGGTGTAGACGGCGGTGTCGTCGATGTCGATCGGGTTCACGGCGGCACGCGGTGTGACATACCAGGCGAGCAGCGGGGCCAGGACGAGCAGGAAGGTCCCAAGGCCCAGGAGGATGAGGGAGATTGGCGATACGGTACGGCGCATCCGGGCACTCCAGAGGCGTGAGACGGCTCGGCTCACACGGCGTTACGGGTGGGTCGACACCGAAGGGGAAAGTGCACGTGCGTATGGGCCGGGAACCGTAGGCGCACCCTTGACGGAGTGTCAATCCATTGTCGAGACTGTGCTGTTGACAGGCAGGGGTGAAGACGGGCCGGGGGTGGGGACAACCTCCGAACCAGGCGCCCGGGCGCCGGAGAGGCTGACCCCGCGATGTCCAGACTGCTCGCCGCCGTACTGACCATGGCCGTTGCCGCGGCCCTCGCCGTGGGAGCGGCGCTCGGCATCGTCGCGCTCCTCGACGCGACACCCGCGCAGCCCAACACCCCGCTGATCACGTACGAGAATGCCGCCGGCCAGGGGCAGTGACGGTGGCCGCCCGCCGGGCAACCGGGACCGTCGTACCTGCAACAGCCGGAGCAGCCATGCCGCGTTCCGCCTGGCGTGACGTACCCCGGGCGAAAGTACGGCGGTTCGCGGCGATCGCCATGGCCGAGGCGCAGGACCTCGCCGAGGAGATCCTGCGCGAGATCCGCCGCGAACACCCCAACCTGCCCCTGGTGTTGGACGAGTCCGGCGAGCCCATGGCGCTGGTCGGCATCCGGCGCGCCATCGAGGTGTTCGTGCAGCACCTGGAGACCGCGGCGGGCCATCCGCGCGTCCCCCCGGAAGTCTTCCAGGAGTTCGGCCGGGGCGAGGGGCTGCACGGCCGGAGCCTGGACTCCTTGCAGGCGATCTACCGCATGGGCGTACGGCTGGCCTGGCGCCGGTTCGCCGAGATCGGGCAGCGGGTGGAGATCCCGCCGCCCGCCATGTACGAGCTGGTGGACGCCGGTTACGAGTATCTCGACGGCCTGGTCGACCAGTCCGTGCGCGGCTACGCGGAAGCCGCGGCCCGGCAGGCGGGCGAACGGCTGCGGCTCCAACGGCGGCTGATGGAACTGCTGTTGGCGCAGCGCCACCGGGGCGCCGACCCACAGGACGCGCTCGCCGAACGCGCGGCGCGGGTCGGTTGGCCCCTGCCCGACAAGGTCGCCGTCGGCGTCCTGCTGCGCCCGGCCCGCGAGGCGCTCGCCCCGCCCGTGGCCCCCGGAGTGCTGCTCGACATGGAGTACGAGCAACCGCACCTCGTCGTCCCCGAACCGGACGCGGCGGGACGGCGGGAGTTGCTGCACCGCGCGCTCGCCGGCTGGGCGGGGGCGATCGGGCCCCCGGTGCCGCTGGCCGACGCGGCGAAGTCGCTGCGCTGGGCCGAGGCCGCCGTACGGCTGATGGAGCGGGGGCTGTTGCCCGGGGGCGAGGTGCTGTGGTGCACCGAATTCACCGAAGCACTCGTGCTGTTGCAGCCGGAGGAGCTGATCGACGACCTCGCGCTGCGCGTCCTGGCACCGCTGGCGGAGTGCGGTCCCACCCACGCACGGCGGCTGGCGGAGACCCTGCTGGCCTGGCTGGAGACACGGGGCGGCGCACCGGAAGTGGCCGCACGGCTGGGTGTCCACCCGCAGACGGTCCGCTACCGCCTGCGCCAGATACGGGAGTTGTGGGGCGACGAGGTCGACGACCCCGACCGCCGCTTCGAGTTGGAGCTGGTACTGCGGGCGCAACGGCTGCGGGGCACCCTGGGGGCACCGCACCACCGCGGCTGCCGACCGGCCCGCCCGCCCCGTCACGGCTGAGCACGCCCCCGTCGGCTCAGGCGCCCACCGGCAGGCGCAACAGGTCCCGTCCCACCACCACTTGGCCCGAATAGCCCTGTGCCGCCTTCAGCTGCCACGTGCTGTCGGGGATCAACTGGGTCGATCCCGGGACCAGATGGTTGAGGACGAGGACCGGGCAGGCCGCGCGTTCGGCGATCCGGCCCACCTCGGTGGCGTCCGTGTGGCTGATCCGCATGTGGTCGAGCTGCCCGGAGGACAGGCCCGCCAGTGTGAGGGTGGGCAGGTCCATCACCTCGTGCACGAGGATGTCCGCACCGCGGGCCAGCAGTTCCAGGTTCCCGGTCGGCGCGGTGTCGCCGCTGAAGACCACCGAACCGTCCGCCGTGTCGAAGCGGAACGCGTAGGACGGGAACACCGGCGGATGCTCGACCAGCACCGCGGTGACCCGCACCCGCTCGTCCCGCATCACCTCGAACGGCTTCATCGCGGGTGCCATCGGACCGGCGGGCCCCGCCCCGGTCCGGGGCAGCCGGATGTCGTGGGTCCGCACCACCGACCGGATGTCGGGCCAACCCTCGCTGCGCATACGGACGTTGACGTCGTACGCGGTGGCCGCGAGCTGCCCCGCCCACAGCTTGGTGAGGCCCGGTGCGGGCGCCTGCGGGCACACCGTCGCGACCTTGCGCCCCGCCGGACGGGCGGCCGGGAGGGCCCCGGCGGAACCGGGACCGTACACGTGCACCGGACCGGCCAGCGGCTGGAAGCCGCCGAAGCGGAGCCACAACAGGGGGTACAGGTCGGCCAGGTGGTCGGAGTGCAGATGGGTCACGAAGACGGCGCTGAGCTGCGCGGCCGTCAGCCCGGCCGCCGCGTACTGGCCGAAGGTGCCGGCCCCGCAGTCCACGAGGTAGGCGTGCCCGTCCACGAGCAGCACGGACGCGGGACCCGCCCGGCCCGGCATGGGCACGGGGCCGCCGCTGGTGCCCAGCAGCACCAGTTCGGTACGGGAGGATGCGGGGGAGGTGGCGGCCTCGGGGGTCGCCGCCCGCGCGGCGGTGGGCCGGAGGTCGAGCGCGGCCATCGCGGTGAGACCGGAGGTGGCCGCCACGGTTCGCAGCACGGTACGGCGGGGGAGCGCGGCGGCGGTGGTCGAAGGCGGCGTGGCGGGAGTCGAAGGCGGTGTGGCGGGAGTGGAGCACGGCTCTACGGACATGGCGAAGTCCCTGGGGATGCGAAAGCGTACGGCGGGTGCGGGTGCGGGTGCGGGTGCGGGTGCGGGTGCGGGTGCGAGTGCGGGTGAACGTGCCTGTGCGGTGCGGTGCTTGGGCGGGCGGGGTGCGGCGGGGGGGGGTCGCCCGTGCGACCGTCTCTCGTGGGAGTGAACGGCTGTCGTGGTCCCGCGGCTTTGGTCCCGTGGCCCAAACTCCGGTTCCGGTTTGGGCCCCCGGCCTCAAGCGGGTCCCAGCAACCGGGCGATCTCCAGGGCCAGTCGGAGCTCCAGGCCGTCCGGTTCCAGCGGACGGCCCAGCAACTCCTCGGCGCGGCGGACGCGGTAGGTCACCGTGTTGCGGGCGACGAAGAGGCGTTCGGCGGCACCCTGCGGACTGCGCCCCTGCGCCAGATAGACCCGCAGCGTCTCGCGCAGCTCCCCGGTGCGCGGATCCTGGGCGCCCAACGGGCCCAGCACCCGCGCCGCGAACCAGCGGGCGTGCTCGGGGTCGGCGGTGAGCAGCGCGGCCGTACTGACGTCGGCGTAGTCGCACAGCCAGCCCGTACGGCTGCCGAGCCGGGCCACCCGTTGGGCCTCCCGGGCGCCCTGGTGGCTGCGCCGGAAGCCTTCGGCGCCGTGGCCGACCGGGCCCAACGCCGCACGCAGCGGGCCGCGTTCGGGCACCAGCCGGGGCAGCGCGGTGAAGGCGGTACGGGGCGGTGCGGTGGGCCAGCAGGTCCAGGCCCACACCTCGCCCGTGTCCGCGGTGACCGTGAGCAGTTGCTCGCACTCGACCGCCCGCGCCAACTCGGCGGCGAACAGCCGCAGTTCGTCCGCCGGGGTGTCGGGGGAGGCGGAGGTGACGACGAACGCGGCGTGGTGGCGGGCCAGTTCGTAGCCGAGGGTGCGGGCGGCCACCGCCGCGCCCACCGCGTGCCCGGCGAGGATGTCGTCGACGATCCGGCGGCGGGCGGCCTCCCGGCCGCGGTGCCACCGGTCGCGTTCGGCGACGTACTCCTCGGCGAGCCGGCTGGCCTGCAAGTCGGCGTAGACGAAGAGGAGTTCGCTGATCCGGTGGGTCTCGGCGGCCCGTACGTCCGCGGGCTGCCCGTCGAGCACGGCCGTCAGCCGCCCGTGCAGGTGCGCGTGCCCGAGCCGCACGCCTCGCAGGACGCGGTCCAACGGGACGTTGCGGCGGGCCAGTTCGGCGTTGCTCGCCAGGGCCTCCGGGGCGATCAGCGCCGGGGCGGGCGCCGGTTCGGTGAACAGCCCGCGCAGGGCGGTCAGGACGGTCGCCTCCACCGCCCGGTGGAACGGCGGGAAGGCGCTGGGGCCGTCGTGCTCGGGCACCTGCCGGGCGATGTCCCGGGCCATCGCCCGGGCCACCTCGACCGCCCAGCCGACCGGACCCGGGCCCAGCGCCCGGACCGCCACGGCCAGCGTCTCGGGCGTGCACACGGGCTCGGGCGGCGCTCCGGCCGGCCGCAGCCCCAGCAGCCACGCGCGTGCGGTGGTCGTCATCCGGCCAGTAGAGCAGAGGGTGATGGGGGGTGGGGCTCGGCTGGGGTGCGGCCGGTGCCGGTGCCGGTGCCGGTGCCGGTGCCGGTGGTCGCGTGGGCTGCCGCTCGCCCGACGGTCACGGCCGGCGGTCGTACGTACGTACGCGTTTGTCGGCCGGGTGACCTCCCCGGCCGAGCGCGCGTGCGCCCCCGCCGTATCGCCCCGGCGGCAACCGCACTCGGCCGCCCGCCCGAAGGTAGCCGCACCCGCACGAAGGCAGCCGCGCACCCCCGCCCCCGGCACCCCACATTCAGCGCCGCGACACAGCCAACCCCCGCGCCCGCAGCACCCTGCGTTCCAGTGGGGCGAACAGGAGCAGGTCGACGGCGATGCCCACGGCGAGGATCTCCCCGATCGCGGCGAGTACCAGGGCCATGTCCTGGTAGGAGCGGGCGGTCTCCAGGAGTTGGCCGAGCCCGAGGCCCAACTCGGGGGAACTGGCGATGAGTTCGGCCGCCATCAGGGACCGCCAGGCGAAGGCCCAGCCCTGTTTGAGTCCGGCGAGGTAGCCGGGCAGCGCGGCGGGCAGCAGCACGTGCCGTACCCCCGCCGGTCCGGTCGCGCCCAGGATCCGCCCGGCCCGCAGATACAGCGACGGGACCTGGTCGACGCCGGCGAGCAGCCCGTTGGCGATCGACGGCACCGCGCCCAGCAGGATCACCGTGTACATCGTGGCGTTGCTGAGCCCGAACCAGACGATCGCGGGCGGCACCCAGGCCACCGAAGGCAGCGACTGGAGCCCCGACAGCAACGGGCCGAGCGCCACCCGCAGCGTCCGCACGGCGGAGAGCGTCAGCCCCAGGGCGGTGCCCAGGCCCACGGCGGCGGCGAAACCCAGGGCGCCGCGCCGCACGCTCGTCCACACGGTGGAGAAGAGGGTGCCCTCGTACCACTGGTCGGACAGGGCGTGCCACACGTCGGCGGGGGAGGGCAGCAGGTAGTCCGGCTTGAGATGGGCCGCGCAGGCCCCCTGCCACAGCAGCAGTACCAGGACGGCGGCCACCGCGGGCGGCAGCACCCGCCCGACCAGGAACCGCCGCAGCGAGGTCAGCGGCCCGGCCGTCGAGAGGACCGGACCGTCCAGCGCGTCGAGCCCGGCCCCTACGGCGGCGGCCTCACCGAGCGCGGGGGGCGCGGGCGAGACCGGGTCCGGGGCCGGGTCCGGGACGGCCGTCAGGGTCCGGCCGACAGCCGCACCCCTGCCCTCCGTCCCGCCCCCGCCCCCGACACGCCCCTCACCCGCGCCCATGGCGGCGTATCTCCTCCCGCAGGGCGTCGGTGATCTCGGCCGTGAGCGCGGCCTCCGGGGTGTCGGCCCGCCCGGCACTCCACTCCCGGACGATCCGCCCCGGGCGCGAGGAGAGCAGCAGGACACGACGGCCCAGCCGTACCGCCTCGCGGACGTTGTGGGTGACGAAGACGACGGAGAGCCGGTTCTGCGACCAGACGCGGGTCAGCTCCTCGTGCAGGACGTCACGGGTGATCGCGTCGAGCGCGGCGAACGGCTCGTCCATCAGCAGGACTTCGCTGTCCTGGGCGAGTGCCCGCGCCAGCGCGACCCGTTGCCGCATGCCCCCGGACAGCTCGTGCACCCGCCTGCCGTGCGCGTCCTTGAGCCGGACCAGGTCCAGCAGCCGCAACGACTCCTCGCGGCGCTCACGCCGGGGCAACCCCCGCAGCCGCAGCGCGAGTTCGACATTGCGCCCGGCCGTGAGCCAGGGGAACAGCGCGTGGTCCTGGAACATCAGGGCGGGGCGGCGACCGCCGGGCAGGTCGATGTCGCCCGCGGAGGGTTCGTCGAGTCCGGCCGCCAGGTTGAGCAGGGTGGACTTGCCGCACCCGGAGGCGCCCAGCAGGCACACGAACTCCCCCTGGCCGACGGTCAGATCGATGCCGTCCAGGACCGTCTGCCGTCCTCCGTCGGCGGTCCGGAACCACTTGGAGACCTGCGCGAGGCGTACGGCGGGACGGTCCTGGGAGCCGTTCCCGGACCCGGGACGGGGCGGAACCCCGGCCCGTACCAGTGTTTCTGACATATCGTCAATTTCCTTACTGGGTATGGTGGTTGGTAGATGAGTCGGTCGTGGCGCCGAGGCCCGCGTCGGACACCGCCGGTCTGCCCCGCCCGGCGAGCACCCGGTCGAGTGGGCCGAGGTCGAGGATCCCCTTCAGCGGGGTGTCCCCGGCCCGCACCGAGGCACCGCTCGCCGTGCCCAGCAGCCCGAGGTCCGCCGCCCGCCCGGCCTCCTCGGCGAGGGTCGAGGCGAGCGGATCGTCCAGGACGCGGACGTGCCGCCAGGCCGCGGCGAGCACGCCGGGTGCCAGCGGCCGTCCCAGCGCGCTGAGCGCCCGGCCCACGCTCGCCCGGGCCGCGTCGGGATGGGCGTGGATCCACGCGTTGGTGCGCACCGAGCCGCGCAGGACGGCTTCGACGACGTCCGGATGGTCGGCGAGGAAGGTCCGGGAGACCACCACGAGGGCGGTCACGAACGAGCCGTCCGGCCACAGCGACCGCTCGTCGACCAGGACGTGCCCACCGGCGGCGACGAGCTGGGAGGCGACCGGCTCGGGCACCCACGCCCCGTCGATCGCGCCCTGCCGGAAGCTGGTGGGGATCTCCCTGGTGGACTGGCGGACCGCCGTCACGTCACCGCCACCGGTGCGCGGGTCCACGTGGTAGCCCCGTTGCCGCAGCCAGTGCAGCAACGCGATGTCCTGCGTGTTGCCCGTCTCCGGGGTCGCCAGGCGCAACCCCCGTACGTCCGTGCCGTGGACGGCGGCGCCGGGGGCGACGACCAGGGCCGCCCCGCCGGAGGCGGCACCCGAGACGACCCGCAGCGAACGGCCGCCCGAGCGCAGGTAGCCGTTGACGGCGGGGGAGGGTCCCATCCAAGCCATGTCCAGGGCACCGGCGTTGAGCGCCTCAAGTGCCGCCGGGCCGCCGTCGAAGACCTGGGTCCGCAGCCGGGTGCCGCCCAACTCGCGGGCGAGGAAGCCTCGTTGGACGCCGACCAGGGCGGTGGCATGGGTGACGTTCGCGAAGTACCCGATCCGCACGGACGGTGCCGACAGCGGCGCCCCGCTCCCGGCGGCGGGCACGGCCGCAGCCGCGGGCGCGCGCGACCCGTAGCCGCATCCCGCCACCAGCCACAGCAGCAGGACCAGCACGGAACACAGCGGGATCGCGCGCGCGGAGCGGCCGGGCCGTGCACCACCGGGGCAGCCGTCAGACGGCCGCATCGGGCTTCCCGGGAAGGCCACCGGCCCCCGCGACAGTCCCCGACGAACCGACAGTCCCCGACGAACCGGACGGGACCGGCACACCGGTGGCGGGGACCGATGGACCGGCCGGGACCGACATACCGGTGGCCGGGACCGACGCACCCGCGCCGGCCCCCGCCGGCCCCCCCCCCCCACTCACCCCCACCATCCCGGCCGTCAACGTGGCCCCGTCCGCCGGGTCGATGAGCACGAACGACCCCGTCCGCCGGCTGTCCTCGTACCGGTCGAGAGCGATGCCCTCCGCCGTGCGCAGCACCACTTCGCCGATGTCGTTGAGGCCGAGGCGGTCGCGTCCGGGGATGTGGCGGACCACCGCGCGCACCGTGCGCGTGGTGTGCTTGAGGAGGAGCTGATCGCCTGCGCGCAGGGGGCGTTCGTGCAGGTGGCAGACTGTCGCCGCCACGTCCTGGGACACCGTGGGCGCCGCCTGGGCCGGGACCACGAGGTCGCCCCGGGCCACGTCCAGGTCGTCGGCGAACCGCAGCGCCGCCGACTGGGGCGCCCGCACCGCCTGGGCCGGGGTACCGAGCAGGTCGATGCCCGTGACGGTGGTGCCACGCCCCGACGGCAGCACGGTGACCCGGTCGCCGACCCGCAGTTCCCCGGCGGCGACCTGACCGGCGTACAGCCGCGACTCCCCGCCCCGGATGACGTACTGCACGGGGAAGCGCGCGGGCTGCCCGGCCGGGTCGTGGGTGACCGGGACGGTCTCCAGGTGCTCCAGGACGGTCGGGCCCTCGTACCAGTCCATGCGGGTCGAGGGCGCCACCACGTTGTCCCCCGCGAGCGCGGAGATCGGTACGGCGACGACGTCCTGGATGCCGAGTCCGGCCGCGTACCACGTGAACTCCTCGGCGATACGGGCGAATACGGGCCGCGCGTAGTCGACCAGGTCCATCTTGTTGACGGCGAGGACGACGTGCGGGACGCGCAGCAGCGCGGTAACAGCCGCGTGCCTGCGGGTCTGTTCGACGACACCCTTGCGCGCGTCGACGAGGATCACGGCCAGTTCGGCGGTGGACGCCCCGGTCACCATGTTGCGGGTGTACTCGACGTGCCCGGGGGTGTCGGCGAGTACGAACCGCCGCCGGGGAGTGGCGAAGTAGCGGTAGGCGACGTCGATGGTGATGCCCTGCTCGCGCTCGGCGCGCAGGCCGTCCGTCAGCAGCGCCAGGTCGGGGCCCTCGCCCGCGGACACCCGGGAGACGGCCTCCAGTTGGTCGGCGAGGACCGACTTCGAGTCGTGCAACAGGCGGCCGACCAGGGTGGACTTGCCGTCGTCCACCGAACCGGCGGTCGCCCAGCGCAGCAACTGCGGTGCGCCGTCCGGGAGTTGACCAGCGTCAAAGGCTTCAGAGGCGGTGTCGGAGATGGTGTCGGCTTCGTGCGGACATCGGGACGGATCGAGGTCCTGGCCGAGGTCCTGGTCGAGGTCTTGGTCGAGGTCCTGGCCGCCGTGTTCCATGGCCATGGCTGCTGTACGTCCTTCCTGCGCGCCCCTTCCCGACCGCGTGGGGGTCGTGAGCGTGGGGTTCGTGGTCGCGAGCCGGTTCCTGACCTCGTGGAAGATCCCGCGCATCATCAGCGCGGCGGTGGAGTCCCTGGGGTGGTCCAGTTCGGTCATGGTCAGAAGTACCCTTCGCGCTTGCGGTCCTCCATGGCGGATTCCGACAACTGGTCGTCGGCGCGGGTGGCGCCGCGTTCGGTGAGCCGGGACGCCATGAGTTCGGTGATCACCTCGTCGACACCGGCCGCGCCGGACAGGACCGCGCCGGTGCAGGACATGTCGCCGACGGTGCGGTAGCGCACCCGGCGCCGTTCCACCGGTTCCCCCTCGCGGGGGCCGCCCCAGGCGCCCGGCGCCAGCCACATGCCGCCGCGCAGGAACACCTCGCGCTCGTGCGTGAAGTAGATGGACGGCAGCTCGATGCGCTCGCGGGCGATGTACTGCCACACGTCCAGCTCGGTCCAGTTGGACAGCGGGAAGACGCGTACGTGTTCGCCGGGGGTGTGCCGCCCGTTGTAGAGCTGCCACAACTCGGGCCGCTGGCGGCGCGGGTCCCAGCCGCCGAACTCGTCGCGCAGCGAGAACACCCGCTCCTTGGCGCGGGCCTTCTCCTCGTCGCGCCGCCCGCCCCCGAACACCGCGTCGAACCGGTTCCCGGCGATCGTCGCCAGCAGCGGCACGGTCTGCAACGGGTTGCGGGTGCCGTCCGGCCGCTCCCGCAGCGTTCCCCGGTCGATGTACTCCTGCACCGAGGCCACGTGCAGCCGCAGTCCGTGCGCCGCCACCACCCGGTCCCGGTAGGCGAGCACCTCGGGGAAGTTGTGCCCGGTGTCCACGTGCAGCAGCGGGAACGGCACCGGCGCGGGCGCGAACGCCTTCACCGCCAGGTGCAGCATCACCACCGAGTCCTTGCCGCCGGAGAACAGCACCACGGGCCGCTCGAACTCCCCTGCCACTTCACGCAGGATGTGCACCGCCTCGGACTCCAGCACGTCCATGTGCCCGAGCGGACCGGGAGTTGACGGTCCGTCAAGTCGAGCCCCGACGGCCTTGGTTGCAGCCGTTGTCACAGCAACCCCCGTTCGGCCAGCAGGACATGCAGCACCTCGACCGACTCCGGCACCGACTCCAGCTGCGTCTCCACCCGCGCGTCCGGCGCCCGGGGCGGCTCGTAGGGGTCGTCGACCCCGGTGAGCCCGGAGAGCCGGCCGGCCCGCTGCTGCGCGTACAGCCCCTTCACGTCCCGTACGGCGCAGACCTGGAGCGGGGTGGCGACATGGATCTCCAAGTACGGTGTCCCGCTTGCCTCGTGGCGTTTGCGCACCGCCTCGCGGCTGTCGGCGTAGGGGGCGATGACGGGGACGAGGACCAGGATCCCGTTGCGGGCGAGCACCTCCGCGACCAGGCCGATGCGCTGGACGTTGGTGTCGCGGTCCTCGCGGGTGAAGCCGAGTCCGGCGCTGAGGAAGGTGCGGATCTCGTCGCCGTCGAGCACCTCCACCCGCTGCCCCTCCCGGGTGAGCCTGCTGGCGAGCGCCTGGGCGAGCGTGGTCTTGCCGGAACTGGGCAGACCGGTCAGCCATACGGTGGCGCCGCCGGTGCTGGGCTTGCGGGTACTCATATGCCGCTCCGCAGGGGGGAGTTGTCGTAACGGTTCACGTCGTGCGCGGCGAGCGAGGAGAACCCGGCGCGGCACGCCTCGTCGAGTTCGTCGCGCTCGGCGGCGGGCAGCTCCCGCCAGGACGAGGAGGGCCGGGCCACCCGGGCGGCGCTGCGCCGCTCCCACTCCTCGTCGGCGAACTCGGGCCCGAGGAACTCGGCGATCCGGCGCAGGGACGGCCCCGGCGCGGCGAGCAGGTCCTCGTACCAGACGTGCAGCACGTTCCCGGCCGGCAGCGCCGACAGCGCTTCCATGCCGCGCCGCATCTCGTCCGACCAGTACGTGCCGAACAGCGAGGGCGGCAGCCGGTAGTCGCGCTCGGCGGCGGCGTCGAACCGGTCCGGCAGGAACGGCAGCAACTCCTCCGGTACGAAGCCGAGTTCGCCCCCGGCGGGCCCCGTCTCGGCGTACGGGTCGTGGCCCAGGGTGAGGCTGAGGGCCATGACGACCGCGCCCATGCGGAAACCGGAGTGGCGGCTCATGGACAGCGCGCAGTCCCGCCCGTCGCGCACGATGTGCAGGTACCGGGCCTCGGGGAAGTGCTGCCGGAACTGTTCGGTGAGGATCAGCGAACCGCCGCTGCGCTCGGCCCACAGGCTCTTGCCGAACCGGGTGCACAGCCAGGAGAACAGCCGGGTGTAGTGGGCGCCGACCGGGGCGTCGGGGAACTGCGCGACCGCGGCCCCGACCTCCTCGTACAGCGCCTCCGGGGTGTCGGTGAGGTGGGGGAGGGTGGTCAGCAGGAGGGCCGGGATGCCGCTCTCGCCGGAGTAGCGGGCGCTGCCGGACGCCGGGTAGAGGATCTCCTTCGGCGCCAGGCCGTGCGTGGTCAGCAGCCGGTTGACGGCGTTGCGGGAGGACAGGATCCGCCAGAACTCCGCCCCGCTCAGGGTGCCTTCGGGGAAGACGCGGGCGGTGATCCGGTACATGTCGGTGAGGTGGTTGAACAGCTCCGACAGGCTCAGCACCCGGGGGTGCTCGCGCAGCAGCGCGGAGACCAGGGTCGAGCCGCAGCGCCCGGTGCCGGTGACGAAGACCTGGGCCGGGGCGGGCGGGGCCGGTGGTGCGGATGAGGTGGGCGATACAGATGCTGGAGTGGTGCTGGACATGACAATCGAGCCTTCCGTGCGTCCGTGGGTTTCGACGACTTCCGTGGGACGGCCGTGCGGGAAGGTGCGCGTACGGGGCTGCCGTACGGAAGCTTGCGCCAAGGCGCGTGGGGGTGGGGGGAGTTCAGGAACGGCGCAGCAGTGCGGCGTACAGCGTCAGGCCCGGTCCGAAGGCCAGGGCGACCACCGGGCCCTGGGCGTGCGGCAGTTGTTCGAGGACCATGAGGACGGTGGGCGAGGAGCAGTTGCCGCACTCGTCCAGGACCCGGTACGAGGTGTCCAGCGCGTCCGCGGGCAGCTTCAGCCGTTCGCCGACGACCTCCAGGATCCGCTTGCCGCCGGGGTGCACCGCCCAGCCGTTGACGTCGGCGGGGGTGAGCCCGTGCGGGGCGAGCAACTGGTCGCGCACGACCTCGCCAACGTGCTGGGCGAGCACGTCGGGCACCTTGGGCGACAGGCCCATCTTGAAGCCGAGGTCGGTGATCTGCCAGCTCATGTGGTCGGCGGTGCTGTGGTCGGTGACGGCCACGACGTCGACCACCTCGTAGCCGCTGGTCGCGTCGGGTTCCAGGACGACGGCCGCGGCGGCGTCCGCGAACAGCGCGTGCGCCACGACCTGTTCGAGGTCACGGGTGGGCGGCTGGACGTGCAGCGAGGTGAGTTCGAGGCACAGCAGCAGGGCCGGCCGGCCGCGGGCGGCGACGAAGTCCGAGACGGCGCCGAGCGCGGGCACCGCCGCGTAACAGCCCATGTGCCCGACGAACAGCCGCTGGATCCTGGTGCTCAGGCCGAGCTCGTCGGCGAGCCGCAGGTCGAGGCCCGGCGTCGTGTAGCCCGTACAGGAGGCCACGGCTAACAGGCCCAGGTCCTGCGGGGCCAGGCCCGCCGACTCCAGCGCCGCGGTGACGGTCCGCTTGCCGAGGGGGACGGCCTCCTCGATGTACCGGGACATGCGCTGACCGGTACTCCACTGGGACACCCCCTTCTCGGTGCGCGGGTCCACGGCGGTACAGCGGGAGCTGATTCCGGAGTTCTCGAATATCCGGCGGGCCAGCGGAAAACCGTCGTAGTGCTCCAGAAAAAAGTCCTGCCACAGGTCGTCCTGGCTGGTCCTGGTGGCGGGGAATGAATGCGACGAGCCGGTGATGACCGGGCGGGCCACAGTGCGCAGTCCGCGGATCGCGGGAGCTGTCTCTGCATCGAGGCGCATGCTTGTTTCCTTTGCTTTTTGGGCAGGGAAAATCGGCCCCGGGACGGGGGGAACCGTGCATGTCGTAACCGAGCCCCGTGCGCCGTTGCGCGGGCGGTGTCGTACCGTACCGAGGCGTATTTGCCCTGTTCAGAGTGAGGGCGGAGCAGGTCGGTCGGGAGGGTTGGAGTGCGTGGTCGGGCTACCCCATTCGAACCGGTTGCCGATTCGTTGCTTCACAAGTCAAACACGGGGGGTTCAGTGGAATCAAATATTCCGCGGAGAGTTTTCCGGGTCGAAATAAATTGCACGGGGAAAGCGAAGACCTGCCTCCAGGCGAACCGAGAAGGCAGGTCGATCGGTAAGCGTGATTTATCTGTCCGGAATTCAACCGGGGTAATTCGGTCGGGGCGGCGAGTAATTCACCATCGGCCGGGCTCAGGCACCTCCGGACGTGCGGACCGGGTGGTCGGACCCGTCTGACGGGTTTGGTGGCTCCGACTGCTCCGACTGCTCCGACTGCTCCGACTGCTCCGACTGCTCCGGTGGGTCCGACTGCTCCGGTGGATCCGGCGGTGCGGTGTCCTCGTCGTCGGCCGCGGTGAGGACGGCCCCGGGCTCGTGCAGGCGCGCACCCTCGATGTCCAGGTCGGGCAGCAGCCGGTCCAGCCGGCGGGGCAGCCACCACGCGCCGCTGCCCACCAGTGAGAGCACCGCGGGCACGAGCGTCATCCGGACGGCGAAGGCGTCCACGAGGACCCCGAACGCCAGGGAGAACGCGATGGGTTTGACGATGGCGTCCTCGGAGGTCACGAAGCTGGAGAAGACGAAGAACATGATGAGGGCCGCCGCCGTCACCACCCGCGAGGCCCGCGCGGCCCCGTCGACGACGGCGGTTTCGGCCCGGCGCGTGCGCACCCACTCCTCGCGCATGCTGGAGACCAGGAACACCTCGTAGTCCATCGCGAGGCCGAAAAGCACCGCCATCAGCACGATCGGCAGAAAACTGACCACGGGGCCGGTGCTGGCCACCCCGAACACGTCGGCCAGCCAGCCCCACTGGAAGACCGCCACGACCGCGCCGAACGAGGCCGCCACCGACAGCAGGAAGCCCACCGTCGCCTTGACCGGGACGACGAGGGAGCGGAACACCAGCAGCAACAGCACCAGGCAGAGCCCGACGACGACCGCCGCGAACGGCAGCAGGGACGCGCTCAGCCGGGCGGACACGTCGATGCCGATGGCGGTGGAGCCGGTGACCGACACGGCGGCGCCGGTGTCGCGCTCGACGGCGGGCGCGTCGGAACGGATGGTGTCGACCAGGTCCTGGGTGGACTCGTCCTGCGGTCCGCCCTCGGGCACGAGCTGGATCACCGCCCGCCCGGACGCGGGCGCGTACTGCGGAGCGGCGGTCCGCACCACCCCCGGCAGCTTCCCCAGCCGGGCCGCGACGGCCGCCGCCTCGCGCTGCCCGGCCTCGCCCTTGGCGTCCGCCTCGGCCAGGACCAGGAGCGGTCCGTTGAAGCCGGGCCCGAACGCCTTCGCCACGGTGTCGTAGGTCTCGCGCTGCGAAGTCCCGTGCGCGGCACTGCCGTTGTCGGGCAGGGCGAGCCGCAGACCGGCGGCGGGCAGCGCCAGCGTCACGAGGGCCGCGACCACCCCGACGATCACCAGCAGCGGCCGCCGGGTCACCAGCAGCGCCCAACGGCGGCCCATGGTCGGGGAGTTGGCCAACTCCCCGGACGGGGCCTGCCCGTTGCCCCCGGCGGTGACGGAATCCGCGGCGTCCGCCCCTACATGTTCATCCATCGATGCCGCAGCCTCGGCCCGCCGCGCCGCCCGCGACCCCGCCCGCGGTGTCAGCCGGGCCCCCGCCAGGCCGAACAGCGCGGGCAGCAGCGTGACGGCGACGAGAACGGCGATCAGCACCGTGGCCGCCGCGCTCAGCCCCATCACGGTGAGGAAGGGGATCCGCACCACGGTCAGTCCGACGAGCGCGATCACGACCGTCGTCCCGGCGAACACCACCGCGCTGCCCGCCGTGCCGACCGCCCGGCCCGCCGACTCGCGCGGATCCATGCCCTGGGCGAGCTGGGTGCGGTGCCGGGACAGCACGAACAGGGTGTAGTCGATGCCGACGGCGAGCCCCAGCATCAGCGCGAGACTCAGCGCGGTCGAGGAGACCGTCAGCCCCGAGGAGACCGCGAGCAGCCCGCACAGCCCGGTGCCGACGCCGACGAACGCGTTCAGCAGCGGCATCCCGGCCGCGAGCAGCGAGCCGAAGGTGATGCCCAGGACGGCCAACGCGACCACCACGCCGAGCAGTTCGAGGACGCCGGGGGTCAACACCCCGTTGCCGTACGCCTGTCCGCCGACCGAGACGGTGAGGCCGGCGGCGGTGGCCGAATGGGTGGTGTCCTCCAGCGCGTCGAGGGCGCCGTCGTCCAGGCCCGAGCGTTTGACGTCGTAGTTGACCTGCGCCAGCGCGGTGCGCCCGTCGGGGGTCACGGTGCCGGCC
This sequence comes from Actinobacteria bacterium OK074, assembly GCA_001298575.1. Lineage (GTDB taxonomy): Bacteria > Actinomycetota > Actinomycetes > Streptomycetales > Streptomycetaceae > Streptomyces. The sequence continues at coordinate 24,119 of LJCV01000274.1, forward strand.
TTCGCGGGCGGGATCACCAGGGCTACCTGCGGGGCCTGTTGAGCCGCTGCCAGGGTCTGCTGGATCGCGGCGGCGGGGCCGGGGTCGGTGACCTTGTGGCCCGCGGGCGCGGTGAACACGATCTGGGCGCTGGTTCCGGCGGCGGCGGGGAAGTCCTGGGCCATCGTGTCCTGCGCCCGCTGGGACTCGGAGCCCGGGATGGTGAACTCGTTGTCGAGCTTGCCGCCCAGGACGGCGAGGCAGCAGACGGCGGCTGCCAGTACGGCCAGCCAGGCCGCGAGGACGAGCCGCCGTCGTCGGCAGGCGCCGAGTCCGAGCCGGTAGAGCCATGTCGCCACGGAGATGCTCCTCGTGCGTAGAGGCAGGTGTGGTGCGGGAGTTGGGGGAGGGCTCAGGTCTTCACCGTGGCGGGGCCGCCGGTCAGGTCGAGGCGCAGGCCGTCCGCGGTGACGGTGAGCCGCTCGGGCTTGAGGTCGAGGGGGAGGCCGGAGAGGTCGAACTCCTGGGGCGTGCCCTGGAGCAGCCGGTCGGCGAGGGCGTCGGGCACGGTGCGTTCGCCGACGTGCACCGAGGTGCGTTCGAGGTGGATCCCGTCGTCGCGCAGCGTGGGCCGGTAGGCGATCGAGATCTGCCCCAACGGGCCCGCGTGGACGATGAGTTGGGACGCGTCCGGATCGGCCGTCACGGTCGGCGCGCCGCCCGTGGCCGCGGCGACCGTGCCGGCCAGGGCGTCGTCCGGCATCTCGGCCCGCACCCGCGAGTCGCGCACGGACAGGCCGTCGGCGGAGCGGGTCACGTCGTCGAGCCGGGCGTGCAGGTCGACGCCGGTGAATTTCCGGAAGGTCGCGTCGCTCCCCGACACCTGCACCCGGGGGAAGGAGCCGCGGGCCAGCTGGAGGAGCACCGGGGTGGGGCCGAGGCCGACGTCGACCCCGGTGTGCAGCCGGGTTTCCATGCGGTCCGCGAGCCGGGCGGCCGTCCGGTGGCGTACGACCGCCTCCGTGACCACCCCGGTGAGCAGCACGGCCGCGACGACGCCCAGGGCGAGGAAGCGCGCTCCACGGCGTCCGCCCCGCCCCCTGCCCGACCCCCTGCGTAAAAGTGTCATGACTGACAGCATAACCAAAGTGTCAGTACTGACACTTTGATCCCGGCTCCTTTTTGCGACTGCGATACTCCTCACATGGCGAACCCCGGTACCGGTACCCGGCGCGCGGAGCCCCTCGGGCGGCGCGAGGCGCACAAGGCGGCGACCCGCAAGGCGCTCCAGGAGGCGGCCCGGCGCATGTTCGAGGAGCGCGGCTACGCGCGCACCACCGTGCGGGACATCGCCTCCGCCGCCGGGGTCACCGAGCGGACCTTCTTCCGGTACTTCCCCTCCAAGGAGGAGTTGGTCCTCGCCGAGGTCCTCGACCTCATCCCGCACATCCGCACCCTGGTCGTGCACCGCCCGGCCGACGAGAGCCCGTACGCCGCCGCCCTCGCCGTGGTCCTGGAACTGGCCGCCGACGAACAACTCGGCGTGATGTTCAGCGGCCCCCCGCAGCGGTTCCCGGACCCGTCGCCGCGCCAACTCCCGCCGGTCCTGCTCCAGTTCGAGGACGGGCTGGCGCAGGCGTTCCAGGAGCGGCTGGCGCTGCGCGACCCGGCGACGGCCACCCCGCTGCGGGCCGCGGTGCTCGCCCGCGCCGCCGCCGGCGCCATCCGCTCCGCGCTCTTCGCCTACGCCGCCCTGCCCGAGCCGGACCGCACCCTGACCGTCGCCCACGACCTGCTGCGCACGGCGTTCGGGCACCTCGACGGCTGAGCGGGGCCGTCCCCCCAGCGCCCCCGGGGCGACCGGCGGCCCACGCGTGCACACCCGTCCGGGCCCGCATGCCCGCATGTGCGCACCCGTCCGGGCCCACGCGTGCACACCCGTCCATGCCCGCGCGTACGCACTTGTCCACGCACGCCCATTGCCCCGGTAAAGACACCATGAGTAGCCTGTTCGCGATTCCGACCGTCAGTTGAAATATCGAACAGGTAAGGAAGGGGGGCCGGTCGTGGGACGCCTCGTACCTGCTGTGACCCGGGCGCTCGACATACTGGAGCTGTTCCTCGACGGGGACGGCACGCTCTCCGCCCCCGACATCGTGCGCAAGCTCCAACTGCCGCGCACCACCGTGCACGAACTGGTCACCACGCTCGCCGCGCGCTCCTACATCGTGCCCGTACCGGGACAACCGGGACGCTACCGCCTCGGGGTACGGCCGTATCAGCTGGGGGCCCGGTACGCCGAGCAGCTGGACCTCGCCGCGGAGGGCCAGCACGTGGCCCGTACCGTCGCCGAGACCTGCGACGAGACCGTGCACGTGGCGATCCTGGAGGGCACGGACGTCATCTACATCGCCAAGGTGGACTCCACACACGCGGTGCGCATGGTGTCCGCCGCGGGCCGCAGACTGCCCGCGCACTGCACCTCCGTCGGCAAGATGCTGCTGGCCTCGCTGCCCGAGCCGGAGCTGACCGTCCGCGTCCCGGACGACGTCCCCCTCGCCGCGATGACGCCGAACAGCATCACCGACCCCGGTGCCCTGCGCGAGGCGCTCACCGAGATCCGGGCCCGGGGCATCGCGGTGGAGACCCGCGAGTCCAACCCGGACGTCAGCTGCGTCGCCGCCCCCGTGCGCGACCGCACCGGGCAGGTGGTGGCCGCGCTGTCCATCTCCGTGCCCATGATCCGCTGGAGCGACGACCGCCGCGTCGAACTCGAACAACTGGCCGCCAAGGGCGCCGCCGACCTCTCCGAGCGCCTCGGTCACCGGAGCGCACAGTGAGCGAAACAGTGCGCGAAACCGGTTACGACATCGCCGTCCGCGCCGAGGCCACCCTCGGCGAGGGCCCCACCTGGGACCCGGCCACCGGGCGGCTGATCTGGATCGACATCCTCGGCTCCCGCATCCACACCTACGACCCCGCCACCGGGCACCGCACGGTCCGCACCACCGACCAGCACATCGGCGCGGTCAAGCCCCGCGAGGGCGGCGGCCTGGTCCTCAACCTCCGTGACGGCATCGCCCTGTTGGACCCGGACGACACCTTCCACTGGCTGCGCCGGGACCTCGTCCCCGGCCGCCGCGCCAACGACGCCGCGGTCGCCCCGGACGGCTCCCTCTGGGCGGGCACCATGCGCTACGACGAACGGGCGGGCGGCGGCACCCTGACCCGCTACGCCCCGGACGGCACCCCGACGCTCCTCCTCGACGACGTCACGGTGAGCAACGGCACGGGCTGGAGCCCGGACGGCCGCCTCATGTACTACATCGACACCCCCACCCGCCGTATCGACGTCTTCGACTACGACCCCACCGGCGCCCAACCCCCCACCAACAGGCGGACGTTGGCGACGGTCGAGGAGGGCGCGGGCTGGCCCGACGGCCTCACGGTGGACGCCGACGGCTGCGTCTGGGTCGCTCTGTGGGACGGCGGGGGAGTCCGCCGCTACACCCCCGACGGCACCCTGGACCGCGTCCTGTCCGTCCCCGCCCCCCGCACCACGGCCTGCGCCTTCGGCGGCCCGGACCTGACCGACCTCTACATCACCACCGCCCGCACGGGCCTGGCCGCCCCGACCCCCCTCTCGGGTTCACTCCTGGTGATCCCGGGCGCGGGCAAGGGAGTGGCACAGCGGGCGTTCGCCGGGTGAGGGACCGGGGGCGGACCCGGCAACCTTCTGCCGCCCACCCCCGGGCTCATCGACGCGTAACCGCTTCCTACTTACGGTCTCGTCCGAAGTGGCGAGCGATCTCCGGCATACCGAACACCCCGAAACGGCAAAGGACCCAGCCCGCCCCATGTCCAGCACCCCGCAGCCGTCCTCCCCCAGCCCGGCGCAGCCGTCCGCCCGCTTCACCCTCGACCCCGCCTTCACCGTCGGAGAGGTCAACCCCCGCCTCTTCGGCTCCTTCGTGGAGCACCTCGGCCGGTGCGTGTACACCGGTCTGTACGAGCCGGGTCACCCCACGGCCGACGAGGCGGGCCTGCGCACGGACGTCCTCGACCTGATCCGCGAACTGGGCGTCACCGCCGTGCGCTACCCCGGCGGAAACTTCGTCTCCGGCTACAAGTGGGAGGACTCCGTCGGCCCCGCCGAGGAGCGCCCCCGCCGGCTCGACCTGGCCTGGCACTCCACCGAGACGAACCGTTTCGGCCTGTCCGAGTACATCGCCTTCCTGAAGAAGATCGGCCCGCAGGCCGAGCCGATGATGGCCGTCAACCTCGGCACCCGCGGCGTCGCCGAGGCCCTCGAACTCCAGGAGTACGCCAACCACGCCTCCGGCACGGCCCTGTCGGACCTGCGCGTCGCGCACGGCGACAAGGACCCCTTCGGCATCCGGCTGTGGTGCCTGGGCAACGAGATGGACGGCCCCTGGCAGACCGGCCACAAGACCGCCGCCGAGTACGGCCGCATCGCCGCCGAGACCGCCCGCGCGATGCGCCAGATCGACCCGAGCGTCGAACTCGTCGCCTGCGGCTCCTCCAGCCAGTCCATGGCCACCTTCGCCGAGTGGGAGGCGACGGTCCTGACCGAGGCGTACGACCTCGTGGACTACGTTTCGCTGCACGCTTACTACTGGCCGACCGACGGCGACCTGGACTCCTTCCTCGCCTCCGCCGTCGACATGGAGTCCTTCATCGACAACGTCGTCGCCACCTGCGACCACGTCGGCGCCAAGCTGAAGTCCAAGAAGAAGATCAACCTCTCCTTCGACGAGTGGAACGTCTGGTACCTCGACGAGTGGCACGAACACGCGGAGGGCATCGACCGGACCGACTGGCCGGAGGCCCCGCGGCTGCTGGAGGACAACTACAGCGTCATGGACGCCGTCGTCTTCGGCTCCCTCCTCATCGCCCTGCTCCGGCACGCCGACCGCGTCACCGTCGCCTGCCTCGCCCAGCTGGTGAACGTCATCGCCCCGATCCTCACCGAACCGGGCGGCCCGGCCTGGCGGCAGACCACGTTCTTCCCGTTCGCGCAGGCGTCCCGGTACGGCCGCGGCCAGGTGCTCGACGTCCGCGTCGACTCGCCGACGTACGAGACCAGGAAGTACGGCGAGGCCGACCTGCTGCACGCCACCGCCGTGCGCGCGGAAAACGGCTCGGTAACCGTTTTCGCCGTCAACCGCAGCCGTACCGAATCGCTGCCCCTCGAAGTCGCCCTCCAGGGCCTGGACCTGACCGTGGTGGCCGAACACAGCGTCCTCGCTGACGCCGACCCGGACGCCCGCAACACCCGCACCGACCCGGAACGCGTAGCCCCGCACCCCGCCACCGGCACCACCCTCACGAACGGCACCCTGAACACTGTCCTGGAACCGCTTTCCTGGAACGTCATCCGGCTCGGCTAGTCGGCTCAACCAGTCCGCCTAGGCCGTATCCCGGCCGGGGTCGTTCGACCGTTCGAGCGCCTGTTAGCGTGCGCGGATGGAAGATCTGGGACTCGTGGTCTGGCCGCCCGGGCCGATCAGGACCGAGCGGCTCGTGCTCCGTGGGTCCGAGGCGCGGGACCGTGCGGCGTTCATCGAACTGCTCGCCTCGGCGGAGGCGCACACCTACCTCGGCGGACCCCGGCCGCGTGACGAACTCGAACGCGAGACGCCCGAGGTGCCCGAGCGGTGGCCCGGGAGTTTCGTCGTCGAACTCGACGGCGCGATGATCGGCCAGATCCTGCTCAGGAGGGCGACCGGGCACCGTCGTCCGGCGGCGGTGGGGAAGGTCGACCTCGGCTATCTCTTCCTGCCGCGGGCGTGGGGATGCGGGTACGCCGCCGAGGCGTGCGCGGCGGCACTCGGCTGGCTCGCCGCCGCGCTTCCCGGCGAGCCGGTGGTGCTCGCCACCCAGACCGCCAACGAGCGCTCGATGCGCCTCGCGGCGAAGCTGGGGTTCACCGAGGTGGAGCGGTTCGAGGCGTGGGGCGCCGAGCAGTGGCTCGGCATGCGGCCCCCGGTCACGCCGTCCGGTTGAGTCGGTGACGGGACCGGCGGGGCGTATCCGCTGTCCCGTATCGGAAGTTGACAGTCCTTTACAGTCCCTTGGGTTCGCGCTAGCTTCACGGATGGGTGAGGTGGGAGCGCTCCCATGAGGGGGCGGACCGGAACCCGTCCCCCTCGGGCCGCTCCCGCCTCGCACGCCCGGCGCACCCGCGACCCGCGCACCTCCGCACCCCGCACATCCCCATGCATCCGCACACCCATCCGCACGGCCCGTACGCGAAAGGACGGACTCTTCTGTCATGATCCTGACAAAACTACGTGCCCGCTTACGCGCCACACTCCGCACCAGAGCCCTGCTCCTGGTCATGGTCTCCCTGCTGGCCACCGTCCCGGCCGTCGGCCTCGTCCTCACGACCGGTGGCCGGGCGGAGGCCCACGGCACCCCCATGAAACCCGGCAGCCGCACCTTCCTGTGCTGGCAGGACGCCCTCACCGACACCGGTGAGATCAAGCCCGTCAACCCGGCCTGCAAAGCGGCACAACAGGTAAGCGGTACCACGCCGTTCTACAACTGGTTCTCCGTACTGCGCTCGGACGGCGCCGGCCGCACCCGCGGGTTCGTGCCGGACGGCGAACTGTGCAGCGGCGGCAACACCAACTTCACCGGCTTCAACCTGGCCCGCGACGACTGGCCCGTCACCCACCTCACCTCGGGTGCGACGGTCGACTTCTCCTACAACGCGTGGGCGGCGCACCCGGGTTGGTTCTACGTCTACGTCACCAAGGACGGCTTCGACCCGACCAAGCCGCTCACCTGGGACGACATGGAGGACCAGCCGTTCCTGACCGTCGACCACCCGCCGCTGAACGGCAGTCCGGGCACGGTCGAGGCCAACTACTCCTGGACCGGGCAGCTTCCGGCCAACAAGTCGGGGCGCAACATCATCTACATGGTGTGGCAGCGCTCGGACAGCGCCGAGACCTTCTACTCCTGCTCCGACGTCGTCTTCGACGGCGGCAACGGCGAGGTCACCGGCATCCACGACCCGGGCAACCCCACCGAGCCCGTCCCCGGCAAGTGCGCCGCCACCCGTACGACGACGGGCAGTTGGCCCGGCGGTTACCAGTCCGAGGTGACCGTCACCAACTCCGGAGACGTGTCCATGCTCGGCTGGATGGTCGACTGGACGCTGCCGTCCGGCCAGCAGGTCGACAGCCTGTGGAACGGCAACGCCACCTACAGCGGACAGGACGTGATGGTCCACAACGCCGACTGGAACGGATCCCTCGATCCGGGGGAGAGCACGACGTTCGGATACGTCGTAACCGGTTCCGGCGGTGATACCGCGACGACCCTTCCCTGTCAGGTCGGTTGACGACCGCCGGTCGCTCGCGGGCGCACCGGGGGAGTCCGTGACGGTCGTGGACACCGTCGCGACTCCTCCGGTGTGCCGGTTCTGGCCATGGTCGGCGGCGGCCGGGCGACAATGGGGACCATGAGGATCTCGGCACGGGCGGATTACGCGGTACGGGCGGCCCTGGAACTGGCCGTCCGGCAGGGCGAGGGCCCGGTGAAGGCGGAGTCGATCGCCACCGCGCAGGACATCCCGCACAAGTTCCTGGAAGGGATCCTCGCCGACCTGCGCCGGGCGGGCGTCGTCTCCAGCCAGCGCGGCGGCAACGGCGGCTACCGGCTGGCCCGCGAGGCCGGCGCGATCACCGTGGCCGACCTGATCCGCGCGGTCGACGGCCCCATCGTCTCCGTGCGCGGCGAACGCCCCACCCAGCTCAAGTACACCGGCCCCGCCGAACCGCTGCTCCCGCTGTGGGTGGCGCTGCGCGCGAACGTCCGCCAGATCCTGGAGGGCGTGACCGTCGCGGACATCGCCACGAACGGCCTGCCGGAGCTGGTGCGCGGCCTCGCGGAGGACCCGGCGGCCTGGGAGAACCCGTAACGCAGGTTGCGCGCGTAACACCTGTAGTGCCTGTAGCGCCGGTAACGGCTCGTAACCGTTTTCCGAGGGTTTCCGCCGCGAGCCGCCCGCTCTCGCGCGTGAGCTGTCCGCAGCGAGCCGCGCCCTGCGGGCCGCCCCGCCCGCTCACGATCGACGCCCCCTTTGAACCCCGCTCACGCACCCCTCAGACTCCGTTCATCTTCGTTGCCTACCGTTTACCGCTCGATCCCCACTGAACCGGTGGGAAAACTGGGAAACGGAACGGACGGACGAACGACATGCGCACGCTCATCCTGCTCGCCCTCGCGGGACTCGGGGCCCAGCTGGTCGACGGCAGTCTGGGCATGGCCTACGGCGTGACCTCCACCACCCTCCTGCTGGCCATGGGCACCAACCCGGCCGCGGCCTCGGCGACGGTGCACCTCTCGGAGATCGGTACGACGCTGATGTCCGGCGCCTCGCACTGGCGCTTCGGCAATGTCGACTGGAAGGTCGTCGCGCGGATCGGCATCCCGGGCGCGGTCGGCTCGTTCCTCGGCGCCACCGCGCTGTCGAAGCTGTCCACGGAGACCGCCGAGCCGGTGATGTCGCTGATCCTGCTCGGGCTCGGCCTGTACGTGATGTCCCGCTTCACCTTCCGCGGGATGCCGAAGGGGCAGCTCGGAAAGCCGTTGCGGAACCGTTTTCTGGCCCCGCTCGGACTGGTCGCCGGGTTCCTGGACGCGACCGGCGGGGGCGGCTGGGGGCCGGTCGGCACGCCCGCGCTGCTGGCCAGCGGCCGGATGGAGCCGCGCAAGGTGATCGGCTCGATCGACACCAGCGAGTTCCTGGTGGCGGTCGCCGCGAGCCTCGGTTTCCTGTTCTCGCTCGGCTCGCAGGGGCTGAAGTGGAGCTGGGTGCTCGCGTTCCTGGTCGGCGGTCTGATCGCGGCGCCGGTCGCGGCCTGGCTGGTCCGCCTGGTCCCGCCGCGGATCCTCGGCTCGGCGGTCGGCGGCATCATCGTCGTCACCAACATCCGCACGCTGCTGCACAGCGACTGGATCGACGCGTCCGGCGGGGTGAGCGCGGTGGTGTACGTGCTGCTGTACGCGGTGTGGGCCGCCGCCCTGGCGTACTCGATCCGCGCCTACCGTCAGGAGAAGGCGGCGGAGGGTGAGCACGCGCGGGAACGGCAGCCCGTCGACGCGTAGTTCGCGTGCGCGTGGTTCTCGGACGCGTGGTTCGCAAACGCGTGGTCCGCAGGGCCGGTTCCGGAAGCAACAGGCCCTACGGCTCACGTCAGCTGGTGCTGACGCCCACCGTGAGGGTGGCCGTGTAGCCGTCGGAGACGGAGGAACCGAGCGCGGTCAGGGTCAGCAGGCCCGAGGAGGCGCCGCCGTCGTCGTAGATGGAGTCGTCCGCGAGGGCGGTCTCCGCGGTGGTGTTGTCGGAGTACGGCGAGATCGCCTGGACCTCGGCGTTGATGTCCGCGTCGAAGAACAGCTGGCCGGTGTGGATGACCTCGCCGCCGGTGTACGAGTCGTCGGTGAGGGTGACGTCCGTGTGCACGCGCATGTGCACGTGGACGGCGCGCGAGACGTAGTGGCCGGGCCAGATGGACGTGATGCTCACCGTCCCGTCGGTGCCGGTGAGCTGGCCGCCGCGCAGGAAGGTGCCGTTGTCCTCCTCGGTGTGGCCGTTGCCGCCGACGAAGCCGGAGTACTCGCCGAGCGAGTCGCAGTGCCACAGCTCCACGAGGGCGCCCGAGAGCGGTGCGCAGTCGTTGTCCTGGTCGACGACGGTGAAGGTGTACTGGACCTCGACGCCCTCCTTGTCCTCCCGGATGTCCTCGCGGACGAGGGCGCCGGAGAGGGAGTAGGGACCCTCGGTGACCTCGGCGTTGAGGGTGCAGACGCCGGAGGTGGCGTCCGTCGTGGTTTCGGCGGCGTCGGAAACGGTTGTGGAACCGCTTTCGGCGCTGCTTTCGCCGCTGCCGTCGAGCGTGCCCGCCGAGGCGAGCCCGGCGGCGGCGAGCCCGGCGACGACGGCGGTGGTGGCCCCGCCGATCAGGACCCGGCGGCGCTGGACGTGCTTGTCCCGGCGGTGCCGGCCCGGGTCGGAGGTGACGGTGTCGGAGGAGCCGACACCGGATGCGTTGGATTCGTTGTTCCCTTGTCCCAAGGTGTTGTCTGCCATGGACCAAAAACTAAAAGCACAGGTAAAGAACCGCCTTGAGCCGAGCTGTGCTGAACCTGGCAGTTCACCTGTACATTTCGGCTCCCTCGCGGAGAAGCCGGGCGTATGGGCGTGCACCACGTGCAGCCTTAAGTTGCGTACGGCGCAAGGGAGTTGATGATCGCGTACGGCGCCGGGTCAGCGTCCGCGGGCGGTCTTCTCGATGCTCTCCAGCACGGTCCTGGGGTCGCCGCCGGGGGCCACCGCGGCGCCGATGCGCCGGCGGATCGCGGTCGCGACCTCGGACCAGTTGGTCTCGGACAGCGGGTAGAGGCGCATGTTCTGGAGGGAGTCCAGGCCGCCCCACAGCGCCTTGTAGTCCGGGTTCGCGCGCATCGCGTCGCTCACCGACGTGGTCACGGGCAGGAGTTGGTACTCGGTGGCCTGCTCGCGGACGTACTTGTCGCGGTACAGGAAGTCCAGGAAGCGGCCGATCTGGGTGCGGTGGCCGCGCTGTTTGAAGCCGAGGATCCAGTCGGCGGTGCCCATCGTGGGTACCGCGCGGCCGTCGCGGCCGGGCAGCGGGACGGTGCCGTAGGAGACGGAGTCCGCCGAGTCGGCGATCTGCCGCATCAGCGACAGCGGGGCGTCGACCATGGCCGCGTCGCCGTTGGTGAACGCCTCAAGTGCCTTGTCCAGGTTGAGCTTTGCCGGTGCGACCGGGCCGGTCAGGCCCTCGGCGACGAGCGTGGACTTCAGCCACTGGAGGGTGGAGACGTTGGCGGCGGAGTCGAGGGAGTAGGCGCCGGTGTCGCCCGTGTAGCCGCCGTCCCCGGCCAGCAGCCACAGCAGGGTCTCGGCCTCGGCCTCCTGCGGACCGAGCGGCAGCGCGATCGGGTACGTGACGCCCTGCGCCTTCAACACCCGGGCGTCGACCAGGAGTTGCTGCCAGGTCTTGGGCGGGGTCAGTCCGGCCCGGCGGAACAGGGTCTTGTTGTAGAACATCAGCCGCGTGCTGGCCGTGAACGGCAGCCCGTACTCCTCGTGCCCCACCTTGCCCGCGTCCGCGAGGCTCGGCACGAACGACGCCTGGGTCCTGATGGAGAGGAGGTCCTCGGCGTCGTAGAGCAGCCCGTCGGCCGCGTACTGGGCGTAGCTGCCGGTCTGGACGATGTCGGGGGCCTTGCCCTGCTTCACCAACGCGGCGACCTTGGCGTCCACTTGGTCCGCCGGGTACACCTTGGCGACCACGTCGACACCGGGGTTGGCGGCGTGGAAGGCGAGGGCGACGCGGTCCCAGTAGCCCTGCGAGTTCTTGTGCACGCTGTCGCCGTAGTTGGCGGCCACGACGGTGAGCGTGACCTTCGTGCCACTGCCGGTGTCCGTCCCGCACCCGGCGGTCCCGGCACCCAGCCCGAGCACGACGAGCAGCGCACCGGCCCGCCGGAACCCCGTCCGCCCGAACCCCGTCCGCCGAAGCCTCGTCCCCCGAAGCCCGGCCCGCCGAAGTCCCGCTCCCAGGACGCCCGTTGCGCGGCCCCCCGACCGCCGTGCCGTCGCCCCGCGGATCCCGTGCCGCACGGATCCCACCTCCGCCGTTCTCCTTGCATGACACGCGTAGAACAAGGATCTCGATCGTAGGCCGCGGCCCAACGCCGCACAGGTCCACCGGCGTTGCGTTCTGGTTCCGGGGCTGTGACGCCAGGGGCGGGGTGTTACGGGTGAGTTGACGGCCGGGGACCCCCGGCCGTCGCCCGACCCGCACACCCCGGCCACTCGCGCTTCAGTCCCCCTTCTCGCTCTCGCGAACCACGACCCGCACCCCGTCCTTCCACACCTCCGTCACGTTCGACGACAGCGCCGGGAGGTCGTACGCGTCGCCCTCGACGAGCACCAGGTCGGCCCGGCGGCCCGGTTCGAGGACGCCCAGGTCGTCGTGGCCCAGCAGTTGGGCCGCCGAGGACGTGGTGGCCGCCAGCACCTCGCCCGGGCTCATGCCGCAGCCCGCCATCAGCGGGAGTTCGTCCAGGTTGGTGCCGTGCGGGCCGATGCCGCTGTCCGTGCCCATGGCGATGCGGACGCCCGCCTCGGCGGCCCGGCGTACGGAGTCGGCGTGCACCGCGGCGACCTCCTCGGCCTTGCGGACCATGGCGTCGGGGATCTGGACTCCGGCCCGGGCCGCGCGGATCACCGCCACGGGGGCGATCAGCGTGGGTACCAGCCACGTGCCCCGCTCCAGCATGAGGTCGATGGCCTCGTCGTCGAGGTGGATGCCGTGTTCGACGGAGCGGACCCCGGCGCGGACGGCGTTCTTGATGCCGTCGGCGCCCTGGGCGTGGGCCATGACGTAACGGCCCTGGGTGCTCGCCTCGGCGACCAGGACGTCGAGTTCCGCCGGGGTGAACTGGCTGTGCCGGGGGTCGTCGCGCGGCGAGAGGACCCCGCCGGTGGTGCACACCTTGAGCACGTCCGCCCCGGCCCGCAGCAGGGTGCGGGCGGTGCGGCGCATCTCGTCCGGGCCGTCGGCGATTGCGGACGGCCGGCCCGGGTGCGGTACGGCGAGACCGACGCACTGGCCCGAGGGCATCCAGTTGTCGCCGTGGCCGCCGGTCTGGCTGATCAGGCCGATGGAGATCTGGACGCGTGGGCCCGCCACCAGGCCGTCCTCGACCGCCTGTTTGACGCCGAGGTCGGCGCCGGCGGCGTCGCGGACCGTGGTGATCCCGGTCTCCAGGGTGCGCCGCAGGTTCACGGCCGCCTCGAAGAACTGATACGAAAACGGTTTCTGCAACGCTCCGAGCAGGCCGATCCCGTTCAGCGTGAGGTGGACGTGGCAGTCGAACAGGCCCGGCAGCAGGGTGCGGCCGGCGCAGTCGACGTGGGTGTCGCCGTCCAGGCCCGTGCCCACCTCGACGATGCGGCCGTCGGCCACCACCACGTCGGCGGGTGCGGGGTCGGCGCCGGTGCCGTCGAAGACGAGGCCGCCCGTGAACACCGTACGGAGTGCTGGGGTGTTCACGCGGTCACCGCCACCGGCTCGTCGCTCTCGGACTCGGGTGACGCGTTGCGCGCGACGAACCGCTCGGCGGTCGCAGCGAGGGCCAGGACGACGAGGTTGGCGCCGAGGCCGACCAGGCCGACGTTGACGTTCCCCGCCAGCCCCTTCTCCCAGAACGTCAGCCAGATGACGACGAGTTCGCCCACGAACAGCCCGGCCAGGACCGGCACCTTGCCCACCGGGCGGCGGGCCAGGAAGCCCAGGCCGATGGCGGGGGCCAGTTGGACGGTGCCGCTGTAGGTGAGCAGCAGCAGGTTGGCCAGCAGGTCGGGGCGGAAGATCGCCAGCAGCAGCGACAGCCCGCAAGCGGCCACCACCGTGCCGTGGTTGATCCAGAACTGGGTGCGCTCGGCCCGTACCCGGGCGATGTTGCGGGCCACCAGCGAGGAGATGCCGATCAGGATGCCCGCCGCCGGCACCATCGCCGTCGCGATGGCCGCGACCACCACCAGACCCGTCGCCCACGAGGGCAGGACCTGCTTGCTCAGCGTCAGCAGGATGCCGTTGGCCGCGGTGCCCGGCTTGACCACCAGGACGGCGGCGAAGCCGACGATGACGGGCATCAGGATGCAGAGTTCGTACAGCGGCATCCAGGTGTAGTTGCGGCGCAGGACCTTCGGGTCGCGGGCGGACATCACGGCGGGCCAGGCGTGCGGCAGACACATCAGGCCGACGCCGATCGCGCTGACCAACATGCTTGTGGTGAACCAGACTTGGTCGGTGGGTCCGGCGTGGATCGTCAGCATCTCGGGGTGCAGCCTGTCGATGCGGTGGAACATCGCGCTGACGCCGCCCGCGAAGTGGGCGGGCACGGCGACCAGCAGCACGGCCAGCACGACCAGCATGATGACGTCCTTGAAGTACGACGTCATCGCGACGCCGTGCAGCCCCGCCCACAGGACGAAGGCCACCACCAGCGCACTGCCGATGATCATGCTGAGGGTGCCGGAGGCCGAGTTGCCGGTGACCAGCTGGACGATCAACCCCAGCCCGGTGATCTGGAGTTGGAGGTACGGCAGCACGAAGACGACACCGAGGACGGCCGCGACCGTGCCGAGGAGTTTGCTGTCGTAGCGGTCCTCCAGGTAGTCGCCCTGGGTGAGGTAGCCGCGCTCCTTGCCCAGCGCCCAGAGGCGTTTGGCGAGGAAGAACAGCACCATGTAGCCGATGGGGATGTACGGGAGGGCGTACAGGGCGGCGACTCCGCCGCTGAAGGCCAGGCCCGCCATGCCGAGGAAGGTGAAGGTGGTGAACACCTCGCCGGCTTGCAGGAACCACATGCTCACCGCGCCGAAGTTCCGTCCGCCGACGGCCCATTCGGACAGGTCGGCGGCGGGCTTGCGGCGCCCGGCGAAGCCGAGGACACCGATCAGCACGATGCCGGTGAACGTCATGATGAGGATGGTCGTCACTGGTCGGCCCCCTCGGTGATCGCGGCCGTCTCGGCCAACTCGCCGCTTTCGCGGGACATCAGACGCTCCGTCAGCAGCAGTGCGGGCGTGCACATCACGCACCAGGCCGCGCCCCAGACGAGCATCCGGGGCAGACCGAACCACAGCCCGTCGGTGTTGACGAACGGCAGGAAGGGCATGAGGGCCAGCGCGAGCGCGGGCACGGCGGGGATCAGATGGTAGGGGCGCAGCATCACGCGGCCTCCTTGGGGAGATCGCCGACACGGCCGAAGTCCAGTCGGCGGACGGCGAGTTCGGCGAGCAGGGCGGAGCCGTCGCAGACAACGCTGTCGTCGAAGGCGGCGAGCGGGGAGTGGTTGCCGGGCGCGTTCTGCGGGTCGCCGGTGGTGTTGGCGCCGAGGAAGACGAAGGCGCCCGGCACCCGGTCCAGGACCCGGGAGAAGTCCTCCGAGCCGGTGATCGGATCGGTCATCGGCTCGAAGCGCTCCTCGCCGAAGGACTCACGGACGGTGTCGGCGAGGAAGTCGTACTCGGCGGCGTGGTTGACCGTGACCGGGTACTCGGGGACGAACTCGGCCTCGACGGTGAGGCCGTGGGCCGCCGCGATGCCCTCGCAGAGGTGTACGGCGACCTCGGCCGCGCGTTCGGCGGCGGCCGGGGAGAAGGTGCGGACGGTCGCCTCGAAGACGGCGTCGTCCGGGATGACGTTGCGCCGGGTGCCGGCGTGGAAGGTGCCGACGGTGACCACGACCGGGTCGAAGACGTCGAACCGCCGGGTGACCATCGTCTGTAGCGCGGTGACCATCTCGCAGGCCGCCGCCACCGGGTCCAGCGCGGCGTGCGGCCGGGAGCCGTGCCCGCCCGCGCCGACGACCCGTACGTGCAGGCCCGCCGAGGCCGCCATCAGGGTGCCGGGACGGGAGGCGAAGACACCGTTCGGATACGACGACGAGCTGACGTGCAGCCCGTAGGCGGCGTCGACCGGGCGGCCCGCCGCCGCCAGCACCCCCTCCTCGACCATGTGCCCGGCGCCGTCCCAGCCCTCCTCGCCCGGCTGGAACATGAACACCACGTCCCCGGCGAGGCTTTCGCGCCGGTCGGCGAGGAGCCCGCCGGCGCCGACCAGACCGGCGGTGTGCAGGTCGTGGCCGCAGGCGTGCATGGCGCCGTCGATCCGGGAGGCGAACTCCGCGCCGGTGCGCTCGGTGACCGGCAGCCCGTCCATGTCCCCGCGCAGCAGGACGACGGGGCCGCCGGGCCCGCCCCCGCCGCGCAGCACGGCCGTGACGGAGGACAGCGACGTGCCCGTGCTGATCTCCAGCGGCAGCCCGTCCAGCGCGGCCAGCACCTTCTCCTGGGTGCGCGGCAGGTGCAGGCCGATCTCCGGTTCCTGGTGCAACTCCCGGCGCAGGACGGCCAGTTCGCCCTGGAGTTCACGCGCGTCGTCTCGCAGATTCATCCCTCTCCCCTCAACGGCCGCTTCCGCAACCCCAGGACACTGCCCACGTCGGCAGGCGCTCGCGCATCGGGCGCCGTGCGGATCTCTCTTCTGGTCGGTCATGATGAGAGAGCGGTGCATCGCCGTGGCACATTGTGAAGAGATCCGCCACGCAAGGGCTCCGAAACCGAAGGATCCGCCATGCTGTCCGAATCCGACCTCGCTCTGGTCAACGCGTTGCAGGTCCGTCCGCGCGCCCCCTGGTCGCTGATCGGCAGGGCGCTGGGCGTCGGCCCGGTCACGGTGGCCCGGCAGTGGGAGCGGCTGGTCGAGCGGCGCGAGGCGTGGCTGACCGCCTACCCGGGCTCCGCCGTCGCGGAACGGCTGGTCTTCGCCTTCGTGCAGGTCGACTGCGCGCCCGGCGAGGCGATGCGGGTGGCCCGTACGGTGGCCGGGGACCCGCAGTTGACGGCGGTCGACTACGTGGCCGGCCCCTGTGACCTGGTGCTGCACCTGGTGACGTCGAGCCTGGAAGCGGCGTCGGGCTACGTCATCGACCGGCTCTCGGGGCTGCCGGGGGTGGTGGGGACGCGGACCCTGGTCGCGCCCCGGCTGTACGCGGAGGGCAGCCGCTGGCAGGTACGGGCCATCTCGCGCGACCAGCGCGACACGCTCACCGCCGACGCGCAGCCGTCATCGACCGTGGCACCGGCCGCGCCGCCGCGCTTCGGCGAACTGGACCGCGCCCTGCTGCTTGCCCTCGGCGCCAACGCCCGTGCCACGCATACCGAGTTGGCCGAACAGCTCGGCGTCGGCGCCAGCACGGTCCGCCGCCATCTGACCGCGGCCCTGACGGGCGGGGCGATCCGGCTGCGCTGCGAGATCGCCCGCTCCCTGTCGCCCGCCCCGGTGACCATGCTGCTGTGGCTGCGGGTGCCCCCGGACCAACTGGAGCGCTCCGCCCGGACGTTGGGCAGACTCCCCGAGGTGCGCATGTGCGCGGCGGTCAGCGGGGCGGCCAACCTCCTGATCGGCGTGTGGCTGCGCTCGCTCGCCGACGCGGTGGCGCTGGAGAGCGAGATGGTGGCGAAGCTGTCCCGGCTGGAGATCGTCGACCGTGCGGTCACCCTGCGGCCGGTGAAGCTGGGCGGCTGCCTGCTGGACGAGCGGGGGCGCATCGAGGGGCGGGTGCCGCTGGATCTCTGGGCGGATGACGGGGGGTTGGGGGTGGGCGTCGGGGGAGGCGACGGCGGGCAGGACGGGCCGCGCGGGCTGCCTCTCAGGAACTGACCGGCTCCGGCCCGGTCTCGACCGGGCTGCACACCAGCGGTTTGGCCAACTCCGAGCACGGGCGGTCCCCGTGCGCCCGGATGACGTCCTTGCCGACCTCGTTGGCGAGGTAGCGCAGGAACCCGGCGGCGAGGGAGTCGGCGGGCGGCTCGCCGTAGGTGTAGGCGTACTCGGTCTGCCAGTACGGGTACGCGCCCTCGTCGGCGCCCGCCAGAGTGGCCTGGTAGCCGTCGATGCGGACCTGCTGGACGTTCGTGCTGGTGGCGGCGTCGCCGGCCTCGCTGTAGCCGAGGGCGCCGCGGGTGGCGCCCACGGTGTCCAGCAGGGCGCTGGTGCTGTCCGTCTCGCAGCGGCCGTACGTGGCCGGGTCGAGGTCGGCGCAGTCGTCCACGGTGACCACGAGCGACTTCTCGCCCTTCAGGACCTTGTCCTCGAAGGTGGTCCGGGTGCCCGAGCCGGGGTGGCGGCTGACGAGGTGGATCGGCACGTCGTTGCCGTTCACCTGGCTCCAGTTGGTGATTTTCCCGGCGTAGATCCGGCGGACCTGATCGAGCGTCAGATCCTGAACTCCCGCGTCCTTGTTGACGACCAGCGTGAACAGCAGCAGGGCGACGGGCCGGGGCAGCAGTTGCGGACGACGGTCGCCCTTCGGCCCGTCGCTGAACGTCAGGCGGTCACCGAGTCCCTGACTGCCCGTCAACTTCGCCTTGAGGCCCGCCTCGTCGAGGTCGGCGAGCCCCGACACACTGCTCTGGAAGGTGTCGCCGGTGATGGGTATCCGGGCGTCCGGACAGCTCTTCGTGTACTGCTCGGCGGCGTCCTTCACTACCGGCGCGAACGCGGTGGAGCCCGACAGCGTGAGGGTGCCGCTCGCGCAGTCCAGGGGCGCGGCCACGGCGTCGTGGCGGGTGAAGGTGAGGACGGACTGGCCGACGCTGACCAGCACGAGGAGCGCGAGCACCCACCGCACCGGCTTCGAGGCGAAGGGGTAGTACTCGGTCCGCCGGATCCCCCCCCCCCCCACCCCGCCGACGATCCGCGCGATGATCTTGGGCTCGGGGAACTCGCTGTCGGTGAAGTCCCGCGCCCGCTCCAGGATCGCGAGGACCTTGTAGTGGTCGCCGCGGTTGAGCTTCACCTTGGGCAGGTCGATCACGTCGCGATGGACGCTGAGACCGTGCGGGGTCCCGGGAGTCGGGCCCGTGCCGACGAAGAACCCCGCCAGCGCCTCGTGGCTCATCTCGGTCACCGCCATGCCGACGACGTGCCGCCCCGTGAACTTGACCTTGATGCCCGCGTGCAGGTCGCCGTCGGGCGCCTGGTAGTCGCCGGTCACGATCGGCGCCCAGCCGCTGTTCTCGAACCGCAACAGCACGAACGACGGATCCCGCAACTGCCGCCCGTCCGCCTCCTGCAACTGCTGGAGCACCCCCGCGTACGGCAGCGACGCCGCGTCCTGGGCGGTGGTGTCCATCTGCACGCGATACCCGAGCCGCTTGCGCCCCGCGAACACGAACTCCCACAACGCGGCGACCAAGGGCAGCATCAGCCCGATCACGGCAAAGAAGTACTGCCCATAGCCATCCACGACTGACTCCCCCGAGAACAAAGGCGGTTGGGAGGGCCATGGTGACGCCGGCGCCAGGTGCGCCGACGATCCTGCGGCTTACTTTCCCGCCGAATTCACCGGGGGGTCATGTGGGACATCGGGAGTTTGCCGGGGGAGGGGGCAACTCCTAACGGAGGGGCGCCTTTTCGGTGGAGGGGGGCACCAGCGCCCCGATAGGGGCGCGGGGCTGTGCCAATGTGCGGCTCCGCCGCGTGGGCGCGAGCAACCACAACGAACCCGCACCCGGCAGCATCCCCCCACCCCAACGGCGAACTCCCCTACACAACCTGCTGGTTGTACATGGCCCCGGCCGCAGGCCACCCCGTCGGCTCAGGCACGGGCGCGGGCTGCGTACGCCCCCGCACCTGCGCCGCGGTCAACCCACCAGCCGCAGGCATCCCCCGCCGATTCGCCGCAGCGGCCAACCCCGGCATCCCGGTCTGCGCCACCGCCTGCAACCCATCGGCGGGCGAGGGCGCAGGCATACCCATGGGCGGCTGCCCCATGGGCGCCCCCACCGGCTGCCCCATCGGCGAGGCGAAGGGATTCCCCATGGGCGGCTGCATGGGCACCCCCATCGGCGCCCCCATGGGCCCACCCATCGACGCAGCCGCAGGCATGGGCGCGGGCACGGGCACGGGTGCCGGCATCGGCGTAGGCACCGGAAGCGGCGTAGGCGCAGGCATGGCCGCGGCGGCGGGCGCCGACCCCGGCGCCAGCGCGGGCATCGCCGCGGCCTGCGCCGCGAGCCCCACCATCCCCGCCCCGTTCGTCTGGCTGACCAGCCGGTCGACCGCCGCCGTACCCGAGCTGTAGCTGGTCCCGTTGCTCGGCTCGGGCACGGCGGCTCCCCTCCTGGTCCCGTAGAGCACCTGTTCCAGGCCGACGACCAGGCGACGAACGTCGACCTGGGGTCGCACCACGAGACGCAGGAAGCGGCTGGAGGAGCCGATCTTGTTGCCGCACTCGCGCACGAGGATGCGGTGCTCGGTGAGCATCCGGTCCCGTACGACCGTTCCCTCGGCGCCCACGGGCAGCCGTACGAACAGGAAGTTGCCCTGGGACGGGTAGACCGTCAGGCCGGGCAGTTGCGAGAGCTGGCGGGCCATGTCGAGCCGGTCGCGGCGGACCATGTGCAGGCTCTCCATGTACTCCGCGCCGTGCTCCTTCAGCATGAACACCACGTGCTCGGCAAAGGAGTTGAGGTTCCACTTGGGCAGCATCGTGCGGACCCGGCCGGCGAGCGCCGGGTTGGCGACGAGGTAGCCGAACCGGATGCCGTGCAGGCCGAAGTTCTTGCCGAGGCTGCGCAGCACGATCACGTTGGGGCGCATCACGGCGTCCTCGACGGTGGACGGCTCGTTCTCCGCGTCGGCGAACTCCAGGAACGACTCGTCGATGACGATGAGGTCCAGGTCGGCCATGGCGTCCATGAACTGGACCAGCGACTGGCGGGGGATGAAGCCGCCGTCGGGGTTGTTCGGGTTGCAGATCACGGCGACCCGGGTGCCGCGCTTGCGGATGAACTCGGCGTACTGGGCGAGGTCCAGGGCGAACCCGCTGGACTCCTGGAGCGGGAACATGTCCACGCGCTTGCCGGTCTCCAGCGGCTGGTCGGTCCAGCGGCCGAATGTCGGCACCGGTATCGCCAGCGACTCGTGCACGAGCAAGTGGTCGATCCAGGTGATGAGTTCGGTCGAGCCGTTGCCCATCGCCACGCACTGGGGCGGGAGTTGGAGCAGGTTGCACAGCTCGGAGGTGATGGTGTCCGCGCCGCTCGGGTAGTACGTGATGATGTCCCGCAGCCTGGACGCGAGTTGGTCGAACATGGCCGGGGTGGGGAAGTACGGGTTGCACGGGATGCAGAAGTCCACGGGTCCGGTCCCGTCGCCACCCTCACGCGTCAGCGCCGCCATCGAGGGGCTGTGCGCCGCGGTACTGCGGAAGAGTGAGGTGACGTTGTCGGCCATGAAACCTCCGTATGGGGCGGGCCCGTGGGGACGGCGGGCCCGTCGTCTGTGGGTGGCCCGCGCGGGGGAGCGCGGGCCACCCAGTCATACGGATACGGGTGGGGCGTTGTTCAACTGGTGTGAATTCGGTGTGAGTTCAGGTGTACGAACGGGCATGAATGGGTAGCAGAAGCTCCCGTAACGCCGACCGCGAACCTGTGAACCTGTGAACCTGTGAATCCACGAACCCGCGAGCCGACGGCCCGGCGAACCGCGGGGGACGGCTTACGCGCTGAACGAGTGGATCGTCGTCGTGCGGTACGTCTGCCCCGGCCGCAGCACGGTCGACGGGAACGACGGCTCGTTCGGCGAGTCCGGGAAGTGCTGGGTCTCCAGGCACAGTCCGTCGCCCTGCCGGTAGGTCCGGCCGGAGGTGCCGACCAGCGTGCCGTCGAGGAAGTTGCCCGAGTAGAACTGGAGCCCCGGCTGGTCGGTGGCGATCTTCAGGGTGCGCCCGGACGACGGGTCCCGCAGCGTCGCCACGTGCTGGGGCCCCGCGGTGACTCCCTTGTCCAGCACCCAGTTGTGGTCGTACCCCTTCGCGGTGACCTGCTGCGGGTGCCCGGCGCGGATGTCCCGGCCGACCGGCTTGGCGCGCCGGAAGTCGAAGGGGGTGCCCACGATCGTCGCCAGCTCGCCGGTGGGTATCAGACCCGAGTCGGTGGGCGTGTAACGGCTTGCGGCGATGGTGAGTTCGTGGTCGTAGATGCCACCGCTGCCCTCGCCCGCGAGGTTGTAGTAGGTGTGGTTGGTGAGGTTGACGACGGTCGCCTTGTCGGTGGTGGCCTCGTAGTCGATGCGCCAGTCACCGGACTTGGTGAGGGTGAAGGTCACCTTCGTCTTCAGCGTGCCGGGGTAGCCCATCTCGCCGTCGACGCTGGTGTAGTAGAGGTTGAGGCCGACGTCGGACCCGGACGTGAAGCCCTCGATGTCCCACACCTTGGTGTTGAAGCCCTTGGCGCCGCCGTGCAGGCTGTTGACGCCGTCGTTCACGGACAGCTGGTAGCTGGTGCCGTCCAGGGTGAACCGGCCCTTGGCGATGCGGTTTCCGTACCGGCCGATGGTCGCGCCGAAGAAGGTGGTGCCCGCGACGTACGCGGCGAGGTTGTCGTAACCCAGCGACACGTTGGCGTACTTGCCGTGCCGGTCGGGGATCTCCAGCGACTGGATGATGCCGCCGTAGGAGAGGACCTTCAGCCGGGTCCCGCCGTTCTGGAGGGACCAGCGGTAGATCTTCGTGCCGTCGGCGAGGGTGCCGAAGTACTCCTTCACGGGCTTCCTGCCTCCCGAGGCGTGCGCCGTACCGACGGTGGAGGCGGCGATACCCGCCGCTGCCGCCGCTGCGATGACCGTTCGTCTGCTCGTTTCCACTTGCGGCTCCTGCATGGGAAGTTGGCTTGCGAAGGTATGTGGGGGGTGGAGCTTGGGGGAGCGGCCTGCCCCACAGGTCGGGCCCCGCCGTTGCCGGCGAGGCCCGTGTGCGGACTAGTTGCCGCCTTTCTTCTTGTTCCAGACGTCGAACCCGACAGCCGCCAGCAGGGCGATCCCCTTGATGACCTGCTGCCAGTCGGTCCCGACACTCAGAAGGTTCATGCCGTTGTTGAGCACACCGAGCACGAGCCCGCCGATGATCGCCCCGAGCACGGTCCCGACCCCGCCGCTCATGGACGCCCCACCGATGAACGACGAGGCGATGGCCTCGAGTTCGAAGTTCAGCCCCGCCTTCGGCGAGGCCGCGTTCAGCCGCGCGGCGACCACCAGCCCGGCCAGCGCCGCGAGCATCCCCATGTTCAGGAAGACAGCGAACGTGACCTTCTTGTCCTTCACCCCCGACAGCTTCGCCGCGGGCAGATTCCCGCCGATGGCGTAGATGTGCCGCCCGAACACCGCGTTGCGCATGATGTAGCCGTAACCGACCACCAGCGCACCGAGGATGATCAGGATGATCGGCGCGCCCTTGTAGCTGGCGAGCAGCATCGTCACCCACACGATGGCGCCGACGATCAGGGCCAGCTTGAGGAAGAACGCCGAGAGCGGCAGGACGTCGAGCGAGAACTCCTGCTGCCGCTTGCGGTCGCGCAGCTCCTGGAAGACCACGCTCACCGCCAGCACGATGCCGATCAGCAGGGTGATGTTGTGGTAGTTCGTGTCCGGCCCGACCTCCGGCAGGAAGCCGTTGCCCATCTTCTGCAGGCCGCCCGGGAACGGACCGATGGTCTGGCCCTTCAGCACGATCTCCGTCAGACCGCGGAACAGCAGCATTCCCGCGAGGGTGACGATGAACGACGGTATCCCCAGATACGCGATGAAGAACCCCTGCATCGCCCCCGCCGCGGCCCCGATGAGCAGGCAGATCACCAGCGAGATCGGCCAGGCGATGTCGTGGTTGATCATCAGTACGGCCGCGATCGCACCGACGAACGCGGTCAACGAGCCGACGGACAGGTCGATATGGCCCGCGATGATCACCATCATCATGCCGATGGCGAGGATCAGGATGTAGCTGTTCTGGAGCACCAGGTTGGAGACGTTGCGGGGCAGCAGCAGGTCGCCGTCGGTCTTGATCTCGAAGAAGAGCACGATCAGACCGAGCGCGACGAGCATGCCGTACTGGCGCATGTTGCGGCGCATGCCGTCGATGACGAGCCTCAACAGGCCGTCGCCCGGGGCCGATCCGCTCTTGCCCGGCGGCGCGGGGGCCGGGCTCTTGGCGGTCACATCCGTGCTCATCGC
This sequence comes from Actinobacteria bacterium OK074, assembly GCA_001298575.1. Lineage (GTDB taxonomy): Bacteria > Actinomycetota > Actinomycetes > Streptomycetales > Streptomycetaceae > Streptomyces. Next base: position 47,752 of record LJCV01000274.1, read on the forward strand.
GTTACCTCTTTGTCCTTCGTCATCTGGCGCATCAGCACTTCCTGCGTGGCCTCGGCGCGCGAGACCTCTCCGGTGAGCCGGCCCGCGGCCATCGTGTAGATGCGGTCGCACATGCCGAGCAGCTCGGGCAGTTCGGAGGAGATGAAGACGACCGCCTTGCCCTCGGCGGCCAGTTGGTCGATGACCGTGTAGATCTCGTATTTGGCGCCCACGTCGATGCCGCGCGTGGGCTCGTCCAGGATCAGCACGTCCGGACCCGCGAAGATCCACTTGCTGAGGACGACCTTCTGCTGGTTGCCGCCGGAGAGCTTGCCCACCGGCTCGAAGACCGTCGGCGCCTTGATGTTCATGGACTTGCGGAAGCCCTCGGCGACCTGCCGTTCGGCCTGCTCGTCGACCACACCGTGCTTGGACACCTTGCCGAGCGCGGACAGCGAGATGTTGCGGTTGATGGTGTCGATGAGGTTCAGACCGTAGTGCTTGCGGTCCTCGGTGACGTACGCGATGCCGTGCCCGACCGCCTCCGGGACGGTCTTGGTGCGGATCTCCTTGCCGTCCTTGAGGACCGTGCCGCCGCCGTAACGGCCGTACGTGCGCCCGAAGACGCTCATCGCCAGCTCGGTGCGGCCCGCGCCCATCAGACCCGCGATGCCCACGATCTCGCCGCGCCGGACATGAAGTGACACATCATCAACAACCTTGCGGTGCTGGTCGATCGGGTGCCCAACGGTCCAGTTGCGGATCTCCAGGGCAGGCTCGGCGCCCTCCTCGGCGTGGTGCGGGGTGCGTTCGGGGAAGCGGTGGTCGAGGTCGCGGCCGACCATGCCGGAGATGATCCGGTCCTCGGTGGTCTGGGGCGCCTTCACGTCCAGGGTCTCGATGGACTGGCCGTCGCGCAGGATGGTCACCGAGTCGGCGACCCTGCGGATCTCGTTCAGCTTGTGGGAGATGATGATCGAGGTGATGCCCTGGTTCTTCAACTCCAGGATGAGGTCCAGGAGTTTGCCGCTGTCCTCGTCGTTCAGGGCGGCCGTCGGCTCGTCCAGGATGAGCAGCTTCACCTGCTTGGACAGCGCCTTGGCGATCTCCACGAGCTGCTGCTTGCCCACGCCGATGTCGGCGACCCGGGTCTGCGGATGCTCGTCGAGGCCCACCCGGCGCAGCAACTCGCTGCCGTGGCGCAGGGTTTCGTTCCAGCTGATGAGCCCGCGGGTGGCGTGCTCGTTGCCGAGGAAGATGTTCTCCGCGATGGAGAGGTAGGGCACCAGGGCCAGTTCCTGGTGGATGATGACGATGCCGCGCTGCTCGCTCGCGCGGATGTCCCTGAACTGGCAGACCTCTCCCTCGAAGAGGATCTCGCCTTCGTAACTCCCGTGCGGGTGGACGCCGGAGAGCACCTTCATGAGGGTGGACTTTCCGGCGCCGTTCTCCCCGCAGATGGCATGGACCTCGCCCGGCCGGACGCTCAAGGAGACGTCCGACAGCGCCTTGACGCCGGGAAAGGTCTTGACGATCGAGCGCATTTCCAGGACGGGTCCCGCCATGGTCGTGCCTTCCAATCAGGTCAGAGGGGCTCGGATCGGCTCAGGAAAAACAGAGCCGTCAGCCGAGTTCCTTGGCCGTGTAGTAACCGGTGTCGATCAGTTCCTTCTTGTAGTTGGTCTTGTCGACGCTGACCGGCTGGAGCAGGTAGGCGGGCACGACCTTGGAGCCGTTGTCGTACGTCTTGGTGTCGTTGACGGTCGGCTTCTTGTCGTTGAGGACGTCGTCGACCATCGTCGCGGCGACCTTGGCGAGCTTGCGGGTGTCCTTGTAAACGGTTTCCGTCTGCTCGCCCGCGATGATCGACTTCACCGAGGCCAGCTCGGCGTCCTGACCGGTGATCACCGGCAGCGGCTGGGACGAGGAGCCGTAGCCGTCGGACTTGAGCGCGGCCAGGATGCCGATGGAGATGCCGTCGTACGGCGAGAGGACCGCGTCCACCTTGGCGTTCTGGTAGGTGGAGGTGAGCAGGTCGTCCATGCGGCTCTGGGCGGTGGCGCCGTCCCAGCGCAGCGTGGTGACCTTGTTGAGCGCGGTCTGGCCGGACTTGACGACCAGTTCCTTCTTGTCGATGTACGGCTGGAGCACGCTCATCGCGCCGTTGAAGAAGTACTTGGTGTTGTTGTCGTCGTTCGAGCCGGCGAACAGCTCGATGTTGAACGGGCCCTTCTTGCCGCTGTTCAGCCCCAGCTTGTCGACGATGTACGTGCCCTGGAGCTTGCCGACCTTCTCGTTGTCGAACGACGCGTAGTAGTCGACGTTCTTCGTGCCGAGGATCAAACGGTCGTAAGCGATGACCGGAATGTTCGCGTCGGCGGCTTCCTGAAGCACGTTGTTCAGGGACTTGTTGTCGATGGCCGCGATGATCAGCGCCGAGACACCCTGCGTGATCATGTTCTCGATCTGGGAGACCTGGGTGTCCGGGTCGTCCTCGCCGAACACCAACTTGGTCTTGTAGCCCTTGGATTCGAGGTTCTTGACGACGTTGTTGCCGTCGGCGATCCACCGCTCCGAGGACTTGGTCGGCATGGCGATGCCCACCGTCGAGCCCTTGGCGCTCTTCTTCGACTCCTTGCTGCCGCCCTCACCGCTCTGCCCGCAGGCGGACAGCGTGAGGGACAGGCAGGCGGCTCCGGCTATCGCGGAGAGAACGACTCTGCGGTTGCGCATGGGTGATCAGTCCTCGTTCGTCTCGTCATTGAGAGGTGCAGGTGTGGGGGAGTCCGTGCGGAAACGGCCAGTTCGTGGTGGAGCGGGCGGTGCGGGGGAAAACGGTTGAGCGGTCGTTTTCCGGCGGGTCGGTCCTCCGGCGGTGAGCCCTCGGTGGCCGGTCCTCCGGTGGCCGGTCCTCCGGCGGTCAGCCCTCCGTGGGAAAGCGGTTGAGCTGTCCGGGCAGCCGCGAACCGAGCGGCGCCATGCCGCCGTCCGCGCCGTGCCGGGCGAGCAGGTCCAGGGCGAGCCGGCCGCGCCGCACCCGCTCCTTGGCCGTGTTGAGGGTGATGTCCCGCAGGTGGTTGCCCCACGGGTAGATCCCGGGCGCCTTCGCGAGCCCGAACTTCAGGTAGACGGGGGCACCGCGCCGGATCAGCTCGGCGACCTCGTACATCCGGATGTAGCCGCCGAGGTCGTCGGGTGCCTCGATGTACATGTCGAGGGGGGCGCCCGACACCCGCCGGATCTCGGTGAGATGAGCGAGCGTCAGATCGCTGGGCACGTTCAGGGAGTCGGCGCCGAGGCGCTCGTAGACGGCGTACGAGGCCGGGTTGACCGGGCCGACGAGCGCCGAGACCTTCAGCGTGGTGTCCGCGGGGATGATGCCCGCCGTGCGCGCCCGGTGCAAGGTCCACAGCACACCCTCGTCCGCGACGAGCAGGCACTTGACGCCCAACTCCGTTGCCCGGATGGCGTCTTCGACGGACCCGGCGACCGCGTCGTGACCCCGGGCGCGCAGTCCGGCGCCGCCGGAGTCGGTGCGCACCGAGGCGCCGGTGTCCCAGGTGCCGCGCGGCCCGGTGAACAGGCACAGCTCGATGTCGCGTTCGGCGGTCGCCTCGACCATCTCGGTGATCTCGGAGTCGGTCAGCATCCACACGCCGCTGCCCTGGCTGATCCGGTGGATCGGCACGTCGAGCCGCGAGGACTCCTTCAGGACCACGGCGAGCGCCTCGGGCCCCTCGCACGAGGGGATCTCGGTGCGCCAGCTGCCGCCGCCCGGGAAGCTGTGCGGGGAGGCGTCTTCGGGGGAGAGGGCGGGTGCGCCCAGGCCGAGCGCGGTGAGAGCCGGCTCACCGGGTCGTCGGGCTGCCGAGGTAGGTGCGTCGGTCACGAGCTGTCCTTCACGTTCGATATTTCGGATAAGGTTCGCGGCTCTGGGTGAAGCGGGCTGGTGGTACGCCGGTACGGGGCGGTCAGGGCGCCTCGTACCGGCGTACGACTGAGGGTTACGGCCGCAGCAGGACCTTTCCGACCTTCGGATCGCCGGACCCCACCAACTCGATGGCCTGCGGGAACTCGGCGAGCGGCAGTTCGTGCGTGACCAGCGGCAGCGGATCGAGCAGCCCGGCCGCGAAGACCCGCACCGTGTGCGCCCAGGCCGCCGGCGGCGCCCCGAACACGGTGTGCACCTCCAACTGCCGTACGACGAGGTCGGTCGGGTCGAGCCCCTCCGCACCGGCGGCCGGGATGCCCGTCAGGACCAGCCGCCCGCCGCGCCGCAGCAAAGAGGCGGCGGTGCGCGCGGCGGACGCGGACCCGGCGGTCTCGACGACCACGTCGAAGTCGTCGGGGAGTTCCTGGTCCCGGGTCCGGAAGTCGGTGGCGCCGAAGTCCCGGGAGAGCCGCTCGCGGTCGGGGCGGGTGCCCACGACGAGCAACTCGGCCGGGGAGCCCGCCTTCAGGAACTGAACGGCGAACATCCCGAGCGTCCCGGTACCCACCACGGCCACCCGTTCGCCCGGCACCGCGTTCGCCTTCAGTGCGGCGGCCGCGATGCACGCGGCCGGCTCAAGGAGCGCGGCGGCCGTCAAGTCGGCGTCGTCCGGCAGGACATGGAGCAGCCGGGCGGGCAGCGTCAGCGTGGTGGCCATCGCGCCCGGCTGGGTGAACCCGGTCTCCTCGTACCCGGCCGTGCACAGCGTGGTCTCGCCCGCGTGACAGCGGTCGCACACCTGGCAGTTGCGGAACCCCTCGCCAACCACTTTGCGGCCTACGAGACTTGAAGGCACGTCAGGTCCGACGGCGGCCACCGTGCCGGACCACTCGTGACCCGGGGTGAGCGGGTAACGGACGTACCCCTCGGGCCGGTTGCCCTGGTACACCTCGCGGTCGCTGCCGCAGATTCCGGACGCGTGCACCCGCACCAGGGCCTCGCCGGCGCCCGGCTCGCGCGGGGTGTGCTCGACGAGCCGGTGCGCGCCGGGCGCCTCGATGACGACGGCGGCGTTGGTCAAGTCGTCGGCGGCGGTGGTCACTCGGTCCCCCAGAGGTCCAACGGACAGTGCTCGGCGCTCACTTGCCGGCGCCCTTCGGCTTGCGCTGCTCCCAGCCGTCCGCCCACAGGTCGAACCGGGCCTGCTGCTGCGGGAATTCGGCCGCCGCGTCGACGTCCAGCTCGACGCCGAGACCGGGCGCGTCGGAGAGGTGGAAGTAGCCGTCGATCACCTCGGGGGCGCCCTTGACGACCTTCTTGATCTCCGCGTCGGCGAAGTCGTTGAAGTGCTCCAGGATCTTGAAGTTCGGGGCGGAGAACCCGACTTGGAGCGAGGCGGCGGTCAGGACCGGCCCACCGACGTTGTGCGGGGCGACGAGCACGTAGTGTGTCTCGGCGGTCGCGGCCAGCTTCCGGGTCTCCCAGATGCCGCCGATGTGGCCGACGTCGGGCTGGATGACGTCCACGGCCTGGCTCTCGAACAGCTCCCGGAACTCGATCCGGTCGTGGATGCGTTCACCGGTGGCGACCGGGATGTCGACCTTCGCGGCGACCTTCTCCAGCGCCTTGAGGTTCTCCGGCGGCACCGGCTCCTCCAGCCACGCGGGCTTGAACGGCGCGAGTTCACGGGCCAGCCGTACCGCGGTCGAGGGCGAGAAGCGGCCGTGCATCTCCAGCATCAGCTCGGCGTCGGGCCCGATCGCGTCGCGCACGGCCTCGATGAGGGAGACGGAGTAGAGCGTCGACTCGTGGTCCAGCTCGAAGTGCCCGGTCCCGAACGGGTCGATCTTCAGCGCCCGGTACCCGCGCGCGACCACTTCCTGCGCGGCCTTGTGGTACGCCTCCGGGGTCCGCTCGGTGGTGTACCAGCCGTTGGCGTACGCCTTGACCTTGTCGGTCACCTTGCCGCCGAGCAGCTGCCACACCGGCACGCCCAGCGCCTTGCCCTTGATGTCCCAGCAGGCCATCTCGACGACGGCGATGCCGGACATGACGATTTCGCCCGCGCGGCCGTAGTCGCCGTACTTCATCCGGCGCACGAGGTCTTCCGCGGCGAACGGGTCGGAGCCCAGAATGTGGTTGGTCTCGGCCTCCCGCAGGTAGCCGATCAGCGCGTCGGTGTGGCCCAGCATCCGGGTCTCGCCGACTCCCGTGATGCCTTCGTCGGTGTGCACTTGGACGTAGGTCAGGTTGCGCCACGGCGTACCGACCACGTGGGTGCTGATTCCGGTGATGCGCACGGCAGATGCCCCTCGCTGTTCTGGCTGATGCGTTCGACTCTTTGGCTCTGTTCGAGATTTCGTCACGCGTTCGAAATGCTGGCGTGACAGTAAGGACGTCGTAAGCCGAGTGTCAATGGGTCGAACACAACGGCGGGTGGCGGATTTCGCCCGATTGCGGCAGCCGTCGCACGCGCGATCTTGCGAAGAACCCGCACAACCCGCTTCACCAGGGGGTTTCCCACACAACTTTCACGGCTGCTACCGGGAAAGCCCATAGGCCGGAACCTAGTCTTCCCGCGTCATGGACTACTGCCTCCCGTGCCGACGGCACCTCAACGGCGCCGTCGCCTGCCCGGGCTGCGGCACCCCCGCCGACGACGTACGCGCCTACGCGCTCGCCGGCCCGACCGAGTCCGCCGCGCACCCGGAGAGCGACGGGGACGGCGGGGGCGAGGGGAGCGCCGAGGGCGACACGCCGTCCCACGAGGGGCGCCGCCGCGGCTCCGGCGCGGGCGGGCGCTCCGCGCGGCGGGACCGCAAGGCCGCCGTGCACCGCCGCCGTCGTCGGCGTGTCGTGTTCGTCGGCGTGGGCCTGCTGCTGGCCGCGGGCGCCCTCAGCCTCGCCGAACTCGGCATCGAGGCACCGGAGTCCACGCCCAAGTCGGCCAGTTCCGGCGACGGTACGACGGACGAGGCGGCCACGGGGGAGGCGGGCGGCACCTCCGGCGGCTCGACGTCCGGCGGGTCGGCCACCACGGGCGACACGCCCGGCGCGTCGGTGTCCCCGTCGGCGGACGCCACCGGCAAGGACGGCAAGAAAAAGAAGGACAAGAAGTCCGCCGGGGACAAGGAGTCCGCGGACCCGTCGACCTCCGGCTCGGCCGCCACGGGGGCGACCGCGAGCGGCGCGACATCCACGGGAACGGCCGGCGCGACCCCGACGGACGGTACGACGACACCGACGTCCGACCCGACGACCGCGGATCCGACGGCCGATCCGACGCCGTCGGAGACGTGCACGGTGTTCCTGTGGTGGTGCTCGTAACCGGTTTCGGTAACGGTGGCGGTGTTCGCGCGGCGGTGTCCGTGGCTTCGCGGTGGTGCCCGTAGCTTCGCGGTGGTGCCTGTAGCGGGCGCCTAGGCGCCGCCGTTCTCCGCCGCCCCCGCCAGCATCCGTACCAACAGCTCCCGCAGCGCCAGCCGTTCGCCCTCCGCGAGGCCCGCCAGCGGCTCGCGGGCGAAGTCGAGGGACTCGCGCAGGCTGCGCGCCACCTTGCGGCCCTCCGGCGTGGCCGCGGCCAGCTTGACGCGCCGGTCGGCCGGGTCCGCGCGGCGCTCGACCAGGCCCCGGGCCTCCAGCCGGTCCACGATCCCGGTGACGTTCGACGGCTCGCACTTCAGCTTCCGCGCCACCTGCCGCATCGGCAGCGGCCCCAGCGTCAGCAGCGCGAGCAGCCGCGCCTGCGCGCCGGTGAGCGCGTGCCCGGCGGCGGCCTGCTCGTACTCCTCGTGGTACCGCGCCACGACCGTCCCGATCAGGTCCACGACCTCCAGGGTGAGGGCATCGACGGGGGACTTCTTCTGTACGGCCATGACGATCAGGTTACCCGGTTACTTGACAACATGAAATATCAAGGCGCATGGTTGTTTCAGGTAGTGAAGTAAATGACGACTCCAGCGGCCCCGGCGCCCCCGTGGCCCAGGCGTCGCCGCCGTACGCGAGCCGCCGTACGCAAGCCGCAGCACGTGAGGAAGGCCCCATGTCCGAGACCCCGAAGCTCCCCACCGTCAACCGCGCCTGGCACCTTCAGAGCCGTCCGGTCGGCTGGCCGAAGCCCGAGGACTTCGCGCTGGTCGAGGAGGAGGTACGGCAGCCGCGCGAGGGCCAGGTCCTGGTGCGCAACCTGTACGTCTCGGTGGACCCCTACATGAGGGGCCGGATGAGCGAGGCCAAGTCGTACGTGGCCCCGTTCGAGCTGGGCAAGGCCATGCAGGGCGGCGCGGTCGGCGAGGTCGTCGCCTCGAACGCCGAGGGTCTGGCCGTCGGCGACCACGTCCTGCACTTCCTGGGCTGGCGCGAGTACGCCACCTTCGACGCCAAGCAGGCCGTCAAGGTCGACCCGGAGGCCGCGCCGCTGTCGACGTATCTGGGCGTCCTCGGCATGACGGGCCTCACCGCCTACGCGGGCCTGCTGCGCACCGCCGCCTTCAAGGAGGGCGACTCCGTCTTCGTGTCCGGCGCGGCCGGTGCCGTGGGCAGCCAGGTCGGCCAGATCGCGAAGCTCAAGGGCGCCTCGCGGGTGATCGGTTCGGCCGGCTCGGACGAGAAGGTCAAGCTCCTGATCGAGGAGTACGGCTTCGACGCGGCCTTCAACTACAAGACCGGCAAGGTCGGTTCACTGCTGCGCGAGGCGGCTCCGGACGGCGTCGACGTCTACTTCGACAACGTCGGCGGCGACCACCTCGAAGCGGCCATCGGCTCCCTCAACACCGACGGCCGCATCGCGATCTGCGGCATGATCTCGGTCTACAACAACACCGAGGCCGCCCCCGGCCCGCGCAACCTCGCCCGCCTGATCCAGACCCGCGGCCGCATCCAGGGCTTCCTCGTGGGCGACCACAACGACCTCCAGCAGCAGTTCGTCGACGAGGTCGGCACGTGGATCCGCGCCGGCGAACTCAAGTACCGCGAAACGGTGGTTGAGGGCATCGAGAACAACCTGGAGGCGTTCCTCGGGGTACTGCGGGGCGAGAACACGGGGAAGATGATCGTCAAGCTGTAGGGCACTTCTCAGCGCCACTTGGTGCTGTTTGGTGTTGTTTGGTGCTACGAGGGAGGCCGCGCCCGGGGCTGAGGGGTGCGGCCTCCCGCGTACTCGTAACAGTTGGCGGCCGGGCGGTCAGTGGCCAAGTGCCGCCGTGTGCACGGCTTTTACCAGCCGCTCGTTCTCCGGGGCCGGACCGCCGGGGAACGCCGTACGGCGGCGGGTGTACCCGTAGGCCAGGCCGCTGCGCGGGTCGGCGAACGCCTGGGAACCGGCCGCACCGCCGTGCCCGAAGGAGCCCGCGCCCAGGAACGGGTACGAGCCCTGCGCCGTGGCCTGGAACCCGAGGCCGAACGCCTGCTCCGCGCGCGCCACCAGGTCCAGCCCGACCGAGTGGATCTGCGCGAACTCGGCGGCCGTGTCCGGCTTCAGCAGCGGCGGGCGCCCGTCGAACTCGCCGATCGCGGCGGCGTACAGCCCGGCGAGACCGCGCGCGGAGCCGACCCCGCCCGCGGATGCCTGCCCCTGGGCGCGCACGGTACGGGAGTTGGGGAAGTCGGCGAGCGCGAACGGTTGCGGCACATGGTTGTTGAACGCGATCGAGGTGAGGGTGTGCGGCCCGGACGGCGCCGCCGCCAACTGCGCCTGTTGCGCCGGGGTCGGCAGCATGGGCTGGGCGGACCGGTAGCGGGGCTCCTCGGCCTCGGGCAGCCCCAGGTAGAAGTCGAGCCCGTACGGGGCCCGGACCCGCTCCTCGTACACCTCCTGGAGCGTGCGGCCGGTCACCCGTCGCACGACCTCGCCGGTGAGCGCGCCGATGGTCAGCCCGTGGTAGCCGAAGGCGGTGCCCGGCCGCCAGAACGGCCGCTGGGTGGCGAGCCGTTGGGCGATGGCCCGGTCGTCGGCCAGCTCCTCCGGGGTGAAGCCCGCGTCGAGACCGACGACTCCGGCCCGGTGCGAGATCAACTCGCGCAGGGTCACGGCTGCCTTGCCCTCGGCCGCGAACTCCGGCCAGTAGTGGGCCACTTCGCGGTCCAGGTCCAGGACACCGTCCTGCACGAGGAGCGCGACGACGAGGTGGGCGGCGCCCTTGGTGGAGGAGTACACGCCGTACAGGCTGTGCTCGTCGGTACCCGGCCCGGCCCACAGGTCGACGACCCGGCGCCCGTGCACGTACGCGGCCAACTGCCCTTCGTAGTCCGGCCGTTCCTCGGCGACGAAGGCGGCGAACTCGGCGCGAACGGTCTCGTATCCGTCGGCGACGGTGCCGTGAACGGTGGGCTGCCGAAGCTCCTGCGACATCAGTGCTCCTTAGTGTTCACCAGCGCGTTCACGGTGAACTCGCGAACCAACGAACTCTCTGGACCACTGGGGCCAACGCGGTCGCGGGACAAGGGAATTCCCGCGGAAGAGGGCGAACGCGCCAGGCGCTGGGCATGCTGGGAGCAGAGACGAGGCCAGGCCAGGAGGACCCCCATGCCGCCGTCGATCCAGTCCATCCAGTCGATCCCGATCTTCTTCATCCCGTCGCTGCCCAGCCGGGCGGAGGTGATGCGGGTGGCGCGCGGCACCACGGACGTGACCGGCCAACTCCTGGACACGGCGGGGAACATCACCCGGATCGCCCTCAACACGCTGGATCCCAGGGACGGTTCGGGCGCGGAGGCGCTGCGGGTACTGCGCCGGACCACCGCGGATCTGGCCGAGGCGAGCGCGTCACCGCAGGCGCAGGAGGCGTTCTACCGCATCGTCGACACACTCACCCGCCTGGGCACGGCGGGCGCGCCGCTGGCCGCGCACCCGGTGAGCGCCCCCGCGCAGGCGCTGCTGACGGCGCTGGGCGACACCCTGCTGCCGATCCTGGACGCGGTCGAACCGGCGGTCCAGGAGGCGGCCGAGGCCCTGGCCGAACTCACCGACGCGGCCTCCCCGTTGCTCCCCGCGGCGGCGGGCCTGACGGCAGGCATCCTCCTGACCCTCACCCCCCTGATCCGCGCGGCGGCAGAGGTACTACGCGACTCAACCCCCGAACTGACCCGCATGGCCGAGGCGTTGACAACAGCCCTGGCCCCACTGCTTCCCCTCCAGGCAGCCCTCTCCCAACGCGCGGCAACCCTGACGGCGGCCCTGATCCGCACCACCCTCCCACCCCTGGCCGACGCAACAGAGGCAGCGGCCACGACGGCCACAGCGGCCCGCCCCCTCTTCCTCACCGCGGAGAACCTCCTCCTGACAGCCGCGGAACGCCTCCAACCACTGCTCCTGACAACGGCATCGGCGACGGGACGGGTGGCGAGGTCGGTGGCGGTACGGGTCACGGCGGCGGTGGCGCCGGTGGGGGAGGGGGGATTGGTGGTGGCCAGTGCGACTGGGGCGGTTGACGAGTGAGGCGGGTTCGGCTGGGCCTGCGGCTGTGACTGCGGCTGCGGCTTTGGGCGCGTACGCCTTGGCTGGGCCCGGTGTCGGAGGCCACTGCCGAGATGCCGGCCGTCCCACTCACCCGAAGAAGACTCCCTCGGGGCCGCTGTCCGGCACCAGTCGGCTGGGCTGGTGTTTGAGCCGCCCTCGCCATCCACTTCCTTCACTCGCCGTCCGAGGGCTCCCTCGGGGCCGCTGTCCCGCACCACCCAACCGGGCCGCCGTGAGGCCACCCTCGCCATCCGACCCGCCCCACCCTCCCAGCCCGGCCGGCGTTCGAGGCCGAGGCCGTTCAGGCCGACAAGCGGGGGCGAGGGGCGCAGCCCCATGAGGACGGGACGGGTAAGGGCGGCGGGGGCGAAATCCACTCCCCGACACCACCCCCACCCACCTCGCTAAAGTTCCCCCATGCGCGATCTTGGGACCGGTTTCGCCCACCTACTCAGAGGCCACCGCTGGGTCGGCCGCCACGGCGGCCAGTACGGCTTCGCCCTGCTCCCCGCCCTCATCACCCTCGCCCTCTACGCGGCAGCGCTCACCGCCCTCGCCCTCTGGGGCGGCGACTTCGTCACCTGGGCCACCCCCTTCGCCGACGACTGGTCCTCCCCCTGGCAGAGCCTCTTCCGCGGCCTGCTCACCGTCGTCCTGTTCGCCCTCGCCCTCCTCCTCGCCGTCCTCACCTTCACCGCCGTCACCCTCCTGATAGGGCAGCCGTTCTACGAGAGCCTCTCCGAGAAGGTCGACAGGGACGTCTCCCCGGACGGCACCGCCCCCGAGTCCAACCTCCCGCTCTGGCGCGAACTGTGGATCTCGGCCCGCGACAGCCTCCGCATCCTCGCCCGCGCAGGCGTATGGGGCATCCTCCTCTTCGCCCTCGGCTTCATCCCGGTGGTGGGCCAGACGGTCGTCCCGGTCATCGGCTTCTTCGTCACGGGCTTCTTCCTCACCGAGGAACTCACCTCCGTCGCCCTGCAACGCCGAGGCGTCGAACTCCGCGACCGCCTCCGCCTGTTGCGCTCCCGCAAACTCCTCGTCTGGGGCTTCGGCACCCCCTTGGGCCTCGCCTTCCTGGTCCCGCTGGTCGCCGTCTTCCTGATGCCGGGCGCGGTGGCGGGCGCGACGCTACTGGCCCGCGAACTCCTGGGCGAGGAAACGGAAGCCGCAGACGACACCCCGAACCGCGCCCCGAACGACGTCCAGGAACCGCCAGAGCACCCGCAGTTTCCGTAACCGCTACCGCAACACCAATCCCAACCCATCAACCTCCAGCCGCAACACTCACAATCGCCTTCACCTGGGCAACGATCGCCAACCGATTCCGCACGAACTCAGCATCGGTCACGACCCCGGTCGCCGGATCCGTGTTCCCCGCCCCGAACTCCAGCACCGGCGTGTGCACATGCCCACCAGGCAACGTGTCGTGCAACCCGAGCCGGTCGCGCAACAGCGTTGCCCGGTAGGCGATTTCGTTGGAGAGATAGTTCCCGCCGCCCCCTTCGTACGCGAGCGACCCGGCCGTGGGCCCGTCCGGCCGTACGACGGGATCGCCACCACCCGCCGGAACCTCGGTCACCTCCGTGTGGTCGTACACGGGGAAACTCCCGGTGTCGGCGGCGACGATCCGCGCGTACGGCAGCGTGGTCGTCGTCCACTGCGGCTGCGAGCCGGGGTCGTCGACCGGGATCGTCCCGGTCACCCCGATGTTGTCGTTGTCCCCGAACCCGCCCCGCCAGGCCCCGTTGTACCGCTCGACGTCGAACCGTCCGGGCGAGCCCTGGCTCACGGTCGCGCAGAGGTCGACGTGCGGCAGACGCGGCCGCAGCACGCGCTCCACGGTCCCGTCGGTGAAGTCCTGCCAGCGCACGGGGAAGACGACGGTCTCGATCCGGGCGGGCCCGGCCGCGGTCTCGACGACGGTCCCGTCGAGCGCGAGCGCGGTCGCCCCGGACGGGTTGGAGATCCGGATGTCCCGGTCCAGCGTAAACGGGTCGAAACCGGTTACGAGAATCCGCTTCACGCCGTGCCCGACCGGATACCGGACGACGTCCTGCCCGCGCGACGAGACCTCCAACCTGCCCAGCAGCTCGGCGCGTTGACCGTCGGAGAGGGTGAACCCGGGCGCGAAGGCCCGCACTTCCCGGGTCATCCCCAGCCGTGCCCAGTACAGCGGCCGGTCGTCGTCCCGGCTGAGGTCACCCCCGGCGGGCCCCCGCCCCTGCACCCGGTCCACGGCCCGCCGCCACAGCGCCGCACCCTGTTCCACGACGACGGCCTCGGCGTGCGCGTACGAGCGGGCCGCGGCCAGCGCGCGGACGAACTCCGGTGCCACGGAGTCGAATCCGGACCGCCGCAGGATCTCCTGCGGCACGGCCCCGTCGAGCCGCTGCTCCTCGACGGTGGGTCCGGATCCCGATCCCGATCCGGACCCGGAGACCGATCCGGACCCGGAGACCGAGTCGGACCCGGAGGCCGAGGCGGCGGCCCGCGGCGCGGCGGCGAGGGCGGTCGTCGCCGCCAGCAGGGGCACCAGGCCGAGAACGGTCCGGCGAGAGGTACCGGAGCGGGGAACAGGCAGAGAGGTCAAGGGAGTTCGACCCTTCGTCGAGGTGGGGGGTGACGAGGGAAGTATTCCTGTGAGAGGAGTGGTCCACACCAACTACCGGGACACGAGTGACTCAGGTTGCGCCGGTCCCGCCGGCCTCGGTTCCGCCCGCCTCGGTCCCGCCAACCTCGGTTCCGTCCACCCCACTCGTTCCGTCCGCCCCGCCCGTCCCGTCCAGCAACGTCAGAAAGTCCTCGAACGCCGCCGGCATGTCCACCGACTCCGGGCCGAGGAGCCACTGGTACTGGAGGCCGTCCATCACCGCCACGAGCAGCGGCGCCGCCCGCTCGGGGGTGAGCCCGTTCGGCAGCCGGTCGCCGTACCGGGTGCGCAGGGCGTCCGTCATGGTCGCGCGGACCTTGCCGTACCGCTCGGTGAAGAAGGCGCGGGCCGGGTGGTCCTCGGTGACGCTCTCGCCGAGCAGCGCCGAGAACGTCTGGACGATGCCCGGCCGCATCGCGTTGTACTCGACGAGCGAGGTGAGCAGGTCGAGCCGCCAGGCACTGTCGGGGACCGCGTCCCACCGGTCGCGTTCCTTGAGGACGGCGACGAGCAGCGAGTCCTTGGTCGGGAAGTAGTGCAGCAGCCCCTGCTGGGTCAGACCCACCCGTTCCGCCACGGCGGCCATGCTCGCGCCCCGGTAACCACGCTCGGCGATCACTTCCAGGGCGGCCCGCACGATCTCGCCGCGCCGCTCCTCGCGCCGTTCCTCGCTCCGTGTCCGGGTCGTCATGGCGTCACCGTACGGCATCCCCATTCACCCGAAAGGTCACTGTGAGATAACGAAATCTGGTGCTTTACTGGTCTCGCGGGCAGGATGGACGCGGCGGGAAGAGTAGACGGAACAGACGGAACGGACTGGCGAGGCAACGGCGTTCGCGACTTCAACGGCTTTCAATGAGGAGGTGCCGTCATGGCGCAGGCAGTGGGGGACCCGGGGCGCACCCGGGGGTACGAAGGAGACGCGGCCAGGGAGGCAGCCGTGGAAGCCGCCCTTGCCCAGCTGGACCTGGACACCAAGGCACACCTCCTCTCCGGCCAGGACATGTGGACGCTGCCCGCGCTGCCGCACATCGGCCTGCGGTCCCTCGTCATGTCCGACGGCCCGATTGGCGTGCGCGGGGTGCACTGGAGCGCCGAGGACCCCTCCGTCGCGCTGCCCTCCCCGACCGCGCTCGCCGCCACCTGGGACCCCGAACTCGCCCGCAGGGCAGGCGTGCTGCTCGCCCAGGAGGCCCGCCGCAAGGGCGTCCACGTGCTGCTGGCGCCCACGGTCAACCTGCACCGCTCCCCGCTCGGCGGCCGGCACTTCGAGGCGTACAGCGAGGACCCGTACCTCACCGGTCGTATCGGCACCGGATACGTACGGGGCGTGCAGTCGGGCGGCGTCGGCACCACCGTCAAGCACTTCGTGGCCAACGACGCCGAGACCGAACGCTTCACGGTCGACAACCAGCTCTCCGAACGCACCCTGCGCGAGCTGTACCTGGCCCCCTTCGAGGCGATCGTGGCCAACGCCCACCCCTGGGGCATCATGACCGCCTACAACACGGTCAACGGCACGACGATGACGGAACACCGCCACCTGGTGAACGAGGTCCTGCGCGGCGAATGGGGCTTCGACGGCTTCAACGTCTCCGACTGGACCGCCGCCCGCTCCACCGCCGGGGCCATGACCGGCGGCCTGGACGTCGCCATGCCGGGCCCCGACACCGTCTACGGCGCCCCCCTCGCCGAGGCCGTCCGCGCGGGCCGGGTCGCGGAGTCCGTGGTCGACGACGCCGTGCGCCGCGTCCTGCGCCTGGCCGCCCGCGTCGGCGTCCTGGACGGCGCCGAACCGGTCGTCCCCGCCGCCGAACTCCCGCCGCCCGTCGACGGCGAGGGCCTCGCCCGCGAGATCGCCCGCCGCTCCTTCGTCCTGGTGCGGAACGAGAACGGCGCCCTGCCCCTGAAACCGCACACGAGGATCGCCCTGATCGGCGGCGCGGCCCGCGACGCCCGCGTCCTGGGCGGCGGTTCGGCCACTGTCTTCCCGGCCCGGACCGTCTCCCCGCTGGAGGGCCTCACCGAGGCGCTCCCCGACGGCGCCCTCAGCTACGCCCTGGGCGCCGATCCGAACGAGCAACTGACCGTCGCGGAAAAGGGGTTCGCCCTCCGCGCGATCTGCCGGGACGCCACCGGCGCGGTCATCGGCACCCGCTCGGCCCCCAGCGGCCAGATCCAGTGGTTCGGCTCGGACCTGCCGGACGGAGTCACCCACGAGATGCTGCACACCGTCGAGTTGAGGGGCGCCTTCACCCCGCGGGAGAGCGGCCGGCACACCTTCGGCATCAAGGGAGCGGGCGAGTTCACCCTCGCGGTCGCGGGCACGACGTACTACGACGGCGTCCAACGCCCCGCGGACGGCGACCCGTTCGCCGCGTTCTTCGGCGCCCCGGTGCCGCACGCCGAGGTCGAACTCGCTGAGGGCGAACCGGTGGAGGTCTCCCTCACCTACGTCGTGAGCTTCCCCGAGGACGCCCCCTTCACCACGGTCGGCTTCTCCCTGGGGCACCAGGACCCGCGGCGTGCCCCGGAGGAACTGATCGCGGAGGCGGCGGAGTCGGCGCGGGCGGCCGACACGGCGGTCGTGGTGGTCGCCACCACGGACGCGGTCGAATCGGAGGGCTTCGACCGCGTGAGCCTCCGCCTGCCCGGCCACCAGGACGAGCTGGTCCGCGCGGTGGCCGCCGCCAACCCCAACACGGTCGTGGTCGTCAACTCCGGCTCCCCGGTGGAACTCCCGTGGCGCGAGGAGGTCGCGGCCGTCCTGCTGACCTGGTTCCCCGGCCAGTCGGGCGGCGCGGCCCTGGCCGACGTCCTCACCGGCGCCCATGAACCCGGCGGTCGCCTGCCCACCACCTGGGGCACCCTGGAGGCCGCCCCGGTCACCCAGGTCACCCCCAAGGGTGGCGAACTCCCCTACACCGAGGGTGTGTTCATCGGCTACCGCGCCTGGGACCGGCAGGGCGCGACCCCCTCGTACGTCTTCGGCCACGGCCTCGGCTACACGGAGTGGACCTACGACGGGATCGAGGTGCACGACCTCAAGGCCACGGTCCGGCTCACCAACACCGGCACCCGCCCCGGCGGCGAAGTCGTCCAGTTGTACGCCGCCCCGGCCGATCCGGGCCCGGACCGCCCCGCCCGCTGGCTGGCCGCCTTCGCGACGGTGACGGCGGAGGCGGGGGAGAGCGTCGTGGCCGTGCTGGACATTCCCCGCCGCACCTTCGAAATATGGGACGAACCGGGTGGGGCGTGGGTGTTTGTGAAGGGTTCGTACGAGATCGAAGCGGGGCGCTCAATCAGCGACCGCAGGGCCGCGACGACGATTAACGTCTGACTCGGGAAACCCCTCCGGGGGCGTCCTCCCCAAGCAGCCCCGGTCCGGAACCTGACCACCGGATCGGGGCTCAGTACTCGATTTTGGGTACGTCTCCTTCGGCATGTCCCCTTCGGTACCTTCCCTTCGGTTCAGCGGACCCCGAACCCGTACACCGTCTCCGACCGGTAGACCTCCCCGGGCCGCAGCACCGTAGTCGGGAAGTCGGGCCGGTTCGGCGAGTCCGGGAAGTGCTGGGTCTCCAACGCGATCCCGTCCCCGGGGGCGAACGGCGCACTCAAGTGATCCGCGGTGTACACCTGGATCCCCGGCTCGGTAGTGGCGACGGCCAGCACCCGCCCACTCCCGGCCTCGTACAACTCCCCGATGCCGACAGCCGTCTCGGTAACTCCCTTGTCGAGCACGAAGTTGTGGTCGTACCCACCGCCCACCTTCCGCGCCTGACGGAAGTCGAACTCCGTACCGTCCACTGCGGCAAGCGCCCCCGTGGGGATGAGGTCCCCGTCCACCGGCGTGAACCGCCCCGCGGCGAGCCGCAGTTCATGCCCACCGGCGCCGCCTCCGCCACTCCCGACGTTCCCGACCCCCGAAAGGTTCCAGTAAGAGTGATTGGTCAGATTCACCACGGTGGGAGCATCGGTCACCGCCTCGTAGGCGACCCGCAGCGCGACCCCCGCGACCCCCCCGACGCCCCCCTCGCCCAACCCGCCCGACTCGCTCAGCTCATCCGACTCGCCCAACTCGCCCAACGTGTACGTGGCGGAGACCTCCAGCCGCCCCGGGAAGCCCTCCTCGCCGTGCGGGCTGACCCGGCTGAAGCGGACCCCGTCGGGGACCTCCTCCGCCGTCCACACGCGCTTGTCGAAGCCGAGGTCGCCGCCGTGGAGGGAGTTGGGGCCGTTGTTGCGGGCGAGGGCGTACTCGCGGTCGTCGAGCGGGAAGCGGCCGCCCGCGATGCGGTTGGCGTAACGGCCCACCAGGGCGCCCAAGTACGGCTCCGGGTGCGTGAGGTAGCCGTCGAGGTCCGGGAAGCCCAGCACCACGTTCGCCGGGTGCCCCTCCCGGTCGGGGAGTTCCACCGACTGCACGATCCCGCCGTACGTCAGGATCCGAACCCGGACGCCGGCGCGCTCCAGCGTCCAGCGGTGGACCGGCGTGCCGTCGGAAAGTGTGCCGAAAAGTTCACTCATGTTCGGCACTTTAAGTCACGAGGTCACCGGCTTCTTCGCCGTCACGTTCCGGTAGGCGATCTCGGCGAGGCGGGCCTGGCCGTCGGTGCTCGGGTGGAACCAGTCCCACTGGCTCAACTGCGTCGTGGTGAACCGGTAGTCGAAGACGGCGTCCCCGTCGAACCGGCACAGCCGGTCCGTCGCGCACACGTCCTTGAGGACCTTGTTGTACGCCTCCACGCGCGCCTGCACCGTCTCGCGGCGCAGGTTCGCCGCCGCGGACAGCGACTCCGCGTCGCCCAGCATCGACGGGCAGATCCCCAGCTTCCACACCTGCCGGCCCAGCTCGCTCGTCCGGCCCTGGGACCACAGCCGCTTCAGGTTCGGCACGCTCGCCACGTACACCTGGCTCTTCGGCGACGCCTTCCGCAGTGTCGTCAGGGCCTGCTCGAAGTCCGCGCGGAAGTCGGCGACCGAGGTCATCGCCGCCGTCGTCGAACGGCAGGCGTCGTTGGCCCCGGCCATCACCGTCACCAACTCGGGCTCACGGGCCGCCGCCTTGCGCATCTGGGCGGTCAGGTCGGCCATCCGGGCGCCGGTCGCCGCGTAGTTCCAGCTGTTCGCGGCGGCGTTCTCGCCCAGCAGCCGTACGGCCAGGCTGTCGACCGTCGGGTCGCTGCCCGTCGACCAGGACACCTTGGGGCAGTCCGCGAGCACCGTGCAGGCGTCGAAGCCGCGCGTGATGGAGTCGCCGACGGCCGCGACCGAGTCCGGGGCGGTGTTCCAGCCGGTGGCCGTGGTCGCGGACGCGGAGGGCTTCGCGGCGGCGCCCGTGGGGTCGTCGCACGCGGCGGCGCCCAGCAGCACCGTCCCCGCCACCGCGACCGCACCGACCGCCCGCACCCGGCGACCACGGCGGCTCGGCTCCGGCATCCCGGATCCCCTCCCTCGACACGACACAGCACGACACGACACATACGACGAACACGACGAACGAGGCGATCTCGATGTTCCCCGCCGCGCCCACCCGTGATGTTTCCCACGCGGTTGAACACGACGGCCCGCCGCCCCGTATCAAGAAAGTCGGCGCAGCCGAAGCCGGGCGGACCCGTCACGGACTCGTCGGGTCGACCTCGCGTCCCCTTGGGTGAACCTGGGGGTTCGCAAGGGCAAGGACGGACGGTACGTCACACTCCGCGCACCGTCGCACGGTAGCCTCGCCCCCGTGGCTGCCTCGCCGCTCCCGTTCCGCTAAGTTACAGATGTCCTGCTCTGTGGAGGCCCCGGTGACGACGACACGTGGAGTTCTGTACGTGCACTCCGCGCCGCGCGCGCTGTGCCCGCACGTCGAGTGGGCCGTGGCCGGGGTGCTCGGTACCCGGGTCAGCCTGGACTGGATCCGGCAGCCCGCGGCGCCCGGCACCTGGAGATCAGAGTTCTCCTGGAAGGGCGAGGCCGGCACGGCGTCCAAGCTCGCGTCCGCACTGCGCGGCTGGCACCTGCTCCGCTTCGAGGTGACCGCCGAACCCTGCGCCACGGCCGAGGGCGAACGCTACAGCTGCACCCCCGAACTGGGCATCTTCCACGCCGTCACCGGCATCCACGGCGACATCCTCGTCCCCGAGGACCGCCTGCGCGCCGCCCTCCTCCGCTCCCAACAGGGCGAGAGCGACCTGGAGTCGGACCTCTCCCGCCTCCTCGGCAAGCCGTGGGACGACGAGTTGGAGCCGTTCCGCTACGCGGGCGAGGGCGCCCCGGTCCGCTGGCTGCACCAAGTGGTCTGAGACCAACCCGCCCCAGCCGTACGCACAGAGCCCCTACGCAAGCCCGTACGCATGCCCCCCTGAACGCCTGAAGGGCGCCCACCGGCCGGTGGGCGCCCTTCACGGTCGTAGCGCGAGTGTCAGACGCTGGCGCGGGTGTCAGACACTCCGGAACGCCAGGACGACGTTGTGCCCGCCGAACCCGAACGAATCGTTCAGCGCGGCGATCCGGCCCTCGACGGGCAGCTTGCGCGCCTCGCCCCGGACGACGTCGGCGTTCGCCTCCGCCTCGGGGTCGATGTTCTTCAGGTTGATGGTCGGGGGCGCCACCCGGTGGTACAGCGCGAGCACCGTGGCCACCGTCTCCACGCCGCCCGCACCGCCCAGCAGGTGCCCGGTCATCGACTTCGTCGCGGACACCGCGAAGTGGTCGGCGTGGTCGCCGAACACCTTCCGCAGCGCCTTGAGTTCGGCGACGTCCCCGGCGGGCGTGGACGTCGCGTGCGCGTTGACGTGCACGATCTCGGCGGGGTCGAGGTCGTTGCGGTCCAGCAGGTTCTGCAGGGCGTGAGAGATCCCGCGCCCCTCCGGCTCCGGCTGCACGATGTCGTGCGCGTCCGCCGAGATGCCCTGCCCGATCGCCTCGGCGTACACACGGGCGCCGCGTGCCGCCGCGTGCTCCGCGGACTCCAGGACGACCACGCCGGAGCCCTCGCCCATGATGAAGCCGTCGCGGCCCATGTCGTAGGGGCGGGAGGCGCCCTGCGGGTCGTCGTTGTTCTTGGACATCGCCATCATGTTGCCGAACGCGGCCATCGGCAGCGGGTGGATCGCCGCCTCCGTGCCGCCCGCGATGACGACGTCGGCGCGGCCCGTCCGGATCATCTCGATGGCGTAGCCGATGGCTTCCGCGCCCGAGGCGCACGCGGAGACCGGGGTGTGCACGCCCGCACGGGCGCCCACGGCCAGGCCCACGTTCGCGGACGGGCTGTTGGGCATCAGCATCGGCACGGTGTGCGGGGAGACGCGGCGTACGCCCTTCTCCTTGAGCACGTCGTACTGGTCGAGCAGGGTGGTCACGCCGCCGATGCCGGAGGCGATGACCGCGCCCAGCCGGTCGGGGTCGACGGCCGGGTCCTCACCGGCGCGCGCGGTGAAACCCGCGTCGGCCCACGCCTCCTTCGCCGCGATCAGCGCGAACTGCGCCGAGCGGTCCAGGCGGCGGGCCTGCGGACGGGGGATGATCTCACCGGGCTCCACGGCGATCTGCGCGGCGATGCGGACCGGCTGCTCGGCAGCCCATTCCTGTTCCAGGAGACGGACGCCGGAACGTCCGGCGACAAGGCCCTCCCAGGTGGAGGTCGCGTCGCCACCCAGCGGTGTGGTTGCGCCGATACCGGTGACGACCACGGTGCGATTGGTCGAGTTCACGGGAATTCTTCTCCAACGAGTTCGGATTCAGCGGCGCCACCGCCGGGTGGCGGGGGCCAGGCGGCCCGGCTGCCGGGCACATGGCCGGGTCAGCCGGGCGCTCGGCCCGATTGATCCGGCGATCAGCCCTGGTGGCTGAGGATGTACGTGGTCGCGTCGCCGACGGTCTTGAGGTTCTTGACGTCGTCGTCCGGGATCTTGACGTCGAAGCGCTCTTCGGCGGCGACGACGACCTCGACCATGGACAGCGAGTCGACGTCCAGGTCGTCGGTGAAGGACTTGTCCAGCTGGACGTCCTCAACCGGGATGCCGGCGATCTCGTTCACAATCTCCGCGAGACCTTCGACGATCTCTTCCTGAGTGGCGGCCATGTCAGGCGCTCCTTCGTGTGTATCCAGAGAGGGTGTGGCGCCCGCCGCGTAGCGGCAGGTGAGGTACAACTTCCGCCGCCGGATCGGAGGATCCGGTGGCGGACGTGCCTAGGGGAGGGTAACGACCGTCGCGGCGTACACGAGACCCGCCCCGAAGCCGATGACGAGCGCGGTGTCGCCGCTCTTCGCGTCCCCGGTCGCCAGAAGCCGCTCCATCGCGAGCGGGATCGAGGCGGCCGAGGTGTTGCCGGTGGTGCGCACGTCGCGAGCGACGGTGACGTGCTCCGGCAGTTTCAGCGTCTTCACCATCGAGTCGATGATCCGCTCGTTGGCCTGGTGGGGAATGAAGACGTCCAGCTCGTCCGCGGTGATTCCGGCCGCGTCCAGCGCCTGCTGGGCGACCTTCGCCATCTCGAACACGGCCCAGCGGAACACCGCCTGGCCCTCCTGCGTGATCGCAGGGAACTTGATGTTGCCCTCGCTGTCGAGCGGGAGCGTGGTGACGTCGCCCGCGTGGAGCTTGTCCCACGGGACCGTCTGCTTGATGGTCCCGGCCTTGTCGCCCTCCGAGCCCCACACCGTCGGGCCGATGTGCGGTTCCTGGGACGGCCCCACGACGACGGCACCGGCGCCGTCGCCGAACAGGAAGGCGGTGGCGCGGTCCTCCAGGTCGGTGAGGTCGGACAGCCGCTCCACGCCGATGACCAGCACGTACTGCGCCGAACCCTCGACGACCATGCCCTTGGCCAGCGTGAGGCCGTAGCCGAAGCCCGCGCAGCCCGCCGAGATGTCGAACGCGGCGGCCTTCGCGGTGCCGAGCTTGTCGGCGATCTCGGTGGCCACGGCCGGGGTCTGGCTGAAGTGCGAGACGGTGGAGACGACGACGGCGCCGATCTGCTCGGCGGCGATGCCCGCGTTCGCGATTGCCTTGCCGGACGCCTCGATCGACATCGCGGCGACGGTCTCCTCGTCACCCGCCCAGTGCCGGGTCTCGATGCCGGAGCGGGAGCGGATCCACTCGTCGGAGGAGTCGATCTTCTCCAGGATCACCTCGTTGGGCACCACCCGGACCGGACGGTAGCCGCCGACACCCAGGATGCGCGCGAACGGAGCGCCCTTGGCTGCTTTGATCTTCGACATGCTCTCGCGCTCCTTGTCAGGCACCGAACTCGGCGAGCAGCTCGCGAGCGGCGTCGAGGTCGTCGGGGGTCTTCAGGGCCAGCGTCTTCACGCCGGGCAGCGCGCGCTTGGCGATCCCGGTCAGGGTGCCGCCCGGGCACACCTCGATCAGCGCGGTCGCGCCCAGCGCCTGGAAGGTCTCCATGCACAGGTCCCAGCGGACCGGGCTGGCGACCTGCCCGACCAGCCGGTCGAGCACCTCCCCGCCGTCGGCGACGGCCTTGCCGTCCTTGTTCGACACGTACGTGACCTTGGGGTCCGCGGGCTTCAGCGCACCGGCGGCCACCTTCAGGGTCTCCACCGCGGGGGCCATGTGGTGCGTGTGGAAGGCACCGGCGACCTTGAGCGCCACCACCCGGCGGACGCCCTCGGGCTTGTCCGCGGCGAGCGCCTCCAGCTGCTCCAGGGTGCCGGCGGCGACGATCTGGCCCGCGCCGTTCACGTTCGCCGGGGTCAGACCCAGCTTCTCCAGGTGCGCCAGCGTGGTCTCCGGGTCACCGCCGAGCAGCGCCGACATGCCGGTGGGCGTGACGGCGGCGGCCTCGGCCATGGCCAGACCGCGCTTGCGTACGAGGGTCAGGGCGGCCTCGTCGTCGAGGACACCCGCGTAGGCGGCCGCGGTGAACTCACCGACGCTGTGGCCCGCGACGACACCCGGGGCAACGTCGCCCAGCGCGGCGGCGGACAGGATCCCGGCCGCGACCAGCAGCGGCTGGGCCACCGCCGTGTCACGGATCGCGTCGGCGTCGGCCTCGGTGCCGTAGTGGGCGAGGTCGAGTCCGATGGCGTCCGACCAGGCGGCGATACGTTCGGCAGCGCCGGGGAGATCGAGCCAGGGGGTCAGGAAGCCGGGCGCCTGGGCGCCTTGACCGGGAGCGACGAGTACGAGCACTCTCACACTCTCTCTTGGGGACGGGCACGGCCGCCCGTGGGGACAGGGACGAAGAACCGGAAGGGGAATTGTGGGAGTCCGACAAAAAGCTAGCTTTGGGGGTCTCCGTCGGACAGGCGCCCCAGGATCAGCGCGATCCGCAGTGTGAACGCAGAGCGTACATCCGAAGGCGACCAACCGGTGACGTCAGTCACACGTCGAAGCCGGTAGCGCACGGTATTGGGATGGACAAACAGCATCCGTGCCGCTCCTTCCAGACTGGACGCCTGTTCGAGGTAGACGGAGAGTGTCTCCAGAAGAGCCGAACCGGCCTCCTCCAGTGGTCTGTAGATCTCCTCCACCAACTGCTCCCGCGCACTCGGGTCGCCCGCAATCGCGCGCTCCGGAAGCAGATCGTCCGCCAGGACCGGGCGCGGGGCGTCCTGCCACGCCGAGCACGCCTTGAGCCCGGCCGCCGCGGCCTGCGCGGACCGGGTCGCGGCGAGCAGGTCGGGCACGATCGGACCGGCCACCACCGGACCCGCCGCATACGGCCCGATCAGGGACTTCGCGACCTGCAACGGGTTGTCGTCGCCGCCCGCGATCACCACCAGCCGGGTGCCGAGCACCCCGGTGAGCACCTGGAGCTTGGCGTGCCGGGCGGCGCGCCGGATGGCCTCCACGGTCAGCTCGCTGTCGCCGTCCGGGGCGGTGCCGAGCACGACGCACACGTGGTCGGGCGAGTTCCAGCCGAGGGCGGCGGCCCGGGAGACGGCACCCTCGTCGGCCTCGCCGGAGAGCACCGCGTTCACGACCAGGGACTCCAGCCGGGCGTCCCAGGCACCCCGGGCCTCGGCGGCCTGGGCGTACACCTGGGCGGTGGCGAAGGCGATCTCGCGCGCGTAGACGAGCAGGGCCTCGCGCAGGATCCCCTCGTCGCCCGGAGCCGCCACTTCGTCAATGGCCGACTCCATGACCTCGATGGTCGTACGGACCATCTCCACGGTCTGCCGCAGGGTGATCGCCCGGGTCAGCTCGCGGGGCGCGGTGCCGAAGACGTCGGTGGAGATGGCCTGCGGCGCGTCCGGCTTGCGGAACCACTCGGTGAAGGCGGCGATGCCCGCCTGGGCCACCAGACCGATCCAGGAACGGTTCTCCGGGGGCATCGCCCGGTACCAGGGCAGCGTCTCGTCCATCCGCGCGATGGCGTGCGCGGCCAGCGAGCCGGACGACTTCTCCAGCCGCCGCAGGGTCGCCGAGTGCGGATGGGCACCGGTCGCGAGGTTCTTCGCCGCGTGTTCGGGGGAGCTGGCTTCGGGTTCGGGCACGGGACAAGACTGCCTTATCGGGACGGGGGCGTGTGGGGGCGGGCCGGGGTGTTCGGCCACGGCGCTCATGTACGCGGTCTGCCGTGCGGGGGTCGCCGACAGGGCTACCGTGGTCGTCGTGATGGATGTACGGCGCGCAGGCGAGCGCTATTCAGGGGGCGACCCGCGGGCCGGGATCGAGTCGTGGCACGCCTTCTCCTTCGGCCCGCACTACGACCCGGACAACCTCCGCTTCGGCGCGATGATCGCCTGCAACGAGGAACGCCTCGGCCCCGGCGCCGGGTTCGACGAACACCCGCACAGCCACACCGAGATCGTCACCTGGGTCGTCGAGGGCGAACTCACCCACCGCGACTCGCTCGGCCGCGAGTCGGTGATCCGCCCCGGTGACGTCCAGCGGCTGAGCGCCGCCGGCGGCGTACGGCACGTCGAACGCAACGCGGGCATCGCCCCGTTGACCTTCGTCCAGACCTGGCTGGCCCCCCTCGTCCCGGGCGGCACCCCGGCCTACGAGGTCGTCCACGGCATCGCCGACTCCACCCCCTACGCCGTCCCGGAGGCCGCCGCGCTGCTGCACGTACGGCGGCTGGGGGCGGGTGAGCGGGCCGCGGTGCCCGACGCGGCGTACGTGTACGTGCACGTGGTGCGGGGCCAAGTACGGCTCGACGAGGCGGAGTTGGGGGCGGGGGACGCGGCGCGGATCGCTCCCGCGAAGGATGTGGAGGTGGTGGGGGTGAGCGCGGCGGAGGTGCTGGTGTGGGAGATGGCCGCGCCGCAACTGCCGTAACTCTGCAACCGGTTCAGCCGCGTGGTGCCGCAATTGCCGTAGCCACCCTGTTTGTTCGGGAATGGTTCAGTCCCGCAGGGCCGCAACCACCGTGTCCGTGAACGGAGTCCACGTCTGCGCCGCCCACGGGCCGAACGTGCGGTCCGTCAACGCGACGCAGGCCGCGCCGAGTTCGGGGTCCACCCAGAGGAACGTGCCGGACTGGCCGAAGTGTCCGAACGTCCGGGGTGAGGACGAACTCCCGGTCCAGTGGGGCGACTTGGAGTCGCGGATCTCGAAGCCGAGGCCCCAGTCGTTGGGGTTCTGGTGGCCGTAGCCGGGGAGCACACCCTTCGTTCCGGGGTACTGCACCGTCATCGCCTCCGCGACCGTCCGCGGGTCCAGCAGCCGCGGTGCCTGCACCTCGGCGGCGAACCGCGCGAGGTCCGCGACGCTGGAGACGCCGTCCTTCGCGGGCGAACCGTCCACCGACGTGGCCGTCATGCCCAGCGGCTCGAACACCGCCTGCCGGGCGTACTCCGGGAACGGGATGTCCGTCGCCTTCGCCACGTGGTCGCCCAGCACCTCGAACCCGGCGTTGGAGTACAGCCGCCGCTCGCCGGGCGCGGACGTCACCCGGTGCTCGTCGAACGCGAGCCCCGAGGTGTGTGCGAGCAGGTGCCGTACGGTCGACCCGGGCGGCCCGGCGGGCTCGTCGAACTCGATGGCACCCTCCTCGTACGCGACGAGCGCGGCGTACGCGGCCAGCGGCTTGGTCACCGAGGCGAGCGGGAACCGGTGTTCGACGGGCCCGTGCGCGGCGAGCACCGTCCCGTCCGCCCGGACGACGGCCGCCGCGGCGGTGGGAACCGGCCAGTTCTCGATCGCCGCGAGGCACTGCGTGAGGCTTTGCACAGACATGAGGCCAGCCTAGGTGGCCGCCAGGTCCAGCCGCATCGACGGGTCCGGCTTCCGCACGAACCCCAGCGACGCGTACAACGGCTCCGCCTCGGCGGACGCGTTCAGGTCGACCTGGCAGGCACCCCGCTCGCGGAACCAGTCCAGCAGGCTCTCCATGCAGGCGCGGGCGTACCCCCGCCGGCGCGCGTCCGGGTCCGTGGCCACGCTGAACACGTGACCGACCCGGCCCCGCGGATTGCCCGCCCGCCCGATCCGGTACTCGACCGTGCCCGCCACCAGCGCCGCCAGCGCCCCCGGCCGCGACGGGTGATCGACGACGTACGCGACGAAGTCGCCGTCGCCGTCGGCCAGCCGGGCGCGTACGGTGGGCAGCGACTCGGCGTGCCACGCCGTGTCCCCCTCCGCGCCCTTCTCGAACATCGCGTCGATCATCACCTGCCGCAGCCGGAGCACCTCCGCCGCGTCCTTTGGCACCGCACGCCGCACAAGACTCATGCCCCGGACGTTAGCCACAGCGACCGGGGAACGTCTCCGGATTTTCGGCGGATTGGCGTCCGTTTCTCATGAGTGGGTTGCTTCGAGTGCACTCCAACGTTTTAGCGTGGTGGTCATGACGGTGATGGAGACCACGCCCGCTGGGCTCACCAGGATCGACACCTGCGCCGCACCGCCGCACCCGGCGAGGCGCCCGAACGGCCAGGACCACTACACCATCAGTGAGGTGGTCGCCTTCAGCGGCCTGACGGCGCACACCCTGCGCTGGTACGAGCGCATCGGTCTGATGTCGGACGTCGACCGTTCCCACACCGGCCAGCGTCGCTACAGCAACAAGGACCTCGACTGGCTCGCCTTCGTCGGCAAGCTCCGGCTGACCGGGATGCCGGTCGCCGACATGGTCCGCTACGCCGAACTGACCCGCGAGGGCGACCACACGTTCCCCGAACGCCACGCGCTCCTGGAGGCCACTCGCCGGGACGTGCTCGCCCGTATCACCGAACTGAACGACACACTCGCGGTGCTCGACCACAAACTCAAGTTCTACGCGGACGCCGGGACCGACAAGGCCCTGGCCACGGAGGGGCAACGATGACCGACAACAGGATCACGACCGTACGGCTCGGCAACGACGGACCGGAGGTCGGCGTCCAGGGTCTCGGCTGCATGGGCATGAGCTGGGCCTACGGCCCCTCGGACGGCGAACAGTCGCGCGCCGCCCTGGAACGCGCCCTGGAACTGGGCGTCACACTCTTCGACACGGCCGACGCGTACGGCGTCGGCGAGAACGAACGCTTCCTGTCCCCGTTCTTCAAGGCGCACCGCGACGAACTGGTCGTCGCCACCAAGTTCGGCATCGACTTCGCCCCGGGCAGGTCCTGGACGCGGGTCATCCGCAACGAAGCGCCGTACATCCGCCAGTGCGTCGAGGCGAGCCTGGCCCGCCTCGACATCGACGCCATCGACGTCTACTACATGCACCGCCGCGACGAGAACGTGCCGATCGAGGAGACCGTCGGCACCATGGCGGAGCTGGTGCGCGAGGGCAAGGTCAAGCACCTGGGCCTGAGCGAGGTCACCGCCGGTGAACTGCGCGCCGCCCACGCCGTGCACCCCATCGCCGCCGTGCAGTCCGAGTGGTCGCTGTTCAGCCGCGACATCGAGACCCACGTCGTCGGCGCGGCCAGTGAACTGGGCGTGGCCCTGGTCCCGTACTCGCCGCTGGGCCGCGGCTTCCTCACCGGCTCCTTCACCAACGCCGAGACCGACCTCACCGACAGCGACTTCCGCCGCACCCAGCCCCGCTACACGGGCGAGAACGCCGCCGCCAACGCGGCCCTCCTCGAACCCATCCGCACCCTGGCCAAGACCCACGACGCCACCCCCGGCCAGATCGCCCTGGCCTGGGTCCAGCAACGGGCAACGGCCCACAACCTGACGGTCGTCCCCATCCCCGGCACCACCAAGCCCCACCGGGTCGAGGAGAACACGGCGGCAACGGCCATCGTCCTGACGGAGGAAGAACTGTCCCTGCTGGAGCCGATCGCGGGACAGGTGTCGGGCGACCGCTACCCGGACATGGGGTTCACGTCGGCGGGCAGGGAGTAAGAGCGCCTATCGGCTGAGGTCGGGCCCTGCGTTTTTAGGGGCGCGGGGCTCTGTCTGATATGCGGCTGCCGCCGCGTGGGCGCGAGCAACCACGACGCGCCCGCAGCAGGCGAATCACCCCCGCCCCTACGGCGCCCCCCTACAGCTACAGCTCAGCCAAAAGCTCCGCCTTCTTCTTGGAGAACTCCTCATCCGTAACCAACCCCGCCGCATGCAACTCCCCAAGATGCCGAATCCGATCGGCAATATCGGCCGGATCCCGCCGATGCACCCCCGCGGAGCCGCCCCCCGCGGCCACATGCACCCCCGGCCCCGCCGCCCGCGCGGCAAAAGCCACCGCGGCCGCGAACGGCAACGACTCGTGCACCGGCCCATACCCGAGCCCGAACACCACAGCCCCCGGATCCTGATCCGCCTGCACCGGCTGAACCGGCGGAGCCTCCCGCCGCAGCAACCGCAAATACCCCTCGAACACCTCCGGCGACCGCCACTCCACCCCACTGAGCGCGCTCACCGGAAAACTCTGGTCCCCGGCCTTCCACTTCGCCGACGACGCCCCCGTCCAGGACCAGCGGAACGTGACGTTCTTGCCGTCGAACGCGGCCTTCCCGTCGTACGCCTTGAACTGGAGCGGCGCGGACGGCGGTTCGACGAGGTAGCGTTCGGCCGGCTCACCGGCCGGCCCGCCCGCGGCGAGGCGGGCGCCCAAGGTGTCGGCGTACTCCTCGGCGAGAGCGGCCCGCTCGGCGGGCAGGACCAGCCGGTACGGGTCCGCCGTCTCCTTGAGCTGCCCCGCCGCCACGTCCATCAGCGGATCCGCGCCCGGTCGCGGCACGGCGTGCAGGATCACCGTCCCGCGCCGGCCCGGGGCCAGCGTCACCTCCGCGAGCGCTTCCACGGGGACCAGGCGCTCACCGAGCGCCTGGAACAGCCGCGGTGTGCGAATCCCCCGTTCGAAGCGGATGCGCACGGAGTCGGACTCGAACTCCCAGGCGGCATGAAATCCGGCCAGTACGTCACCCATGCGGCTCATCGTATGCGGCACGCCTCCCTCCGTCGCCACCCCTGACCGACCGTGATTCCCGCACCCTCTACGCGCGTCCCGCGGTCGCTATGCCCGCGAGGCCCCCGCCGTGCCGGAAAACCCTGCCCGGCAGTCACCGTCGGTATGCGCGCACCGGACCGACGCATACGCGCCGACGCCGACCTCGGCGAAGTTGCGCAGACTGTCGGTGCCCGGCGTGAAGTAACCGGCGTGTCCCGCCGCGCCCTTCGCGGACATGACGCGCGAGCCGAAGGCGTCCGACACCGGGTCGGCGCCGTGGCCGAGCCCGCCGACCTCCACGTACGGCACGTCCTCGATCCAGTCGGCGGCGTCCCGCATGGCCCACACGCGGGCCCGGGTCCTCAGCCCGGCGGCGCTCTCCACGTTCATGCCGGGGCTGCCCGCGACCGCGATGTCGGTGACCCGCGACGGCAGCGCGTGCGCGGCCACCCCGCACAGCACGGAGCCGTAGCTGTGGCAGACCAGGGCGACGGTGGAGCGGCCGGGCAGCGCGCGGACCAGCGCGTTCAGCCGTACCGCCCCGTCCTCCGCGCGCATCGCGGTGGCCGCGTCGATGCCGAGGCCGCTGGGCGCGGTGTAGTCGGCCCAGGCGATCACGGCCGTCCGGGTCGCGGGGCTCGCGGCGCGCTCGGCGGTGTACAGCGCCTGCGCCATGCCGGCCGTGGCCGAGTAGCGGTGGCTGGTCTTCTCGAAGCTGAGGATGTCGGTGTCGACGCCGGGTACGACGACGGAGACCCGCTCGGCGGTGTCCAGGTCGCCCTGGACCTCCGCGACCCGGCCGGTGCCGTCGGGGTCGAAGGCGAGGATCTGCCGGGCCGGGTCGGCAAGCGCGGCGAAGCGGTGCATGAGGCGGCCGGCCTGCTCCTGGCCGTCGGCGGAGAGCCTCGGGTCGTGGGTGCGCTCGCGTTCCACCGCCTCCCACCGGGTGAGGGCGATGCGGTTGGCCGCGTAGCGCACGGTCACGGACGCGCCGTTCATGTTGCCGACCGCGAGCGGGTAGCGGTGGGCGAGCCGGGTGCGCTGGGCGGCGGTGAGCGAGGCGAAGAACCGCGCGAGCCGCTGCGGGGAGGCGTCCGGGTCGGGCAGCTGGTGCCCGCCGATCCGGCCGTGCTCCCACTTCGAGAGCGATGCCTGGAGGGGGGTGTCCGCGCGGTGGCTGTGCATGGCGGTCCATCCGGTGGTCGCGAGCATCACGAACACCACGCCCAGCGCGAGCAGCGCGCGCCAGACGTTCAACTGGGGAGAGGTGTCGAAGGAAGTCACTGAAAGGACACACTAGGAGAACGAGAGGGTCTCGCGTTAATCAAGTGGTGCGGATCACGTTTCGGAATGCCCGACCGCGTCAACCCCTACGCAATTACCGCCATTTCGTTACATTACGTGCCCTTTGGGTGCACCTTCTGTGTGCGTTTATTCCGTTGCCGTACGCCAGTTCTGGGCCAACGCGGGCCGGACGGCGTCCAGATACGTCTGCGTCATCTCCCGTATCGAGGCCACGCTGAAGTCCGCGCCCAGGCCCCACATCCGGCCGGTGAGCCGCATCACCCCGCCGAAGAGGGCCACCGCGACCCGCGGCCGGGGATCGGCGTCGACGTCGAGGCCCTCGCGTTCGGCGATCAGCACGGCCAGCTCCTCCTCCAACTCCGCGGAACGGCGCAGGTAGACGGCGAGCAGGGCGGGCGTCGACTCGATCAACCGGTAAGCCTTCAGGTGGAGTTCGAGCGGGATGCGCTGCTCGACGGTCTCCCGCATGGTGTCCCAGCTCTCCAGCATCGCCTGCCGCAGAGCCTCCAACGGGGGCTCGTGCGGCGGACGTTGGCGCACCACGTCCAAGAAGTGCCGCTCGGCCAGGAGTTGGGTGAACAGGGCGGCGTCCTCCTTGCCCGCGAAGTAGCGGAAGAAGGTGCGCTGCGAGATCTCGACGGCCTCGGCGATCTCGTCGACGGTCGTGCGCTCGTACCCCTGGGTGGTGAACAGCTCCAGGGCGGCACGCAGCAGCGCGTCCCGGGTGCGCTGCTTCTTCAGCTCGCGCAGCCCCGGTTTCGCCGGGTGCGGACCGGGGTCCAGGGTGGCGGCCCCCGGTCGCGGCACGGTCTCCATGGTCGGCTCTCTTCTCCTTATATACAGCGCACGTACAGACGCATACCTGGGCGCATGCACAGATGCGTTACGGCCATACATGCGTGAGCTACGGCCATGACAGTTACCGACTAGTGAAACCGTTCGTCAATTGTCAGCGGCTGACACTAGCCTGAAGGCATGACTAGTCAGACCACCGTCGATGCGACAGACCCGGGAGACAGGACATCCGTTCCCCCGTCGGGGCCCCGGCTCGGCCGGGGGATGCGTGGCCACCCGTGGCTGACGCTGTTCAGTGTCGCCATCGGAGTGATGATGGTCGCCCTCGACGGCACCATCGTCGCCATCGCCAACCCGGCCATCGCCACCGACCTCGGCGCCAGCTTCGCGGACGTCCAGTGGATCACCAACGCGTACTTCCTCGCGCTCGCCGTCACCCTGATCACCGCCGGGAAACTCGGTGACCGCTTCGGCCACCGCCAGACCTTCCTGATAGGCATCGTCGGCTTCGCCGCCTCCTCCGGAGCCATCGGGCTGTCCGGCAGCATCTCGCTCGTCATCACCTTCCGCGTCTTCCAGGGCCTGTTCGGCGCACTGCTCATGCCGGCCGCGCTCGGCCTGCTGCGGGCCACCTTCCCCGCCGAGAAGCTGAACATGGCCATCGGCATCTGGGGCATGGTCATCGGCGCCTCCACCGCGGGCGGCCCGATCCTCGGCGGCGTCCTCGTCGAACACGTCAGCTGGCAGTCCGTCTTCTTCATCAACGTCCCCGTCGGCGCCCTCGCGCTGGTCCTGGGCCTGCTGATTCTCCTCGACCACCGCGCCGCCCTCGGGCGGAGCCCGGAAAATGGATACAGCGCGCCGCGCTCCTTCGACGTCCTCGGCATCGGCCTCCTGTCCGGCGCCATGTTCTGTTTGGTCTGGGCGCTCATCAAGGCACCGGCCTGGGGCTGGGGCGACGGCAGGACATGGACGTTCATCGCCGCGTCCCTGCTGGGCTTCGCCCTGTTCACGCTCTGGGAGAAGCGGGTGAAGGAACCGCTGATCCCGCTCGCCCTCTTCCGCTCCGTCCCGCTGTCCGCGGGCGTCGTCGTCATGGTCCTGATGGCGATCGCCTTCATGGGCGGCCTGTTCTTCGTCACCTTCTACCTGCAGAACGTGCACGGTATGAGCCCGGTCGACGCGGGCCTGCACCTGCTCCCGCTCACCGGGATGATGATCGTCGGCTCCCCGGCCGCGGGCGCGCTGATCACCAAGGCCGGCCCGCGCGTCCCGCTGGCCGGCGGCATGGCGCTCACCGCGCTCGCCATGTTCGGCATGTCCCGCCTCGAAGCGGGCACCGGCAGCGCGGTCATGTCCCTCTGGTTCGCCCTGCTCGGCCTCGGCCTCGCGCCCGTGATGGTCGGCGCGACGGAGGTCATCGTGGGCAACGCGGCCCTGGAACTCTCCGGCGTCGCCGGCGGCCTCCAGCAGGCCGCCATGCAGATCGGCGGCAGCCTCGGTACGGCGGTGCTGGGCGCGGTGATGGCATCCCGCGTCGACAACGACCTCCCCGCCAACTGGGCCGATGCACAGCTGCCCCAACTCACCGCGGAACAACTGGCCCAGGCGAAGGAGGCGGTGCAGCAGGGGGTCGCGCCGGTGGCCCCGGACACGCCTGCCGCGGTGGCCGCCCAGATCACCAAGGTCGCGCACGACACGTTCATGTCGGGCATGAGCCTTGCGTGCCTGGTGGCGGCGGGGGTCGCGGTGGTCGCGGTGTTCTTCGCGCTGCTGACGAAGCGGGGGGAGAACGCTGACGCGGGGGCGGGGGTGGGGCACATCTAGACCGTGGGGTCACTGGTGGCCGTGGGTGGCCGTGGCCGTGGGGCCGTTTTCGCCTATCAGGGTGACGACGGTGGAGATCCCTACCGCCGGATGGGCGGTGCGGGTCACAGTGGGTCAAGTCCTCCGGACAGGTGGACGGGGGGACCGCGGCGCGCCACCGGAGGGGGGTGGCGGGCCGCGGTTTGTTTTTGGCGGGGCGCCAGGGGGTGGGGGTTTGGGGTGCGTTGGCGACTGCGGGCCCGGTGGGGGCTGGTCGCGCAGTTCCCCGCGCCCCTAAAAGCTGGGGCTGCGCCCCGCTTTTCCGGCGCCGCGCGTATCCGCGCGTTTTAAAGCCGCGGGCGCCCGCGCGCTTTTAAGGGGCGCGGGGAACTGCGCGAGCAACCACGACGAACGCCGCACTCGCCAACGCACAGCCACCCCCGAGCTATTAGGCGCCCCTACGCATCCCCACCGGCCGCCCCCGGATCCGCCGCAGCCACGTCAAGCAGCTGATACCGATCGATCGCCTGCTTCAGCACAGACCGGTCAACCTTCCCCTGCTTCGCCAGCTCCGTCAGGACCGCCACCACGATCGACTGCGCGTCGATGTGGAAGAACCGCCGGGCCGCCCCACGGGTGTCGGCGAAGCCGAACCCGTCCGCGCCCAGGGACTGGTACGCGCCAGGAACCCAGCGCGCGATCTGGTCCGGAACCGACCGCATCCAGTCGGACACGGCCACGAACGGCCCCTCGGAACCGCTCAACTTCCGCGTGACGTACGGGACCTGCTGCTCCTCCTCGGGGTGGAGCAGATTGTGCCGCTCGCACTCCACCGCCTCGCGCCGCAGCTCGTTCCAGGAGGTCGCCGACCAGACGTCCGCCCGGACGTTCCAGTCCGCGGCGAGCAGCCGCTGTGCCTCCAGCGCCCACGGCACGGCCACACCCGAGGCCATGATCTGCGCGGGCACCGAGCCCGAGGTCCCGGCCGACAGCCGGTGCACGCCCTTGAGGATGCCCTCGACGTCGACGTCCGCCGGCTCGGCCGGGTGCTGGATCGGCTCGTTGTAGACGGTGAGGTAGTAGAAGACGTCCTCGCTGTCGGGGCCGTACATCCGGCGCAGACCGTCCTGCACGATGTACGCGATCTCGTACGCGTACGCCGGGTCGTAGGCGACACAGCCCGGGTTGGTGGAGGCCAGCAACTGCGAGTGGCCGTCCGCGTGTTGCAGACCCTCACCGGTCAGGGTCGTACGGCCGGCGGTCGCGCCCAGGACGAAACCGCGCGCCAACTGGTCGGCCATCTGCCAGAACTGGTCGCCGGTGCGCTGGAAACCGAACATCGAGTAGAAGACGTAGACGGGGATCAGCGGCTCGCCGTGCGTCGCGTACGCGGAACCCGCCGCGATCAGCGACGCGGTGCAGCCCGCCTCGGAGATGCCGTCGTGCAGCATCTGCCCGGTCGGCGACTCCTTGTACGCGAGCAGCAGTTCGCGGTCGACCGCCTCGTACTGCTGGCCCAGCGGGTTGTAGATCTTCGCGCTCGGGAAGAACGAGTCCATGCCGAACGTGCGGTACTCGTCCGGCGCGATCAGCACGAAGCGGCGGCCGATCTCCTTGTCCCGCATGAGGTCCTTGAGGAGCCGCACGAACGCCATCGTCGTCGCGATCGACTGCTGCCCGGAACCCTTCTTCACACTCGCGTACGTCTTGTCCTCGGGCAGCGCCAGCGGCTTCGACCGGACGACGCGGGTGGGCACGTAACCGCCCAGCGCGTTGCGGCGGTCGTGCATGTACTGGATCTCCTCGGAGTCGCGCCCCGGGTGGTAGTACGGCGGCAGGCCGCCTTCCAACTCCTTGTCGGAGATGGGCAGGTGGAGCCGGTCGCGGAAGCCCTTGAGGTCGGCGACGGTCAGCTTCTTCATCTGGTGCGTGGCGTTGCGGCCCTCGAAGTTCGGGCCCAGCGTCCAGCCCTTGACCGTCTGCGCGAGCACCACCGTGGGCTGGCCCTTGTGCGCCTTGGCGGCGGCGAACGCGGCGAAGATCTTCCGGTGGTCGTGGCCACCGCGGCCGAGGTGCAGCACCTGGTCGTCGGACATGTTCTCGACCATGGCGCGCAGCCGGTGGTCGTGCCCGAAGAAGTGCTCGCGGATGTATGCGCCGGTCTCGGTGGCGTACGTCTGGAACTGCCCGTCCGGCGTGGTGTTCAGCTGGTTGACCAGCACGCCGTCGCGGTCCTGGGCCAGCAGCGGGTCCCAGGTGCGGTCCCAGACCAGCTTGATGACGTTCCAGCCGGCGCCGCGGAACTGCGACTCCAGCTCCTGGATGATCTTGCCGTTGCCGCGCACCGGCCCGTCGAGCCGCTGGAGGTTGCAGTTCACCACGAAGGTGAGGTTGTCCAGGCCCTCGCGCGCGGCGATGGAGAGCTGGCCGAGCGACTCGGGCTCGTCCATCTCGCCGTCGCCGAGGAACGCCCACACGTGCGACTTCGAGGTGTCCGCGATGCCGCGGGCCTGCATGTAGCGGTTCATCCGGGCCTGGAAGATCGCGCCGAGCGGGCCGAGGCCCATCGACACCGTCGGGAACTCCCAGAAGTCCGGCATCGAACGCGGGTGCGGGTAGCTGGACAGCGCGTGCGGCGCCTTCGACTTCTCCTGCCGGAAGCCGTCCAACTGGCCCTCGCTGAGCCGGTCGAGCAGGAAGGCGCGGGCGTAGATGCCCGGCGAGGCGTGGCCCTGGAAGAAGACCTGGTCGCCGCCGTCGCCCTCGTCCTTGCCGCGGAAGAAGTGGTTGAAGCCCACGTCGTAGAGGGAGGCGGAGGAGGCGAAGGTGGCGATGTGGCCGCCGACGCCGATGCCGGGGCGCTGGGCCCTGGACACCATCACCGCGGCGTTCCAGCGGGTGGCGTTGAGGACCTTCCGCTCGATCTCCTCGTTGCCCGGGAAGAACGGCTCGTCCTTGGTGGCGATCGTGTTGACGTAGTCCGTGCTGCGCATCTCGGGCACGGCCACGCGCTTCTCGCGGGCCCGCTCGATCAGCCGGAGCATCAGATAGCGGGCCCGCTCACGGCCTCGCTCGTCGACTGCGGCGTCCAGGGAGTCGAGCCACTCCTGGGTCTCCTCGGGGTCGAAGTCAGGAACCTGACTCGGAAGGCCGCCAATGATGATCGGATTGCGATCGGATCCGGAAGCCACGCTGTTCCTTCGCTCTCAGAGTGCTGCTGTGTCGGCTGCTGTGTCGGCTTTTTCGCTGTTCGAGTGGGTGTGCGCGCGGTGTTCGCCCGGGCGTCCGCGCCGTTCCCCATCGTGTACCTCGGGGCGGAAAACGTCATCTCTACCGCGGGGTAGCAGGGGTGACGCGGGAGGTCCGTGCCAAAACGCAACGATACGCCCGGGGTATGACAGGGTCCGTGAATACGTTCGGATCTCGTATGCTCGTACGGTTCCCAAGAGCGCAAACCGGGCAGAATGGAGTGACCTGCGTCACTCGGGCTCGGAATTCCATGCCTGGAGTTGCGGCGACACGGCCAGGATCGTCACCGTTTCGGCGGTCCGAACGGCCGGGTACTTGCGCGATCCGTCCCGCCCGTGTGGACTACGGCCAATGCTTCGCGCGTGCGCGTGGCTGAAGACATCTATCGCATCATGATCAGGAGGCAACCCGTGAGCGCGACCGCGGACCACGCGGAGGAGCGGACGAACCCTGCCGCGAGGCTGGGGTTCCAGCCCGGACAGGTGGTCCAGGAGATCGGCTACGACGACGACGTCGATCAGGAACTCCGCGAGGCCATTGAAGAATTCATCGGCAGCGATCTCGTGGATGAGGATTACGACGACGTCGCGGACGCCGTGGTGCTGTGGTTCCGCGAGGACGACGGCGACCTGACGGATGCGCTGGTGGACGCCACCACGTACATCGAGGAGGGCGGCGCGATCCTGCTGTTCACACCGAAGACGGGGCGTGACGGTTACGTCGAGCCCAGCGACGTCTCGGAGGCGGCGACCACGGCGGGGTTGTCGGCGACGAAGAGTGTGAGTGTGGGCAAGGATTGGAGTGGGAGTCGGCTCGCGACGCCCAAGGCTGCCAAGTCCAAGAGGTAACCGCCGGCTGCCGGTCGGTCGGGGGCGTCCCACTCTTTTGGGGCGCCCCCATCTTCGTCCAACGATCTCTGCGTACCCTGGGCTCACCCGAACAGCCCTATCGAAGGGACGCAGGAAAATCATGGCGATTCAGGTCGGCGACAAGGCCCCGGACTTCGAGCTCAAGGACAACCACGGCGCCACCGTGAAGCTCTCCGACTTCCGTGGTGCGAAGAACGTCGTGCTGCTCTTCTACCCCTTCGCCTTCACCGGCGTGTGCACCGGCGAGCTGTGCGCCCTGCGCGACAACCTGCCGACGTTCGTCAACGACGACGTGCAACTGCTCGCCGTCTCCAACGACTCCATCCACACCCTGCGCGTCTTCGGCGAACAGGAGGGCCTGGAGTACCCGCTCCTGTCCGACTTCTGGCCGCACGGCGACACCTCGCGCGCGTACGGCGTGTTCGACGAGGACAAGGGCTGCGCGGTACGCGGCACGTTCATCATCGACAAGGAGGGCGTCGTGCGCTGGACCGTGGTCAACGCCCTGCCCGACGCGCGTGACCTGAACGAGTACGTGCAGGCACTCGGCACCCTGTGATTCTTCGACCCCAGGACCTGCGGTGTGCGGGAACCCGTCACTAGGATCGAATCGTTGATCCGGCATCAACGATTCGACAACTCCGCACCACGGGGCTCCCCGCCCCCGACACCAATGGGAGGACTCGTGGGAGTCAGCCTCAGCAAGGGCGGCAACGTATCGCTGACCAAGGAGGCCCCCGGGCTGACCGCGGTCATCGTCGGTCTGGGGTGGGACGTCCGCACCACCACCGGCACCGACTTCGACCTGGACGCCAGCGCGCTGCTGCTGAACAGCGCGGGCAAGGTCGCGAGCGACGCGAATTTCGTCTTCTTCAACAACCTCAAGAGCGCGGACGGCTCAGTCGAACACACCGGTGACAACACCACCGGTGAGGGCGAGGGCGACGACGAGGCGATCAAGGTGAACCTGGCCGCGGTCCCGGCCGACGTCGACAAGATCACCTTCCCGGTCTCCATCTACGACGCCGAGAACCGCCAGCAGTCCTTCGGCCAGGTCCGCAACGCGTTCATCCGTGTGGTGAACCAGGCCGGTGGCGCCGAGATCGCGCGCTACGACCTCAGCGAGGACGCCTCCACCGAGACCGCGATGGTCTTCGGCGAGCTTTACCGCAACGGCGCCGAGTGGAAGTTCCGCGCGATCGGTCAGGGGTATGCATCGGGTCTGCGCGGCATCGCGCAGGACTTCGGCGTGAACGTCTGAGAACGACCGGACGGAGGCCGGCCCCCGTTACCGGGGGCCGGCTGCCGGTAGTCGACAACAGGAACAACAGCAGCACCTCGGGGAGGACCAGCATCATGGGCGTCACGCTCGCCAAGGGAGGCAATGTCTCCCTCTCCAAGGCCGCACCCAACCTCACCCAGGTGTTGATCGGGCTCGGCTGGGACGCGCGCTCCACCACCGGAGCCCCCTTCGACCTCGACGCCAGCGCCCTGCTGTGCGCCTCGGGCCGGGTGCTGGGCGACGAGTACTTCGTGTTCTACAACCAGCTCAAGAGCCCCGAGGGATCGGTCGAGCACACCGGCGACAACCTCACCGGCGAGGGCGAGGGCGACGACGAGTCGATCCTGGTCGACCTGCCCATGGTGCCCGCCGCCTGCGACAAGATCGTCTTCCCGGTCTCCATCCATATGGCCGATGAGCGCGGCCAGACCTTCGGTCAGGTCAGCAACGCCTTCATCCGGGTCGTCAACCAGGCCGACGGCCAGGAACTGGCCCGCTACGACCTCAGCGAGGACGCCTCCACCGAGACGGCGATGATCTTCGGTGAGCTCTACCGTTACGGCGGCGAATGGAAGTTCAGGGCCGTCGGGCAGGGGTACGCGTCAGGGCTGCGGGGGATCGCACTGGACTTCGGCGTGAATGTCTCGTAGTCGACGTTTCGCAGGAGGAAGGCGTCTCACAGGGAGGTCTGCGGCCGGAAACCGGAGCCCGCACGGCCGACCGGACAACGGGCCCTCTACACTCGTGGTCAATGTTCGGTAAAGCCGAGTGCGGCGCGGGGGAGCCCCGTACAGACATCAGGATTGGGTAGCCAGTGCTTCTGAAAACCTTCGGCTGGTCGTTCGCGGTCACCGCGCTCGGGCTCGTCGCCGCCGTGCTCTACGACGGATGGGCCGCGTTCGGTGTCGTCCTGATCCTGTCCATCCTCGAGATCTCGCTGTCGTTCGACAACGCGGTGGTCAACGCGGGCATCCTGAAGAAGATGAACGCCTTCTGGCAGAAGATCTTCCTCACCGTCGGTGTTCTGATCGCCGTCTTCGGCATGCGCCTGGTCTTCCCGGTCGTGATCGTCGCCATCAGCGCCAAACTCAGCCCGTGGGACGCGGTCGACCTCGCGCTGAACAACAAGGACCGCTACCAGGAACTGGTCACCGACGCCCATCCGGCGATTGCGGCCTTCGGTGGCATGTTCCTGCTCATGATCTTCCTCGACTTCATCTTCGAGGACCGGGACATCCAGTGGCTGCGCTGGATCGAGCGCCCGCTGGCCAAGCTCGGCAAGGTCGACATGCTGTCGGTCTGCATCTCCCTGATCGTCCTGCTGGTCACGGCCCTGACCTTCGCCGCCAACGCCCACCAGCACGGCGGCGGCCACGCCGACAAGGCCGAGACGGTCCTGCTCTCCGGCGTCGCGGGCCTGATCACCTACCTGATCGTCGGCGGCCTCTCCAGCTACTTCGAGGACCGCCTCGAAGAGGAGGAGGAACGCGAGCACGAGGCCGAGGAACAGGCGAAGCGATCCGGCCAGGGCCCGTCCGCGGTGCTGCTCGCCGGCAAGGCCGCGTTCTTCATGTTCCTCTACCTGGAGGTCCTGGACGCGTCCTTCTCCTTCGACGGCGTGATCGGCGCCTTCGCCATCACCAACGACATCGTCCTGATGGCGCTGGGCCTCGGCATCGGCGCGATGTACGTCCGCTCACTCACCGTCTACCTGGTCCGCCAGGGCACCCTCGACGACTACGTCTACCTGGAGCACGGCGCCCACTACGCGATCGGCGCCCTGGCCGTCATCCTGCTGGTGACCATCCAGTACCAGATCAACGAGGTCATCACCGGCCTCGTCGGCGTCGTCCTGATCGCCTGGTCCTTCTGGTCCTCGGTCCGCCGCAACCAGGCCCTGGCAGCGGCAGAGGGAAAAGCGGAGGGGTCGGACGAGAGGACTGAGGTGTCGAGCGGGGTCTGATACCGGCCTCGTTCGACCGTTCTTTTGCTGGACGTGCGTATGCCCCGGGGCGTACGCGCGTCCAGCTTTTCGGCTCCTAGACCGACGGGCCCACGAGTTCGTCGGCGACCCACCGGGCGACGCCCTCGGGGTACGGCGCCGTCGGCAGGCCGAGGACGACGTGCCGGAAACCGGCGTCGAGCGCCTGGCCGATCGCGTCCCGGGTGGTGCCGGGGCGGTCGTAGTCGACGGGCAGGTGGATCGAGCGGGTGACGGCGGCCGGGTCGCGGCCGGTCTCGGCGCAGTAGCGGTCCAGGAGCGCGCTGCGGCTGACGCAGTCGGCGATGTCGCCGCCGGGGATGTTCCACAGGTCGGCGTGTGCGGCGGCCACGCGCAGGGTCGCGGCGGAGCGTCCGCCGATGAGGACGGGCGGATGCGGGCGCTGGACGGGCTTGGGGTTGCCGAACGCCCCGGTGAGCCGGTGGTGGGTGCCGTCGAAGTCGAACGGTTTCTCCTCGGTCCACAGCCGTTTGATCACCGTGCAGGCTTCGGCGAGGCTCGCCACGGCGTGCGCGGAGTCGTGGAAGGGCAGGCCGTGGGCCGCGTACTCGCGCCGGGCCAACGGATGGTCGGGGCGGGAGCCGACGCCGATGCCGAAGTCGAGCCGGCCGCCGGAGACGACGTCGACGGTCGTGGCGATCTTGGCCAGCAGCGCGGGCGGCCGGAACCGGTTGCTGGTCACCAGCACGCCGAGTCGCAGGCGGCGGGTGGAGGCGGCGAGGGCCGAGAGCAGCGTCCAGCCCGCGTAGGCAGGACCGTCCGGGTCGCCGCCGATCGGCATGAGGTGGTCGAACAGCCAGGCGTGCTCGATCTCCGGGATCGCGTCCGCCTCCCGCCAGACCCGCAGGACGTCGTCGTAGCCGACCTGCATGGGGGCGGTCATGATCCCGAAACGGGG
The DNA here is from genome assembly GCA_001298575.1 of Actinobacteria bacterium OK074. Taxonomy (GTDB): domain Bacteria; phylum Actinomycetota; class Actinomycetes; order Streptomycetales; family Streptomycetaceae; genus Streptomyces. Next base: position 90,264 of record LJCV01000274.1, read on the forward strand.
TCGGGGTGTGTCGGGCATGGGGTGGTGGGTCCTCTCTGTGAACGCTTTCCACGGGTGCCTCGGGGTCAGCGGCGGCGCAGTGACGGGTCGAGGAGTGCGGGCGGGGTGTCGAACTTCTCGACCGGGGCCAGGTCGGTGCCGGGGGCGACGACGGCGTCGATCGCGTCGAGGACGTCGGCGGAGAGCACGGTGTCCGCGGCGGCGAGCTGGGCGTGCAGGTGGTCCAGGGTGCGGGGGCCGATGAGCGCGCCGGTCACGGCGGGGTGTGCGGTGACGAAGCCGAGGGCGAGCTGGATCAGCGTCAGGCCGGCCCCGTCGGCGATCTCGGCCAGCTGTTCGACGGCGGCGAGCCTGGCCCGGTTGACGGGGAGGGCGGGGTCGAAGCGCTGCGGCATGAACGCCGAGCGGTGGGTGGTGATCTCCCGGCCCGCGCGGATCGCGCCCGACAGCCGGCCCGAGGCCGGCGGGCTCCAGACCAGCACGCCGAGCCCGTACTCCTCGGTCACGGGCAGCACGTGGCTCTCGATGCCGCGCTGGAGGATCGAGTAGCTGGGCTGTTCGGTGACGTAACGGCCCAGGTGGTGCTCGCGGGCGGCCCACTGGGCCTGGACGATGCGGTACGCGGGGAAGGTCGAGGAGCCGAAGGAGCGGATCTTTCCCGCGTGTTGCAGGTCGGTCAGGGCCGACAGGGTCTCCTCGTCGCCGGTGGCCGGATCCCAGCGGTGGAGCTGGTAGAGGTCGACGTGGTCGACGCCGAGGCGGCGCAGGCTGTCGTCCAGCGCGGTGACCAGCCAGCGGCGCGAACCGCCCCGGCGGTTGCGCTCCTCGCCCATCGGCAGGGCCGCCTTCGTGGCATCATAAGTAAACGGAACCTCGTTCCGGAACGACGATACGGAACGGTGTTCCGCTTAGCAAGGGTGGGTGGCGGCTCATGGGCAGAGGCAGTGGCGCGGTGCACGACGGGGGCGAGGGGCAGGCGGCCCGGTCCAAGCGGGCGGACGCCCGGCGCAACGCGGAGACGCTGCTGGACGCCGCCGCCGAGGCGTTCGTCGCGGCGGGCGTGGAGGCACCGGTGCGGGACATCGCGGCGCGGGCCGGGGTCGGGACGGGCACGATCTACCGCCACTTCCCGACGCGGGCGGACCTCATCGTCGCCGTCTACCGCCACCAGGTCGAGGCGTGCGCCGAGGCGGGCCCGGCCCTGCTGGCGACCAGCGCGACCCCGCACGCCGCGCTGGGGCGGTGGATCGACCTCTTCGTCGACTTCCTGGTCACCAAGCACGGGCTGGCCGCCGTCCTGCGGTCCGACAGCGCGGGCTTCGAGACCCTGCACGCATACTTCCTCGACCGCCTCCTGCCCGTGTGCGCCCAACTCCTCGATGCCGCCGCCGACGCCGGTGAAATCCGCTCGGACATCGACGCCTACCAACTCATGCGCGGCGTCGGGAACCTGTGCATCGGGGCCGAGCACGATCCCCGCTACGACGCCCGCACGCTGGTCGGTCTCCTCGTCGCGGGACTGCGCCGACCGGCTTCCCTTGGGTAATGTCCCGGAGGTGTGCGCGGGGTGCGACCCCCGTGCTCCCCGACATGACCCTGATTCGTCCGCCGGTGGGTGTGATCCGGGTCCGGGTGAGGGAACCCTCTTGTGCGGGGCGGTAGTTGAGAACAGGGGTGGCGGCAATGGGTTTCTTCGACGGTATCCGGGGCGGGCGCGGGGCCGAGTTCGACTCGGGCAGCGCCGCGACCAACGCCATCGAGCTGACCAAACGGCACCACACGGTGTCCCTCACCAAACAGGACGCCGCCACGGGGCACCTGCGGGTCAACCTGTCCTGGCGGATGCGGACGTCCGACCTCGGCGGCGAACAGCGCGAGAGCCTGCTACGGCATCCCTTCAAGGCGCTCAAACCGCTGCCGGTGCAGGGCCACACCCAGAGCATGGTCAACGTGGACCTCGACCTCGGCTGCCTCTACGAACTGGCCGACGGCACCAAGGGGGTCGTCCAGCCGCTGGGCAACTTCCTCGGCGAACTGAACGAGGCCCCGTACATCCGCCTCAGCGGCGACGACCGCTTCGGGTCCGGGTCCGGCGAGACGATCTACATCAACCTCGACCACCGCGAGGAGATCAAGCGGCTCCTCGTCTTCGTCTACATCTACGACCAGACACCGGCCTTCGACCGCACCCACGCGATCGTCACGCTCTACCCCAGCAACGGCCCCCGAATAGAGGTGAGCCTCGACGAACGCCACCCGCAGGCCCGCTCCTGCGCGGTCGTTCTCATCGAGAACGTGAAGGGGGAGCTGGTGGTCAAGCGGGAGGTTCGGTTTGTTTACGGGTTCCAGGCGGAGTTGGACCGGTTGTACGGGTGGGGGATGCAGTGGGGCAGGGGGTTCAAGAGCAAGGTGTGAGGGGGGCTTTGGGGGCGCGTTGGTGTGTGCGGGTCCGGTGGGGGCTGGTCGCGCCCACGCGGCGGAGCCGCACATCCAACACAGCCCCGCGCCCCTGAAAGCAGGGGCTGCGCCCCGCTTTTAGCGCCACGGGTGCCTGCGCGCTTTTAAGGGGCGCGGGGAACTGCGCGAGCAACCACGACGCCCCCGCACCCGCCAATGCACAGGCACCCCCACCCCTTACCGCCCAATAAACTGCGGCCCCTGCGGCGGCAACGTAAAGCTCGGGTCCGGTGCGATCGCCACCGGCGGAAACCCGTACGCGGGCGCAGCCGCAGCCGCAGGCACCGCCGCGGCCGTCGTCTGCGGGTATCCGTACGCGGGTGCCGGCGCAGGCAACGGCAGCGGCACGGACGCCACCTCCGCCGGAAGCGCCGCAGGCTCCCGCGCCGCAGGCTCCGGCATCGCGGGGACCACCGCGGTAATCCCCGCCTCGCCCCCGGAGGACTCCGTGTCGTCGACCGAGATCCCGAAGTCGTTCGCGAGCCCCTTCAGGCCGTTCGAGTACCCCTCGCCCAGCGCCCGGAACTTCCACCCCTCGCCCTTGCGGTACAGCTCACCGCAGATGAGTGCCGTCTCCTCGCCCGTCTCCGGCTTCACGTCGAAGAAGGCCAGCGGTTCCGCCCCGGTGACGGCGTCGTCGTAGAGGACGATGTGCAGGGAGCGGACGTGCTCGAAGGGGACGTCGTCCGCGGAGGCGACGATGAGGATGCGGTCGACGTCGGGTTCGACGCCGGAGAGTTCTGTCTGGATCGTGTCGGTCAGACCGCCCGCCTCGCGCTTCTTGCCGAGGAGACGGACCTTTCCGGACGGATGCCGGGGCTGGTTGTAGAAGACGAAGTCCTCGTCGGAGCGCACCCGGCCGTCGGGCCCGAGGAGCAGCGCCGAGGCGTCGACGTCCGGGATCCCCTGGCCCGGTGTCCAGCGCAGCATCGCGCGGACCGCCGCGGCCTCCAGCGCGACGTTCGACCCCTTCAGCATCGCGTGCGTCATGCGGTCATCCTGCCCTCTCGGTCCTGGTCACGACAACGCGGGGTGTCGTCCACGGTCCCTGCCCCGGGGGCCTCCCGACGAGACGAGGACGTTCGGCCGACATGGCCGAGTTACCTGAACTTCACGCCCGATGGGAACCCCCGACAACGATTTCTACGTACTATTACCGGCCACCACCCACTTAATTCCGGCGAGCCGCCCACCACCCCAGGGGAGTCTCATGCGTCATTTCGGGCACATCGCCCCTGCGGAACGACACCGCCTCTTCCACCGGGAACCGGCGCCGTTCAGCGCCGACTCCCCGGCCCGCGTGCTCGCGGCGGCCCTCGGCGCCACCCTCTACAGCCCGGCCACCCGCCCGCGGCTCGCGGAGGACGTCGTCAAGCAGGCCGGGCGCGGTGTCGTGTCCATGGTGCTGTGCCTGGAGGACTCCATCGGCGACGAGGACGTGCCGGCCGCGGAGGAGAACCTCGTCCAGCAGTTCCGGGTGCTCGCCGAACGCGAGGACCCCGAGACGCTGCCCCTGCTCTTCGTCCGGGTGCGCGAGCCCGCCCAGATCCCCGACCTCGTGGAGCGCCTCGGCGCGGCCGTACGGCTGCTGTCCGGGTTCGTGCTGCCCAAGTTCACCGAGGAGCGCGGCGTCCCCTTCCTGGAGGCGCTCACGGCCGCCGAGGCGGCCGGCGGGCGGCGGCTGTTCGCGATGCCGGTGCTGGAGTCGCCCGGACTGCTCTACCTGGAGTCGCGCCGCGAGATCCTCGACGGGATCTTCCGCACGGTCGACAAGTACCGCGAGCGGGTCCTGGCCCTGCGCCTGGGCGTCACCGACTTCTGCTCCGCGTACGGCCTGCGCCGGGCGCCCGACATGACGGCGTACGACGTCCAGATCGTCGCCTCGGTCATCGCCGACGTCGTCAACGTGCTGGGACGGGCGGACGGCACCGGGTTCACCGTGACCGGGCCCGTGTGGGAGTACTTCCGGGTCCAGGAGCGCATGTTCAAGCCGCAGCTGCGGCGCAGCCCGTTCCAGGAGGGCGAGGTCGAGGAGCTGCGCGAGGCGCTCATCGAGCACGACATGGACGGGCTGCTGCGCGAGATCGCCCTCGACCGCGCCAACGGCCTGCTCGGCAAGACCTGCATCCACCCCTCGCACGTGCAGCCCGTGCACGCACTGTCGGTGGTCAGTCACGAGGAGTACAGCGACGCGCAGGACATCCTGCGGCCCGAGCGGGGCGGCGGGGGCGTCCTGCGGTCCGCCTACACGAACAAGATGAACGAGATCAAGCCACATCGCGCCTGGGCGGAGCGGGTGCTCCAGCGCGCCGAGGTTTTCGGCGTGGCCAACGAGGACATCGGCTTCGTGGAGCTGCTGGCGGCGGGGCTGCCGGATTGAGCTTCGGGGTGCGGGGACGGCGACCGTGACGGGTGCCATTGCACCGACCCGTGGTCGTACTGTCCTATTGACGGGGGCCGACTTGACGCGAGCCGTCGTACTGACAAGGAATCGATGAACACAGTGGTCTGGTCCGGGACGTGGGTCGCCGAGCGGCTCGGGGTCGAACTGGTCGGCGACGAGGAGCTGAGCGGACTGCTCGGACTCGCGCTGCGCCGCAACCCCAAGCGCGCCCACCTCCTCGTCTCGAACGTGCTCGGCAAGCACGTCCCGCAGTCCCCGGCCGTCGTCTACGGGCACGGGTTCGCCCTCGGCCGCCGGGTGCGCGAACTGCTCGGGCCGGACGAGGCGCAGGCGGCCGTGGTCCTCGGCTACGCGGAGACCGCCACCGGCCTCGGCCACTCCGTCGCCGACGGCGTCGGCCTCGCGCCCTACCTGCACTCCACCCGCCGCCCGGTGCCGGGCATCGCGCCCGCCGGCGGCTTCGAGGAGGCACACTCGCACGCCACCTCGCACCTGCTGCTGCCGGAGGACACCGCGCTGCTCGGCGGCGCCGGACCGCTCGTCCTGGTCGACGACGAGTTCTCCACCGGCAACACGATCATCAACACCATCCGCGACCTGCACGCCCGCCATCCGCGGCGCCGGTACGTCGTCGTCGCCCTGGTCGACATGCGCTCCGAGTCCGACCTCGGCCGCCTGACCGGCCTCGCCCGCGACCTGGACGTCCGCGTGGACCTGGTCGCGGCGGCGTCGGGGACGGTACGGCTGCCGGAGGGGGTGCTGGAGCGGGGGCAGGAGCTGGTGGCGCGGTACGAGGCCGTCGCCGCCGTGGACGGAGCGGCGGATGTCCTCCACCGTTCTCCCGCACCGGGTTCCTGCGGTATCGCCGAGAGCCCCCGCAGGGTGCGGCTCGGGTGGCCGCGCGGGCTGCCCGACGGGGGGCGGCACGGGTTCACGCCCCGGGACCGGGCCCGGCTGGAGGCCGCGCTGCCCGCGATGACCGCGCGGCTCGTCGAGGCGCTGCCCGCGGACGCCCGGCGGGTGCTCGTGCTCGGCTGCGAGGAGCTGATGTACGTCCCGCTGCGGCTCGCCCGCGAGCTGGAGCAGGTCACCGGCGTCGAGATACGCCACTCCACCACCACCCGCTCGCCCGTCCTGGCCGTCGACGACCCCGGCTACGCGATCCGCAGCCGCCTCGTCTTCCCCGCCCACGACGACCCCGCCGACGGCCCCGGCGAGCGCTACGCCTACAACGTCGCGGGCGGCGGCTTCGACGTCGTCGTCGCGGTCGTCGACTCGGCCGCCGACACCCCCGCGCTGCACGCCCCCGGCGGCCTGCTCGACCAGCTCTCCCGGCACACCCCGCACGTCCTGCTCGCGGTCGTACCGTCGTACGTCCCCGTGCCCCTGTACGTCCCCGAAAGGCCCGCCATGCTGCCCGAGCCCCTCCGCGGCCCCGCCTTCTCCTCGTACGCGCCCGACGAGGTCGGCTGGCTGCTCCAGGACCTCTCCGACGTCGCCCTGGAGGCGCCGACGGAGGAGCGCGAGGAGGCGGTGCAGAGCGGCGGTGCGCACTACGCGGAGTCGCTGCCGGTCGAGTACCAGCCGAGCACCCGCTACCAGGAACTGTTCCACGCGGCGCTGGCCGACTCATCGCTGCGCATAGCCCAAGCCGTGGGCACCGTAACGGAGTTGGTGCTCGCGGAACGGTCCCCGCGCCCCGTCCTGGTGTCGCTGGCCCGGGCGGGCACCCCGGTCGGCGTGCTCATGCGCCGCTGGGCCCAGCGGCGGCACGGGCTCGAACTCCCGCACTACGCCGTGTCGATCGTGCGCGGCCGGGGCATCGACGCCAACGCGCTGCGCTGGCTGGCCGACCGGCACGACCCCGCCGACGTCGTGTTCGTCGACGGCTGGACCGGCAAGGGTGCCATCACCCGCGAACTCACCGACGCGATAAGGGAGTTCGAGCACTCCGACGGCATCACCGGCTTCGACCCGGAGATCGCCGTACTCGCCGACCCGGGCTCGTGCGTACGCACCTACGGCACCCGCGAGGACTTCCTCATCCCCTCCGCCTGCCTCAACTCGACGGTCTCCGGCCTCATTTCGCGTACGGTGCTGCGCGCGGACCTGGTCGGGCCGCACGACTTCCACGGCGCGAAGTTCTACCGCGAACTCGCCGACGTCGACGTGTCGGTGGCCTTCCTGGACGCGGTCGCCGCCCGGTTCGACGACGCCGCCGAGGTGGCCGCCGCCCGCGCGAAGGAGCTCCTCGCCGCCGACCGGTCGCCAACCTGGCAGGGCTGGGCGGCCGTTGAGCGCATCAGCGAGGAGTACGGCATCCACGACGTGAACCTCGTCAAGCCGGGCGTCGGCGAGACCACGCGGGTGCTGCTGCGCCGGGTGCCCTGGAAGATCCTGGCGCGGGCCGGGGCGGGCGCCGACCTCGCCCATGTCCGGCTGCTGGCGCAGCAGCGGGGCGTGCCGGTCGAGGAGGTCGCCGAACTGCCGTACACCTGCGTGGGGTTGATCCACCCCAAGTACACGAAGGGTGCGACGGGGGCCGACGGCCGGGCGGTGGCGGTCTGATGCCGAACGAGACGTCTGGTTCTTCTGGGACGGTGCCTGCGTCGGCTTCCGGGCCCGTGGTGGTGGCCAGCGACCTCGACCGTACGCTGATCTACTCCGCGGCGGCGCTGGCGCTGACCATGCCGGACGCGCGGGCGCCGCGGCTGCTCTGCGTCGAGGTGCACGAGGCGAAGCCGCTGTCGTACATGACCGAGACCTCCGGTCAACTCCTCGCCAAACTGGGTGACTTGGCGCTCTTCGTGCCGACCACGACGCGGACGCGCAAGCAGTACCAGCGCATCAACCTGCCGGGTCCCGCGCCCAAGTACGCGATCTGTGCGAACGGGGGGCATCTGCTCGTCGACGGCGTCTCCGACCCCGACTGGCACGCGACCGTGACCGCGCGGCTCGCCTCGGAGTGCGCGCCGCTGGCGGAGGTGCGGGCGTATCTGGAGGAGACCGCCGACCCGCTGTGGGTGCGCAAACACCGCGTCGCGGAAGACCTGTTCGCGTATCTGGTCGTGGAGCGCGAGCTGCTGCCCGAGGAGTGGGTGAAGGAACTGGCCGTCTGGGCGGAGAACCGGGGGTGGACGGTGTCTCTCCAGGGCCGCAAGATCTACGCCGTACCGAAGCCGCTGACGAAGAGCGCGGCGGTTCGCGAGGTCGCCCGCCGCGTGGGGGCTGCGCTGGTGCTGGGCGCGGGGGATTCCCTGCTGGACGCGGACCTGCTGCTCGCGGTGGACCGGGGGTGGCGGCCGGGGCACGGGGAGCTTGCGGAGAGCGCGTGGACGGCGCCGGGAGTGGTGGGGTTGGCTGAGCGGGGGGTTTTGGCGGGGGAGAGGATTTTGCGGGAGTTTTTGGCGGGGGTGGGGGCCTAGTAGCTCGGTTGGTGGGGGGTGCGGTTGGCGGCTGCGGGTTCGGTGGGGGCTGGTCGCGCCCACGCGGCGGAGCCGCACATCCAACACAGCCCCGCGCCCCTGAAAAGCAGGGGCTGCGCCCCGCTTTTCGGGGCGGCGGGTGGCTGGGCGTTTGCTGAGTCGCGGCTGGCTGGGTGGTTTTAAGCCGCGGGTGGCCGCGTGTTTTAGCCGCGGGCGCCCGCGCGTTTTTAGGGGCGCGGGGAACTGCGCGAGCGACCACGACGTGCCCGCAGTCGCCGAACACGCCCCCGCACCCCGGGCTATCAGGCGCCCCCACCCAACCCCACCCGCAACAACCCCCACCACAACATCCCCCACCCGCCGGAGGCACACCCCCACCGGAGGGCGACTTCGCCGTCCCCCCAACCGCCACCGTCGACAGCAACTTCACGGTGTCGGCGTGGCCCGCAGGGCAACTCGCGGGTGCGGCGGACTCCGCCATCGGCCGGCTGAGTTCGAACGTGTCGCCGCACGCGCGGCAGCGGTACTCGTAGCGAGGCATACGGCACAGATTAGACGTCCGCGCCCCCGTCATGCCCGCATGAGACCAACTACCGTCCGCTTCAGTCTTGTTCTTGATCGGGAATTCGTCGAACATCGCTGATAATTTGTGCGCGTCACGTGAGTGACATGTGTGCGCTGCGTGGGCCGTGTGCAGCGTGACCAGCCGCACGCCACGGGGGGACGCAAGACACGGGGCGAGGGGAGACGCAGTCGTGAGCAAGGGGCCCGTCCTGACCGGACGGGAGGGGGAAGACGATCGTCCGGATGACCACCGTGACGACACCGTCGCACTACGAATACCCACCGGTATCGGCAAAGCGGCCGACACCGGTACCGGAGACGCCAGAGATACCAGCGGTACCACCGGCAACGCCGACGAGACCATGGCGCTGCGGATCATCGCCGACCCGGGCGCCGGTCGAAACACCGACCCCGGCGACGCCGAACGCACCACTGGCACGAGCCACCGCGGCTCCCGTCGCAAGCCCAGAAACGGCCGTCTGCCGCTGCGGATCCCCATACCCGCGGCCCTGTCCGGGCCCCTCGCCCGACTCGCCGCGCGTGCGGCCCCGTACGCCCGTCGGCTCAGACCCGTCTATCCGCGGCCCGGCCGCACCGGATGGCGCCGCTGGGTGCCGTCCTGGCGGCAGTGGCTCGCCGTCGTGGCCGTGTCCTTCGGGCTCAGCGCGGGCGCACTCGTCGTCGCGTACGCCGTCACGGACATACCCACCAACCTCAACACCTATGCCACGCAGCAGGACAACGTCTTCTTCTGGTCCGACGGTACGCCGATGGCGCGCACCGGCTGGGTGCGGCGGCAGGCGATGCCGCTCAAGGACATTCCGCAGCAAGTGCGTTGGGCCGTGCTCGCCGCCGAGAACGAGAGTTTCTACTCCGACCCGGGGATCTCCGTCAAGGGCATCGCCCGGGCCCTGTGGCGCACCGTCGGCGAGGGTGACACCCAGGGCGGCTCCACCATCACGCAGCAGTACGTGAAGAACGTCTACCTGAACCAGGACCGTTCGGTGAGCCGCAAGTTCACCGAGGCGATGATCTCCCTCAAGCTCGACAACCAGATGAGCAAGGACGACATCCTGGAGGGCTACCTCAACACCAGCTGGTTCGGCCGCGGCACCTACGGCATCCAGCGCGCCTCCCAGGCGTACTACGGCAAGGACGTCGGCGAACTCAACGTCAGCGAGGCCGCGATGCTCGCCTCCCTGCTCAAGGGCGCCGGCCTGTACGACCCCACGCTCAGCGCCGCCAACCACAAGCGGGCGGTGGAGCGTTGGGAGTGGATCCTCGACCGCATGGTCAAGACGGGCAAGCTGTCGAAGACCGAGCGCGCCAAGTACACGAAGTTCCCCGAGCCGATCAAGCAGGCGCAGAGCTTCGACACCGGCCAACAGAGCGACTATCTCGTGGAGTTGGCGACCCAGTACGTGAAGAAGGCCGCGCACATCTCGGACCAGCAGTTCGACCTGGGCGGCTACCAGATCTACACCACCTTCGACCGCGAGCGGGAGAGCGCGCTCACCACCGCCGTCTCCAAGGCCCGCAAGAAGGCCGTCGAGGACGACCCCACTCTCGCCAAGACCGTGCACTACGGGGCCTCTTCGGTCGCCTCCGACGGCCGTATCCTCGCCGTCTACGGCGGCCCCGACCACCGTACGCAGGGCTACAACGAGTCCAACGCGACGACGGTGCCCGCCGGTTCGGCGTTCACACCGTTCGTGTACGCGGCGGCGCTGGAGCACGGGATCCACAAGACCCGTGGCACCGCGGCGACTTCGGTGACCGCCCAGTCGCTGTACGACGGCGACGACAACGTGCCCGTCACCACCCCCGAGGGGCCCTACTGGGACCGCAGCGGCAAGAAGGTCGCCGCGCACAACGACGGTGAGAAGTCCTGGGGTCCGATCTCCCTGCACACCGCGCTCGCCAACAACGTGAACACGCCGTTCCTCCAGCTCGGCATGGACGCGGGCCTGGCCACCGTGCGCGAAACCGCCGTGGACGCGGGGCTGTTGGAGTCCAGCATGGCCTCGCAGGTGCCCGCGCTGTCGCTGGGCAGCTCGACGCCGAGCGCGATCCGGATGGCCAGCGCCTACGGCACGTTCGCCGCGGACGGCGTGCACACCGAGCCGTACTCCGTGGCTCGGCTGACCCGCAACGGCGGCAAGGTCGCCCTGGCCGCGCCCGACACCCGGCGCGCGGTGGCCACCGCCGTGGCCCGCGAGGTCGACTCGGCGCTCGCGGACGCCTTCCGCATCGCCCACCCGGACGTGGCAGGCAGCGTGCCCGTCGCGTCGCGGAAGGCCGCGGTCGCCGCCTCCGGCCAGATCTCCGGCAAGTCCGGCACCACCGACAGCGGCACCACCGCGCAGGACGACACCGCCGCCTGGTACGTGGGCACCGACAAGTCCGTGTCGACCGCGGTGGCCGTCTACCGCATGGACCTGACCAAGAGCCTGGAACCGCTGCCGCTCAAGGGAATCGCCGGGTCCGGTGCCGACGACGTCCCCTACGGCATCTGGTCCGGCGCGATGAGCCCGCTCGGGTAGCCCCCGGGGCGGTGCACGAGGCGGCCCCCAGGGAGACCGCCGGGCTCGACCGGCCCGGCCCCGACCGGGCCGCCCCGTGCACCGACACCCCGCCAACGACCGCACCCCGCCTCGCAGATTGTGCCCGCATGGAACCCACACCCGGCATGGAACCCACCCCCCGCACGGAGCCTGCATCCCGCACGGAACCCACCCCCCGCACGAACCCCAAGCACGGCCGTCGGCGCCGCCCCCGCGCCCCGCGCGCGCCGCGCGCCTCCCGCAACTCCCGGCAGGGCATGATCGCGCTGGCGTTCCTGCTCGTCCTCACCACCGTCGCCGCCGTCCTCACCGCCCTGAACCGCGCCGACAACGCCGCCCCCGCCGCGTCCGCGGGCAGCGGCAAGGACGCCACGGCCAAGTCGTCCACCAAGGATGCGGAGGAGAAGTGGGACGGCAAGACGCAGATCATCGGCGACGGCTCCACGTCCTACACCGGGCCGCAGACCGGCGAGTTGAAGGCCGTACCGCTCAAGCCCGGTGAGAAACCACCCCAGTTCGTGGTCTTCTCCTGGGACGGCGCCCTCCAGGGCTCGGACAAACTCTTCTCGCACTTCCGGGAGTTGGCGAAGGAGTACAACGCCCACATGACGTTCTTCCTCACCGGCATCTATCTGCTGCCGAAGGCGAAGAGGAACCTCTACCACCCGCCGATGCACCCGGTGGGCTCCGCGGCGATCGACTTCCCCACCGACGAACACATCCGCACCACCCTGGAACAACTCCGCCTCGCCTACGAGCAGGGCAACGAGATCGGCACCCACTTCAACGGCCACTTCTGCGGCGCCAAGGGCGGCGGCGACTGGAGCGTCGCGCAGTGGAAGAGCGAGATCGACCAGTTCTTCGACTTCGTGGAGAACTGGAAGACCAACACCGGCTACACCGACATCCCCGCCCTGCCCTTCGACTTCAAGAAGGAGGTCACCGGCGGCCGTGCCCCCTGCCTGGAGGGCCAGAAGAACCTGCTGAAGGCCATCAAGAGCTACGGCTGGCGCTACGACGCCAGTTCCGCGGGCGACTTCCAGATCTGGCCGACGAAGAAGAACGGCGTCTGGGACTTCCCGCTCCAGATGCTGCCGTACGAGAACGAGGACTTCCAGGGCCTCTCGATGGACTTCAACTTCCTCTACAACCAGTCCGACGGCGAGCCCAACGGCAACCCGGCGGACTACGCGCAGTGGGAGACGGAGACCTACGACTCCTACATGGCCGGCTTCAACCGCGTGTACTACGGCAGCCGGGCGCCCCTGTTCATCGGCAACCACTTCGAGGAGTGGAACGGCGGCATCTACATGAAGGCCATCGACAAGGTGGTCAAGAACGTCTGCACGAAGAAGGGCGTCAAGTGCGTGTCCTTCAAGGAGTTGGCCGACTGGATGGACGTCCAGAAGCCCTCGACCCTGGCACAGCTGCGCACCCTGGACCCGGCCCAGTCCCCGGACTGGTCGACGGTCGTCAAGTAGCCCCGGCCGCACCGCACTTGACCGGCCGCACCGCCGGACAGCCCCGCACCGGCACCTGACCCCCAGCACATGCCCCCCCAGCACATGACCCCCGCTCCCTCCGCTTGAGGAGGTCATGTAAAGATTCCTCTTCCCGGCGTCCGACCAACCCGGGATCGAAGGAGTAACTCACAGTGAAATCAAGGACGTTGAGCCGCAGACTGGTGGCCGTGACCGTGGCCGCCCTCGCCACCCCGGCCCTCCCCGTCTCCGCCGCACACGCCGCCGGCACCGCCCCCCAGGTGACCCGCGCGACCACCGACGCCTTCGGGCGGGCAACGCAGGCGGTCCTGGCCGACCGCACCGCGGCCCTGCTCGACCAGGACCAACCCGCCCGCGCCACCAGCGGGTTGGCGGCCGGCGGAGTGCGCCTGACCAGCGCGCTCAGCCAGGCCGAGAACACCGCGGTGTCGTCCATCGACGCCACCCGGACCCGCCTCGCGGCCCTCGGCGAGGCGTACAGCGCCGCCGACACGAAGGTGCACGTCGACCGGGCCCGGATACGGGGAACCCGGGCCGTCGTCGACGTCACCGAGACGACGAAGCTGACGTACGCGAAGGTCCGCGGCGACGAGCCCGGCACCACCGGCTTCACCGCGCACCACCGGGCCACCTTCACCGCCCGGCCGGACGGCAGCTGGCAGCTGGCCGCGCTGCGCTCCACGGACACCGGCCCCCGCGAGATCAAGGCGCCCGTCCCCGCGGCGAGTTCGGCCGTCATCCGCCCGACCGCGATCATCGACGCGCCCAAGTCGGCGACGACCTACCCGGCGCCCGCCAACCCGAAGAAGCTCACCGGCGGCACGTACGACTACGCGGCGATGGCGGCGTACACCGAGAAGTACTGGAAGGACTACAACACCGCCTACCGCAGCTTCAATTCGGCCGGCGGCGACTGCACCAACTACCTGAGCCAGGGCCTGAAGGCGGGCGGCTGGGGCCAGGTCACCAGTTCCGACGAGGACTACGGCACCTGGTACTACGCCGCAGGCGGCCAGTCCGACTCGTGGGTCGGCGTGAACGAGTGGTCGTGGTTCACCCAGACCGCCAAGCGGACCACCGCGCTGGCGAACGTCTACCAGATGGACGTCGGCGACGTGCTCCAGGTGGACTTCGACAAGGACGGGGCCAAGGACCACTCCATGATGACCACGTACCGCAGCTCCAGCGGGGTGCCGTACGTGACCTACCACGACGCCGACACCTACCGGCGGTCGCTGTCGAGCCTGATCGCGGCGTACCCGAACGCGGCGTACTACGCGTACCGCACCTGACAACAAGGGTGACCGGTGGGGGAGTCGGCCGCGGCGGCGGCCGACTCCCCGTCAGGAACCCGGCGCGGGCGGCCTGTTGGGGATTCAGGCGCCCGCGCCGCCGCGTTCCTCGCGGATCCGGCCGACCACCTGCGTGGCCGACTGCCGGACCGCCTCCGTCTCGGTCAGGAAGTGCCAGTAGTCGGGGTGGCGGCCCTCCAGCGTGCCGATGGCACGCTCAAGCCGGGCCACCGCCTCGTCCAGCGGGCGGGCGTGGCGCGGGTCGGGGGTGTTGCGGCCCGACATGGCCAGCCGCTGCGCGTCGCGGATCGCGAACCGGGTGCGGTCGATCTCCTGCTGGGGATCCTTCGCCACCGCGTTGAGCCGCCGCAGCCGGTCCCCGGCCGCGCTCACCGAGTCGTCCGTCGTGTTCAGCAGCGCCCGCACGGTCGACAGCAGCGAGGTCGCGTCCGGCCAGCGCTGCGCGTCGCGCGCGGCCTTCGCCTCGGTCAGCTTCCGCTCGGCCTGGCGGACGTTCTCGGCGGCCTGGTCGGGCACGTGTTGCAGGTCCTGCCAGCACGCGGCCGCGAAGCGGCGCCTCAACTCGCTGAGCACCGGCTCGACTTGACCGGCCCGGGTGGTCAACGCCTGGGCGCGGGTGCGCAGTGAGACCAGCCGGTGGTCGATCTCGGCGGCCTTCTCCGGCAGCCGCTCGGCCTCCGCGCGCACGGCACCGGCCTCGCGCTGCACCCGCTCGGCCCGCTCCAGCGTCTCGGGCACCCCGTGCTGCCCGGCCCCCTGGTTCAGCTTGGTCAACTCCGGCCCCAGCGCGGCCAGTCGGGCGGCGAGGTCGTCCGCCCGCAACCCCGACTCCCGTACCGCGTCCAGGGCGTTGCTCGCGGCCAGCAGGGCCTGCCGGGCGCGTTCGACCGCCGGGGCGAGCCGGGCCAGCTGGGTCTCCGCCTTGCCGAGCAGTGGGCCGAGACTCTGCCCGAACCGGTCCAGGTCGGTCTTGACCCGCACCAACTCGTCCTTGGCGGCGGTGAGTTCGCCGCGGGCGCGGGCGGCGGCGGATGCCTCCAGGTCGTCCCGGTCCAGGTCGTGGGCGTCGACGGCCTCGATGTAACGGCTGCTGGCCTCGTCGATCCGGCGGCCGAGCGCCTCGAAGTCGGAGACGGTCCGCCGGGCGGCCGGGGTGTCGTCGACGGCGGTGATCGTCTCGATGGAGATCCGCAGATCCCGCTGGGCGGTGTCGAGTTCGTAGAAGGCGGCGGCCGCGGCGTCCTTGGCGGCCTGCGCCTCGCCCCGCAGCCCCTCGCTCCGGCCGCCGCCGAACCACCGCCGGGCCCCGCGGGTACCGCCACCGGCGAAGGCCGCGGGCAGGGCCGCGACCGCGAGGAGATGGAGGGCGAGCAGCGTCGCGCCCGGAACCGGGCGGCGACGGTGACGACTGGCCGACCTGGGGCTGCCCTCCGGTGGTGTCGCCGTCACATCCCTCTCCCGTGCTGTCATCCGCCCTGCCTGTGCCATTCTCCCACCGTGGAAGGACGAACACACGGGCCGGTCGGTTCGGCGTCCCCGGCGTCCGCCTCCGGTGCCGTACGCGACGCCGGTCTCCGACGCCGTCACGACACCCGCTTCCGCCGTCGTACGCGACCGGCTGTCGCACCCACGTCGGGTTTGCAGGGTATGCCGTAGGGCAATGTAGGCTGTCGACTCGTCCCGGGCGCGTAGCTCAGGGGTAGAGCGTCGCCCTTACAAGGCGAATGTCGGCGGTTCGAAACCGTCCGCGCCCACCGGGAGCCGTAAACCGATCACGGCACAGAAGCGCCCCGGCCGTCACCGGCCGGGGCGCTTTTACGTTCCCTCCGTCCCGCGCGTGTGTTTCAGCCGCGTCCGGGCGTCCACGCGCTTGTCCGCCGCCACCTCCGACCAGAACCGGTGGCCCGTGACGAACACCGCGAGTTCGTGTTCCCGGCGGCGGAGCTTCTCCACCTCGGCCTGTTCGTCCTGGGTCCAGCCGGGGGACGCGGGGCGCTCCAGCTTGCGCCAGCCGTTGTCGTCGCGGAATCCGTCCATCGGTTCCACCGACCAGGGCAGCCGCTTCAGCAGGGCCAGGAGGTCGGCCCTGACCTGATGCAGCTCTTCCTGACCGGCGAGGAGGTCACTCGGGAAGTCATAGGTCTCAGCCACGCGGTAATGCTACGCCTGTTCGATTTTTCGATGCGAGTTTCCACGCGGGGAGGTTTGGAGCAGGGGAGTGGCCCCAGGGAGGGGCGGGTGGCCGGGGTTGGTCAGTTCAGACTGGACAGTCTGAACTGTCGGTTCTACGCTGGGCCGCATGGAACCCACACCCGACGGCGTCTCCGACTCCGCGGCCGGTGCCGCGCGCGACATCGCCGTGGTGGTCGGACGGCTCCGGCGGCGGCTGCGCGAGGTCGCCGGGGACCAGGACCTCACCCCCTCCCAGGTGTCCGCGCTCACCCTGATCGGCAAGCACGGCGCCGCCACCGCGAGCGCCCTCGCCGCCGCCGAGGGGGTGCGCCCGCAGTCGATGGCCGCCATCCTCGGCTCCCTCGACCAGCACGGCCTGATCCGCCGCAGCCCCGACCCGGACGACGGCCGCCGTCAGCTCGTCACCCTCACCGAGACCGGCCGCGCCCGCATCGAGGGCGACCGCTCGGCGCGCCGCGAGTGGCTGGCCCGCGCGATGCAGGAGAAGTACACGGAGGACGAACGCCGCACCATCATCGAGGCCCTCGCCCTGCTCGAACGGATCACCCACTCGTGACAGCGGCCCCCACCGACTCCCCGGGCCACATACGGACCGGCCGCCCCGCCCCCGACCGCTTCGACCGGCGGCTGAACGCGCCGATGATCCTCGGCTCGGTCCTCAACCCGGTCGACTCCGCGACGATCGCGGTGGCCCTCGTACCGATCGGCGTCGCCTCCGGGGCGCCGCCCGCGCGCACCGCCTGGCTGCTCTCCGCGCTCTACCTCGCCACCGCCGTGGGCCGGCCGGTCGTCGGGCGCCTGGTGGACAGGTACGGGCCACGGCGCCGGTATCTGCTCGGTACGGGCCTGGTGGGCGCCGCCGGGCTCATGGGCGCCCTGTCCTCGTCCCTGGGCGCACTGATCGCCGCACGGGCCCTGCTGGGCCCTGTCGCCACATCCCCGTCTGCCGGGCGACGCCATGCACGCTCCCCCACTGCCCCAAGGGCGTCGGAGGTGCCCCACTCACCGCACCGGGCGCAGACCCGAGTACGTCCAGTACGAGGGCCTGCGTACGTCCAGTACGAGGGCCTGCGCCCGGCACACCGAGAGCACGCACCTGACGCCGCTCCTTCTCCCGCGGACATCCATCAGCGGCCCCCTGGCGCCCTCGGCTCCTCCGCCGCCGACGCGGGCTTCCTCAGCCGGGGCGCCGACACCGCGGGGCTGCACGACCCGGCCCTGTTCACGGCCGCCGGAACCGTACTGCTCCTGGCGGCGACCCTGCTCGACCGTTCACTCAAGAGCGCCAGAAAGGCTGCCTGACCCATGGCACTGACCACGCTGGACCCGAACACCGCCCTGGTCGTCATCGACCTCCAGGCGGGCATCGCCGGCGCGCCCACCGTCCCCGTACCCGCCGCCGACGTCGTGTCCCGCTCGGCCGCGCTCGCCGACGCCTTCCGCGCCCGCGGCCTGCCCGTCGTCCTCGTCCGGGTCTCCTTCGCGGACGACGGCGCCGACGCCGTCCCCGGCCGTACGGAGGCGGCACCGCGCGGCGGCGCGAACCGGCCCGAGGGCTGGGACGTCATCGTCGACGAACTCTCCGGCCACCCCGGCGACATCCTGATCACCAAGCGCAACTGGGGCGCCTTCCACGGCACCGGCCTCGACGTCCAGCTGCGCCGCCGCGGGGTCACCCAGATCGTGCTCACCGGCATCGCCACCAGCATCGGCGTCGAGTCCACCGCCCGCGCCGCCCACGAGCACGGCTACCACGTCGGCCTCGCCACCGACGCGATGAGCGACCTCAGCGCCGAGGCCCACGCCAACAGCGTCGAACGCGTCTTCCCGCGCCTCGGCGAGACGGGCACGACGGCGGAGATCCTGGAGCTGCTGAACAAGACGCACGCCGTCTGACGCCACCTGTTTCCACCCGACTTCACCGGGCGGGCGGAACCCCCGGTCCACGCGCGACACTGGACTCATGTGCCGCAGCATCAAGACCCTCCGCCCGCCCGTACTCCCCGAAGAGGCCACCGAGGACGAGATCAGGGCAGCAGCCCTCCAGTACGTCCGCAAGGTCTCGGGGTTCAGGGCTCCGGCGGCCCACAACAGGGAAGTGTTCGAGAGGGCGGTGGAGACGATTGCCGCCGCGACGGGGGAGTTGCTGGCGGGCTTGGAGGTACGCGGCAGTCGTACCTGAAACCGGGGGCCGGCGCTCGCTTTTAGGGGCGCGGGGCTGTGAGCCGCGTGGGCGCGAGCAACCACAACGAACCCGCAGTCGGGAACTGGCCGCACCCCCACCCCCTTACCCGCCAACCGCCCCCCGAGGCCGCCGCATGACAAACGCCGCCCCCCCCCCTGCCCCCACCAACGCCAACATCGAAACCCCGGTGGACAACCACGTAGTCCCCAACCACTGCCCACCCAAATACCCCAACGCAACGCTGTACACAGCCCACGCGATCCCCGCCACGATCGACCAGGGCAGAAACTCCCGCACCCGCCGATGAGCGGCGCCCGCGCCGAGCGTCACCACGGACCGCCCCGCGGGCGCGAACCGCGCGAGCACCACCAACGACCCCCCGCCCCGCGACAGCGCGTCACCGAGACGTTCCTGCGCCACCGTCAACCGCCGCGAACGAGCTATCGCCCGGTCGAGCCGCTCCCCGCCCCGCCAGGCGAGGTGGTACGCGACCATGTCGCCGAGCACGGACGCCGTCGCCGCGCACAGCACGAGGACGAGGATGTGCGGAGCCCCCGCATGGGTCACCGCGTCGCGCGCGGAGTCCGCCGCCGCGGCCGTCGCCGCCGTGATGACGAGGACGCCGCTCGGCAGCAGCGGCAGGAAGACGTCCAGTAGTACGGACATGGCCACAGCCACGTAAATCCACGGACCGCCCACGAGCGAGTCCACGTTCTCAAGCACCCGAAACTCCCCTGAACCCCCGTATCGGCCGTGCTGTGCCGCGGTGTCGTGGGGGAGCGGCAGGGGCGGCCTGGTGACAGCCATACAGCGTACGCGGCGGGTGTGACAGCAGACGCACGGGGGGTTCACGTGACACTCACACCCGGCGAACTTCCCGCGCTGGGAAAAGGCGCCCACACCCGGCGAAACCGGATGTGGGCGCCGTGGAACAGGCGTGGGCGCCGTAGAACAGCGGAACGACGGCAGGGCGGAACGGCGTCAGGCGGTCAGGGGCGCCGACGCCCGCTCACCGGCCTCACCAGTCTCTTCGGACTCGCCCGTCACGGACGCGCCCGCCCGGACCGCGAACAGCCGGTCGAGCCCCATCGCTCCGGAGCCGGTGAAGACCAGCAGCAGGAAGGCCCAGCAGAACATCGCGGACGCCTCGCCGCCGTTCTGGATGGGCCACAGCGCGTTGGACTGGTGTACGTCGAAGTACGCGTACGCCATCGAGCCCGACGACACGAACGCGGCGGCGCGGGTGCCGAGGCCGAGCAACACCAGGGTGCCGCCGACGAGTTGGATGGCGGCGGCGTACCAGCCGGGCCAGCTGCCGGCCTCGACCGTGCCGCCGTCGGCGCGCGCGGCGCCGCCGAGGACGCCGAAGAGGGACGCGGCTCCGTGGCAGGCGAAGAGCAGGCCGACGACGATGCGGAACAGGGCGATCACATAGGGCTGGGCGCTGTTGAGACGCCCGGACATGCCGAACATGTGGGGGACTCCTTCGTTCGGTCAGGTTCCGGTCCGTGAACGGGGGCCGGAACGTGGGGGGTTGAACCGAGCGGCGGTGCCCCAACGCTAGGGGGGCCTAATCGACACCTGCAAGCGCGGCATTCGGCCACGAGTTCGAATCTTTCCGGAGTGTTACACCGGCCGTCCGCGCACGTGGCACCGTGCGCAGCAGTGCGCGGGCCACGGCGTCGGCGTCGGAGAGGGCGACCGAATCGACCCCGGGCCGGGCCCCGGCCGCGGTCACCCAGTGCACGCCCTCCGTCGGCACCCCGAACGCGAACCGCCTTGCATGTGCGACGCCTTGGGTGTCGAGCAGCCGGTAGGGGCGCGGCGTCACGTCGAGCCCGCCGGTCACGTACCCCGGCAGGGCGTGCGGACGGCACTGTCCGGTCCGCAGCAGCCCGGCGAGCAACTCGTCCGCGGTGCGCCCGAGTTCGACCTCGGGCAGCCGCGCCTCGACCAGCGTCCGGGCGCGTACGGCCGAGCCGGGCACCGCCGGGGACCGGGCCACCCAGGCATCGGCCTCCGCCCGCACTTCGAGCCGCGGTCCGACGACGGTGAGGACGCCCGCCTCGATCAGCGCGGCCATCTCCTCGATACGGCGACGGGGCGGGCCGATGGAGAGGAAGGCGTTCAACGGCGTGTACCAGCGGTCGAGATGGTCCCGGCGCGAGGTGCCCGCAAGGCCCCCGTGGTCGACGACCAGGCGCAGCTCGTTGCGCAGGTCCCGCAATACGTCCAGCGCTGCCTTGAGCGGTCCGTCGACATTGCCGAGCGCGGCTTCGACGGCGTCCTCGCGCAGCCGCTCCAGCAGCCAACTCCGCCATGTGGCAGGGGAGTCGAAGGTGCGTCCCGTATACGGCCGGGACACCCGCTGCCAGTTCCAGCGCTCCGCGCGGGGTATGCCGAACGCGTCCAGGACCTCCATCTCCTCGACGCCACCGTGTTCGGCGTCCAGAAAGCGATGCCTGAAGTCCCGTATCCCCGCCGGGGAATGGGCGGCCGTGGTCCTCAACAGGGTCTCGTAGTAGACCGTTTCGACTTCCTTCGCCACCAACGGCCATATCTCCGCCAGGAAGTCCGGCGCCTCGCCGGAGTCCGCGCGCTTGCGGAGCTGGGCGATCACGTCGCCGGTCAGCACGAGCGGGGTGTGCCGCCCGTAGGGGCCCTTCGCGTTGTCGCCGCGCGCCTGGTACGGCACCCCGCGCCGCGACCCGGCGTACAACTCGGGCTCCCGGCCGGAGGGTTCGTAGCGCAGCCCGTGCCCGGTGACGGTGAAACGGCCGCCGCGCCCCTCCGTCAACAGGGCCAGGTGGTCGAAGAAGTTGAGCCCGAGCCCGCGCAACAGCACGCTCTCGCCGGGCGCGACGGCACTGAGGTCGACGTCGGCCGGGTTGGCGGGCGGCATGTAACGCAGTCCGTGCCGGTCCGCGTGCGCGGCGAGGTGCTGTCCGGTGGCGTCCGGGGCCGTCGGCAGATGCCCCTGGGCGAGCGCGACCGCGGACAGTCCGCGCAGGATCGTACCGTCGGAGAGGGTGAGCGTCTGGCGGCCGTCGGGCTCGTCGGCCAGCCGGACGGCGCGGGCGGTGTGCACCTCGACCCGCACCGACTCCGGTGCCCCGCGCACCACTTCGCCGAAGACCCACTCCAGGTAACGGCCGTACTGCGCCCGGGTCGGGTAGTCGTCCGGGCCGAGCGGCTCGCCTCTTCTCCCGCTCGCCCACTCGTACAGGCTCGGGCCGGGCCGGACGGGGCCCGCGCACTCCACGCTGTCGTCGGTGAAGAGGGTCACCTGGCAGGCCACGGTGTTCATCAGTAGTTCGGCGGGCTGTGCGGTGCGCCACACGCGTCCGGGTCCTGGCGGCGCCGGGTCGACCACGTGGACCGTGAGCCGGACGCCGGGCGCCAGCAGCTCCGGCGCCGAGGCGCACAGCCGCTCCAGGACGCTCGTACCGCGCGGCCCGGCCCCCACCAGGGCGACGGAGGCGTCGGCGGACGGGACGGGCTCCGCGGGTTCCACGGTCGGTGCAGGCAAACCAGGCAAGAGGTGACTCCCGGGCGTATGGGGACGCAAGGCAGCAGACCGCCCACTGGAAGCGGACGGTCCGCCTCATCATGCCGTCGTCCGCGACCGGAACCGAGCCCGGATACCAGGAACGCCGACGGGTGTGGGATGCGTCACGAGCAACACGTGCATCATGTGCAACAAGCATATGCAAGAAGGAGATTGAGGGTGAGAGTGGGTCAAATGGCCCTGGTGCTCACCCCTGTTGTCCCGGAGTCCTCAGAGGACCTCAGAGGACCTCATGGGTCCTCATGGAGTGAGGACGGACTCCGCCACGGTCCCCAGCCGGGCATCCCGCTGCCCCTGTCCCCGTACCGCCCGGGCCCGTTCCAGCCGCAGGGAGGCCGAACGGCCGTGCAGGGTAAGGGTCATGAGCTGGTTGCCGAACCAGGGCCCGCCGGTCTTGCGCCAGTCGAGCCCCTGGTCCGGCACCCGGCCGTGCCGGAGCAGGCCGCGGCCGATCAGCCGGGCGGGCCGGCTCCAGCCGAAGCGGAAGCCGTAGCGCAGATAGCGGGGGATCGCGTTGTGCACGGGGGAGCAGGTGTACTGCACGACACGGGCGTCCGGCGGCCGGACGCCGTCGGGCCAGGCGGTGGGTTCGGCGACGTAGGCGTGGTGCACGTCCCCGGACAGGACGCACACGGTGGCGGGCGCGCCCGGTCCGGTGCCGACCTCGGCGAGCAGTTCGGCCAGCGCGGTGAAGGAGTCGGGGAAGGCCGCCCAGTGCTCCAGGTCGGCGGCCCTGCGCAGCCGTTCGCCGAAGCGGGCCCAGCGCGGGCCGCGTTCGCCGCGGCACAGGGCCGCGTCCCACGCCTCGGCGTCGTGCACCAGGGGCGGCAGCAGCCAGGGCAGGGAGGTGCCGACGAGCAGGTGGTCGTAGCCGTCCCGGGTGTCCTGGGCCTGTTCGCGCAGCCAGCGGGCCTCCTCCGGGTCGATCATCGCGCGCTTGTCCTCGTCCAGGACCCGGGCGGCGCGCGAGTCCACCATCACCACGCGCACCCGCCCGAAGTCGCGGCGGTAGCTCCAGCGGACGGCGGCCGGGTCGGCGTCGGCCGCGGCGGCGTGCGCGCGCAGCGCGTCGGTGCCGTCCGGGGCCGCGCAGACGGCCAAGTAGACGGGATCGGCGGCGAGTTCGGCGGGCGGCACATTGCCGAGGTGCTGATACACCCAGTACGACATCAGTCCGCTGAGCACCCGTTCGTTCCACCACGGGGTGGCGCGCATGTCGGCCAGCCAGGCGGCGGAGGTGTTCCAGTCGTCGACCAGGTCGTGGTCGTCGAAGATCATCAGGGACGGGACGGTGGAGAGCAGCCAGCGCACGTCCGGGTCGAGCCAGGACTCGTAGTAGAGCCGGGTGTACTCCTCGTAGTCCGCGACCTGGGCGCCCGGCGGTTCGGCGAGGTCGCGGCGGGCGGCGAGCCAGTCGCGGGTGGCCGGGGAGACCTCGTCGGCGTACACCTGGTCGCCCAACAGCAGGAGTACGTCGGGGCGTTCGTGGTCCGGGGCGGCGGCCAGCCGGACGGCGAGGGTGTCCAGGGCGTCGGGTCCGACCGGGTCGGGTCCGCCCGCCGCGGGGGCCGCCCAGCGGCAGGAGCCGAAGGTGACGCGGACGGTGTCGCCCACGGCGGGGGAGTGGATGCGGGAGGGCGGGAAACCGGAGCTGGGCAGCGGCCACACCGGGTGGTCGTCGAGCAGCACCTCGTACGCCGTCGCCGTACCGGCGGTGAGGCCGGTCACGCAGACCAACGCGTAGTGGTGGCCGCCGACCTGGAAGGTGCGGGCCAGCCCCTGGGCGCCGTCCGCGCAGCGCACTTCGACGGCGCAGGGACGGCTCGTCTCGACCCATACGGTCGCGCACGAGCCGTCCACGTATCGCAGCAGCGGCCCGAGCCGCAGTTCCGCCACGGTGATCACCTTCCTCCGTCGCCCCGTACGGTACGGAACGACGGAGGGGAGCGGTGCGGTTCCGGAAACCTCCACCGACCCTTCAGAAGATCGGCGGGATCGGACGGGATCGGGCGGAACCGGGCGGGGCGGACGGGACGATCAGCAACCGCTGAGCACCGAGCTCAACTTGGTCTTCTCGGCCGAGTCGACCGAGAGGTCGTAGTAGTACTTCACCTGGACCCAGGCGCGGACGTAGGTGCAGGCGTACGAGGTGAGCGAGGGCATCCACTCGGCCGGGTCCTTGTCGCCCTTGGACTGGTTGACGTTGTCCGTGACCGCGAGGAGTTGCGGGCGGGTGACGTCGTTGGCGAACGCCTGGCGCTGCGCGGTGGTCCAGGCGCTGGCGCCGGAGTCCCAGGCTTCGGCGAGCGGGACGAGGTGGTCGATGTCCACGTCGGAGGCGGCGGTCCAGGTGGCGCCGTCGTAGACGGAGTACCAACTGCCGCTGGTGGAGGCGCAGGCGGAGTCGGTGACGACGTTCGTACCGTCCCGCTTGAGGATGTACTCGCGGGTGTTGCAGGTGCCGCTGATGGTGATCCAGGTCGGGAACAGGTCGCGGTCGTACCCGGTGCGGTCCTCGGTGGCCACGGTGAGCGAGGCCAGATAGGTGCGGGCGGTGGCCGCGCTGACGGGCGTGGGCAGCGCGGCGGAGGCGGTCGGGCCGTTGAAGAGCGCGACCGAGGCTATGAACCCGGTGAACGCGGCGAGTATGCTGAGCCGTCGACGCGCGTAGATCTTGGGCATGCGAACTCCCTTGCAGTGGGGGCAAGTTGTCGATGCAAGCGCCTGGAGAGATGCGAGCGACTGAAGGATGACCGTCCGGCGTTTCGGTGAGATGTGCGTCACGTGAGATATTGGTGACGTGTGCATGACATGTCAATGCGCGGGGACATGCGCGGTGCGACGCGAGGCGGCGAAACGGGCCCGCGGCGCCCGTCGGGCCGCGGCCCGACGTCCCTCCACGGCTGCTGTGCCCCCGCGGTCGCCGTGTACCCTGGGTGACGCAGAAGGGGAGTAGCTCTTCGCCGGACCGTCGACATACTGCTCAGCTCGTCTGAGCCGGCGCCCGGAGGCGGATCCTTGTGGTCGGCCAGCGAGACCTTCGGCAAGCAGTGCACAACCCGTACGAACCGTGCGGGTGTTCGCGTGTGCTGCCGTGCCGAGGTGCTCGCGTGAAGCGGTGGGAACTCTCGGTGGGGCAGCGCCCGACCGATTGAGGAACCGTGATCAGCATCAGCGTGACGGCGCTCGTCTTCGGCGTCGTCTTCCTGGCCGAACTCCCCGACAAGACCGCCCTCGCCGGCCTCGTCCTCGGCACCCGTTACCGCGCGTCGTACGTCTTCGCGGGCGTCGCCGCGGCCTTCACCGTGCACGTGGTGCTCGCCGTCGCGGCGGGCAGCGTCCTCACGCTCCTGCCGCAACGCCTGGTGGCGGCGGTGACCGGCGTCCTGTTCCTGGCCGGCGCGGCCGTACTCCTGCTGAAGAAGGACGATGACGACGAGGAGATCCGCCAGCCGCGGGACCAGAGCTTCTGGAAAGTGGCGGGAGCGGGCTTCATGCTGATCCTGGTCGCGGAGTTCGGCGACCTGACCCAGATCATGACCGCGAACCTCGCCGCCCGCTACGACGACCCGCTCTCCGTGGGCCTCGGCGCGGTCCTCGCGCTGTGGGCGGTGGCGGGCCTGGGCATCGTCGGCGGCCGGGCCCTGATGAAGCGGGTCCCGCTGGCGCTGATCACCAAGGTGGCGGCCGTGGTGATGCTGGCGCTGGGGGTGTGGAGCGGGTACGAGGCGATTGCGGGCTGAAGGGTAAGGGCCTGGGGGCTCAACTGGTGGCCCACGGGTGTCCTACGGGCACCCGCACCATGTCCGTACGGTGTCGAAGGCGTCGCCCGGTGTGTTTGAGCAGCTCAGAGGCGCTGGCGCGAGAGCGGACCCTTTTGTATCGTTGAAGAACAAAGTGGCTCCCGCCCGTTCTCCCTGACCGACGGGCGGGCCGCTTTGTTTTGTTTGACGCCTTTCCGGGCCGTTCCGATCCATGGAGATGCAGATGACGGCGACCGCCGCCACCCCCGTCGTTCTGACCGCCCGCGCCCTCCTGCTCGACATGGACGGCACGCTCGTCAACTCGGACGCCGTCGTCGAACGGATCTGGCGCCGCTGGGCCGACCGGCACGGTCTCGACGGCGACGAGGTCATGAAGGTGGTGCACGGCCGCCAGGGCCACGCCTCGATGGCGGTCCTGCTGCCGGACCGCCCGGTGGTGCAGAACCTCGCGGACAACGCGCGCATGCTCGCCGAGGAGACGGCGGACATGGACGGCGTGGTGGAGATCCCCGGCGCGACCGCGTTCCTCGCCGGACTTCGGTCCGCGGGGGTCCCGCACGCCCTGGTGACGTCGGCGGACGTGGCGCTGTCCACGGCGCGGATGGGGGCGGCGGGGTTGCCGTTGCCGGAGGTCCGGATCACGGCGGAGTCGGTGGGCGCGAGCAAGCCGGATCCGGAGGGGTTCCTGAAGGGGGCGGCGGAGCTGGGGGTGGCTCCGGGGGAGTGCGTGGTGTTCGAGGACTCGGGGGCGGGGATTGCCGCGGGGC
>LJCV01000264.1 GCA_001298575.1 Actinobacteria bacterium OK074
CGTCAGCCCGGCCGACGCCAACGCCTGCCGGATCACCCGCTGTTGGGAGGGGCCGTTGGGCGCGGTCAGGCCATTCGACGCGCCGTCCTGGTTGACCGCCGAACCGGCGACCACCGCGAGCACCGGCCGCCCGGCCGCCCGCGCGTCCGACAACCGCTCCACCAGCACCAGACCGGCACCCTCGGCGAACCCGGCACCGTCCGCGGCATCCGAGAACGCCTTGCAGCGACCGTCCGAGGCCAAGCCGCGCTGACGGCTGAAGTCCAGGAACAGCCCCGGCGTCGACATCACCGTCACGCCACCGGCCAGCGCCAAGTCGCACTCGCCCGACCGGAGTGCCTGCACCGCCAAGTGCAGCGCCACCAGGGCGGCCGAGCACGCCGTGTCCACCGTCACCGCCGGGCCTTCGAGCCCGAGGACGTACGACACGCGGCCCGAGACGATGCTCGCCGCGTTGCCGGTGCCGAGGTGGCCGCCGACGTCCTCGCCGGAGGCGACCAGGAGCGGGATGTAGTCGTTGCCGTTGGTGCCGGCGAAGACGCCCGTGCGCGAGCCGCGCAGGGACAGCGGGTCGATACCGGCCCGCTCGAACGCCTCCCACGCCAACTCCAGCAACAACCGCTGCTGCGGGTCCATGGCGAGCGCCTCGCGCGGCGAGACGCCGAAGAAGGCGGGGTCGAACTCGGTCATGTCCTTCAGGAATCCGCCTTCGCGGGCGGTGCAGGTACCGGGGTGGTCGGGGTCGGGGTCGTAGAGGTTGTCGACGTCCCAGCCGCGGTCGGCCGGGAACGGGGCGATGGCGTCGATGCCGTCGGCGAGCAACTCCCAGTATTTCTCCGGGGTGTTGGCGCCGCCGGGGAAGCGGCAGCTGAGCGCGGTGATGACGACCGGGTCGTCGGTGGCGGCACCGGCGGTGACCGCGGTGCCGGACCGCGGCGCCCGGTCGTCGGCAGACTCTCCACCGAGTTCGCCGAGCAACAACCGTGCCAGTTCCGCGCAGTTGGGGTGGTCGAAGACCAGCGTGGCGGGCAGGCGCAGGCCGGTGATCTTGTTCATGCCGTTGCGGAGTTCGACGGCGCTGAGGGAGTCGAAGCCGAGGTCGCTGAAGGCGCGGGTCGGCTCGACCGCCTGCGGTCCGGGGTAGCCGAGGACGGTGGCGACGTAGCCGCGGACGACGTCGAGGACGGCGTCGGCGCGGTCGGCGTCGGCGAGCCCGGCCAAGTGGCGGCGCAGTGCCGGGAGTTCGCCGTCCGCGCCGTCGTCGGCCCCGAAGGTGTCGCCGGACGCCGTCGGGCGTGCCGGGTCGAGGACGCGGCGGGCGTCGGGCAGGTCGCGCAGCAGGGCGCTGGGGCGGGAGCCGGTGAAGGCGGGGGCGAAGCGTTCCCAGCCGATGTCGGTGACGGCGAGGTAGGTCTCGCCGTGGTCGAGGGCCTGTTGGAGGGCCTGGCAGGCGAGTTCGGGCCGCATGTCGTAGACGCCGTAGCGGCGCAGGCGTTCGCCGACGGCGCCGTCGCCCATGCCGCCGTCGGCCCAGTGGCCCCAGGCGACGGCGGTGGCGGGCAGGCCGGCGGCGCGGCGCTGTTGGGCGAGGGCGTCGAGGAAGGCGTTGCCGGGGGCGTAGTTGCCGAGGCCGGGGCCGCTGATGGTGCCGGACGTGGAGGAGAACAGGACGAACGCGGACAGGTCGTAACCGGCGGTCAGCTCATGGAGGTTGACCGCTGCGGTGGCCTTGGTGCGCAGCACCGGGTGCATGCGGGAGGGGTCGAGGCCGTCGATGACACCGTCGTCGAGGGAGCCCGCGATGTGGAACACGGCGTCGAGCGGGTGTTCTTCGGGGATCGTGGCGAGCAACTCGGTCACGGCGGCGCGGTCGGCGACGTCGCAGGCGGCGAGGGTGACGTGTCCGGCACCCAACTCGGCCAGTTCGGCGGCGAGTTCGGCCGCGCCGGGCGCGTCGGCGCCCCGGCGGCTGGTGAGCAGCAGGTGGTCGGCGCCCTGGGCGGCGAGCCAGCGGGAGATGTGGCCGCCGACGGCGCCGGTGCCGCCGGTGACCAGGACGGTGCCGCGCGGGCGCCAACTCCCTTCGGGCGCAGGCGTGTCGGCGAGCGGGGCGCGCAGGAGGCGGCGGCCGTAGCTGCCGGAGGCTCGGACGGCGGTCTGATCCTCGCCGTCGGGCCGGGCGAGCAGGGCGCGCAGCCGGTCGCCCGCCCGCCGGTCGAGGGTCTCGGGCAGGTCGATCAGTCCGCCCCACCGGTCGGAGTGCTCCAGCGCGGCGACCCGGCCGAGGCCCCAGACGAGGGCCTGCGGCGAACTCAGGACGGTCTCGGCGGCGGTGACGGCGACGGCACCGCGGGTGGCGCACCACAGCGGGGCCGTGCCGCCGAGGTCGACGAGTGCCTGGAGCAGGGCGAGCGTTCCGGCCAACCCGGCGGGTACGGAGGGGTGTTCGGGGTGCGGGGTCTCGTCGAGCGCGAGGAAGGAGAGCACACCGCCGAGGTCGGCCGGGTCGACTCCGGATCCGCTGTCGGCCAGTTCGGTGATCAGTTGGGCGGCCAGTCCGGCGCGGTCGGCGTCGGGGCTTCCGGCGTCGACGTGCACGACCCGTACGGGCACGCCGTGGTCGGTGAGGGTCTGCCGGGTGGCGTCCGCGAGGGGGTGTCCGGCGGGCGGGACGACCAGGAGCCAGGTGCCGGTCGGGGGCGCTGCCGCGGTGTCCTGGGTGAGCGGGGTCCAGCCGACGGTGTAGCGCCAACTGTCCACCGTGGACTGTTCCTTGCTGCTGCGCCGCCAGGCGGAGAGCGCGGGCAGCACCTCGCTCAGCGGGGTGTCACCACCGAGGTCGAGCGCGGCGGTCAGGGAGGCGAGGTCCTCGTCCTCCACCGTCTGCCAGAAGCGGCTCTCCACCTCGTCGTTGGCGTCCGCCCCGTCCGTTGCGACGGCGTTGGCCTCCCTCAACTCGGGCCAGTAGCGCAGCCGTTGGAAGGCGTAGGTCGGCAACTCGACGCTCCGGGCGCCCGTTCCCGCGAACACGGTGGTCCAGTCGACGGCCACACCCTGGGCGTGGGCCTCCGCCAACGACGTCACAAAGCGGTCCAGGCCGCCCTGGTCGCGGCGCAGCGTGCCCAGCACAGCGGCGTCGGCGCCCGCGTCCTCGATGGTTTCGCGCAGTCCGAACGCGACGACCGGGTGCGGGCTCACCTCGATGAACGCGCGGTGTCCGGCGGCCAGCAGCCCACGGACCGCGTCCTCGAAGCGGACGGTCTCCCGCAGGTTGGTGTACCAGTACACGGCGTCGAGGACGGTGTCGTCGTCGAGCCACTCGCCGGTCACGGAGGAGCGGAAGGGGATGTCGGCGGGCGTGGGCCGCAACTCGGCCAGCGCGTCGAGGACTTGGGCGCGGATCGGTTCGACGTGGGCGGAGTGGCTGCCGTAGTCCACGGCGACCTTGCGCGCCTGCACGCCCTCGCCGGTCAGCGAGGCGAACAGGTCGTCGAGCGCGTCGGCGGCCCCCGAAACCACCACCGAGCCAGGGCCGTTGACGGCGGCGACGGCAAGGCGGTCGCCGTAGGGTTCGAGCCGGGCGCGTACGTCGTCGGCCGGGAGCGGGACGGACATCATGCCGCCGTCGCCGGCGATAGCCGTGATCGCCCGGCTGCGCAGGGCCGCGACCCGGGCGCCGTCTTCGAGCGACAGCACACCCGCCACGACAGCGGCGGCGATCTCGCCCTGGCTGTGTCCGACCACGGCGGCGGGCTCGACCCCGTTCGAACGCCACAGTTCGGCCAGCGACACCATGACCGCCCACAGGACCGGCTGGACCACATCCACCCGGTCCAGGTCCGGTGCGTCGGGTCCGCCCCGCAGAGCGGCCGTCAGCGACCAGTCGACGTAGGGCGCGAGGGCCTGCTCGCACTCGGCCACCCGACGCGCGAACTCCGGCGCCGTATCTAGGAGTTCACGGCCCATGCCCACCCATTGGGCGCCCTGCCCAGGGAACACCAGCACCGGGCCGCTTCCACGTCGGTCCACTCCACGGACCACATCACTCACCACGCGGTCCTCGGCGAGGTCGCGCAGTCCGCGTTCCAGGGCGTCCCGGTCGGCGGCGAGGACGACGGCCCGCTGTTCGAACGCGGTACGCGTCGTGGCCAGGCTCAGCCCCAGATCGGCGAGGCCGACGCCAGGGTTGTCACGCAGGTGCGCGAGGAGTCGCCCGGCCTGGGCGCGGAGCCCGTCGGCGGTGCGGGCGGCGAGGGCGGCGGGGACGAGGGACAGCGCGGGAGGGCCGTCCGGGACAGCGGCCGAAGCCACGCCATCGCCCTCAACTCCCGGACGTTCCGCGGCATTCGGGGTTACGGCGTCGTCGGGGGCCTGCGCGATGATGACGTGCGCGTTCGTGCCGCTCATGCCGAAGGAGGAGACTCCGGCGCGGCGCGGGCGGCCGTTCGCGGGCCACGGGACGGGTTCGTTCAGGAGGCGTACGGTGCCCGCGGACCAGTCGACCTCGGGGGTCGGGGTCTCGGCGTACAGGGTGGCCGGAAGGACGCCGTTGCGCAGGGCCATGACCATTTTGATGACGCCGCCGACACCGGCCGCCGCCTGCGAGTGGCCGATGTTCGACTTGAGGGAGCCGAGCCACAACGGCCGGTCCGCCTGCCGGTCCTGGCCGTAGACGGCGATGAGGGCCTGCGCCTCGATGGGGTCGCCGAGTGTCGTACCCGTGCCGTGGGCCTCCACCGCGTCGATGTCGGCCGGGGTGAGGCCGCCGCCGGCGAGGGCGGCGCGGATGACGCGTTGCTGCGAGGGCCCGTTGGGCGCCGTCAGTCCGTTCGAGGCGCCGTCCTGGTTGAGGGCGCTGCCCTGGATGACGGCGAGGACGGGGTGACCGTGGCGGCGGGCGTCGGACAGCCGTTCGAGGACGATCATGCCGACGCCCTCGGCCCAGCTGGCGCCGTCGGCGTCCGCGGCGAACGGCTTGCAGCGGCCGTCCTCGGCGAGCGCCCGCTGGCGGCTGAACTCGATGAGCGAACCCGGCGTGGACATGACGGTCACGCCGCCCGCGAGCGCGAGGTCGCACTCGCCCTGCCGCAGTGCCTGCGCCGCGAGGTGCAGGGCGACGAGGGAGGACGAGCAGGCGGTGTCGACGGTGAGGGCCGGGCCTTCGAGTCCGAGGGCGTAGGAGATGCGGCCGGACAGGACGCTGGGCGAGTTCCCGGTGCCGATGTAGCCCTCGAAGCTGTCCTTGGCGGCGCCGAGGATGCCGATGTAGTCCTGGTAGGTGACGCCCGCGAAGACGCCGGTGAGGCTGCCGCGCCTGGACGCCGGGTCGATGCCGGCCCGTTCGAGCGCCTCCCAGCTCGCCTCCAGGAGCAGCCGCTGCTGCGGGTCCATGGCGAGGGCCTCGCGCGGCGAGATACCGAAGAATCCGGGGTCGAACTGGCTTGCGTTGTGCAGGAATCCGCCCTCTCGGGCGTAGCAGGTGCCGGGGTGGTCGGGGTCCGGGTGGTAGAGCGCGGCGAGGTCCCAGCCGCGGTCGGAGGGCAGCGGGGAGATGCCGTCGCCCTTGTTGACCACCAGGTCCCACAAGTCCTCCGGGCCCGCGATGCCGCCCGGGTAGCGGCAGGCCATGCCGACCACGACGACCGGGTCGTCGTCGAGCCCGGCGCGGGTGACGGCGGGCGGGGCGAACTCGGGCCGGGTGCCGAAGAGTTCCTCGTCGAGGTGGGCGGCGAGGGCGAGGGGGGTGGGGTGGTCGAAGACGAGGGTGGCGGGCAGCAACACCCCGATGTCGGCGCCGAGTTGGTTGCGCAGTTCCACCGCGGTGATGGAGGCGAAGCCCAAGTCCTTGAAGACGCGGGAGGGTTCGACTTCGTCGACGTCGACGTAGTCGAGTACGGCGGCGACCTTGCGGCGCACGAGGTCGAGCAGGACGCGCTGCCGTTCGGCCGGGGAGCGCCCGGCCAACCGGTCGACGAGGCCCGCGCCTTCGGCACCGACCGCACCGGCCCCACCAGCCCCACCAGCCCCACCAGCCCCACCCGCGACGGCACGGCGGCGTGCGGGCTGCTGCGAGCTCGGAGAGGGAGAGTGGGCGGGCGCGGGATCCATACGGTCGTCTGCGACGGCGGTCTCGTGCTCCCTTTCGGCTCTTTCGGCTGGCGTGTCCCCGCCACCCGTTACGACGGGCCGCAGCCGTAGCGCCTCGACCGTGAGGACGGGTTGACCGGAGGTGTCGGCGGCGTGCAGGGTCACCGCGTCCTCGGCGCACCGGGTGAGCCGGACGCGCAGCGCGGCGGCGCCGTCGGCGAGCAGGGTGGCGCGCTGCCAGGCGAACAGCAGCAGCCCGTCGCCGAGCCCCTCGGGCAGGCCGAGCCCGAGCGGGTGCAGCGCCGCGTCCAGGAGCGCGGGATGCACCCCGAACCGCCGCGCCCGCTCGTATTCCCCTTCGCCCAGGGCGACTTCGGCGTACACGTCGTCGCCGTGCCGCCATACGCCGGTCAGCGCGCGGAACACGGGACCGTACTCCAGGCCGGTGTCGGCCGCCAGCCGCTCGTACAGGCCGCCGATCTCGACGGGTTCGGCGTCGGCGGGGGGCCAGACGGTGAAGTCGGCCCCGCCGCCCGCCTGTTCGGGCGTGACGGTGGCGGGCGCGAGGAGACCGCCCGCGTGCCGGGTCCAAACGGCGTCGGAGGGGGCGCCGTTGGAGGATGCGTCGGCCGGGCAGGAGTAGACGGTGAGGGCGCGGGTACCGCGGGCGTCGGGTTCCTCGACGCGGACCTGGAGCCGGACCGCGCCGCGCTCGGGCACGGACAGCGGTGCTTCCAGGGCGAGTTCGCGGACCTGGCCGCAGCCGACCTCGTCGCCCGCGCGGACGGCGAGTTCGAGCATCGCGGTGCTGGGCACGACAACGGTTCCGGAGATGCGGTGGTCCGCGAGCCAGGGGTGGGTGCGCAGCGACAGCCGTCCGGTGAGCACGACGGCGTCGCTGCCGGCGACCGGCACGGCCGCGGCGAGCAGCGGATGCCCGGTGGCGGCGAGCCCGAGCGCGGGAGCGTCGCCGGACCCGGCGGCCACGTCGAGCCAGTAGCGCCTGCGCTGGAAGGCGTACGTCGGCAGGGCGACACGCGGCGCACGGGCCAGCGACGGCAGCGCGGCCGTCCAGTCCAGGTCGTCGACACCGCGGGTGAACAGGGCGGACACGGCGGCGAGCAGCGTCCGCGGCTCGGGATGCCCGTCTCGCAGGACGGCCACCTCCAGGCCGTCGGCCGTGGGCAGGCAGGACTGGGTGAGGGTGGTCAGGGTGCTGTCGGGGCCGAGTTCCAGGCAGCGGGTGACGTTCTGACCGGCGAGGGCCGCCACCCCGTCCGCGAACCGGACCGCGTCCCGCACGTGCCGCACCCAGTACTCGGGCGAGGTCAGTTCGGCCTCGCTCGCGAGTTCCCCGGTGAGGGCGGAGACGAGCGGAGTCCTCGGCGTCCCGTACGTCAACTGCTCGGCCACCGAACGGAATTCGGCGAGCATCGGCTCCATCAGCGGCGAGTGGAACGCGTGGCTGACCCGCAGAGCGGTCGTCTTGCGGCCCTCGGTCCGGAAGTGCGCGGCGACTTCCTCCACGGCGTCGGCGGCACCCGAAATCACCACGGACAGCGGCCCGTTGACGGCCGCGATGCCCACGTGGCCGTCGAGCAGGGGCAGTACCTCGTCCTCGCGCGCCTGGAGCGAGACCATCGCGCCGCCCGGGGGCAGCGCCTGCATCAACCGCCCGCGCGCGGCGACCAGTTTGCAGGCGTCGGCCAGCGTCCACACTCCCGCCGCGTGCGCGGCGGCCAACTCCCCGATGGAGTGCCCGAGCAGTACGTCCGGCCGCACACCCCACGACTCCAGCAGCCGGAACAGGGCCACTTCGAGGGCGAAGAGCGCGGGCTGGGCGAACTCGGTCCGGTTGAGCGGCTCGACGTCGTCACCGAAGACGATTTCCCGCAGGGGGCGGGGCAGTTGGGTGTCCAGGTGCGCGCATACGGCGTCGAAGGCATCCGCGAAGACCGGGTACTCCTCATGCAACTCCCGACCCATACCGAGCCGTTGAGACCCCTGCCCAGCGAACAGGAACGCCGTACGCCCACCCGCGAGCACCGACCCGACAACAGCACCCTCAACCGACGCTGCACCTTCAACCACCGCATCGAGACCACGCAGCAACTCCGCACGGTCGGCGCCCCACACCACCGCCCGGTGCTCGAACACCGACCGCGACCGCACCAGGGACGCGGCGACCCGCACCGCGCTCAACGTGTCCTCACCGGCCACGAACTCCGCCAGTCGCCCGGCCTGCGCCCGCAACGCGGCACGGCTGCGGCCGGACACCACCCAGGGCACCAGCGGCTCGGGCACGACGGTGTCGACATCGGCCAACTCGTCGTCATGGAGAGGCTGTTCGAGGATGACGTGCGCGTTCGTACCGGAGACACCGAACGCCGAGACGCCCGCCCGGCGCGGTCGTCCGTCGGTGTGCGGCCACTCGGTGTTCTCGGTGAGCAGCCGGATGTCGCCGGCCGACCAGTCCACGTGCGTCGACGGCCGGTCGGCGTGCAGCGTGCGGGGCAGCAGGCCGTGGTGCATGGCCAGCACCGTCTTGATGATGCCCGCGACACCGGCGGCGGCCTGGGTGTGGCCGATGTTCGACTTCAACGAGCCGAGCAGCAGCGGTTGTTGACGGCCCTGGCCGTAGGTGGCGAGGAGGGCCTGGGCCTCGATCGGGTCGCCGAGGGTCGTTCCGGTGCCGTGCGCCTCGACGGCGTCCACGTCGGCCGGGGTGAGTCCGGCGCCCGCGAGGGCCTGGCGGATGACGCGTTGCTGGGCGGGCCCGTTGGGCGCGGTCAGGCCGTTGCTGGCACCGTCCTGGTTGACGGCGGAACCGGCCACCACGGCCAGGACCTGGTGCCCGTTGCGGCGGGCGTCCGAGAGCCGCTCGACGACGAGGATGCCCGCGCCCTCGGCCCAGCCGGTACCGTCGGCGTCGTCGGAGAACGCCTTGCACCGCCCGTCCGCGGCGAGTCCGCCCTGCGAGCTGAACTCGACGAACGCGCCCGGGTCGGCCAGCACGGTCACCCCTCCGACCAGGGCGAGTTCGCACTCCCCGGACCGCAGCGACTGAGCGGCCAGGTGCAGCGCCACCAGCGAGGACGAGCACGCCGTGTCGACGGTGACCGCGGGGCCTTCGAAGCCGAAGGTGTACGCGATACGGCCGGATACGACGCTGCCCGCGACCCCGGTCAGCAGCTGCCCGCCGAGCCCCTCGGGCACCTCGCGCAGCCCGGCGCCGTACCCGGAGCTGCCCGCGCCGACGAACACGCCCGTACGGCTGCCGTGCAGCAAGTCGGGCCGGATCGCGGCGTGTTCGAGGGCCTCCCAGGAGGTCTCCAGGAGCAACCGCTGCTGCGGGTCGACGGCGAGCGCCTCGCGCGGCGAGATGCCGAAGAAGGCGGGGTCGAACTCTCCGGCGTCGTAGAGGAATCCGCCCGCGCGGGCGTGGCTGCCGGCACCGTCGCCGTCGCCAACTCCCCTTCCGTGGAGGGCGTCGAGGTCCCAGCCGCGGTCGGTGGGGAACTCGGCGATGGCGTCGGTGCCTTCGGTGACCAGCCGCCACAGGTCGTCCGGGCCCGCGACCCGGCCCGGGAGCCGGCAGGCCATGCCGACGATGACGATCGGGTCGTCCGTGGTCGTGGGGGCGGCCGGGACGGGCAGGGAAGTACCGCTGCCCGACGGGTGGTTGGGGCTGGTGGTCTCGCTGTGCCCGTCGGCCTGCTCCTGCTCCGTGAACAACTCCTGCCGCAGCAGCCGTACGAGGGCTGTCGGCGTCGGGTGGTCGAAGACGAGGGTGCTGGGCAGGTGGAGGCCGGTCTCGGTGCCGAGCCGGTCGCGCAGTTCGACGGCCGTGAGGGAGTCGAAGCCCAGGTCGCGGAAGGACCGCGTGGCTTCCACGGCCTCGGCGTCACGGTGACCGAGCACGGCACCGACCCGGCCGAGCACCAACTCCAGCAGCGCACGGTCTAGTTCGGCGGAGGACAACCGCCCGAGCCGCTCGCGCAGCGCCGAGCCTGCCGTCTTCTCCGCTTCCGGGGTGGACAGGGTCGCGAGGGCGGTGCGGGCTTCGGGGAGGATTGAGAGCAGCACGCTCGGGCGGACGCTGGTGTAGGCGGGTGCGAAGCGGGACCAGTCGACGTCCGCTACGACGGTCAGGGCGTCCGCGCCGGGGACGACCCGGCCCAACGCCCGTACCGCGCGGTCCGGTTCGAGGACTAGCAGACCACGACGGCGCAGCGCCTCGACAGCCTCGGCATCGGCCGCCATACCACCGTCCGCCCACGGGCCCCACGCCACCGACGTAGCAGCCAGACCGCGGGTACGACGGGCCTCGACCAGCCCGTCCAGGAAGGCGTTCGCCGCCGCGTACCCGGTCTGGCCACCGCTGCCCCACACCCCGGCGATGGAGGAGAACACCACGAACGCGTCCAGCGCACGATCACCCAACGCCGCATCCAGGTTCACGGCACCGGCCACCTTGCCCGACCACACCTCCCCCAGATCCCCCAACGACACCTGATCCAACGGGAGGTTGACCACCGCACCGGCAGCGTGGACGACCGCATCCACGGGATACTCCGCAAGCAACTCCTCAACTGCCGCACGAACGGCGACATCACAGGCCACGACGGACACCCGCGCCCCGGAGGCGGTGAGTTCGTCCCGCAACTCCCCAGCCCCCGGCGCCTCAAGCCCCCGCCGACTCACCAACACCACGTGATCAGCGCCTTCAGCGACCGCCCAGCGGGCGACACGCGCACCCAACGCACCCGTACCGCCCGTGATCAGCACTGTCCCGCGCGGACGCCAACTGTCGTTGTCCTCACCGGAGATGACAGGAAGGTGGCTGAGTCGGCGGCCGAACACTCCGGAGGCGCGCACCGCGACCTGGTCCTCGTCGCCCAACCCGCCCAACACGGCGGCCAGGCGACCGAGCGCACGGCGGTCGATCGTCTCGGGCAGGTCGACGAGACCGCCCCAACGGCCGGGCGCCTCAAGCGCGGCCACGCGGCCCAGTCCCCAGACGGCTCCTTGCAGCGCGTCGGTGGGACCGTCCGAGCGGCCGACAGACACGGCACCGCGGGTCAGCACCCACAGCGGGGCCGTCACATCGGCGTCGCCGAGGGCCTGAATCAGCGCGACCGAGGCGGAGATGGCGAGGGGAACTTCCCCCTCGGCCGGGGACTCTTCGGGGAGAGCCAGCAGGGACACCACACCCGCGACCGATGCCGATGCCGATGCCGATGCCGATGCCCCCAACGTCCCTATCAGCATCGCGAGTTCCTCGCGCCCCGCATCCCGCTCGCAGGTAACGCGCTCCACTTCGGCGCCGCGTTCGACGAGACCGTCGATCACTGCCTGGGTCCAGGCGTCTGCCGTACGGTCGGCCGGCTCGACCAGGAGCCAGTGTCCCGAGAGGGTGGCCGAACCGGGGACATCACTCAGCGGATGCCATTCGACGCGGTAACGCAGTTCGTCCAGCGCGGCCTGTTCCACGTTCTGCCGCCGCCAGGAGGACAGCGCGGGCAGCACCGCGCCGACCACGTTTTCCGCCAACTCCAGTTCTCCGGCGAGCGATTCGAGATCCTCGCGCTCGACGGCCGCCCAGAAGCGGGCATCGGTCTCGCTGCCGGACCCACCAGACCCACCGGACCCGCTGGGGGTCGCGCCCGCCTCTCGGTTCACAGCCTTCGGCCAGTAGTTCTCGTGCTGGAAGGCGTACGTCGGCAGCTCCACCCACGGCACGGCGGGGAAGAGCATCGACCAGTCCGCCTCGGCACCGCGCGTGAAGGCCGCGGCCACCGCGGCGAGCACGGTCCCGCCCTCGGGCCGGTCCTTGCGCAACACCGGGGCGAACAGCAGCCCTTCGTCCGCCACACAGTCCCGGGCGAGAGCGGTCAGCGTGCCGTCCGGCCCGAGTTCGAGGAAGCGGGTCACGGTCTGCCCGACGAGGCCACGCACCGCGTCCGCGTACCGCACGGTCCGCCGCACGTGCTCCACCCAGTACTCCGGAGAGGCCAACTCCTCGGCGGTTGCGGCCTCACCGGTGACCGTGGAGACGATGGGCAACTTCGGCTGCCCGTACGTCAGTTCCGCCACCACGGCACGGAACTCGTCGAGCATCGGCTCCATCAACGGCGAGTGGAAGGCGTGACTGACGCGGAGGGCGGTCGCCTTGCGGTCCTGGGCGCGGAAGTGCGCCGCGATTTCCTCTACGGCGTCGGCGGCACCCGAAATCACCACCGAGCGCGGGCCGTTGACCGCCGCGATACCCACGCGGTCGTTCAGCATCGGGAGGACTTCCTCCTCCGTCGCCTGCACCGCCACCATCGCACCGCCCGCCGGCAACGCCTGCATCAACCGGCCACGCGCCACCACCAGTTGGCACGCATCGGCCAGCGACCACACCCCCGCCACATGCGCGGCAGCGATCTCACCGATCGAATGACCGGCCAGCACGTCCGGCCGTACTCCCCAGGATTCGAGGAGCCGGAACAGCGCCACTTCCAACGCGAACAACGCGGGCTGCGCGAACTCCGTCCGATTCAGCAACTCGGCGTCGTCACCAAAGACGATCTCCCGCAGGGAACGCGGCAGTTCACCATCCAGGTGCGCGCATACGGCGTCGAAGGCATCCGCGAAGACCGGGTACTCCTCATACAGCTCCCGACCCATACCGAGCCGTTGAGACCCCTGCCCAGCGAACAAGAACGCCGTACGCCCACCCGCGAGCACCGACCCGACGACAGCACCCTCGACCGACGCTCCGCCTTCAACCACCGCATCGAGCCCGCGCAGCAACTCCGCACGGTCCGCACCCCACACCACCGCCCGGTGCTCGAACACCGACCGCGACCGCACCAACGACCCACCGACCCCCGCAGTGCTCAGCCCCTCATCCCCGGCCACGAACTCCGCCAGCCGCCCGGCCTGCGCCCGCAACGCCGCCGCCGTACGCCCCGACACCACCCACGGCACCAACGACGACACAGCCGACGGTACGACCGACGGCGTCACCGTCGGCTCGGCATCGGCAGCAGCCGCAACCTCCTCGGCGATCGGCTGCTCAAGGATGACGTGCGCGTTCGTACCGGACACACCGAACGCCGACACCGCACCACGACGCGGCCGGTCTTCCGCCACCCGCTCCCACTCGTACGCCTCGGTGAGCAGACGCACCTCGCCGGCCGTCCAGTCGACGCGGGACGAGGGCTCGTCGACGTGCAAGGTCTGCGGCAACACACCATGCTGCATCGCCAACACCATCTTGATGACACCGGCCACACCCGCCGCCGCCTGCGTATGCCCGATGTTCGACTTCACCGAACCCAGCAACAACGGCCGTTCACGCCCCTGCCCGTAGGCCGCGAGCAATGCTTGCGCCTCGATCGGGTCCCCCAACGACGTACCCGTACCGTGCGCCTCCACCGCATCCACATCCGCCGCCGACAACCCCGCCGACGCCAACGCCGCACGAATCACCCGCTGTTGAGACGGACCATTCGGCGCCGTCAGACCATTCGACGCACCATCCTGATTCACCGCCGAACCCGCAACCACCGCCAACACCCGGTGACCATTACGCCGAGCATCCGACAACCGCTCAACAACCACAACACCCACACCCTCACCCCAGCCCGTACCATCAGCGCCCTCCGCGAACGCCTTGCACCGACCGTCCAACGCCAAACCCCGCTGCCGCGAGAACTCCACAAACGCACCCGGCGTCGACATCACCGTCACACCACCGGCCAACGCCAAATCACACTCACCACCACGGAGTGCCTGAGCAGCCAAATGCAACGCCACCAACGACGACGAACACGCCGTATCCACCGTCACCGCAGGACCCTCAAGCCCCAGCACATACGACACCCGCCCGGACAACACACTCGCCGCGTTCCCCGTCCCCACGTGCCCTTCGACATCAGCGTCCGAGGCGAGCAACACCCCTGCATAGTCCTGGCCGTTGGTCCCCGCGAACACCCCCGTACGGCTCCCCCGCAGACTGCCCGGCGCCACCCCCGACCGCTCCAACGCCTCCCACACCGCCTCCAACAACAACCGCTGCTGCGGATCCGCCGCCAACGCCTCCCGCGGACTCATCCCGAAGAAACCCGCGTCGAAGTGGCCGACGCCGTCGAGGAAAGCCCCGACGTCGACCAGCGTGGAGCCGGAACGCTCCCCTGTCGGGTCGTACAGCGCGGCCATGTCCCAACCCCGGTCGGCCGGGAACGGACCCACCGCATCCCGCCCCTCCGACAACAACCGCCACAACCCCTCCGGATCCTCCACCCCACCCGGGAACCGGCACGCCATCCCAACAATCACCACCGGATCGGACCCAACTCCGGCACTCCCAACAGCCGCAACCGGCACCACCGCCTCAACCACCGCCCCCAACAACTGCTCCCGCAAATACCGCGCCAACACCACCGGCGACGGATAGTCGAACACCACCGTCGCCGCCAACGGCACACCCGTGGCCATGGCGAGGGTGCCGCGGAGTTCGACGGCGGTCAGGGAGTCGACGCCCAGGTCGCGGAAGGCGCGTTCGGCGGGGACGGCGGAGGCGCCGGAGTAGCCGAGGACGCCCGCGGCGCACAGGCGGACGACTTCGAGCAGGACGCGTTCCTGGTCGACGGGGGCGAGGCCGGTGAGTTGGTCGCGCAGGCCGGAGCCGTCGCCGCGGCCGAAGCGGTCGGAGGCGGGCCCCGCACCCTCGACGGCGGCGCGCGCCTCCGGCAGGTACTCGATGAACGGGCTCGGGCGGGTCATCGTGAACGGCGGCGCGAACTCCGCCCAGCGGATGTCGGAGACCATCACGAGCGGCCGGTCCTCGCCCGCGGCGCGGCGCAGGGCCAGGATGCCGAGGGCGGGTTGCAGGGGCAGGACTCCACCGCGGTGCATGCGCCAGGCCACGACCTCCTCGTCGGCCATGCCGCCGTCGGCCCACGGACCCCACGCGATCGACGTCGCCGGCAGCCCAGCCGCCCGCCGCCGCTCCGCCAACGCGTCCAAGTAGGCGTTCGCCGCAGCGTAGTTGCCCTGACCGGTGGTGCCGACGGTGCCGGCGAAGGAGGAGAAGAGGACGAACGCGTCCAGGTCACGGTCACGGGTGAGTTCGTCGAGGTGCAGCGCGCTCAGCGCCTTCGTGCGCAGCACCGCCGCGAACCGCTCCGGCGTCAGCGCGTCGATCACGCCGTCGTCCAGCACACCCGCCGTGTGCACCACCGCATCCACCGGGTGTTCGGCCAACACCCGGGCCAGCGCGGCTCGTTCGGCGACATCACACGCCACCACCGACACCCGCGCACCCAAGCCCGCGAGCTCGTCCCGCAACTCCCCCGCCCCCGGCGCCTCCAGACCCCGACGACTCACCAACACCACATGCTCGGCGCCCGCACCAGCCGCCCACCGCGCCACGCGCGCACCCAACGCCCCCGTACCACCGGTCACCAGCACCGTCCCACGAGGACGCCAACCAGCCGTCTCCTCCTCGGCGTTGGGGATGCGTTCGAGTCGGCGGCCGAGGATGCCCGAGGGCCGGACGGCCACCTGGTCCTCGGGGCCGCCGCCGAGCAGGACGCCGGTCAGCCGGGCGGTGGCGCGGCGGTCGAGGACCTCGGGCAGGTCGACGAGACCGCCCCAGCGGTCCGGGTACTCCAGGGCCGCGATCCGCCCAAGTCCCCATACGGCGCCCTGCGCTTCGTCCACCGGACCGTCCGAACGGCCCACGGACACACCGCCCCGCGTCGCCACCCACACCCGGCCGCCCACCTCGGCGTCCCCCAACGCCTGGAGCACCACCGCCACCACGGCGGGTGCGAGCGGCAGGCCGTCGGGTTCGGCTCCGGCGCGGGACGCGAGGACGAGAACGCCTTCGACGGGGCCGTCGGCCGCCGCCTCGCGCAACAGGGCGGCGACGGCGGCCCTGTTCGTACGGTCGCCGTCGGGGACATCGACCGTGACGACGCGGTCGGGGCCGCCGAGTGCCTTGCCGAGAGCCGTGGCGAGCGTG
Organism: Actinobacteria bacterium OK074; assembly: GCA_001298575.1. Taxonomy (GTDB): domain Bacteria; phylum Actinomycetota; class Actinomycetes; order Streptomycetales; family Streptomycetaceae; genus Streptomyces. Next base: position 16,106 of record LJCV01000264.1, read on the forward strand.
GTGGCCGTCCGGTCCTCGGAGTCCGCCGCGCCCGGCAGGAGCAGGAGCCAGCGACGGTCCGTCACATCCGTTGCCGCGACGGCCTGTTCGGTCGCTGCGGGCTTCCACACCACCTGGTAATACAGAGCGTCGACGGCGTTCTGCTCCTGCTGCCGCTTCCGCCACGACGCCAACGCCGGCACGACGGCGCCGACTTGCTCGGCGCCCAGTCCCAGCGCCCGGGTCAGAGCCTCGACGTCTTCGCACTCGACGGCCTCCCAGAAGCGGTCGTCGGCGGTGTCGGCCGCGGTGCGGGCGGCGTCGGCGACCGTCTCGGTGCCGTGGTCCAGCCAGTAGCGCTCGTGCTGGAAGACGTACGTGGGCAGGTCCACCGCCGAAGCCGCGACCACGGCCGCCGTACCGAAGGCCGGAGACCAGTCCACCTCTACGCCGTGCACGTGGAGTTGGGCGAGGGCCCCGTACAGACTCGGGATCTCGGGACGGTCCTTCCGCAGCGCGGGCACAAGGAGCGGGGCAGACGCGGGAGCGGTGCCGGATGCGACCGTCGGCTCATCCGCGAAGCAGGTGCGGGCGAGGGCGGTCAGGGTGCCGTCCGCGCCGAGTTCGAGGTAGCGGGTGATGCCCTGCCCGCGCAGGCGGTGCACGTCTTCGGCGAAGCGGACGGGCTGGCGCACGTGGGCCGCCCAGTAGCCGGCCTCGCAGAGTTCGCCGGGGTCGGCGAGGGTGCCGGTGACGTCGGAGACGATCGGGATCTGCGGGCGGTGGTAGGTGAGGCTCTCGGCGACGGCCAGGAAGTCGCGCAGCATGGGTTCCATGAGCGGGGAGTGGAAGGCGTGGCTGACCCGCAGGCGGCTGGTCCTGCGGCCGAGGGCGGTGAAGTGTGCGGCGATCACGGTGACGTCGTCCTCGTCGCCCGAAATCACCACGGCCCGGGGGCCGTTGACGGCCGCGATGCCGACCCGGTCGGTCAGCAGCGGCAGGATCTCGATCTCCGCCGCCTGCACCGCGACCATCGCGCCGCCCTCCGGCAGCGCCTGCATCAGCCGCCCGCGCGCCGCCACGAGCCGGCAGGCGTCCTCCAGCGACCACACGCCGGCGACGTAGGCAGCCGCGAGTTCGCCGATGGAGTGTCCGGCGAGTACGTCGGGGCGCACGCCCCACGCTTCGAGGAGCCGGAACAGGGCCACTTCGAAGGCGAACAGCGCGGGTTGGGTGAACTCGGTGCGGTTGAGGGCCTGTTCGTCGTCGCCGAAGACGATCTCCCGCAGTGACCGGCCCAGTTCGTTGTCGAGGTGGGCGCAGACGGTGTCGTACGCCTCGGCGAACGCGTCGAAGGTCTCGTAGAGTTCGCGGCCCATGCCGAGCCGCTGGGAGCCCTGTCCGGCGAAGAGGAAGGCGAGGCCCCCTTCGGAGTCGGCCGTGCCGACGGCAGCGCCGGGTGCGGGTTCGCCCCGGCCGACGGCCCGCAGCGCGGCGAGGAGGCCCTCGCGGTCGGCGCCGACGACGGCGGCCCGGTGTTCGAAGGCGGTGCGGGTGGCGAGGAGCGCGTGCCCGAGGGCCGCGGGGCTCAACTCCGGGTGTGCGTCGACGTGTTCGGCCAGCCGGGCGGCCTGGGCGCGCAGTGCGCGGGCGCTGCGGCCGGAGACCAGCCAGGGTACGGTCCCCGCCGAAGGCAGCTCCTCCGGGAGATCTCCCGGGGACGCATCCCGGGGCTCCTCCAGGACGACATGCGCGTTGGTGCCGCTGAGCCCGAACGCGGACACGGCGGCCCGGCGCGGCCGGTCCCCCTCCGGCCGCCACTCCCGTTCCTCGGTGAGCAGTTCGACCGCGCCCGCGCTCCAGTCGACGTGCGAGGAGGGCGTGTCGACGTGCAACGTCCGGGGCAGCAGGCCGTGTTGCATGGCCAGCACCATCTTGATGACCCCGGCGACACCGGCAGCGGCCTGGGTGTGCCCGACGTTGGACTTCAACGAGCCCAGCCACAGCGGCCGTTCGCGCTGCTGCCCGTAGGTGGCGAGGAGGGCCTGGGCCTCGATCGGGTCGCCCAGCGTCGTACCCGTGCCGTGGGCCTCCACCGCGTCCACGTCCGTAGCCGACAACCCGGCGGACGCCAACGCGGCCCGGATCACCCGCTGTTGGGACGGCCCGTTCGGTGCCGTCAGACCGTTCGACGCACCGTCCTGGTTGACCGCCGAGCCCGCCACGACGGCGAGGACCCGGTGGCCGTTGCGTCGAGCGTCCGACAACCGCTCCACCAGCAGCATGCCGACGCCCTCGGACCATCCGGTGCCGTCGGCGCCGTCCGCGAACGCCTTGCAGCGGCCGTCGCCCGCGAGGCCCCGCTGGCGCGAGAACTCCACGAACACGCCCGGCGTCGACATCACGGTCACGCCGCCGGCCAGCGCGAGGTCGCACTCCCCGGCCCGCAGCGCCTGGGCGGCCAGGTGCAGGGCCACCAGCGAGGACGAGCACGCCGTGTCGAGGGTGACGGCGGGGCCTTCGAGTCCGAGCGCGTACGACACCCGGCCGGAGGCCAGGCTGGCCGCGCTGCCGGTGAGGAGGTGGCCGCGGACGTCGTCGGGGACGTCGGCCAGCCCGGCGCCGTAGCCCTGGTGGCCGCAGCCGACGAACAGGCCGGTGCGGCTGCCGCGCAGGGAGCGCGGGTCGAGTCCGGCGCGTTCGACGGTCTCCCAGGAGACTTCGAGGAGCAGCCGGTGCTGCGGGTCGATGGCGACGGCCTCGCGCGGCGAGATCCCGAAGAACGCGGCGTCGAAGCCGTCGACGCCGGTCAGGAAGCCGCCCTCGTTGACGTAACTGGTGCCGGGGCGCAGCGAGTCGGGGTCGTAGAGGGTGTCGAGGTCCCAGCCGCGGTCGGTGGGGAAGGTGGAGACGGCGTCGCCGCCGTCGGCCAGCAGGTCCCAGAGCTGTTCGGGGGAGGTGATCCGGCCGGGCAGTCGGCAGGCCATGGCGACGATCGCGATCGGCTCGTCGTCGACGGCACCGCGTGGCGCGGGCGCCGTGTCCGCCGTGCCCAACGGCAGTGCGCCGTCGTCGAGTTCGCGCAGCAGGTGTTCGGCGAGGGCGGCCGGGGTCGGGTGGTCGAAGACCAGGGTGGTGGGCAGGGCGATGCCGGTGGCGGTGGCCAGGAGGTTGCGCAGTTCGACGGCGGTGAGGGAGTCGAAGCCGCACTCCTGGAAAGCCCGGTTGGGCTGGATGGCCTCCGGCGTGGGGTGGCCGAGCGCGGTGGCCGCGCTGTGCCGTACCAGCCTGAGCAGCAGGTGCCGTCGGTCGGTGGCGCCCAACGGGGCCAGTTGGGCGTGGAGTTGGCCGGAGCGCCCGGCCGTGGCGTCGTCGGTGGTGGCCGCGAGGGCGCGGGCGGCGTCGGGGATGCGGTCGAGGAGGGCGGCGCCGGGCAGACCGCGCCGTCCGGTGGCGATCCGGGCCCAGTCGACGTCGGCGACCAGCGCCCAGGTGTCGTCGTGGGCGAGCAGTCGGCCCAGTGCGGTGAGCGCCGGTTCGACGTCCATCGGGGTGAGGCCGCCGCGCCGCAGCCGGGTCAGCACGGCGGGGTCGTCGGCCATGCCGCCGCCCGCCCACGGCCCCCAGGCGACGCAGGTGGCGGGCAGACCGGCGGCGCGGCGCTGCCGGGCGAGGGCGTCGAGGTGGGCGTTGCCGGCCGCGTATCCGGCCTGGCCCGCCGAGCCGAGCGCGCCCGCGATGGACGAGAACAGCACGAACGCGCCGAGTGGCGTGGCGAGTTGGCGGGTGGCCGCGTCCAGATTGGCGGCGGCCCGGAGCTTGGCGCGCAGGACGGTGGCGTAGCGCTCGGGGTCCATGGCGGTGAGCGGCGCGTCGTCGAGGGCGCCCGCCACGTGCAGGACCGCGGTCAGCGGCAGTTCGGCGGGGACGGAGGCGAGCAGGGCGTCCAGGGCGGTCCGGTCGGCCGGGTCGCAGGCGGCGACGGTGACGCGCGCTCCCAACTCGCCCAGTTCCTCCTGGAGTTCGGCCGCACCGGGCGCGTCCGGGCCGCGCCTGCTGACGAGCAGCAGGTGGGCGGCGCCCTCGCGCGCGAGCCGCCGGGCCACGTGCGCGCCGATGATGCCGGTGCCGCCGGTGATCAACGTCGTTCCGGTGAGCGTCAGTTCGGAGAGCCCATCCGTCGCTCCGCCGGAACGGCCGTCCGTGCCACCGTGGTTGACGCCGGGGACGAGCCTGCGGGCGAAGACGGCGGAGTCGCGTACGGCGAGTTCGTTCTCGTCGCCGGGTTCCGCGACCACGGCCACCAGCCGGGCCAGTGCGCGCCGGTCCGGCCGGGTCGGCAGGTCGACGAGCCCGGCCCACAGGTCGGAGTGCTCGACGGCCACGGTCCGGCCGAGGCCCCACGTGGTCGCCTGCACCGGCCGGGTCAGCCGGTCGGCGGCGCCGACGGACACCGCGGACCGCGTGGCCGCCCACAGCCGCGCCCGGGTGCCGTTCGCGGCGAGCGCCTGCACGAGCAGGGTGCCCAGGTGCAGCCCCAGGGGTACGTCGGGGTGGTCGGGGTGGGGCGTCTCGGTGAGGCCGAGCAGGGAGAGCAGCTGGAGCGTGGTGCCGCCACGGGCTGCGGCGGCCTCGGTCAATGCGGCCGTGACCTGGGTGTGGTCCGCGTCGGCGGCCACGGGAACGGGCCGCGCCTCCGCCCCGGCGGCGCCGAACGCCTCCGCCACGGCCGCCGCCGTGGCCGTAGCCTCCTCGTCGCCCGCGCAGAACGGCACGAGCCAGGTCCCGGCCGGGGAACCCGTAGGGGACGGCAGCGGCGTCCAGGTCTCGCGGTACTGCCAGGACTCGGCCGTGGCCCGCTGCACACTGTCGTGGTGCCAGGCCGTCAGGGCGGGCAGGACGGGCGCCAGCACGTCCGGGTCGAGCGCCAGCCGCTCGGCCAGATCCCCCACGTCCCCCTTCCGCACGGCCGCCCAGAACGCCGAGTCGACGGCCTCGCCCCGCTCCTCCTCCGTCACCGCCCCGGACACGGCGTCGGCCAGCCAGTACCGCTCCCGCTGGAAGGCGTACGTGGGCAGTTCGACCGGCCGCGCCCCCGGAAACAGCGCGGACCAGTCCGGACTGTGCCCCTGCGCGTGCAGCACCCCCACCGCCCGCAGCAGACTCCCCGCCTCCGCCCCCTCCTTGCGCAGCACGGGCACCACCACGGCCGCTTCCGCACCCTCCGCGGCTACGGGCAGCACCGCCTGCGCGAGCGCGGAAAGCGTGCCGTCCGGGCCGAGTTCGAGGAACCGGGTGACGCCCTGCTCGGCGAGAGCATGCACGGCGTCGCCGTAACGGACGGTCCGGCGGACGTGCTCCACCCAGTACTCCGGCGACATCAGCTCCTCGGCGGTCGCGAGCGCACCGGTGACAGTGGAGACGACCGCCAACTGCGGCCGCCCATACGCCAGTTCGGAAACCACCGCCCGGAACTCGTCGAGCATCGGCTCCATCAGCGGCGAGTGGAACGCGTGACTGACGCGCAACCCTGTCACCTTGCGCCCCTCAGCCCGAAAGCGCGCGGCAATTTCCTCTACGGCGTCGGTGGCGCCCGAAATCACCACCGCCTGGGGCCCGTTGACCGCCGCAATGCCCACGCGGTCGTTCAGCAGCGGCAGCACCTCGCCCTCCGCCGCCTGCACCGCCACCATCGCACCACCAGCAGGCAGCGCCTGCATCAACCGGCCACGCGCGACCACCAGTTGGCACGCATCAGCCAACGACCACACCCCCGCCACATGCGCGGCGGCGATCTCACCGATCGAATGCCCCGCCAACACATCCGGCCGCACACCCCACGATTCGAGCAGCCGGAACAACGCCACTTCCAACGCGAACAACGCGGGCTGCGCGAACTCCGTCCGATTCAACCGCTCTTCGTCATCACCAAAAACAATCTCCCGCAACCCAAAAGGAACTTCCGCGTCCACCGCGTCGAACGCCGCCGCGAACACCGGATACGCCTCGTACAACTCCCGGCCCATACCGAGCCGTTGCGACCCCTGCCCCGCAAGGACGAACCCCGTCCGCCCCCGCACCACCGCACCCCGCACCACCGACCCGACCGACTCCCCCGTCGCCAACGCGGCCAACCCCGCCCGGAGTTCGTCAACCCCACGCCCCACCACCACCGCACGGTCCTCGAACACCGACCGCGTCAGCCCCAGCGCCAGCCCCACACCCGCGACCGGGACGTCCACACCCTCCACCGCGTCCAACAACCGCCGCGCCTGGGCCCGCAACGCCCCCTCGCCCCGCCCCGACACCGGCCACACCACAAACCCGTCGCCCTCCGAAGCGTCAGAGACCTCCGTCTCCTCCGCCTCCTCAAGGATCACGTGCGCGTTCGTGCCGGAGATGCCGAACGACGACACGCCCGCGCGGCGGGGCCGTTCGGCGTTCCGGGGCCAGTCCCGGGCCTCGCTCAAGAGGTTCACCTCGCCCGCCGACCAGTCGACGTGGGACGACGGTTCGTCGACGTGCAACGTCCGCGGGAGCAGGCCGTGTCGCATCGCCATGACCATCTTCATGACACCGGCCACACCCGCCGCCGCCTGTGTGTGCCCGATGTTCGACTTCACCGAGCCGAGCCACAACGGGAGTTCGCGGTCCTGGCCGTACGTGGCGAGCAGCGCCTGGGCCTCGATGGGGTCGCCCAGCGTCGTACCCGTGCCGTGGGCCTCCACCGCGTCCACGTCCGCGGCCGACAGTCCGGCGGACGCCAACGCCGCCCGGATCACTCGCTGTTGAGACGGACCGTTCGGCGCCGTCAGTCCATTCGAGGCTCCGTCCTGGTTGACCGCGCTCCCCCGCACCACCGCCAACACCCGGTGCCCGTTGCGCCGCGCGTCCGACAGCCGCTCCAGCAACAGCAGGCCCGCGCCCTCTCCCCATCCCGTGCCGTCGGCGGCGTCGGCGAAGGGTTTGCAGCGGCCGTTCCCGGCCATGCCGCCCTGGCGGCTGAACTCGACGAAGGCGCCCGGGGTCGACATCACCGCGACCCCGCCCACCAGCGCCAGCGCGCACTCCCCGGCGCGCAGGGCGTGCGCCGCGAGGTGCAGTGCGACCAGCGACGACGAGCACGCCGTGTCCACCGTCACCGCGGGACCCTCCAGGCCCAGGGTGTAGGCGACCCGCCCGGAGACGACGCTGCCCGCGTTGCCGGTGAGGATGTGCCCCTCGACGCCTTCGGGGATCTCGCGCAGCCCGGAGCCGTACTCCTGGTTGCTGCACCCGATGAACACGCCGGTGTCGCTGCCGCGCAGGGCGGCGGGGGCGATGCCCGCGCGCTCCACGGTCTCCCAGGCGACCTCCAGGAGCAGCCGCTGCTGCGGATCCATGGCCAGAGCCTCACGCGGGGAGATGCCGAAGAATCCCGCGTCGAAGCGGTCCGCGTCGTGGACGAAGCCGCCCTGGGTGGTGGCGCTGCCGTACTCGAAGAGGCTGTCGAGGTCCCAGCCGCGGTCGGCGGGGAAGTCGGTCATGGCGTCCGTGCCCTCGGCGAGCAGGCGCCAGAAGTCCTCGGGGGTGTCGGCGCCGCCCGGCAGGCGGCAGGCCATGGCGACGATCGCGACCGGTTCGGTCGTCGCGTCCCGCAAGCGCTGGTTGTGCTTGCGCAGCCGTTCGTTCTCCCGGAGCGAGGCACGGAGGGCTTCGACGACTTTTTCGGACGACATGGTCAGCTCCACACTTCGCGCTTCGACGTTCTACGGCTTACGGCTGGGGATGCGGGGAAACGGCGGGACCGGCTGCTCAGTCGTCGGCGCCCAGGGCCATCCGGACCAGGTCGTCGACGTCCATGTCGTCGACGTCGACATCGGCGTCCGCGGCGGTGTTCGCGCCGGTGCCGTTGGACGTGGCCGGTGCCGGGCCGCCGTCGGACATCGGGGCGGCGGCGAGTTCCATCAGCGCCTCCAGGAGTCCGACCTCGCGGAACCGGGTGAGCGGGATGGAGGTGAGCAGTTGGCGGAGGGTCGCCTCGTCGGGTTCGCCCATGCCCGGCTGAGGAGCGTCGCTGTCCCCGAAGTGCTCGCGGCGCAGGTGTTCGGCGAGTACGGCGGGCGTCGGGAAGTCGAAGACCAGGGTGGCGGGCAGCAGGACGCCGGTCGCGGCGTTCATGCGGTTGCGCAGTTCGACGGCGGTGAGGGAGTCGAAGCCGAGTTCCTTGAAGGACTGGTCGGGGTCGAGCCGGGCCGCCGAGGCGTGGCCGAGGACGGCGGCGACCTGGCGGCAGACCTCCTCGACGAGCCTGCGCCGGCGGTCGGTGTCGCCGAGCCGGGCCAGTTCGCCGGCGAGGTCGGCGCTGCCGCCGGGCGCGTCCGCCGCCGGCCGGTCGGCGACCGCGCGCCGGAGCCGGGCGAGGCCGGCGAGGAGCGGGGGTACGGGGCCGTCGGCGCCGAGCCGGGCGATGTCCACGGCCAGCGGCAGCTGGACGGCGGACGGTTGTTCGAGGGCGGCGGTGAACAGGGCCAGGCCCTCCTTGGGGGTGAGCGGCGGCAGTCCGGCGCGTTCCATGCGGCGGATGTCGGCGTCGGTGAGGCCGCTGGTCATGCCGGTGCTCTGCGCCCAGGGTCCCCAGGGCAGCGACAGGCCGGGCAGGCCCAGGGCGTGCCGGTGTTCGGCGAGCGCGTCCAGGAAGGCGTTGGCGGCGGCGTAGTTGCCCTGCCCGGGGGCGCCGAGGGTGGCGGCGGCGGACGAGAAGAGGACGAAGGCGGCCAGGTCATGATCGTGGGTGAGGTCGTGGAGGTGGGCGGCGGCGTCCAGTTTGGGGCGCAGGACGGCGTCGAGCCGTTCGGGGGTGAGCCGTTCGACGACGGTGTCGTCGAGGATGCCCGCAGCGTGCACGACGGCGGTCAGCGGATGGGGTTCGGGGACGGCGGCGAGCAGCGCGGCGAGCTGGTCCCGGTCGGCGACGTCGACGGCCTCGACGCGTACGTCGGCGCCCGACTCGGCGAGTTCCGCGACGAGTTGCTCGGCGCCGGGGGCGTCGGGGCCCCGACGGGCGGCGAGTATCAGGTGCCGTACGCCGTGTTCGGTGACCAGGTGGCGGGCGAGCAGGGCGCCGAGGCCGCCGGTGCCGCCGGTGATCAGGACCGTGCCGTCGGGGTCGAGTTGGGCGGGGAGGGTGAGGACGACCTTGCCGATGTGGCGGGCCTGCGACATGTACCGGAAGGCTTCCGGGGCGCGGCGGACGTCCCAGGGGGTGACCGGGAGCGGGGTGAGCACGCCGGCCTCGAACAGGTCGACGAGGGCGGTGAGCATCTCGCCGATGCGGTCGGGTCCGGCCTCGACGAGGTCGAACGCCCGGTAGTGGACGCCCGGATGGCGGGCGGCGACGTCCTCGGGGTCGCGGATGTCGGTCTTGCCCATCTCCAGGAAGTGACCGCCGCGCGGCAGCAGTCGCAGCGAGGCGTCGACGAACTCCCCTGCCAGGGAGTCCAGTACGAGGTCGGCGCCCCGGCCGCCGGTCGCGGTGCGGAAGGCGGTCTCGAAGTCGGTGTCGCGGGAGGAGGCGATGTGGGCGTCGTCCAGGCCGGCGGCCCGCAGGGTGTCCCACTTGCCCGGGGAGGCGGTGCCGAAGACCTCAGCGCCGAGGTGGCGGGCGAGTTGGGTGGCGGCCATGCCGACGCCGCCGGCCGCCGCGTGGATCAGGACGGACTGTCCGGGGGTGACGCCGCCGAGGTCGACGAGGGCGTAGTAGGCGGTGAGGAAGACGATCGGCACGGTGGCCGCCTGCGCGAAGGTCCAGCCGTCCGGGATCCGGGCGACGGTGCGCGCGTCGGCCACGGCGAGGGGGCCGTAGGCGGCGGGGAACATGCCCAGGACGCGGTCACCGACGGCGAACTCCCGTACGCCGGGGCCGACTTCGGTGACGACTCCGGCGCCTTCGAGGCCGAAGTCGCGGGCCGGTCCCGGGTACATGCCGAGCGCGTTGAGCACATCACGGAAGTTGACGCCGGCCGCGCGCACGGCGATGCGTATCTCGCCGTCGGCCAGGGCCCGTTCGGCCTCGGGCGCGCCGACGAGGGCGAGTCCGTCGAGGGTGCCCTTGCGGACGGTGTCCAGGCGCCAGGCCGCCGCCCGGTCGGTGCGGTGCGGCGGGTGCAGTACGGCGTCGGGGTTGGCGCGGACGAGCCGGGGCAGGTGCACGACGCCTTCGCGCAGGGCGAGTTGGGCATCGGAGCGCCCAACCACGGTCGCCAGTACGCCGAGCGAGGCGGCGGTGCTGTCGGTGTCGACGAGGGTGAACCGGCCGGGGTGCTCGGACTGGGCGGAGCGGACCAGGCCCCAGGCGGTCGCCGCGGCGGGCTGCCGGACCCCGGGTCCGGTGGCCCCGTCGAGGGCGAGCGCCTCCCGGGTCACCAGCACCAGCCGGGTCCCGTCCAGCCTCCGCTCGGCCAGCAACTGCCGTACGAGGGCAAGGACTTGCTGTGCCGCCTCGTGGCCGGCCCGGTCGAGGGGGGCGTCGGGGTGGGGGACGACGGCGAGGAGCGTGGCGGGTGCGGAATCCTCGGACAGGGTGGTGAGGTCGGCGGATACGCCCGCGGCGGCGAGGTGGGCGGCGAACTCGCGGCCCGCACGGTCGTCGAGGATCGTGAGCGTGGCCGGGGCCGGGTGGTGGTCGGCGGGCTGCGGCTGCCAGTCGAGGTGGAACAGGTCGCCCGCGCCGCGGTCGGGCCGGGCGCGCAGCCGTTCGGGGTCGATCGCGCGCAGGGTGAGCGAGCCGACGGAGGCGACCGGCCGCCCGGCGGTGTCGGCGACGTCGAGGGTGACGGCGTCGCCGCCGCGCGGGGTGAGCCGGACCCGGACGGCCGCGGCGCCGGTCGCGTGCAGCCGCACGTCCCGCCAGGAGTACGGCAGCCGCCCGGCCGCGGAGTCGTCCCACGGCAGGAACGCGGTGGCGTGCAGCGCGGCGTCGAGGAGCGCGGGGTGCAGGCCGTAGCGGGGGGCTTCGGCGTGCGTCTGCTCGGGGAGCGCGATCTCGGCGTGTACGACGCCGTCGAGCAGCCAGGCGGCGCGCAGCCCTTGGAAGACGGGGCCGTAGTCGAACCCGGCGGCGGAGAGACGGTCGTAGGTGCCGTCGACGGTCAACTCCTCGGCGCCCGGGGGCGGCCAGGTGGCGTCCAAGTCCGCAGGTGCCGCTGCGGCTTCAGCTGCGGCCGTGGCTGCGGCTTCGGTGGCGAGGATGCCGTCGGCGTGCAGGGTCCAGGGACGGTCGGGGGTGGCGTCGGCGGGGCGGGCGTGCACGCCGAGCGGGCGGTTGCCGTCGGAGTCGGCCGCACCGAGGCGCAGTTGGAGGGCGACGGCCTGGCCGGGGGCGAGCAACAGGGGCTCTACCAGGGTCAGTTCGGTCACCCGGTCGCAGCCCACGCGGTGCCCGGCGAGCAGGGCCAGGTCGAGGTAGGCGGTGCCGGGGAGGACTGCGGTGCCGCCGACGGCGTGGTCGACGAGCCAGGGCTGGTCGGCGGTGGAGATCCGGCTGGTGAAGACGTGCCCGCCGCTGTCCGCGAGGTCGACGTGGGCGCCGAGCAGCGGGTGTCCGGCGTCGGCGAGCCCGGCGGCGGCCAGGTCGCCCGTGCCCCGGGCGGCGGCGGTGGGCCAGTACCGCTGCCGCTGGAAGGGGTAGGTGGGCAGCTCGACGACCGTGCCGGATACGGGAGTTGCGGCCGACCAGTCGACGTCGGCGCCGTGGGCGTGGACGCGGGCGAGTCCGGCGAGCAGGCTGCCGGGCTCGTCCTGTCCGGGGCGCAGCAGTGCGACGGCGGCGGTGTCGGTGGCGGGTGCGAGGGCGTCGGCGGTGAGGGCGGTCAGGGTGGCGTCGGGGCCGATCTCGACGTACCGGGTGACACCGAGCCCCTGAAGCGAGTTGAGACCGTCGTGCAAGCGAACGGCCTGCCGTACGTGCCGTACCCAGTAGTCGGGGGAGGCCAACTCCTCGATGGTGGCGGGGGCTCCGGTGACGTCGGAGATCAGCGGGATGTGCGGCTCGTGGTACTCCAAACCGGCGGCGACCGCGCGGAACTCGTCGAGCATGGGTTCCATCAGCGGCGAGTGGAAGGCGTGGCTGACCCGCAGGCGTTTGGTACGGCGGCCCAGGGCCTCGACCTGGGCGGAAACGGCTAGGACAGCCGACTCTTCCCCCGAAATCACCACTGCCTGGGGGCCGTTGACCGCCGCGATGCCCACCTGGTCGTTCAGCAGGGGCAGCACCTCGGCCTCGGCGGCCCGGAGCGCGACCATGGCGCCGCCTTCGGGCAGCGCGTCCATCAGCCTGCCGCGGGCGGCCACCAGGGTGCAGGCGTCGGCGAGGGAGAGGACCCCGGCGGCGTGGGCGGCGGCGAGGGAGCCGATGGAGTGGCCGAAGAGCTGGTCGGGGACCACGCCGAGGCCGCGCACGAGCCGGTAGAGGGCGATCTCCACCGCGAACAGGGCGGGTTGGGCGTAGCCGGTGCGGTCGAGCAGGTGTCCGGCGGTACCGAGCACGGCCTCGCGCAGCGGGGTGTCCAGGACGTCGGCGCCGAAGTGCGCGCACACCTCGTCGAAGGCGGCGGCGAAGACCGGGAAGGCCGCGTACAACTCGCTTCCCATGCCCGGGCGTTGGGCCCCCTGCCCGGTGAACAGGAAGGCGGTGCGCCCGGCGCGGGCGGCGGCGGTCGTCTCGTCGGGGCGGGTCTCGCCCGAGGCGAGGCGGGCCAGTTCGGCGAGCAGTTCGTCCCGCCCGGTGCCCAGCAGCACCGTGCGGTACTCGAAGGCGGGGCGCGAGACGGCGAGGGAGTGACCGAGGTCGGCGACGGTCGACTCCGGATGGTGGGCGGCGTGTTCGAGCAGTCGCCCGGCCTGGGCGCGCAGGGCTTCGGGGGTGCGGGCGGAGAGCGGCCAGGGGGTGATGCCGGCACCACCGGGCTGATCTGCGGCACCCGCCGACGCCTCCTCGGTCTCGCTCGGCGCCTCCTCCAGGATGACGTGGGCGTTGGTGCCGCTGAAGCCGAAGGAGGAGACGGCGGCGCGGCGGGGGCGGGCCTCGTCCCGGGGCCACGGCCGGGGGTCGGTCAGCAGACGGAGTCCGCCGGAGGTCCAGTCGACGTGGCGGGAGGGGCGGTCGGCATGCAGGGTGCGGGGCAGCTCGGCGTGGCGCAGGGCCAGCACCGTCTTGATGATGCCCGCGACTCCGGCGGCGGCCTGGGTGTGCCCGATGTTCGACTTCACCGAGCCGAGCCACAACGGCCGTTCGTCCGGCCGGTCCTGGCCATACGTGGCGAGCAGCGCCCGCGCCTCGATCGGGTCGCCGAGGCGGGTGCCGGTGCCGTGGCCCTCGACCGCGTCGACGTCGGCCGGGGTGAGCCCGGCGTCGGTGAGCGCGGCGCGGATCACCCGTTCCTGGGAGGGCCCGTTGGGGGCGGTGAGGCCGTTGGAGGCGCCGTCGGAGTTGACGGCGCTGCCGCGGACCACGGCGAGGACACGGTGGCCGTTGCGCCGGGCGTCGGACAGCCGCTCCACGAGCAGCATTCCGGCGCCCTCGCCCCAGCCGGTGCCGTCCGCGTCGTCGCCGTACGCCTTGCAGCGGCCGTCGGGCGCGAGCCCGCGCTGGCGGCTGAACTCCAGGAAGGCGGCGGGTGTTGACATCACGGTGACCCCGCCCGCGAACGCCAGGTCGCACTCGCCCGAGCGCAGCGCCCGCGCCGCCCAGTGCAGGGCGACGAGGGAGGAGGAGCAGGCGGTGTCGACGGTGACGGCGGGGCCTTCGAGGCCGAGGGTGTAGGAGATGCGGCCGGAGACGACGCTGGCGGCGTTGCCGGTGCCGAGGTAGCCGTCGACGTCGTCCGCGGAGGCGCTCAACAGGGTGGTGTAGTCCTGGCCGTTGGTGCCCGCGAAGACGCCCGTGCGCGAGCCGCGCAGCGACCGCGGGTCGACGCCCGCGCGCTCCACGGCCTCCCAGCACACTTCGAGCAGCAGCCGCTGCTGCGGGTCCATCGCGAGCGCCTCGCGCGGGGAGATCCCGAAGAACGCGGCGTCGAAGCCGCCGACTCCGGGCAGGAATCCGCCGGTTCGGGTGTAGCTGGTGCCTTCGTGGTCGGGGTCCGGGTGGTAGAGCGAGGCGAGGTCCCAGCCCCGGTCGGCGGGAAAGTCGGTGAGACCGTCGCCGCCGGAGGCGAGCAACTCCCAGAGCCGTTCGGGGGTGTCGGCGCCGCCGGGGAGCCGGCAGGCCATGCCGACGATGGCGATGGGCTCGTCCGTGCCGGCGTTCGCCCCGCCGCTCACCGGCGAGTTGGCGGCCGGGGCCCGGTCACCGGTCGGCAGCGAACCCAGCAGGTGGGCGGCGAGCGCGGCCGGGGTGGGGAAGTCGAAGGCGACGGTGGGTGCGAGCCGCAGCCCGGTCCGGCGCTCCAGCGCGTTGCGCAGTTCCACGGCGGTCAGCGAGTCGAACCCCAGGTCACGGAAGGCGCGTTGGGGGTCGGCGGCCGGGGTGTCGGCGGTGTGCCCGAGGACGGTGGCGATCTCCGCCTGGAGCAACCGGAGTACGGCGGCGGGCCGTTCGGGCTCCGGCAGCGCGGCGAGGGTACGGGCGGCGCGGGCGGGCCGCGCGGTACGGCGTACGGAGGCGGCGGGTTCGCGCAGCAGGGCCGGGCCCGGCGTGGTCGCGGCGCGGGCGGCGGCCAGGTCGAGGCGGACGGGGAGCAGCACCGCCCGGTCCTGGGCGAGGGCGAGGTCGAGCAGGGCCAGGGCGTCGGCGGTCGGCAGTGGCTCGACTCCCGCGCGGGCCATCCGGGTTCGGTCGGCCGCGCCGAGCCCGGCCGTCATGCCGCTGTCCTCGGCCCACAGTCCCCAGCCGAGCGCGAGCGCGTCGCGTCCCCGCGCCCGCAGGCCGGCGGCCAGGGCCTCCAGGAAGGCGTTGGCGGCGGCGTAGTTGCCCTGCCCGGGCCCGCCGAAGGTGGCGGCGGCGGACGAGAACAGTACGAACGCCGACAGCTCCAACTCCTCGGTCAGCCGCGCGAGATGAACGGCCGCGTCCGCCTTGGGCCGCAGCACCGCGGACAGCCGCTCGGGGTTCAGCCCGCCGATCAGCCCGTCGTCGACCACTCCGGCGGCGTGGAACACGGCACCGAGCGGATGCTCCCGCGGAACGGCGGCGAGCAGCTCGGCCAGCGCGCCCGGGTCGGACACGTCACACGCGGCGAGCGTGACCTCGGCGCCCAATTCCTGGAGCTGGGACCGCAGTTCGACGGCGCCCGGAGCGTCGGACCCGCGTCGGCTCACGAGCAGCAGCCGTCGCGCCCCGTGCACGGCGACCAGGTGCCGGGCCACGGCGGTGGCGACAGTGCCGCCCGCCCCGGTGACCAGCACGGTCCGCTCCGGATCGAGGACGTCCGCGCCCGAGCCGCTCGGATCGGTCCGGTGCCGGACGAGCCGGGCGGCGTACGCGCGACCGGACCGCAGGGCGATCTCGGTCTCCCCCGCGTGGATGGCGTCGGTGACGGCGGCCAGGAACTCCCCGTCCTCAGCGGCCGATTCGGAGTCGGTGTCGACGAGCAGGAACCGTCCCGGGCTCTCCGACTGCGCGGAACGCACCAGCCCGCGCACGGCGGCCAGGGCGGGGGCGGCGACCGGTTCACCGGGCCGGACGGCCACCGCGTCCCGGGTGACCACGACGAGCCGGGCGTCGGCGGTCCGCTCGTCGGCCTGCCAGCGCTGGAGCGTCTCCAGGGCCGTAGCGGTCAACTGGTGGACGGCGGACGGGAGGTCGACGTCCTCCTCCGGCCACGACACGAGGACCAGCTCCGGCACGGCCGCATCGGGAACGTCGAGGGAGGCGAGGAAGGTGTCCAGGTCCGGGTGGTGTTCGGCGCCCGTCGGGACCGGCGCACCGCACACGGCGGCCACCGTGGGCAGCTCCACGGGCCATGCGGCGACGGGGAGTTGGGCCCACTCGACGGCGTAGAGGTCGGCACCGGCCGGTCCCGTGACCGGGAGGGACAGTTCGGCGGCCGGGGTGAGGGCGACCGCGCCGACGGTGGCGACCGGGTCGCCCGCCTCGTCGGCGAGTTCGAGCCGCAACCCGCCTTCGGGCAACGCCCGCAGCCGGACCCGCAGGGCTTCGGCGCAGGCCGCGTACAGGGTGAACTCCCGCCAGGACACGGCGAATCCACCGGGCTGCCCGAGCACGGCCGCCGCGTGCAGCGCGGCATCCAGGAGCGCCGGGTGCAGGGCCGATCGCAGGGCGTCCGCCCGGAACTCCTCCGGTACGGCGACCTCGGCGTACACCTCGTCCCCGGCCCGCCACACGGCGGTGAGCCCGCGGAAGGCGGGACCGTGGTCGAGCCCCCGCTCCCGCAACTCCTCGTAGATCCCGTCGAGTTCGTCGGCGTCGAGCGCCTGGGCACCCGGGGGCGGCCACGCGCCCGCGCCCTGTTCCTCTGTGGCCGGGACCCGGGCGGGCGCCAGGGTACCCCGGGCGTTGCACGTCCAAGGCGTATCGGCATCCACCGACACCGGCCGGGAGTAGCAGGCGAAGGGCCGGGTACCGTCCCCCTCCCCCGGCCTGTCGAGCACGACCTGGAGTTCGACGGACGCGTCGCCGTCGAGCACGAGCGGCAACTCCTGCCCCAGCTCGACGACTTGGTGGAGACCGACCCGGCCGCCGAGATGCAGGGCGAAGTCGAGGTAAGCGGCCGTCGGCAGCACGGCGGTGCCCGCCACGGTGTGGTCGGCCAGCCACGGGTGGGTGCGGGCGGACAGCACGGTGGTGGAGACCACGGCGGAGGAGTCCGCCAGGGTCACGGCGGAACCGAGCAGCGGATGCCCGCCATCTCGCCGCCCACCGCCGGGGAGCGGGTCGAGCCAGAGCCGCCGCCGCTGGAAGGCGTAGGTGGGCAGGTCGGCGGGGCGCGCCCCGGGAAACAGCGCGGACCAGTCCGGACTGTGCCCGTGCACGTGCAGCGCGCCCACGGCCCGCAGCAGACCCGCCGCCTCGGGGCCGTCCTTCCGCAGCACGGGCACCACGACCCGCCCGTCGTCGTCCAGCACGGTCCGCGCGAGCCCGCTGAGCGTGCCGTCGGGCCCGATCTCGACGAACCGCGTCACCTTGCCCTGCGCGAGGACACGGACGGCATCGGCGTACCGGACGGTCGCCCGTACGTGCCGCACCCAGTACTCCGGCGAGGTCAGCTCGTCCGCCGAGACCGTCTCACCCGTGGCGGCGGAGACGACCGTCAACTGCGGCCGTGCGTAGGCCAGTTCGGAAACCACGGCCCGGAACTCGGCGAGCATCGGCTCCATCAGCGGCGAGTGGAACGCGTGGCTGACGCGGAGAGTCGTCGTCTTACGGGCACGGAAGTGGGCCGCCACTTCCTCTACGGCGTCGGCGGCGCCCGAAATCACCACCGAACGGGGGCCGTTCACCGCCGCAATGCCCACGCGGTCGTTCAGCAGCGGCAGCACCTCGCCCTCCGCCGCCTGCACCGCCACCATCGCACCACCGGACGGCAACGCCTGCATCAACCGGCCACGTGCCACCACCAGTTGGCACGCATCAGCCAGCGACCACACCCCGGCCACATGCGCGGCAGCGATCTCACCGATCGAATGACCGGCCAGCACATCCGGCTGCACACCCCACGATTCGAGCAGCCGGAACAACGCCACTTCCAGCGCGAACAACGCGGGCTGTGCGAACTCCGTCCGGTTCAACACCTCTTCGTCATCACCGAAGACGATCTCCCGCAGCCCGAACGGGACTTCCGCGTCCACCGCGTCGAACGCCGCCGCGAACACCGGATACGCCTCGTACAACTCCCGGCCCATGCCCAGCCGTTGCGACCCCTGCCCCGCGAACAGGAACGCCGTCCGGCCCCGCGTCACCGCGCCCCGCACCACCGACCCTGCCGGCTCCCCGGCCGCCAACGCCTCCAGCCCCGCCCGGAGTTCGTCCCCGTGCCCCACCACCACCGCACGGTCCTCGAACACCGACCGTGTCACGCCCAGCGCCAGCCCCACATCCGCGACCGGGACGTCCGTGCCCTCCACGGCGTCCAACAACCGCCGCGCCTGGGCCCGCAACGCCCCCTCGCCCCGCCCCGACACCGGCCACACGACGAACCCGTCAGACCCGGATTCGTGCTCAGCCGCCTCAACGGCCTCCGCCTCTTCCACGATTACATGCGCGTTCGTGCCGCTGACGCCGAACGCGGAGACCCCCGCGCGCCGCAACCGGTCCTCCGTGTGCGGCCAGTCGCGGGGTTCGGTCAGCAGGTTCACGTCGCCGGCCGACCAGTCGACGTGGGACGACGGCTCGTCGACGTGCAGGGTGCGCGGCAGCAGTCCGTGCCGCAGCGCCATGACCGTCTTGATCACGCCGCCGACGCCCGCGGCGGCCTGGGTGTGGCCGATGTTGGACTTCAACGAGCCCAGCCACAGCGGCCGTTCGGCGTCGCGTCTTTGACCGTACGTGGCGAGCAGTGCCTGTGCCTCGATCGGGTCGCCCAGCGTCGTACCCGTGCCGTGCGCCTCCACCGCGTCCACGTCCGCGGCCGACAGTCCGGCGGACGCCAACGCGGCCCGGATCACCCGCTGTTGGGCGGGGCCGTTCGGTGCGGTCAGACCGCTGCTGGCGCCGTCCTGGTTGACCGCGCTGCCGCGGATCACGGCGAGCACGTGGTGGCCGTTGCGCCGCGCGTCCGACAGCCGCTCCAGCAACAGCAGGCCCGCGCCCTCGCCCCATCCGGTGCCGTCGGCGCTGTCGGAGAAGGACTTGCAGCGGCCGTCCGGCGAGAGTCCGCGCTGACGGCTGAACTCGGTGAAGGTGACCGGGGTCGACATGACCGCGACGCCGCCCGCGAGCGCGAGCGAGCACTCGCCCGCCCGCAGTGCGCGGCAGGCCAGGTGCAGCGCGACCAGGGAGGAGGAGCAGGCGGTGTCGACCGTGACGGCGGGCCCCTCCAGGCCCAGGGTGTAGGCCACGCGCCCGGAAGCGATGCTGCCCGCGCTGCCGTTGCCGATGAAGCCCTCCAGGCCGGGCGGCGGCACGTCGAAGCGGGAGCCGTAGTCGTTGTACATGACGCCGACGAAGACGCCGGTGGCGCTGGCGCGCAGGCCGCCCGGGTCCAGTCCGGCCCGTTCCAGGGCCTCCCAGGAGAGTTCCAGCAGGAGCCGCTGTTGCGGGTCGGTGCCGAGGGCCTCGCGGGGTGACATGCCGAAGAAGTCGGGGTCGAAGTCGGCCGCGTCGTGCAGGAATCCGCCCTGCCGGGTGTAGCAGGTGCCGGGGTGCTCGGGGTCGGGGTGGTAGAGGGAGTCGACGTCCCAGCCGCGGTCCTCGGGGAAGCCGCTGATGGCGTCGGTGCCGTCGGCGACCAGCCGCCACAGGTCCTCGGGGGTGCGGACGCCGCCCGGGTACCGGCAGGCCATGGACACGATCGCGATGGGTTCGCGGTCCTTGGTCTCCAGTTCGCGCAGGCGTGCGGTGGTGCGGTGCAGGTCGGCGGTGACCCGCTTCAGGTAGTCCCGCAGGCGGTCTTCGCTCACAGCTCGGCCCCCAGGCTCCGGTCGCGCACCACGGCGGACATGACGAACGTGACGGCCACGCCGGCCTCGTAGGACCTCACGCCGGCCTCGTACGACCTGACGGACATGGCGCGCGCGCCGACCCCGCCGGACGTGACAGGCGTGCCGGGCGGGGTGAACGTGGCGGACACGACCGGTGGCAGGCCCGCTGCGCTCGGAACGGTCAACGACACCGGATCTCCTCAGTCAGGCTCGGACATCCACGCGGTCTGCATGGCCTCTTCGATCACCTCGAACGCGGCCAAGTCTGGGGGGCGTTCACGCGCTCGACGGGCGTCGGCCGTCCGACTCTGAAAAATCCCCTAGTTGCCCGGTGCACCCTTCCGGCGACGCTCCGGGACGAGCCGAGGGCCGCCCCGGCGCCGTCGCCACCGGCGCTCCCCCGCCCCACGGCACCGGCAAATCCCTAGAGTTGCGCGGTATTTCTGGCCCCGGCTTCGTCCCGCGTGCTGCGCTGGGCCCGCTCCCGGCCCGCCTTTCGTGCGGGCTGCCTTGCCGAGAGGGGTTCTTGATGACAGCCGTGCCCGCTCCCGCCGGTTCCGAGGTGGACGCACCGCCCGAGGTGGGGCTCGACGGTGGTGCGACGCTGCTGTCGTGGCTGCGGCGGATGCGTGACGAGCAGCCGGTGTGGCGTGATCCGGCCGGCCGCTACCACGTGTTCCGGCACGAGGACGTCCAGCGGATCACCGCGGACCCGGCGACGTTCTCCTCCGACACGGTGACCCGGCTCTCCGGCGGCGAGCAGCAACCGCCGGGCGGCACCCTGCTGTTGCTGGACCCGCCCCGGCACGGCAAGCTGCGGCGGCTGGTGAGCAAGGTGTTCACCGCGCGGATGATCACCGAGTTGGAGCCGCGGATCACCGAGGTGGCCACGGAGTTGCTGGACGGCCTCGACGGCGACCGGTTCGACCTGGTGGAGGCGTTCGCCAACCCGCTGCCCGTGATCGTGATTTCGTCGATGCTGGGCGTGCCGCCGTCCGACCGGCCGCTGTTCCAGGTGTGGGCGGACAACCTGCTGACCGTGAACTGGGAGACGCCGGAGGGCGCCGAGATCCTGGGCCGGACCGTCAAGGAGCTGGAAACCTATCTGCGGGCGCATGTCGCCGAGCGGCGGGCGCGCGAACACGACGATCTGATGGGCCTGTTGGTGCGGGCCGAGGTCGACGGCGAGAGCCTGAACGACGACGACGTGATCAGCTTCGCCGCACTGCTGCTGCTCGCCGGGCACGTCACCACCGCCGTACTCCTCGGCAACATGCTGCTGACGCTGGATCAGGAACCGGGCCTGCTGCGGGAGTTGCGGGCCGACCGGGCCGGCATCACGCCGTTCACCGAGGAAGTCCTGCGCTGTCGGCCGCCGTTCCTGAAGGTCGAGCGGGTGCCGACGGCTCCGGTGGAGATCGCGGGGGTGAAGGTGCCGGAGAACGCGATGGTGTTCCTGTGGCTGCTGTCCGCCAACCGTGACGAGCGGGTCTTCGCCGACCCCGACCGTTTCCTGCCGGGCCGCTCGAATGCGAAGCAACTCGCCTTCGGGCACGGCATCCACTACTGCCTGGGCGCCCCGCTGGCCCGCATGGAGGGTCAGATCGCCCTCAACCTGATGCTCGACCGCTACACCGACATCCGCGTCGACCGCGAGGGCCCGCTGTCCTACTTCGACAACCGCGTCAACGTCTTCGGCCTCCGGCAACTCCCGCTGACCGTCCGCCGGGCCTGAGCACCACGGCCGTACGAGCCGGCAGCCCCGTACGACACGACCCCGTACGACACGACCGAACCGGCAGCCCCGTACGGCGAAAAGCCACGCCCCCCTGCCCAGCCACCACCCACCCGACGGACGACCCGACGGAGGAGTCATGGCCTTCGAGCCGAAACCCCCTGTGATCCCGACCGACCGCACCTGCCCCTTCGACCCCGACCCCGAGTACCGGCGGCTGCGCGCGGAGGAGCCGATCAGTCCGGTCACGTTCGACATCGCGCCGGGCCGCAACGACGGCTGGCTGGTGACCCGGCACCAGGACGTGCGGGCCATCATGACCGACCCGCGCTTCAGCCACCGTGCCGAACTCCTCGCGCTGGTGGCCTCGCCGCCGTTCGAGGTGGAGAACTACGACCCGCAGCCGTCGGGACCGGGTTCGTTCGTCCGGATGGACGCGCCGGACCACACGCACTACCGGCGGCTGCTGACCGGGTTCTTCACGGTCCGCAAGATCCAGGAGTACGAGCCCACGCTGGCCGGGATCATCGACGGCGTGCTGGACGAGATGGCCGAACTGGAGCCGCCCGTCGACCTGTTGCCCGCGTTCGTGCAGAAGGTCGTGTACCGGTCGGTGCATTCGGTGATGGGGGTGCCCGAGGAGGACATCGCCGAACTCGACAAGCACTTCTCGGCGATCATGCGGATCGACTACTCCGTCGAGGAGTTCATCGAGCACAACACGGCGCTGGACCAGACGCTGGCCCGGGTCATGAAGGACCTGTTCGCCGCGCCCAACGACAAGTTGCTCGGGAAGCTGGTGAAGACCGGTGAGCTGACCGAGGAGGAGTTGGCGAACATCGCCTGGATCACCATCGGCGGTGCCCTCGACACCACTCCGAACATGCTGGGCCTGGGCACCTTCGCGCTCCTGGAGCACCCGGAGGAGCTGGCGAAGGTGCGCGCCCGGCCGGAGTTGATGGAACGCGCGGTGGAGGAGTTGCTCCGGTATCTGACGATCTCTCACATGGGCGCCAGCCGCGTGGCGTTGGAGGACGTGGAGGTCGGCGGGCAGACCATCGAGGCCGGGCAGACGGTGGTGCTGTCGCTGCCCGCGGCCAACCGGGACCCGGAACAGTTCGAGAACCCGGAGGAGTTCGACGTCACCCGCCCCTCCCGGCGGCACATGGCGTTCGGGTTCGGCATCCACCAGTGCCTGGGCCAGCATCTGGCCCGCGCCACCCTCCGCATCGGCTTCCAGAAGCTCTTCGACCGCTTCCCGGACCTGCGGCTGGCCGCGCAGCCCGAGGACATCCCGCTGCGCGACAAGGCCATGCACTACGGCGTGTACGCGCTGCCCGTGTCCTGGGGCGAGTGATGCCGTAGGCCCTTCGCGTGATCGCGGGCCGTCCCTCGCCGGGGCGGCCCGCGGTCGTGTTTCAGGAGATCGCCGAGTCCGACTCCAGGTGCGAGAACCGGGCCCACATCCTGCTCCAGGGCTGCCGTTCGCCCGTACAAATCCAGATCGGCGCACCCCAGTTGAGGTTGTGCACCTGCTCCGCGTTGGTGACCGTGCCGGCCCTGCGCACGCTCGTGAAGAACTGCCGCAGGTACGCGGCGTCGGCGCCGACGAACACGACGGTGGCGGTGTCGTCGGCCGGGCTGTTCAGGTACCAGTAGCCGCGGTGGCCGCTGTAGGGCCGGGGCAGGCCGAGCGCGGGGCCGTAGCGGTCGAGGGCGCCGGCCTGGTCGTACCGGTCGGTGATGACCAGGGCGCGGCGGCGCTGGGCGGCGGGGAGTCCGTCGTAGACACCGGCGACGGACCTGGCCAGGTCGGGCCAGCCGACGCTCTCCATCGCCAGCTGGTCGGCGTTGGCGTTGGTGAGGCGGTGCACGGAGTAGACCGGCAGTACCTGGACCGCGAGGGCGGCCGAGGCGGCGTAGACGAGGACCGTGAGCCAGGCGCGCGGGCGGGTGGCGCGCAGGCGTTGCAGGCCGACGGCGCCGGCCGCCCACAGGACGGGGAAGAGCCCGGCGACGTAGTACGGCCGCCCGTTGGCGACCAGGTAGGCGGCGCAGAGTCCGGCGAAGGTCAGGCCGAGGAAGCGGTACGGGCGGGCCTGGCGGGCCACCAGCAGCCGGACGAGGCCGACGCAGAGCAGGACGGCGCCCGCGAGTCCGGCGGCGGAGAGCACGGTGGGCAGGAACTGGGCACGGCCGCCGTCCTCGGAGGCGACCTCGTCGCTGATGACCTGGGCCATGGCCAGCTGCGGCCAGCCGTTGCGGGCCTGCCAGACCAGGCCGGGTACGGCGGTGAGCAGGGCGCCCGCGGCCGACAGCCACAGCAGGGGGCGGCGCAGCAGGTCGCGGGGGCCGACGAGCACCAAAGACACCGCCAGGACGGCCCAGAAGCCGACGCTGAGGTACTTGACCTGGAGGGAGAGCGCGGCGCACAGGCCGACCAGGGGCAGCAGCCGGTCCCGGCGGGTGCGGGTCCAGCGGACCAGGAGCCAGGTGGTGACCGTGGTCAGGAAGATGTCCAGGGTCGCGGTGATGAGCAGGTGGCCCAGCTGGAGGACCACGGGCGAGACGACCGCGGCGGCCGCGGCCGCGAGCTGGGCGGGCCGTCTGCCGCCCAGCTCCCGGGCGAGGGCGGCGGCGACCAGGACGCCGAGCGCGGTGACGTCGGCGGCCGGGGCGCGCAGCCACACCAGGGAGCCGGGGAAGAGGGTGTCGAGGCCGTGGGAGAGCAGGGGCAGCAGCGGCGGCTGGTCGGCGTAGCCCCAGGCGGGGTGGCGGCCGGCGGCCAGGAAGTACAGCTCGTCGCTGAAGTAGCCGAAGCGGTCCGCGGTGAGCAGCAGCAGGGCCGCGGTCGCGCAGGCGAGCGCGGCGACGGGCCACAGGGCGAACGGCGGCGGCTCACCCTTCGGCGCGGTGGCGCGGGGGGCGGCTCCGCGGTCGCGGCGGCTGGCCTTCTCCCGGGCGGTGGGGGGCATCGTTGGCGGCCTCGATCCTGTCGGTCCTGGCGGTCCACGCTGGTGGGGCACCGTGGCGGTGTGACCGGATGAAACTACCGTCGTCGAACTCGGGTTCCGGAGTGGGGCGTTCGCCTGCCCGGGCGCCGGACTGGGGGCGATTCCCTAGTCTTCGGCGCCCGCGATGGCTCCGGCCGCGGCACCTGTGCTGGTCTGGAGATCCGTACCGCCACAGGCCCCGCTCTCCGTCGTCGTCCGCCGCCCGTTCCGGGGGCGGACGTGTCGTACGGGCGGGGCCTGGAGCGCCACAAGCTCCCGTCCCCGTCCGGCCGTTCGCGGCCCGGCGGCGGCCGGACGCGGGCGGAGGGCCCGGGAGTTCCCCGGCCCGGCCCCGATCCCCCAACCGATCACGGAAAGACGACGGTCGAGTGATGGACTTTCAGTTGAGGTGCGACGGGGCCGCGGCACGGCCCCGCGCGGTCAGGGCGGGCGTGTCATGACGGCGGCGATCGTCGCGGACGGCGTCCGGAAGCGGTACGGGGACATCCAGGCCGTGGACGGGGTCTCGCTGCACATCGAGGCGGGCGAGTTCTACGGCATCCTGGGCCCCAACGGCGCGGGCAAGACGACCACTTTGGAGATCCTGGAGGGGGTGCGGGAGCCCGACGAGGGCCGGATCGAGCTGTTCGGCAGGAGCCCCTGGCCGCGCAACCCCGAGTTGCTGACGCGGATCGGGGTGCAGTTCCAGGCGTCGTCGTTCCTCGACAAGCTGACCACACGGGAGACGATCCGGCTGTTCGCGTCCTTCTACCGGGTCGGCGCCCGGCAGGCCGACGCGATGCTGGAGCGGGTCGGTCTCACCGAGTTCGGGAAGGTCCCGGCGGACAAGCTCTCCGGCGGCCAGGCGCAGCGGCTGTCGATCGCGTGCGGGCTGGTGCACGCCCCGGAGATCGTCTTCCTGGACGAGCCGACCGCGGGCCTGGACCCGCAGGCCCGCCGCAACCTGTGGGACCTGCTGCGGGACATCAACCAGGAGGGCCGCACGGTGGTCCTGACCACGCACTATCTGGACGAGGCGGAGATCCTCTGCGACCGCGTCTCGGTGATGGAACGCGGCCGGGTGCTGCGCACGGGCGCCCCGGCGGCCCTGGTCCGCGAACTCGACGACGTGGTCCGGGTGAGCGTGGAGTCCGGGCTGCTCACCGCGGACGTGCTGCGGGACGAGCTGCGCTCCGCCGGGCAGGACGACGCCGTGGTGGAGGACGACGGTGTCTCGCTGTCGGTCGCCACCCGCACGCCGGGCCCGGTCCTGTCGGTCCTGGCCGAGAAGGGCGCGCTGCGGGGCCTGGAGGTCCGTGGCGGCACCCTGGAGGACGTCTTCCTCCAGCTGACCGGACGGGAGTACCGCGCGTGAGCGTCGAGGAGACCACCGCGAGCACCGAGGCCGTCTCCGAGGAGACCACGCCTGTCGTGAACCCCGCGCCGGGCGGCGGGAGTTCGGCCGGGGACGGGCGGCTCAACCCCATCCGGGAACTGTCCCGCGTCTTCATCCTGAGCGTGCTGCGGGACAAGGGCACGATCTTCTTCCTGCTGATCTTCCCCATCCTGTTCCTGCTGTTGTTCGGGTCCCTGTTCAAGAGCGACGGGACCGCGCACATCAAGATCGCCCAGGTCGGCGACGTCCGGGTGCTCGACTCGCTCACCAGGGCCCAGAGCGCGCAGCTCGCCGAGGCCGCCACGATCACCAGGGTGGGCAGCGAGTCCACCGCGCTGACCAAGGTCCGCAAGGGCGACTACGACGCGGTACTCGAACAGCGCGGCGACACGGTGGTGTTGCGCTACAGCGCCGCCGACTCGGTGAAGAGCGCCACCGCCCAGGCGACCCTCAACGCCGTTCTGGAGCAGGCGAATCTGTCCGCCACCGGCAAGCCGGCCACGTACACGCTCAAGGCGAGCCAGGTCGAGGACCAGTCGATCAAGCCGATCCAGTACCTCACACCGGGGCTGATGGGCTGGGCGATCGCCTCCAGCGCCGTGTTCAGCACCTCGCTGACGCTGGTGACGCTGCGCCGCAAGAAGATCCTCCAGCGGATGCGGCTGTCGCCGATCAGGACGTGGGAGGTGGTGGCCGCCCGCATCGCCATGAGCCTGCTCATCGCGCTGACCCAGACGGCCCTGTTCCTGCTGGTGGCGACGCTGCCGTACTTCGGTCTCCAACTCACCGGCAACTGGTGGCTGGTGATACCGCTGGTGATGTGCGGGACGCTGTCGCTGATGTCGCTGGGCCTGCTGATCGGCTCGATCACCAGCACCGAGGAGTCGGCGGGCGGGCTCGCGCAACTGCTCGTGCTGCCGATGTCGTTCCTGTCGGGCTCGTTCTTCTCGCTGGACAGCGCCCCCGAGTGGGTGCGCGCGGTCTCGTACCTGATGCCGCTGCGGTACCTGGTCACGGGCAGCGAGGAGGTGCTCAGCCGGGGCGGCGGCCTGGTGGACGTGCTGCCGACGATGGGCGGCATGCTCGCCTTCACGGCGGTGGTGACGGGGCTGACGCTGCGGTTCTTCAAGTGGAATGACAGGTAACGGCACGTGAGACGCGACTTCTGACGTACGAACTGGGGCCCTGCGCCGGGTGATTGCGATCCGGCGGAGGGCCCCAGTGGTCTGTCCGGTACGGCTGTGGTGTCTGTCTGTCCGGTACGGCTACAGCGCGGCGGCGTCGCGTACGGCGTCCACCAGTTCCGCCTGGCGCAGGATGTCCTCACCCGGTCCCTTCAGGTCGCCGACCTCCAGGATCGTGCGGGCGAACTCGGCGACCAGGGAGGCGAATTGGTGGCCCGCGGGCAGGACGCGTTCCTCCAGGAGGTCCTGGCGGCGCAGCCGCAGCAGGGGCCGCAGGGTGGGCGGCGCGGTGAACGCCCGGTCGAGGGTGATGCTGCCCTCGCTGCCCCAGATCGTGCATGTGCACTGGTAGGCCCGGTCGAAGCCGAACGCCAACTGGCCGGTACGGCCGCCCGGTTCGGCGACGAGGGCCGCGCCCCCCACGTCGACCCCGGTGCCGGGGTCGGTCCGCAGCGAGGCGCCGCGCACGGTCAACTCCGTGCCCAGGTACAGCGTTGCCGCCCGCAGCGTGTACACCCCGGCGTCCAGCAGCGCGCCGCCGCCGAGCGCCGGGTCGTGGCGGATGTCGGCGGCGGGCAGCGGCGGGAACCCGAACTCCGAGGTGAGATGCCGGGGTTCACCGATGGCACCCTCGTCGATGAGGGCACGTACGGCGTCGTGCTGGCCGTGGTGGAGGAAGGCGAAGTTCTCCATCAGCAGCAGCCCGGCGGCGCGGGCCGCGGCGACCAGTTCGGCCGCCTCGGCCCGGTGGACGGCGAACGGCTTCTCGGCGAGGACGTGTTTGCCCGCGGCGAGCGCCCTGCCGACCCACTCGGGGTGCAGCGCGGGCGGCAACGGCACGTAGACGGCGTCGATGTCGTCGCGCGCGAGCAGGGCCGCGTAGCCGGTGACCGCCTCGCAGCCGAAGCGGCCAGCCACCGCCTCGGCCTTGTCGCGGCTGCGGCTGGCCACCGCGACCAGCCGCACCGAGGGGTCGGCGACGAGCGCCGGGATGGTGGTGCGCTGGGCGATGGCGGCGCAGCCGACGACACCGACGTTCAGCAAACGGTCTGCCTTCATGGCTTCATAGCCTTCACTTTCGGTGCCTTCACTTTCGGTGCCATCACTCTCGCTGCCATCGCTCTCGGCGCCATCGCTCTCGGCGCCTTCACTGGGTGCCGAACTGCTGGTCGATGAAGTCGAAGAGGTCGTCGTCGCTGGCCGCGTCGAGTTGTTCCTCGACGGCCACCGCCGTGGCGACCGCGTCACCGGATCCTGATCCTGATCCGGGTACACCGCTGTGCTCCGCGGGCGCGGCGGCCACGTCGAGCCGGGTCAGCAGCCCGCGCAGCCGGTCGGCGAGGGTGGTGCGGACCGTCTCGTCCCCGGCGACCTCCTCCAACGCCCGTTCCAGTCGGTCGAGTTCGGCGAGCATCGGCTGTACTGCGGTGGCGGCGGCCGGGGCGGTCTCGGTGCGCAGGTGGCGAGCGAGGCCGACGGGGGTCGGGTAGTCGAAGAGCAGGGTGGCCGGCAGCCGCAGCCCGGTGGCGGCGGTGAGCCGGTTGCGCAGTTCGACCGCGGTCAGCGAGTCGAACCCCATCTCCAGGAAGCCCCGTTCGGGGTCCACGGCGTCGGAGTCGGCGTAGCCGAGGACGGCCGCCGCCTGGTCGCGGACCACGTCGAGCAGGACGGTGAGGCGGGCCTCGGTGTCCAACTCGGCGAGCCGGTGGCGCAGTTGCTCGGCGGGGGCGGGGGCGTCGCCGTCGGCGGCGGTGCCGGTACGGCGGCGGGCGGCCGGTTTGACCAAGGACCGCAGCAGGGCCGGGACTTCGCCGTCGGGGGTGCGCAGTCCGGCCGTGTCGAACCTGGCCGGGATAAGGACCTCCCGGTCGGCGGCGACGGCCGCGTCGAAGAGGTCGAGGGCCTGCTCGGACGGCATCGGGACGACACCGCCGCGGGCCATCCGCAGCAGATCGGCGTCGTCGAGCTTGCCGGTCATCGCCGACCGCTGCTCCCACAGGCCCCAGGCGAGGGACTGCGCGGGCAGGCCCTGGGCGCGGCGGTGCCGGGCGAGGGCGTCGAGGAAGGCGTTGGCGGCGGCGTAGTTGCCCTGTCCGGCCCCGCCGAAGATCCCGGCGAGGGAGGAGTAGAGGACGAAGGCGCGCAGGTCGCTGTCGCGAGTCAACTCGTGCAGGTGCAGCGCGGTGTCGGCCTTGGCGGCGAACACGGTGTCGAGTCGCTCGGGGGTGAGGGAGCCGATGACGCCGTCGTCGAGGACGCCCGCGGTGTGCACGACGGCGGTCAGCGGGCGGTCGGCCGGGACGGTGGCGAGCAGGGCCGCCAGGGCGTCCCGGTCGGAGGCGTCGCACGCGACCAGTTCGGTGCGGGCGCCCAACTCGGCGAGGTCGTCGAGGAGTTCGCGGGCGCCGGGCGCGTCCGGTCCGCGGCGGCCGACGAGCAGCAGGTGCCGGGCGCCGTGGCGGGTGACCAGGTGCCGGGCGATGAGGCCGCCGAGTGCGCCGGTGGCCCCGGTGACCAGGACGGTGCCGTCCGGGTCCAGCAGCGTCCGGCCGGTGTCGTCTGCGGACTGCGTCAGGCGCGTCCTGACCAGCCTCGGTACTCGTGTTTCCCCCTTGCGCAGGGCGAGTTGGGGTTCCTCGTGGCCGGCCGCGGCGGGCAGGGCCCGGTGCGACTCCTGGGCGCCGTCCCAGTCCAGGAGCACGATCCGCTCCGGGTTCTCGGACTGCGCGGTGCGCACCAGGCCCCAGACGGCGGCGGCCACCGGGTCGGGTGCCCGGTCGCCGTCGTACGCGGTCACGGCGTGCCGGGTGACGAGGACGAGCCGGGTGCCGTGGAGGGTGTCCTCGGCGAGCCAGTCCTGGAGCAGCCGGAGCACGTGCGCGGTGGTACGGCGTACGGCGGCGGCGAGTTCGGCCGTGTCTGCTGCCTCTTCCGGTCCGGGGACAACGGCTTCCGGGCCGAGGACAGCGGCTTCCCGTCCGAGGACAGCGGCTTCCGGGCCGGGGACGGCGGCGAGGACCACGGCGGGGGTCGTCGTGTCGCCCGTGGTGATGGCTCGGGCGAGGTCCGTGACGTCGGGGTGGTCGGTGGCGGTGAGTCCGGCGGCCGTCAGGGCGGCGGTGATGCCGGGGTCGGCTGCGCCGTTCAGGACGGCCCAGCCGGTGGCGGTGGGCCGGGCGGAGGTGGGGGCCGGAGTGATCCACTCCAGTTCATGGAGGTGGCGGGCGGCGGTGCGGGTGTCGCCCAACTGCCCGGCGGGCAGCGGCCGGAGAGTCAGTCCGGTGACGGTGGCGACGGCCCCTCCGGCCGGGTCGGTGACCCGCAGCGCGACCGTGTCGGGTCCGGCCGGGGCGAGGTGGACGCGCAGGGCGTCCGCCCCGGTGGCGTGCAGCCGCACGCCGGTCCAGCTGAACGGCATGAGCGCGGGTCCGGCCGCCGCGGCGGTCAGCCCGACGGTCTGGAGTGCGGCGTCGAGGAGGGCCGGGTGCAGCCCGTACCGGTCGGCGTCGGAGCCTGCCTCGGTGGGGAGTTGGACCTCCGCGTACACGTCCTCGCCGTGCTTCCAGGCGGCGGCAAGCCCCTGGAAGGCGGGCCCGTAGGCGAAGCCGCCTGCGGCGAAGCGGTCGTAGACGCCGTCCACGGCGACCGGTTCGGCGCCCTCGGGGGGCCAGACGGTCAGTGGGCTGTCGTCAACAGGGGTTGTTTCCGGGGTGAGTTGGCCGACGGCGTGGCGGGTCCAGGGCTCGTCGTCCGGGGCGTCGTCGGGGCGGGAGTGCACGGTCACGCCGCGCACGCCCTCCTCGCCCGCCGCGCCGACGGTGACCTGGAGGTGGACGGCGCCCTGTTCGGGCAGCACCAGCGGTGCCTCCAGGGTGAGTTCATCGACGGCGGCGCAGCCCACGCGGTCGGCGGCGAGCAGGGCCAGTTCGAGGAAGGCGGTGCCGGGCAGGATCGCGGTGCCGGACACGGCGTGGTCGGCGAGCCAGGGGTGGGCGCTGAGCGACAGCCGCCCGGTGAGCAGATAGCCGTCGCCGCCCGCCAGTGCCGTACCCGCGGCGAGCAACGGGTGTTCCCCGGCGGCGAGTCCGGCCGCGGCGAGGTCCGGCAGGCCGGGGTCCGCGTCGAGCCAGTAGCGGGAGTGCTGGAAGGCGTACGTCGGCAGTTCGGTGCGGCGCACCGGGCGGCCGCCGAAGTACGCGGTCCAGTCGGGGCTCACGCCGTGCGTGTGCAGGGTGGCGAGGGCGGTGGTGAGGGCCGTCTCCTCGGGGCGGTCGCGGCGCAGCAGCGGGATGACGACGGCGTCGGTCTCGGGGGCAGCCTCGGGGACTTCGGCGGTCAGGCTGTCGCGGGTCATGGCGGTGAGTACGCCGTCGGGGCCGAGTTCGACGTAGGCGGTCACGCCCTGACCGTTCAGGGTCGCGACGGCGTCGGCCCAGCGGACGGTGCCACGCACGTGCCGTACCCAGTAGTCGGCGTCCAACGGGCGGTCGGCGTCGGCGAGTTCACCGGTGAGGTCGAGGACGACGGGGACGGCCGGGGCGGCGTACGTGATCGTGTGCGCGACGGCGGCGAAGGGGGTCAGCATGGGTTCCATGCGGGGTGAGTGGAAGGCGTGCGAGACCGTGAGCCGTTTGGTGCGCAGGCCCGACTCCCGCCAGATCTCGGCGAGTTCCTCGACGGCGTCCGCGTCGCCGGAGACGACCACGGCCGCCGGTCCGTTGACGGCGGCGATCGAGACGCGGCCCTCGTAGGCGCGCAGCGCCTCGGCGACCTCCGCCTCGCCCGCCTGGACGGCCAGCATGGCGCCGCCGTCGGGGAGTTGCTCCATCAGCCGGCCGCGGGCGGCGACCAGTCGGCAGGCGTCGGCGAGGTCGAGCACCCCGGCCACGTGGGCGGCGGCCAGTTCGCCGACGGAGTGGCCGACGACGAGGTCGGGGCGGACGCCCCAGTGTTCGAGCAGCCTGAACTGGGCCACTTCCAGGGCGAACAGGGCGGCCTGCGTGTAGGCGGTGCGGTCGAGCAGGGCGGCGTCGGGTGTCCCGTCCGGGGCGAACAGCACGTCCCGCAGCGGGCGTTCGAGTTCGCGGTCGAGTTCGGCGCAGACGGCGTCGAGGGCGTCGGCGAACACCGGCTGGGCGGCGTACAGTTCGCGCCCCATGCCGGGCCGCTGGCTGCCCTGTCCGCTGAAGAGGAACGCGGTCCGCCCACGGCGGCGCCGCACCCCGCGCACCAGGCCGGGGGCCTCGCGTCCTTCGGCCAACGCCCGGACGGCGGCGACGAGTTCGTCACGGTCCCGGCCGACGGCGGTTGCCCGGTGGTCGAACACGGCGCGCCCGAGGGCGAGTTCGTGCGCGATGTCGAGGGAGGTGGCGGCGTCCGCCTCGGGTGCGGTCGCGTGGTCGTCGAGGTGCGCGAGCAGGCGGGCGGCCTGGGCGCGCAGGGCGTCGGGGGTGCGGCCGGAGAGGGTCCAGGGGACGACAACGGCTTCACCGGGGAGCGGCGCCGGAGCCGTAACACCGGTCGGCGGGACGGGTGTTGCCATGGGCCGTGCGGTCTCGGTTTCGGCCTCGACCTCGGCGGGCGGTTCCTGGACGATCACGTGGGCGTTGGTGCCGCTGATGCCGAACGCCGACACGCCTGCCCGGCGCACCCGTTCGGCGTCCGACGGCCAGTCGACGGGTTCGGTGAGCAGGGACACCGCGCCCGCCGACCAGTCGATCTGCGTCGACGGCCGGTCGGCGTGCAGGGTGCTCGGCAGCTGCCCGTGCCGCAGCGCGAGGACCATCTTGATGACACCGCCGACACCGGCGGCGGCCTGCGTGTGCCCGATGTTGGACTTGAGGGCGCCGAGCAGCAACGGCCGTCCGGCGGGCCGGTCCTGTCCGTAGGTCGCCATCAGGGCCTGCGCCTCGATGGGGTCGCCGAGCTTGGTGCCGGTGCCGTGCGCCTCGACGGCGTCGACGTCGGCCGGGGTGAGCCCGGCGGCGGCCAACGCCTGCCGGATGACCCGCTGTTGGGCGGGACCGCTCGGTGCGGTGAGGCCGTTGCTGGCACCGTCCTGGTTGACGGCACTGCCGGCGAGGACCGCGAGCACCGGGTGGCCGTTGCGGCGGGCGTCGGACAGCCGCTCCAGGAGCAGCACGCCGACGCCCTCGGCCCAGCCCGCGCCGTCGGCGTCGTCGGCGAACGCCTTGCAGCGGCCGTCCTCGGACAGCGCCCGCTGCCTGCTGAACTCGATGAAGGTGTCCAGCGAGGAGATGACGGTGACGCCGCCCGCGAGCGCCATGGTGCACTCGCCGGTGCGCAGCGCCTGCGCGGCCATGTGCAGGGCGACCAGGGAGGAGGAGCAGGCGGTGTCGACGGTGACGGCCGGTCCCTCCAGGCCGAAGGTGTACGAGATCCGGCCGGAGGCCACGCTGCCCGCGCTGCCGGTGGCGAGATAGCCCTCGAAGTCCTTCGGGGCGCGCTGCACCCGGGAGCCGTAGTCGTGGTAGTTCGAGCCGACGAACACGCCGGTACGACTGCCACGCACGCCCGCCGGGTCGATGCCGGCCCGCTCGAAGGTCTCCCACGACGTCTCCAGCAGCAACCGCTGCTGCGGGTCGACGGCTAGGGCCTCGCGCGGGCTCATCCCGAAGAACTCGGGGTCGAAGTGGTGGGCGTCGTAGAGGAATCCGCCGCCGCGGGCGTAGAAGGTGCCGGGCTTGTCGGGGTCGGGATCGTAGGCTCCCGCCAGGTCCCAGCCGCGGTCGTCGGGGAAGGGTGCCACGGCGTCGCCGCCCTGGGCGAGCAGCCGCCACAGAGCCTCGGGGCCGTCCACTCCGCCCGGGTAGCGGCAGCTCATGGAGACGATGACGACCGGATCGTCGTCCGCGGCGGCTCCGGGCTCAACAGCGGTCCGCTCCACGGCCGTCGCGGTCGCGCCGAACAGGTCCGTGTGCAGTTTGGCCGCGAGTGCGGTGGCGGTGGGGTGGTCGAAGACGAGGGTCACCGGGAGGCGCAGGCCGGTGGTCTCGGCGATGGTGTTGCGCAACGCGACCGCGGTGAGCGAGTCGAAGCCGAGGTCACGGAAGGCGCGGTCCTCGTCCACTTCGTCGACACCGGGGAACCCGAGCGCCGCAGCGGCCAACGTACGGACGAGGGCAAGGAGTTCACGCCGCTGTTCATCGTGGGGAAGGGCGGCGAGGCGCACGATGAGCGCGTTACCGTCGCCGCTGCTACCGGTCGTCGCGGGCGTGGTGCGTGCCGCGAGGGCGGTGCGTACCTCCGGTAGGTCGGCGAGGACGCGGGCGGCGCCGTCGGAGTGGGCGAACGCGTAGGTCTCCCAGCGGACATCGGCCACGGCGAGAACGGGTTCGCCGCTGGTGACGGCCTGTTGGAGCGCCGTGAGGGCCAACTCCGGTTCCATCGCGGGCATTCCGGACCGGGCGAGCCGCTCGCCGGTCGCGCCGGAGGCCAGCCCCCCGCCGCCCCAGGCACCCCAGGCGACCGAGGTGGCGGGCAGCCCGTCGGCGTGCCGCTGCCGGGCGAGGGCGTCGAGGAAGGCGTTGGCGGCGGCGTAACTGCCCTGCCCCGGACCGCCGAGCGTGCCGGCGAGTGAGGAGAACAGCACGAACGCGTCCAGCTCCAGGTCGCGGGTCAGCTCGTGCAGGTGCAGCGCGGCGGCCGTCTTGGGCCGCAGTACGGTTTCGGCGCGCTCGGGGGTGAGCCCGTCCAGCACACCGTCGTCGAGCACTCCGGCCGCGTGCACGACGGCGGTGAGCGGCAGCTCGGCCGGTATGGCGGCCAGCAGCGCGGCGAGTTGGTCGCGGTCGGCGACGTCGCAGGCGGCGAGGGTGACGCGGGCGCCCAACTGGCTTATGTCGTGCTGGAGTTGTTCCGCACCGGGCGCGTCGGGACCGCTACGGCTGACGAGCAGTAGATGTTCGGCGCCGTCGGCGGCCAACCGCCGGGCGGCCTGGGCACCCACGCCTCCGGTGCCACCGGTCACCAGCACCGTGCCGCGCAACTGCCAGTCGGCGGGGGCGGGTTCGGGCAGCGTCGCCCGCACCAACCGCCGCGCGAAGAGCCCGGAGCCGCGTACGGCCAGTTGGTCCTCGTCGTCGGCTCCCGACAGCGCGGTGACCAGCCGGGCCATGGCCCGCTCGTCCAACTCCCGTGGCAGATCGACGAGTCCACCGAACCGCTGCGGGTACTCCAGCGCGACGATCCGGCCCAGCCCCCACGCCTGCGCCTGCACGGGCGCGGCCAGCCGGTCGGCCCGGCCGGTGGAGACCGCACCGCACGTGCCGAGCCACAGCGGCGCGGTGACACCGGCATCACCGAGCGCCTGCACGAGCGCGGTGGTCAGCACGAGCCCGTTGTCGAGCGGGCTGCCAGGGGCGTACGGGGACTCGTCCAGGGCCAGGAGGGAGAGGACGCCTACGGGTTGGGCGTCGCCGTTCGCGGCGGAGGTGAGGTGGGTGGTGAGGTGGGTGCGGTCGGTGCCGGGGGGCACGGCGAGGGTGCGTACGGTGGCGCCGTGGGTGGTGAGGGCGGTGGTTACGGCGGTGATGGTGGCGGTGGCTGTGGCGTGTTCGGTTGTCGGGGTGAGCAGTAGCCAGGTCT
>LJCV01000265.1 GCA_001298575.1 Actinobacteria bacterium OK074
GGCGCCGCCGGGGTCACCGGGCCGGTCGTCCGGGCCGGCGTCGTCGCCCGCGCCGCCCTCGCCGTCGGTGCCCGGGCCGCGCGGCCCGCCCACGTCGCCGGTCGGCGGGTGCAGGCGGCTGAGCTTCTCGCCCTCGACGTCGACGTTCGGCAGGGCCCGGTCCAGCCAGCGCGGCAGCCAGGCGATGCGGTCGCCGAGCAGGGCGAGCACGGCCGGCACGAACGCCATGCGGACGACGAACGCGTCGAACAGGACGGCGATGGCGAGCCCGAAGCCGATCATCTTGATCATGGACTCGTCGGCGGTGACGAAGCCCGCGAACACCGCGATCATGATGAGCGCGGCGGCCGTGACCACCCGGGCGCTGTAGCGGAACCCGGTGGCGATCGACGCGTTGGCCGCGCTGCCGTGGACGTACGCCTCGCGGATGCGGGAGACGAGGAAGACCTCGTAGTCCATGGCGAGGCCGAAGACGATGCCGACCAGGAAGATCGGCATCATGCTCATGATCGGGCCCTTGGTCTCCACGCCCAGCAGGCTCGCGGCCCATCCCCACTGGAAGACCGCGACCACGGAACCGAGCGCGGCCAGCACCGACAGCAGGAAGCCGACGGCGGCCTTGATGGGGATGAACATCGACCGGAAGACCAGGAGCAGCAGCACGATCGCCAGCCCGACCACCACGATCAGATACGGGACCAGCGCGCTCTGCACCTTCGAGGCGACGTCGATGTTCAGCGCCGTCGTCCCGGTGACCTTGAAGCTCGCCCCCGGGGCGGCGGCCTCGATCGCGGACCGCTCGTCGCGGATCTTGTGCACGAGGTCGACGGTCTTCTCGCTGGTCGGCGCGTTCGCCGGGACCGCGGTGAACACGGCCGCGTTCCCGGCGGCGTTGTTGCGGACCGCGGAGACCGAGACCACGCCCGGGGTGTCCGCGATCCGCTTCTCGATGGTGGCCGTGGCGGCCTTCGGGTCCTGCGCCTTGGTGGTGTCGACGACGACGGTCAGCGGCCCGTTGAAGCCGGGCCCGAACGCCTTGGCGAGGTCGTCG
Source organism: Actinobacteria bacterium OK074 (assembly GCA_001298575.1). Classification (GTDB taxonomy): domain Bacteria; phylum Actinomycetota; class Actinomycetes; order Streptomycetales; family Streptomycetaceae; genus Streptomyces. The sequence continues at coordinate 1,052 of LJCV01000265.1, forward strand.
TAGGCGCGCCGCTCGGTGGTGGAGGTGGACTTCACCTCGTCGCCGGGCATGCCCAGTTGGAGCCCCAGCGCGGGCAGCGCGAGCACGACGAGGCCCGCGACCGTGCCCAGCAGCACCGGCAGCGGATGCCGCAGCACGAACCCGGCCCAGCGGCTGCCCATGTTGCCGACCACGCCCTGGATGCGCTGCCCCGTCTTGCGGTAACGGCGGGAGAGCACCTTCCGCGGCCAGAAGCCGATGACGGCCGGGACCAGGGTCAGGGCGATCAGTACGGCGATGACGACGGCGCCCGCGGCGGCCACGCCCATCTTGGTGAGCAGCGGGATGCCGACGATGGCGAGCCCGGCGAGCGCGATGACGACGGTCAGGCCCGCGAAGACGACCGCGGACCCGGCGGTGCCGACCGCCATCCCGGCCGCCTCCTCCTCCGTATGGCCGTTGGCGCGTTCCTCGCGGTAGCGGAAGACGACGAACAGCGCGTAGTCGATGCCGCAGGCGAGGCCCAGCATCGTGGCCAGCGTGCCGGTCGAGTCGGAGAGCTTGAAGGTGCTGGCCAGCGCGGTGATCGCGGTCATCGAGACACCGACGCCGACGATCGCGGTCAGCAGCGGCAGCCCGGCCGCCGCGATCGACCCGAAGGTGATCAGCAGCACGACCGCGGCCACCAGCACACCGATGACCTCGCCGACGCCGCCCGCCGAGGGGTTGGTGGCGAGCGCGGTCCCGCCGATCTCCACGGTCAGCCCGGCGTCACGGGCCTGCTGGGCCGCCTTGCGCAGGGTGTCCTTCGTGGAGTCGGTGAGGTCGGTGGCCGCCACCTTGTAGGTGATGGTCGAGTACGCCGTCGTCCCGTCCTTGCTGACCGCGTTCGCCTGGAAGGGGTTCAGGGCGGTCACGACCTGCGGACCGCCGGACACCGAGTCGACCAGACGGGTGACGGCGGCGCGGTCCCGCACGGAGGTGATCTTCTGCCCGTCGGGGGCGACGAGCACGACCCGGGCGACCGCGCCGTCGGCCTTGCTGCCGGGGAAGCGCTCCTGGATCAGGTCGAATGCCTTCTGGGCCTCGACTCCGGGCGCGGTGAAGGAGGAGGCGGGCGCTTCGGCCGCCTTGGAGGACGCGAAGCCGACGGCGCCGAGAACCACCACCCACAGCAGGGTGACGAACCAGCGCCGCCGGAAGGCCAGACGGCCCAGTCGGTACAGGAAGGTAGCCACGGGACAGGGTCTCCCCATCGTCGCTGTTGCCCCCGAGCCCCTTCAGAATGGGGTGAACCTTCACAAACCGCCTCTTGGGCGCCCGTTTGGCGGACGGCCCGCCGGGCGTCCGGCCACGGTCCGGTGGTCGGGCGCCCGGCCTCCCGCGGGCCGCGAAAGACGCTCGCCGGGGGTTACCAGCGCACGGGCACCTCGGCGAGCCGCCCCACGATGAGCCCATCGACCCGGGTCAACTCCTCCGCGCCGACGGCCAGTTCGAGCGTGGGCAGGCGGCGCAGGAGGACATCGAACATGACCTGGAGTTCGGTACGGGCCAACGGCTGGCCGATGCAGGAGTGGGCGCCGGCGCCGAAGGCGAGGTGGGTGTTCGGGGTGCGGGCGAGGTCGAGCCCGTCGGCGCCCTCGAACACGGCCGCGTCCCGGTTGGCCGAGGCCATGAGGCACATCACCGTGTCGCCGGACGGCAGGACCGTACCGTCGGACAGCTCGGCGTCCTCGGAGAGGTAGCGCGGCAGCCCGAAGCTGATGTTGGGGTCGAAGCGGAGGAGCTCCTCCACCGCCGTACGCACCAGGGAGGGGTCGGCGACCAGGCGCTCCCAGTGCCGTCGGTCGGCGAGGAGGGTGGCGACGCCCTTGGCGATGGCGCCCGCGGTGGTCTCCAGGCCGCCGATCAGCAGCGCCTGCGCGGTGGCGACGAGGGCCTCGTCGGACATCGGCCGGCCCTCGGCGTCGGTGGCGGAGAGCAGCTCGCTGATCAGGTCCTCGCCGGGCTGAACACGCTTGGCCTCGACGAGACCGGTGACGTACGCCGCGAACTCCTCGCGCGCGTTCCCGACCGCGCCGCTGTCGATGTCGGACAGGGCCAGCAGCGTGTCGGCCCAGTCCGCGAACTTCTGGCGGTCGCGGTCGGGGGCGCCGAGCATCGTGCAGATCACCCACGCCGGGAACGGGAACGCCACGTGCTGGACGAGGTCCGCCGGGGCGCCCTGCTCCAGCATCCCGTCGACGAGCTTCTCGGCCATCGCCTCCATGCCCGGCCGCAGGGACGCCATGCGCTTGGCGGTGAACCAGCGGCCGACCATCCGCCGCCAGCGCTGGTGGCCGTCGGCGAACAGGTCCCGCGCCATCGGGTTGTCGAACGGCCCGCCCTGCTCGGCGTCGCCGATCCGGGCGGCGTCGGGCGCGGCCAGGTCGCGGGTGAACCGCGGGTCGGCGAGCACGTTCCGGACGTCCGCGTACCGGGTGACCAGGGTCGCCTCGTCACCGCTGGGCAGCTGGATCCGCGCGGCCGGACAGTGCTCGCGCAGCTCGGCCCACTCGGGCGGGGCGGCGGGGGCGGCGGGGGCGGCGATGGGGTAGGGCAGGGGCTGACGGTCGAGGAGGTTGGGGTCGCTCATGGCGCGGTCTCCTTCTGTGGGGTGCGGAGACCACCAGCCAAACCGGACAGGAGAATGAAGTCAAGTGACTGACTTAATAAAAAGGGAAGGGGGTTCCGCTTTGGCTGGAAGCAGGGGCATGGAGGGGTGAGGGTGGAGGGGTGGGGGTGGGGCCTGCTACACCCCGCATTCGGGGGCGCGCTTCATCGCGGTGAAGGGGCGGTGCGCGGGATGGTTGCTTCAGGCAAGGGAAGCTCGGTCCCCGGAGGGAAGATCCGCCATGAAGACGCAGGCACAGATTCTCAAGAGCAAGAAGTCGCAGGCCACGACTCTGGCGGCGCACCACTCGACGAAGCCCGTCCTGTGGTCGCTGTTCCTGGGCGGCCTGGCCGCCGCCCCGGTCCTCTCCTACGCCGTCGACGGCACCCAGGGCGTCGCCGCCACCATCGTCACGGGTCTGATCGCGTTCCAGGCGCGCGTCGCGATCGTCGAGCTGGACCGCAGGCAGGACCGGGGTCCGAAGCACGTCACCGCGTGACGGGACCCGACCACAGCCCCACCAGCGCGTCGATCAGGCTGGTGGCCACCTCGTCCCAACTGGCCCACGCGGTGGGCGAGTTCGCGGCGAGACCGCGTTCGTACTCGGCGCACGTCTGCAGGATGACATGGCCCGCCATGGCGGAGCGCGCGTGGCGCACCCCCGGCGGCAGACCGGCCACGCACCGGCCGAGGCCCGTCTCTATCCGCTGAAGCGCGGGGGAGGTCAGGAACTCCTCCGCGAGGATGGAACGCAGCACGGGGTCGGTCAGCACCTGGACGCAGAACCGCGCGAACCACGTCGGGCTGTCCAGCGCCGCGAAGTGCCTGGCGAAGGGGAGCACCGAGCAGTCCACCCAGTCGCGCAGCTCGGTGGAGCCGTTGACCTCGGCCAGCAGCCGGACGCGGATCTCCTCGACCGGTTCCGCGTGCCTGCGCACGATCGCCCGGACGAGATCCTCCTTGGTGCCGAAGTGGTAGCCGACGGCGGTGTTGTTGCCCTGCCCGGCGACCGCGCCGATCTGGCGTTTGGACACCGCGTGCACACCGTGCTCGGCGAACAGCCGCTCCGCGACCGTGAGGATCAACTCCCGCGTCGTACCCACCTGCTCGGGCGTTCTGCCCGCCATGCGCACACCACCGTCTCGTCGCTCCGGCACCACTCACAACTATGCCCGCCGCATTCGCGCCACGGGACGTCAGCGGGACGGCGGCGCGAGCGGGAGGGCGTCGGTGTAGCCGTTGGTGGGCCGGGCGGTCCTGCGAACGGTACGGACGTCGAGCGCGACCGGGGCGGACTTCGTGCCCAGGGTGCCGCCGGGGTGCCAGGTGCCCGTGACGGTCACCCAGGTGTCGGCGGGCGGCGCCGGGGTGCCGTCGATCCGCACCCGCACGGTCTGGGCGTCCGCCGCGCAGCACGAGATCATGATCCGGGTCAGATACCAGCCACCGGCGCGCCCGGTGGGCGTGACGAGACCGGTCATCAGGACCGTACGCCCCTTGATGGCCCGCCCGGGATCCTGCTGCACGCGGCGCGTGAAGTCGGTGAGGGTGATCGGGAGCGGGGAGGTGGCCGGAAGCGGATCGAAGTGCTCCTGCCGCGATACGGCCTTGGGGGCGGCCCGGGAGGCGGTGTAGGCGCCGAGGGCGGGGGGTGCGTAGAAGAGCAGGCTGAGCGCGGGGAGGAGGAGCAGCCAGGCGACGCGGGGGATGCTGGAGTGGTCGTGCCCGTGGTCGTCGTGGCGGTCGTGACCGTGGTCGTCGTGCCCGTGGTCGTCGTGGTTGTGGGGCTGCGGTCCCGACCATGCCTCCGCGATGCCCAGCAGGAGGAGCAGGGCTCCCGAGGCGATGAGCAGGGGGCGCATGCCTTCGCGGACGTAGCGGAGGTAGAGGTCGGTGAAGAGGGCGGCGTGCAGGAGGCCGAGGCCGCCGAGGACGAGGAGGATGACGTGCGGTGGCCGTCTCACAGCAGCACTCCCCCGATCAGCACACTGCACAGGACGGCTACGACGATGGTGGCACCGGAGAAGCGGACCGCGAAGGCCCGCCCGAACGTGCCCGTCTGAAGGGCGATCAGCTTCAGGTCGACCATCGGTCCGACCACCATGAACGTCAGCCGGGCGAGCGGCGAGAAGCCGGTGAGCGAGGAGGCGACGAACGCGTCGGCCTCGGAGCAGACGGCGAGGACGACGGCGAGCACGGCCAGGAACAGCACCGACAGCCAGGGCGAACCGGAGAACGTGTCGAGCACGGAGCGCGGCACCGCCACGTTGAAGGTGGCGGCGGCCATGGCCCCGACGACCAGGAACCCACCGGCGTGCAGGAAGTCGTGCTGAAACCCGCGCCGGAACTCGCCGAACCGGCTGCGCCCGGCCCGATGCCCGCCCCGCCGTACGCCGACGGAGGCCCGCAACCACTCCTCCTTCCCCAGCCAGAGCCACAGCCAGCCCATGACGGCGGCGGTGAGCAGCGAGGCGAGCAGCCGGGCCAGCACCATGGCCGGATGCCCGGGAAACGCGACGGCCGTGGCGGTGAGCACGACAGGATTGACGGCGGGGGCGGAGAGCAGGAACGCGAAGGCGGCGGCAGGCGTGACCCCGCTCCCGATCAGACTGTTCGCCACCGGCACGGAGGCACACTCGCACCCGGGCAGCACGACCCCGGCAACTCCCGCCACGGGCACGGCGAGTGCGGCCCGCCGCGGCAGCACCCGGCTGAACACCCGCGCGGGCACGAAGGCGTTGATGGCACCGGACAGCGCCGTCCCGAGCAGCAGGAACGGCATCGCCTGTACGACGACGGCGAGGAACACGGTCCGCCAGACCTGCATGACGGAGGTGTTCAGCCAGTCGTCGAGCCCGAAGAGGAGGAGATCGAGGAGGACGATCGCGGCGACGGCGACGCGGAGCCAGGGGCGGGACCAGTCGAGTAAGGGGGTGGGGGCGTCAGGCCCGCCTTCGGGGTCTTCGGGGCTGGGGCCGGTGTCCGCCCAGGAGTCGGGGTCCTGGACGGCGACGCCCCCGCCTCTCTCCCCCGGTTCATCGCTCTCGCGATCACTCTCGCGCACGCCAACTCCGTTGATAGGGCCTCAGATTGGAACACGAACCCTAGCTCGCGGGCGGCAGCGGGCAACGGCGGCGGGACGCACCAGTAAACAAGGAGGGGGAGGGGAAGGAAAGTTGGCATGGAAGACGGACAAGGACCGGGACTGAGGCTGGAGTTGGGACAGGGGTTGGGGCTGAAGCCCCCCTTCGGCTCCTACCAGAACGAGATCTACCTCAACGGGCTCCGCGGCGTCCTGCCGCCGTACCCGATGACCTTCGCGGAACTGGAGGAGCGGGCGCGCGCGGCCCTGCCGGCCTCCGTGTGGTCGTACGTGGCGGGCGGCGCGGGCGACGAGCGCACCCAGCGGGCGAACGTGACCGCGTTCGAACGCTGGGGCCTGGTCCCGAGGATGTTCGTGGGCGCGGCCGAACGCGACCTGTCGGTGGACCTGTTGGGCCTGCGCCTGCCCTCCCCCGTCTTCATGGCACCGGTAGGGGTGATCGGCCTGTGCGCCCAGGACGGACACGGCGACCTGGCGACGGCGAGGGCCGCGGCAAGCACAGGTGTCCCGATGATCGCCTCCACCTTGGCGGTGGACCAACTGGAGGAGGTGGCAGCCGAGTTCGGAGAAACGCCGGGCTTCTTCCAGCTCTACACCCCCACCAACAGAGACTTGGCCGCAAGCCTCGTACACCGAGCGGAACAAGCAGGTTTCCGCGGCATCGTAGTAACCCTGGACACCTGGCTGACCGGCTGGCGCCCGCGCGACCTGGCCACCGCCAACTTCCCCCAGCTGCGCGGCCTCTGCCTGGCCAACTACACCAGTGACCCGGTCTTCCGCGCCCTCCTCAAGAGCCCGCCGGAGGAGGACCCCCAGGCCGCGGTCCTCCTCTGGAGCCAACTCTTCGGCAACCCCCTCACCTGGGACGACCTCCCCTGGCTGCGCTCCCTGACGGACCTCCCCCTGATCGTCAAGGGCATCTGCCACCCCGAGGACGCCCGCCGCGCGAGGGACGGCGGCGTGGACGCCATCTACTGCTCCAACCACGGCGGCCGCCAGGCCAACGGCGGCCTCCCCGCCCCCCCCCCCCTCCCCGCCGTGGCCGAGGCGGCCGACGGCCTCCCCGTCCTCTTCGACTCCGGCATCCGCAGCGGCGCCGACATCATCAAGGCCCTGGCCCTGGGCGCCACCGCGGTAGGCATCGGCCGCCCTTACGCCTACGGCCTGACCCTCGGCGGCACGGCCGGCATCATCCACGTCCTCCGCTCCCTCCTCGCGGAGGCCGACCTGATCATGGCGGTCGACGGCTACCCGACGCTCGGCGACCTGACTGCGGGGAGCCTTCGGGAAGTGGGGTAACGCGACGCCGACGGGGGCTCGGGGGCGCCGGGGGCGGTTCTTCCGGTGCGCCGACCGCCCAAGTACCACGCGCTACACTGACGACGGCGCCTTCGTGCGCCTTCGCCTTCGTAGCTCAGGGGATAGAGCACGGCTCTCCTAAAGCCGGTGTCGCAGGTTCGAATCCTGCCGAGGGCACTCTGCTGACCAGCGCGTTTCTCCTTCCGGAGAGGCGCGCTGTTCGTCGTGGCCATGGCATTAACCATGAATAGGTTCCACAGCCATGGCAACCACGACCGCCAAGCGCCGGCAGCGCGGCTGCATCCGTCCCAACGGGGCCGGCTTCCAGGTCCGGGTCTACGCGGGCCGCGACCCGGTCACCAAGAAGGATCTCTACCTCTACGCGCAGGCGCCCGACGAGACCGAGGCCGAGAAGGCCCGCACCCGTCTGCTCCACCAGGTCGACGAACAGCGCCACCCGAAGCAGAAGGCCACGATGGGCTTCCTCCTGGACCGCTGGCTGAGCGTGACCGAGCAGACGGCCAGCTCGTACGAACGGGCCGAGGGCCTGATCCGCACCTACCTCAAGCCGGCCTTCGGCGACCTCCAAGTAGCCAAGCTCACGGTCGAGATGGTCGATCTCTTCTACGCACGGCTGCGGCGGTGCCGTGAGCAGTGCGAGGGCCGCCGCAGGGGCAGGACCGACCCGCAGACCAGGACCGAGCACGTGTGCCGCAAGGTGACCACACCACACACGGGTGCTCCGGCTACGTCGCGGCTGCCGCTGGAGGGAGCCTCTCGGGGGTGGCCCGGCAACCGTCGTCGCTCGCAGGTGTGTGTCCGGTGCACCTCCCGTTGTCGGATGTGTGTGGCCAAGGTGGAGGGGACAGCTGCGAAGTTGGCGAGCGGGGGGAACCGTGAACGCGAAAGTCGTCTCCTGGCACCGAATACGAGAAGGGGGCTACGACGTCGCCCATCCCGGCGACGAGTTCAGTGTTGAGCTCTTCGCGTCATTGCGCCGGAGTGATCAGCGGCTGAGGGCGCGGCAATATCTGAGTGGGCTGCTGGCGGCGAAGGGACGTAAGTCGATCCGGAACATCGCTGCCCTCGTGGGCGGGGCTGCGGCCGAGCAGAGCCTGAACCACTTCATCAGCAGTTCCACCTGGGACTGGTCGCCCATCCGTGAGGCCCTCGCCGACCATGTCACGCGGGTGCTGGCGCCAAGGGCCTGGGTCGTGCGACCGCTGTTCGTTCCGAAGGCGGGCGAACACTCGGTGGGGGTGGAGCGGCAGTTCGCTCCGGAGCGCGGACAAGTGCTCAACGGCCAGCTGGCTTTCGGAGTCTGGGCCGCGGCCGAGAAGACCAGTGTCCCCGTTCAGTGGCGGCTGCATCTTCCCGAGTCCTGGCTCGGGGACGCGCGCAGGCGTCGTAGGGCGGAGATTCCCAACAGCGCCGAGGCCGAGACACCGGACGAGTGCGCGACCGCCACGGTACTGACCGCCCTGGGTCAGTGGGCGGTGCCGAAGCACCCCGTCGTGCTGGACACCCACGTGACGGGCCTCGGCGGTGTCATCCGGCCCTTCGCCGAAGCTCAGGTTCCCCTGCTCACCCGGGTGAAGGGAAGCACCCCGCTGATCGTGGCGGACCGCGCGGTACCCGGGTACCGGGCGGGAGCGATCCCGGCCCGCCACATCATGAAGTCCGTGCTAGGTCTGCGCCGTCCGCTACATGTCGCCGGAGGGCCAGTGCGGCGTACCACGCTCGCGGCGACGGTCCGGGTACGGCTCTCTGGGCCGGGCTCCGGGCCCGAGCTGTCGCTGATCGGCGAGTGGGACGAGCGCGGGAAGACCCCGGTGGCCCTGTGGCTTGCGGCCCCGGCGACGGCAGCGGTCGGTGACCTCGTGCGGTTGACGCGACTTGTACAGCGGGTCGCCCAGGATGAGAAGCGGATCGGCGAACAGGTGGGCATCCGGGACTTCGAGGGGCGCTCGTTCCGGGGCTGGCACCGTCACATGACCCTGGCCTCGGTCGCCCACGCGGTGTCGGCGCTGGCGGACGAGTCGGACGAACCGGATCTCTATGCGCGTCAACTCTCCGCCTGACCCTTATGGAACCGAACCGGCCCTCGCGGAGCCGGATCGCGGGTGTCCCGTACCGCCCCTGCGGTCGCGTACCGGTGCTGCAGGGTTCGGCGGGTGCGGTGGAGCCGGAGGGCGAGCTGGATCTCAAGCGCTCGTTCGGGATTCTGCCAGTCGGCTCCGAGGAGTTCGGCGATGCGGTCCAGCCGCCTGGACACCGTGTTGGGGTGCACATGCAGGTCCGACGCCGCGCGTGTCGGGCTCGAAGAGGAGGCGAAATAGGCGTCGAGCGTGCGGGTCAGCTCCGTGAAGCGCTGGGCATCGTAGTCCAGTACGGGTCCGATCACGGACTCGACGTAGTCGCCGACGCCGTGGGTCTCGGAGAGCAGGACACCGAGGAAGCCCATCTGCTGCGGGGTGGCGACACCGCCGAGGTTGCTCAGCTCGGTGAGCGCCTCCAGGCAGTTGAGGGCCTCGCGGTGGGCCTGGGCCACGCGGCCCGGGCCCGAGACGGGACCGGCTGCCCCGATCGTGACGGGATGACCGACGAGCGGCGTAAGCTCTCCGGCCACTGCGGTGGCCGCGGCGAGGGGGTCCTCGCCGGGGAGCAGCAGCGTCACACAGCCGTCACGGAACCTCATGAGCCCGGACATGCGATGGGCATACGACGATGCCCATGCGGCGGCCCGGCCTTCCGGACCTCCCTCGGGCCGGGCCACCACCATCACATGCGGTTCGTCGATAGCGATGCCGAGTCGGCGTGCCCGCGGGATCATTTGGCCCGACTGCGGCCGGATCTCGCTGAGCAGCTCCGCCAACAGTTCGTCACGGATCTGGTCGTGGGCGACGGTCGAGGTGCGCTCCAGCAACAGGATGAGGGCGACCGCCCGCGCGGTGAGCTGGAGCAACCGCACTCCGAAGCCGTCCGTGAGCGGTTCGTCGGGAACCAGCAGAATGGCACCGAGGTTCTCACCGCCGGCCGTGACCGGCGCGACCCAGCCGCCCTCGGACATGAGCACCGGGCAGCCCGCCGCATGGGCGTCGTAGGTCCACCTCAAGACGTCGTCCTCGGCAAGCTCGGGCGGCGTACCTGTCACGACGACCGTGCGCCCGACGCAGTCCCTGACGACCAGCGCCCCCGACAGTTCCTTGACCGCCGCTTCGGCGAGACTCTGCGGATCGCAGCCGCTGAGCACCAGGTCGATCAGCCGGATGTAGGCGGCCTCGACGCGGCGTTGCACGGTGAGACTGTTCCTGGCGCGGGAGGTGTCCAGTTCCAGCTCGGTCACCTCGGCGCGGGCGTCCTCCAGCAGCCGCGCGCGTTCGATGGCAACGCCCGCGAGGTTGCCGAGCGAGCGGGTGAGGCTGATCTCGTCCGGCGTGAAATGCCGCACCTTTCGGTCGGCGCCGTAGAGGGTGCCGAAGACCCTTGTGCCGTAGCCCAGCGGCACCGCCAGGATGGCGTGCAGTCCTTCGGCCCGTACGACGGCGTCGATGTCGGGAGAGTGTGGAATGTCCCGGTCAGCCAGGTAGTCGGGGCTCCAGGCGGGCGCGCCGCTCCGCTGGACGAGACTGCCGAGGCCGGAGTCCTCGGGGGTCTTCAGGCCCACGCTGCGTGACGTGGTCTCGCCTTCCGCCGTGCGGATGGAGGAAGCCCGGCCCTCGCCGTCCGCGTCGCGCAGTCCGATATAGGCCATGTCGAAGTTCAGCAGTCGGCGTGCCCGTCGTGCGATCTCGTGCAGGAGCGCGTCCATGCCGTGCACCAGGGTGAGATCGTGGGCGGTGTCGATGAGCGCGGCGAGTCCGGCCTCGCGCTGCTGTGCGTGGCCGATCAGCGCCTGGACGCGCGAGGCCAGGCGGACGGCCTGGTCGAGCTTCGAGAGGACCTCGTCGGAAGCCTCCTCGCGCCGGGCGGCCCGCAGCAGTTCCTCGAACCGCGCTGTCGGCGCCCCCTGGGCAAGCAGTTCCAGTACGGACATCACATCGAGCGAGTCCGGCTCCGGTCCCCCCGTCATCTTCTCCCCCGTGATCAATAAAGTCGATCCTCAACGAGCCTAGGCTCGGGGTCTCGCGGCTGCAACCGCCTACCGTATGGGTCGTACTCGCGCTCCCCGAGGGTGGTGGCCGAGGCACCCTCGCCCCTGGTCGACTGTGTGGTCGGGCCACCTGTCGCTCGTCCAGGATGTCACGGAAGGATCGGGCCGGGGCCGTGCACAAGGGGATGTGAGCGGCGGCCGGGAACGCCGGAGGCGGTACCTGGCAAACAGGAGGGGACTGTCGGGGCGGGATGTCGGAGATCAAGAGTTATTTACGTTCGCTCGAACGCTGCCATGACTCCATGCGGCCGGAGTACCGTCCCAAGGTCTTCTCGCTGCGAGGAAGGGAATGGGCCCTGCTCGACACGGTCTTCGCCCCCCTGCACGCGGGTACCACCGAGATCGTCCTTGACCTGCTGGACCTCTCCGATCCTGTGGGCCGCCCTCGGCGCGGCGCGTTTCTGGAGATCGGCTGCGGCACCGGAGTCGTCGCGGTGACGGCGGCCCTTGCGGGCTGGGAGCAGGTCGTCGCCTCCGACATCAACGCGGAGGCGGTGGCGAACGTCGCACTCAACGCAAGGCGGCATGGGGTCGCCGACCGGGTCCGAGCCGTGCACAGCGACCTCTTCGAGGGGCTGCCCGCCGGGCAGCTCTTCGACACGATCGTCTGGAGTTCGCCGTACGTCCGCGCACCGGAGGACTACCGGTTCGGCACTCCCCTGGAACGTGCCTACGTGGACCCCGGATACGAAGCACACCGCAGGTACGTGGACGAGGCACCGCGACGGCTGACGAACGGCGGCCGGGCCCTGGTGCACTTCAGCAGCAGGGGGGACATGGGCGGACTGCACCGGATCGCCGCGGAGACGGGGCGGCGGCTGCGCGTGGTCCGCAGGCACGTCGTCGTCGACAGAGGAGACCCGGTCGAGCACTTTCTGGTGGAAGTGCGTTCCGGCGAGGGGTCGTCGGAGGGGTACGACGGCACCGTGCGTCGGAGCGGGCTGGGTACCGAGCCCGCTCGAACGATGACTCAGCCTTCCTGAACCGCCGTCAGGAGCTCGTCCCACGCGGCACGTTCCCGCTCGACCGCCGCGGCTTCCAGATCGCGCGCGAGCGAGTCGATGACGATGCCGGCGCGTCCGAGTGCCTCCATCACCTGGCCGGCCGAGCCGTGTTCACCGGAGAGGGTGTCGCCGCGGAACCCCTCGCGACGGACCAGCGCTTCGAACGCCGCCCGAGGCAGAGCGTGCAGGGTCATCCAGGCAATGAGCCGTTCGACCCGGTCCAGCGCGGTCCGCGCGGATTCCGGCGCGTTCTCCGACGTCCACAGCAGACGTTGGGGGCGGGCGCCGTCGGCCACCAGGGAACGCCAGTGGGCACAGCCGAGGCTCTCCTCGTAGCGGTGGTAGACGAGCCGCGCGGTGGCCACTCCGGCCTGTCCGCGCAGCGCGATGGCGCAGGGGTCTGCCGAGCCGTCCAGCAGGGCGTCGACGCTGGCGTTCAGATGGCCGATGTCCAGTGAGACGAGCGACGTGACGGCGGACGCGGCGTGACCGTCGGCCGTGGCGCGCTCCAGGCTGCGGAAGTAGGTGTCCACCGCCTGGGCGTACCGCTGCACGGAGAACACGGAGGTGACGTGCACGCCGACCCGGTGGGCGAGCAGGTCACCGGCGGCGGTAAGTCCTCTGCTCGCGACGGGAATCCGGATCAGTACGTTGGGGCGGTCCACCATCTCCGCGAGCCGCCTGGAGTAGTCGACCATCGCCTTGGCATCCGCGACCAGCCGGGGCGCGATGCCGAGGGAGACCCAGCCGTGCATGCCCTTCGTCGCCCGGAACACCGGTTCCAGCGCGGTGCAGGCCGCACGGGCGTCCTCGGCGATGAGCGCATAGACGCGCTCCTCGGCGGAGGCGGCCGCGGTCGAGAGCTCGTTCAGCTGATCCCGGTAGGCGGTGGTGCCCGAGATCACGCGCGCGACGGCCGCGGGCCGGGAGACGATGCCGCTGACCAGCCCGTCGGCCACCAGTCTCTCCAGGCTGCCGCCGGTCAGCCAGCCGCGGTGGTAGTCGTCCAGCCAGAGGCCGACCCCCTCCGCCGCGAGCTGGTCCACGGCGCCATTGCGTTTCGAGCGCGGCCATGTGGTCAAAGACTGCCTCCGCTCCAGCAGCAGAACGAGCTGTAAAGGACAACCGGAATTCTAGGGCCTGACATTACGCTTCTGTCCATACTGCGATAACAGCTGCGTTACCGCGTGATCACATCGCGGACACCTGACAAAGTAAGCCGCACAGGGTTGCGCATCGGCTCGTCATGTGTTCCGGAAGGCCGTGGGACGACACCTGACAAACTAAGCCCGTTCGCGTTGCAGGCGGCGACGGCGATGTGTGAGGCTCCCGGTGAACTGGTGAATGAGCAATTGCAGTGTTATCGGGAGGGACCTTGACCGCAGGGCTCGACGGACGGTCGCCGGTGATTCGCCGCGACGGCGAGGGGATTTCCCGGCTCTGGGGGAAGGGGTCGGTGGTCACCACGAAGCTCTCCGCCGAGGAGACCGGTGGCACGCTGGGAATCACGCACTTCAGCGCCGTGAGAGGAGAATGCGCGCCCCGCCACACCCACACGCTCGAAGATGAGATCTTCATCGTCGAGGGAGGGCGAGTGCACCTCGCCGTCGGAGACCGCGCCGAGATCGTCAACGGCGCGGGGGTGCTGTTCCTGCCACGGGGCATTCCGCACTCCTACCTGGTGGAGAGCGAAACCGCCCGTTTCTATGTCATCACCACGCCTGGTGGATTCGAGAGATTCTTCTCGGAGACCGGCTATCCGACCCGGCTGGGGAAATCGGCGCCGGTCGGAGAATCGTGGTCGGCCGACCGCACCATGGAATTCGCGGAGAAACTCGACCTCGGTGTCGTCTGGGGCGACTGACCCCTCGGTGCATACCGGACCGTTGTGACAGTTCAGAAGATTGCATCGACAGAGAAATCGACAGAGAAAGAGAACGCGAGTTCCATGAAGAGACGAAGCGTCCTGGCCGGCACAGCCGCTGCGATAGCCGCCACGACCCTGGAGACCGGCCCCGTCGCGACAGCCGCCACCGCCGCCGCGTCCACCGTCCCCGACGCCATCACCGTCCTTCCGGACGATTCCCGCTATGCCGATCTCGTTGTCGGCAACAACTCGCGCTGGGTCGCCCGGCCCGATTCCGTCCACCTGGTTCGCACCACCGAGCAGGTGGTGCGGGCCGTCCAGGAAGCCGTGGACGGCAACAAGCGGATCTCGGTGCGCAGCGGCGGCCACTGCTACGCGGACTTCGTCTTCAACTCCGAGGTCCGGGTGGTCATCGACACCTCCCTGATCGACACCATCGCCTACGACGAGAAGCTCAATGCCTTCGAAGTGGGCGCGGGATCGACACTGCTCCACCTGTACGACTCCCTCTTCAAGGGCTGGGGCGTCACCATCCCAGGTGGCATGTGCTACTCGGTCGGAGCGGGCGGTCACATCAGCGGCGGCGGCTACGGAATGCTGTCCCGGCGGTACGGCCTGACGGTCGACCACCTGTACGCGGTCGAGGTCGTCCTCGTCGATGCGAACGGCAAGGCCCGCAGCGTGGTGGCCACCCGCGAGACCGACGACCCCAACCGCGACCTGTGGTGGGCGCACACCGGCGGTGGCGGCGGCAACTTCGGCGTCATCACGCGGTACTGGTTCCGCAGCCCCGGCACCATCGGCACCAACCCCTCGGCGCTGCTTCCCCAGCCCCCGAAGGAGGTTCTCGTCAGCGCGCTCGCCCTGCCCTGGAGCGAGCTGGACAAGGACTCCTTCACGTCGCTTGTGCAGAAGTTCGGCACCTGGCACGAGGAGAACGGCTCCGCCGACTCCGCCGCGGCCTCCCTGTGCAGCTTCCTGATGATGAACCACAAGGCGAACGGCAGCATCGGCCTGCTCACCCAGATCGACGCCACCGTGCCCGACGCGCAGAAGGTGCTTGACGGCTTCCTCGCCGAGGTCACCTCCTCGCTGTCCGACGCGGCCGTACGTCCGATGTCCGAGCCCGTCGGCGAACTGGGCGCGCTGCCCGACCTGTTCACGCCGCAGCGCCTTGCCTGGCTGCACTCGGTCAAACTGCTGGGCAGCAGCAACCCGACCCTGACCAATCCGACGCTGCGCGGCCACCACAAGTCCGCCTACCTGCGCAAGAACGTCACCGACGCGCAGGCCGCGGCGATGTACCGGCATCTGACGCGCACCGACCACGACAACCCCCAGTCCATGGTCGTCCTGCTCTCGTACGGCGGGAAGATCAACGCGGCGGCCTCCGGCGACACCGCGTCGGCGCAGCGGGACTCGATCTTCAAGGGGCTGTTCCAGAGCTTCTGGTCGAGCGCCGAGGACGACGCCGCGAACATCGGCTGGACGCGTGACGTGTACGGCGAGGTCTTCTCGGCCACCGGCGGATATCCCGTGCCGGGCGTGGCCGCGGACGGCTGCTACATCAACTATCCGGACGCCGACATCACCGACACGAAGGTGAACACCACGGGCGTGCCCTGGTACACGCTCTACTACAAGGGCAACTACCCGCGGCTGCAAGGGATCAAGGCCGCGTACGACCCTCGGAACACCTTCCGGCACTCTCAGTCCATCACTCTTCCCGACCCCACGTGAGGCGAACCGTGCAGGAGCATGAGGTGGCCGCGGCGGAGCGGACGAGGCCGGCCGACGCGGCCGAGAAAGCGGTACGCGACCGGAGAAGCGGCCGAGCCTTCGCCCTGCTGGCGTCGGTCCAGTTCGTGCTCATCCTCGCCATGAGCGTGCTCAACGTCGTACTTCCCGACATCCAGGGTGAGTTCGGACTCAACCGTGCCGAGCTCGCCCTGCTCTCGGCCTCCTACGGCATGTCGTTCAGCGGACTGCTGCTCCTGGGCGGCCGGCTGTCCGACCTGTACGGAAACCGGCGGGTGTTTCTCCTCGGCACCCTCGTGTTCGGCGTGAGTTCGGCGCTCGCGGGGCTCTCCACAGGCGTGTGGATGCTGCTGGCGGCGCGCTTCGTTCAGGGGGCCGGCGCCGCACTGGCCGTACCGGCCGCGATGGCGCTGGTGAGGGCGGTGCGTCCGGAGCCCGCGCGGTACGCACGTGCCATGGCGGTCTGGGGCGGACTCGCGGCTTCCGGCGGGACCGCCGGCATGATCCTTTCGGGGGTGGTGGCCTCGTCCGGCTCCTGGCGCTGGGCGTTCGCCGTGCCGGTCGCGGTGGCGGCGGGGACCCTCGCCGTCGCCCCGCGGCTGATCCCCGAAGACGCGGCTCCCCGGGGTGGCCGGCTGGACGTCCTCGGGGCCGCCCTGGTCACCATCGGGATCGCCCTGCTCAGCTACGGCCTGGTGGAGGCGCCCGAGCGCGGGTGGACCTCCCCGGTGGCGCTCGGCACGCTGACCGGTGGGGGTGTGCTGCTGCTGGCCTTCGTCGTCACCGAGGCACGGGTGGCGCAGCCGCTCCTGCCGCTGTCGTTCCCCGCCTCGCCCCGCAGGGCGATGGCGCTGCTGGCGGTCTTCCTGGGCGCGGCCGGGATCACCACGATCTTCTTCATGCTCGCGCTGTACTTCCAGGAGGTCCGGGGCTATTCCGCGCTGGAGACATCGGCGGCGTTCCTGCCCTTCGGCCTGACCCTGGTCGTCAGCGGCCTGTCCGTGGGCAGGCTGGTGCAGCGCTTCGGCCCGCGCGTGGTGCTGGTAACGGGACTGACGCTCTCCGGGCTGGGGCTGGCGGCGCTGGGCATGATCGGCACCGACTCGCCGTACGTCGGTGCCGTACTGGCCGGGCTGGTGCTCTTTCCCGCCGGGGCGGCGCTGGTGTTCGCCGGATCCACCGTCACCGCGACCACGGACGTTCCGCAGGACCAGGCCGGTCTCGCCGGCGCCGTGGTCAACACCGCCCTGGAGGCCGGGCCGGCCATCGGCCTCGCCGTCCTGGTGACCCTGGCCGCGGGACACACCACGGACCTGGAGCACACCGGAACCGGTACGGCGTCCGCCCTGACCTCCGGCTACGGCTTCGCCTTCACCATCGCGGCCGTGGCCTTCGCCGCCGCCGCGGTGTCCGCGCTCTTCCTCCTGCGCCCGCCCCGGGAGGACGGCTGAAGGACCGCGGTCCTTCAGCCGCTCGGGCACCCTGCTTTTCCGTTTTTTCCGTCCGTTACGACACATGTCAAGGAGCACCCCCCCATGACCGCCCGTTTCAAGGACAAGGTCGTCATCGTCACCGGGGCCGGATCCGGCATCGGCCGGGCCAGCGCCAGGGCCTTCGCCCGTGAGGGCGCCACCGTGGTCGCCGCCGGACTCCGGCCGGAGTCCATCGAGGAGACCGTGCGACTGGTCGACGAGGACGGCGGCACCTCCAGCGCCGTCGTCGCCGACGTCACCCGGCCCGAGGACGTGGAGCGCCTGGTGCGCACCACAGTGGAGCGCCACGGCGGCCTGCACGTCGCGCACAACAACGCGGGCATCTTCGGCAAGCCCGCCCCGGTCGGCGACCTGGACCTGTCCGTGTGGCAGTCCGTGCTGGACGTCAACCTGAACGGCGTCCTGCTCAGCATGCGGCAGGAGATCGCGCACATGAGGGCGCACGGCGGCGGCGTCATCGTCAACGCCGCGTCCAACATCGGCTACCACGGGCGCCGCCCCGGCATGGCCGCCTATGCCGCGTCCAAGGCCGCCGTGAGCACCCTCACCCGGGTCGCCGCCCTGGATCACATCAAGGACAACGTGCGCATCAACGCGGTGAGCCCCGGCGCCACGGACACGAGCATGTCGCTGCGTCCCGGGGAGACCGACGCCGACCGCGCGGCCCGGCTGGCCACGACGGTTCCGATCGCCCGAGTCGCGACGACGGACGAGATCGTCAACGCGGTGCTGTGGCTGGCGTCCGACGAGTCGAGCTTCGTTGTCGGCCACGACCTCGTCGTCGACGGGGGCGTCACCAGCTGATCCCGCCGCCCGGTCTCATCACCTGATCCACGGCGTCCCTGCCTCGTGACCCGATGTGCCACGAGGCAGGGACGCGTGCTTTTCATGACTTTCCCGGGCCCGGTCGGATGAAATCGTTCCGCTCCGCCGGAACATGACGAAGTAACGATTCCCCCCTTCACAGATATTCCTCAATTCCGCAGAATCGATGAAAGTAACTCACGAGTTCAGCCGAAAGAATCCTTCTTCATCCCCGTGAGAGGAACCGAGTTGAACAGCGAGCTCGCTTACATCGAATCGCTTCCCGCACTGCAGCAGCCCGATTGGCAGGGCCATCCCGAGGCAGCGCGGGTAAGACGGGAACTGAGCGCGCTGCCGGCTCTCGTCAAGGCCGCGGACGTGACCCGACTGCACGACCACCTCGGGGCGGTCGCCCAGGGGCACGCCCAGGTCGTCCAGTCCGGTGACTGCGCCGAGGACTGGGCGGAGAACGGCCGCGTGGACGTCGCCCGCAAGGCGGCGGTGCTCGACCTCCTGGCGGGTGTCATGCGCGTCAACGCGGGCAGGCCCGTGGTGCGCGTGGGCCGGCTCGCCGGCCAGTACGCCAAGCCGCGTTCCAAGCCCACCGAATCGGTCCAGGGCGTCGAACTGCCCGTCTACCGCGGGCACATGGTGAACGATCCGAACCCCGACCCGGTGCTGCGACAGCCCGACCCCCGACGCCTGCTGACGGGCCACCGGGCCGCGCGCGGGGTCATGGAGCACCTCGGCTGGGCCGGCAGCGCCCCGCGCGCGCAGGCCCCTGTGTGGACCAGCCACGAGGCCCTCCTCCTCGACTACGAACTGCCCATGCTGCGCAGGCAGGACGACGGCGGCCTGCTGCTCGCTTCGACGCACTGGCCGTGGATCGGTGAGCGCACCCGGCAGGTGGACGGCGCCCACGTGGCGCTGCTGGCGGCGGTACGCAATCCGGTGGCCTGCAAGGTGGGCCCGACCATGACGCCGGGGGAACTGCTGCGCCTGTGCAAGCGGCTGGATCCCGACCGCGTCCCCGGGCGGCTGACGCTGATCGCGCGCATGGGTGCCGGTACGGCGCCCGGGAAGCTGCCCGCCCTGGTCGCGGCCGTACGCGGCGCCGGGCACCCGGTGATCTGGCTGTCCGACCCGATGCACGGCAACACCGAGTGCGGGCCCGACGGCCTGAAGACCCGCTTCGTGAAGAGCGTCATACGCGAGGTCGAGGAATTCCAGGAATCCGTGGCGCTGGCCGGTGGAATTCCCGGCGGCCTGCACCTGGAAACCACCCCGGACCAGGTCACGGAATGCGTCTCCGACGCCACGTTCCTGAATTCGGCCGGAGACAAGTACACGAGCTTCTGCGACCCGCGGCTCAATCCCCAGCAGGCCGTGGAGGTTGCTTCCGCCTGGCGTCGCTGAAAAGGAGATCCGTTCATCATGTCGGAAAAGATCGCACTGGTCACGGGGGCCGCAGGCGGAATAGGCGAAGCGGTCGTCCGCACCCTGGCCGAACGCGGGGCCTCGGTGGCCGCGGTGGACAAGGACGGCCACCGGTTGAGCGCGGTGGCCGGGAAACTGGCCGCCGACGGACTGCGGGTACGGGCGTTCCCCGCGGACGTCACCGCAAGCGCCGAGGCCGAGCGCCTCGTCGCGAACGTCGAAGACGCCCTGGGACCGCTCGACCACCTGGTCAACGGGGCGGGCGTGCTGCGCCTCGGGAAGGCGCGGGAGCTCGCCGACGCGGACTGGGCGGCAACGTTCGCGGTCAATGTCACGGGCGTGTTCTTCATGTCGCGCGCAGTCGTGAACCGCATGGTCGCGCGACGCTCCGGGTCCATCGTCACCATCGCCTCCAACGCGGCGGGTACGGCACGGATGGACATGGCCGCGTACGCGGCGTCCAAGGCCGCGGCGACCATGTTCACCAAGTGCCTCGGCCTGGAGGCCGCCCAGTACGGCATCCGATGCAACGTGGTCGCTCCCGGCTCCACCGAGACCCCGATGCTCACGTCGATGTGGACGGACGAGCACGGGCGCACCGCGACCCTCGAAGGTTCGCCCGGTGCCTACAAGGTCGGTATACCGCTCGGCAAGCTGGCCCGCCCCTCGGATGTGGCCGAGGCAGTGGCGTTCCTCCTCTCGGACCATGCCTCGCACATCACGATGCACGACCTCACCGTCGACGGCGGCGCGACGCTCGGCGTCTGACAACCCCAACGTTTTGAGGAAGACCATGCCAGGGATACCTCCCATCCAGCCCTATCCGATGCCCCAGGCCGGGGACCTGCCCGCCAACACGGCGGTCTGGCAGGCCGATCCGGACCGCGCGGTCCTGCTCGTCCACGACATGCAGCGGTACTTCCTCCGGCAGTTCCCCACCCACGGGGCGCCCGGCGGCGACCTGATCCGGAACGCCACCTCGCTGCGCAAACAGGCGGTCGCCTCCGGGATGCCCGTCGCGTACACCGCACAGCCGGGCGGCATGACCGAGGAACAGCGCGGACTGCTCAAGGACTTCTGGGGACCGGGCATGCGTGTCGACCCGGCCGACCGGGAGGTCGTGGAGCCGCTCGCGCCGGGCCCGGACGACTGGCTGCTCACCAAGTGGCGCTACAGCGCGTTCTTCCGGTCCGACCTGCTGGACCGGATGCGCGCCCACGGACGCGACCAGCTGATCCTCTGCGGTGTGTACGCGCACATCGGGGTGCTCTCCACCGCGGTGGAGGCATTCACCAACGACATCGAGACGTTCCTGGTGGCCGACGCCGTCGCCGATTTCACCGAGGCATACCACCGGCTGGCCCTCGACTACGCCGCCGAGCGCTGCGCCCTGGTCACCACAACGAAGTCCGTCATCGAGGAACTCGGCCGATGAACGAGGAGAACTCCCGTACGGCACCCGACCTGCTCGATCGGGTCCTGGGGCCGAGGCCGCCCGCCTTCGCGCTGCTGCACCGCCCCGAGGCCCACGGCCCGGACGCCCTGGAGATCCTGACGGGTACGGCGTCGGCGGTGGACACCGTGGCCCGGATCCCCCTGAGCGAGGCACCCGATCCTGATGCCGGGGCACACCAGGAGGTTCTGGCGCTGATCCCCTACCGCCAGGTTGCCGAGCGCGGCTACGCCTGCGCCGACGACGGCGAACCGCTGATGACGATCGCCGTGGAGGCGCAGCACACCCTCGCGGTGAGCGATGTCCTGCGACGGCTGCCGGGGAAGCCGGTCGCGCTCAGTGGCGGTGCCTTCGATCTGGACGACGACGAATACGCCGGGATCGTCCGCAAGGTGATCGCGGACGAGATCGGCGCGGGCGAGGGAGCGAACTTTGTCATCAAAAGGTCGTTCGTCGCCGACATCACCGACTACACGGTGCACAGCGCCCTGGCGTTCTTCCGGCGACTGCTGGAGCGGGAGCAGGGGGCGTACTGGACGTTCGTCGTGCACACCGGCGAGCGCACCTTCGTCGGCGCCACCCCCGAGCGGCACGTGAGTCTGCGGGCGGGCCGCGCGGTGATGAACCCGATCAGCGGCACCTACCGCTATCCGCCCTCCGGCCCCACCCTGCCAGGGGTGATGGATTTCCTCGCCGACCGCAAGGAGGCCGACGAGCTGTACATGGTCGTCGACGAGGAACTCAAGATGATGGCGCGGATCTGCGACCCGGCTCCCCGGGTCGTGGGACCGTATCTGAAGGAAATGGCGCGACTCGCGCATACCGAGTACTTCATCGAGGGCGCCAGCGACCACGATCCCCGCAGGATCCTGCGGGAGACCATGTTCGCACCGACAGTGACGGGCAGTCCGCTGGAGAGCGCCTGCCGGGTGATCAGCCGGTACGAGCCCCGTGGGCGCGGCTACTACAGTGGCGTCGTCGCCCTGATCGGGCAGGACGAGCGGGGACGGCGCACGCTCGACTCCTCGATCCTCATCCGCACTGCCGACATCGATGGCGCGGGCCGACTGAGCATCGGCGTCGGTGCCACCCTCGTACGGCATTCCGATCCGGACTCGGAGGTCGACGAGACCTGGGCCAAGGCGGCCGGCCTCCTCTCCGCTCTGGGCGCCGACGATTCCGCCTGCTTGGCCGAACACCCGCGTGTGCGCCAGGCCCTCGAACAGCGCAACAACTCGATCGCCGCCTTCTGGATCGGCGAGCACGCCCACCGGTCCGGCGCGAGGCCCGAACTGGCCGGCCGCCGGATCCTCGTGGTGGACGCAGAGGACACCTTCACCTCCATGATCGGCCACCAGCTGCGGGCCATGGGGCTGAAACCGACGGTCCGCCGCTTCGACGAGCCGTACTCCTTCGACGACTACGACCTCGTTGTCATGGGCCCCGGCCCCGGCGACCCGCGCGCCACCCGCAACCCCAAGATCACACTCCTTCGGTCCGCGATCCACACGCTCCTGGACCAGCGCCGGCCCTTCGTCGCCGTCTGCCTGAGCCATCAGGTGCTCAGCACCCTCCTCGGCCTGGAACTGATGCGCCGACCCGTGCCCAACCAGGGCGTCCACCGGGAGATCGACCTGTTCGGCGCCCGCGAGCGGGTTGGTTTCTACAACACGTTCGCCGCCCACAGCGCGCAGGACGCGTTCGAGGTGCCGGGCGTGGGAACCGTGGAGGCGAGCCGGGACGACACCGGGGAGGTGCACGCGCTGCGCGGGCCGGGCTTCGCCTCGATGCAGTTCCACGCCGAGTCCGTGCTCACCCAGGACGGCGTACGCATCGTCGAGAATGCGCTCGTGGGGGTGCTGCGCTCATGCGGGCAGTGATCGCGTGGTGGGACCTCGACCGGTCCGAGCAGACCATCGCCTCGCTCCGCGACTTCCTCCGCGACGAGGCCGTGGACCGCTTCTCCCACGTACAGGGGCTGCGGTTGAAGGTGTGGATCTCGGACGAGCACACCAACCGGTGGGGCGCCGTCTTCCTGTGGGAGTCGGCACAGGCCGCAGCCGCGCCCATTCCGGCCAGGGCCGCCGAACTCATCGGCTATCCGCCCACCGAACGGCACGTCTTCGACGTCGAGGCCACCGCGGAGGGCGCCTACGACACCGTCCAACTGGCCCGTCTCGGGCTTGCCTTCACCGGCTGAGCCCGCACTCTCCTCGACGACCCGTCCTGCTTCGGAAAGACCTTTCCAGGATTCCACGAGGAGTTGCGACGGCTCTTCCTCCCGGCCTCCCAACCAACTTCCCCACAGCGACAAGGATCACGATGAAGACACTCATTGCCGGGGGCGGTATCGGCGGCCTCGCGGCGGCACTGAGCATCGCACGCCACGGCCACCAGGTCGTCGTACTGGAACGACGGGACACCTTCGGCGAACTCGGTGCGGGTATCCAGCTGGGCCCGAACGCCTTCCACGCCCTGGACCATCTCGGCATCGGTGCGGCGGCACGGCAAAGCGCCGTTCACATCGATGAGTTGAGGTTCATGGACGGCACCACCGGTCAGCGGGTCGCGAGCATGCCGCTCACCGGCGGATACCGCACCCGCTTCGGCAACCCGTACGCCGTCGTGCACCGCGGCGACCTCTACCAGGCACTCCTCGATGGCTGCGTCGCGGAGCGGAACATCACGCTGAACACCGACTGCTCCGTGACCTGGTACGAACAGAACTCGGAAAGCGTCACGGCGATCACCGACACCGGGCGACGTTTCACCGGCTCGGCGCTCATCGGCGCCGACGGCATCCGTTCCGCCGTGCGCAACCAACTCGTCGGCGACGGCGCGCCGCGCGTGTCCGGCCACACGATCTACCGGTCCGTCATCCCCATGGAGCAGGTCCCGCAGGAACTGCGCTGGAACACCGTCACCTTGTGGGCCGGCCCCAAATGGCACTTCGTCCACTACCCCATCGGGAGCGGGAAATTCCTCAACCTGGCCGCCACCCGCGACGACGGCGCCCGGGACATCGTGGCCGGCAGGCCCGCCGAGCGAACGCACGTTCTGTCCGAGTTCCCCGAACTGAGCGATACCGCACGGCAGTTGCTGGAGCTGGGGACCGACTGGAAGGAATGGGTCCTGTGCGACCGCGACCCGGTCGAGCGCTGGACGGACGGCCGCGTCGCCCTCCTCGGTGACGCCGCGCACCCCATGCTCCAGTACGCGGCCCAGGGCGCCTGCATGGCCCTGGAGGACGCCGTCCTCGTCGGCCAACTGCTCGCGGGAGCCGCAGGGGACGTCCAGCAACGCCTGGAGAAGTACAACGCCGAACGGTACGAGCGCGCGGCCACGGCGCAGCAGGTGGCCCGTGCCATGGGCGAACACCTCTACCACCCGGCCGGGGACGCCGCTGCCGCCCGCAACGCGATGCTTTCCTCCCTCACGATCGACGAACTGTACGACAAGGTCGAGTGGCTGCACGGGGCTCGCATCGGCGGGACGGGAGAGCGTCCTTGAGCAGGTTGCGCTGGCTGACCGCGGGGGAGTCCCATGGCCCCGCACTCGTGGCGACGCTGGAGGGTCTTCCCGCCGGTGTGCCGATCACCACGGAGATGGTGGCCGATCACCTGGCGCGGCGGCGGCTCGGTTATGGGCGTGGTGCCCGGATGAAGTTCGAGCGGGACGAGGTCACCTTCCTGGGCGGGGTCCGGCACGGTCTGACGCTGGGTTCCCCGGTGGCGGTCATGGTGGGCAACACCGAGTGGCCGAAGTGGGAGCAGGTCATGGCCGCCGACCCGGTCGACGAGGACATCCTCGCCGGGCTGGCCCGCAACGCCCCGCTGACCCGCCCCCGCCCCGGCCACGCCGACCTCGCCGGTATGCAGAAGTACGGGTTCGACGAGGCCCGGCCGATCCTGGAGCGGGCCTCCGCCCGGGAGACGGCCGCCCGGGTCGCGCTGGGCGGTGTGGTCGAGGTCCTCGCGCGTGGGGCGGGACGGCCCAGTAGCAGGGGGCGCCGGGCAGGGGGGTGACCGTCCCGGCCGGGGTACGTCGAGGTGGTCGGCGCCCGGCCCGGTAGCTGGGCTCGTGGGCGTCCCTGGCCGTGTCGGGGGCGTCGACTTCGGCGGCGGTGAGGACGGTGTGCTCGGTGATGCGGATCGGTGTCGTACGGCTTGTCTGCGGGGAGCATCGCGACGCCGGGCTTCAACCAGTTCGCATCCGTGCCGCGGCGGGAGTTGGGCGCTGTGGCGGACACAGCAACGTGACCGTAGGCAGCCGCTGTGGAGGTGGCCGTGTTGATGCTGAGCGCGTCGAATGTGTGGTCCATCACCCGGCGGAAGGGCAAGTCCAGTTGGGCGGGCGGGAGTTCGGCGTCCGTGAAGAAGAACGTGAGCAGCGTCGCCGTGTTCGGCTCGATCATGGCGACGCCCTTCGCGATGCCGACCAAGACCGCGTCCCCGCAGCGCACGGTGACGTGCTTGGCGCGGGTGTCGGTGGTCATGATGGCCGTCGCCGTGGCGGCGGACTCAGTCGCGGCCCAGGGTCCGTCGCATCCGCTCCTGCGGCAACCCGCTCTCGAAGCCTGCCCGTTGGGCCGCCCTCGCCGTTCGCTGCACCTCTCTGAGGCCCTCCACGTAACGACGGTTCAAGTGTTGTTTCGTCGCGCGGAAGGTCGGGGTGTCGTAGGAGGCGAAGCGGGTGGCCAGGTGGAGGGCCGTTGTGGCCAAGTCCTGGTCGGGGACCACGCGTTGGAGCAGGCCGTCGTGCAACGCGTCCTCCGGTGACCAGGTTTCGCCGGACAGGAGCATTTCCTGCATCACCGTGCGGCCCGCGAAGTGTTCCAGGACGTAGCCCACCAGCACGGCGGCCAGGCCGAGTTGGAGGTGGGGCATGCGCAGGGAGCAGCTTTCGGAGCCGATGCGGTAGTCGCAGCTGAGGGCGATCAGGACGCCGATGCCGATGACGTGGCCGTCGAGGGCGACCACCGTCGGCTTGGTCAGCTCCAGGCAGGCGACACACAGGTCCGCGACGGTGTCGTGCCACGCGTCCACCTCCGCACCGCCGGTGAACCGCTCCAGCTCGTGGAAGTCGCCGCCGACCGTGAAGGACGACCCCTCCTCGGCGCGCAGCACCACCCCTCGGACCGATGCGTCTGCTTCCAACTGCTTGAGCAGGAGCAGGAGTTCGCGCATTCTCCGGCCGCTCAGCGCGTTCGCATGGTGCGGGCCCGCGAACACCACGACCGCGACCGGGCCGTGCCGTTCGCAGCGGAAGGTCTCGGCGTCCGGCGCCGGCATGCGGACTCCTCGGGGAAGGTCAGGGGAGGGGAGAGGGGAGGGGGCATCAGGTGCCCCCAGTCGACCGCGGGCGCCACACCGTCAACGGCCGGGCTGCCGTCCCGTCAGCTCCACGCCAGCAACAGCACACTGCCCAGCGCCAGTACGACCCCCACGTGCTGGATCCTGCGGATGCGCTCCTTGAGCACGAAACGGGCCAGCAGCACCGTACTCACGGGGTAGAGCGAGGCCAGCAGGCCGATGATCGCGAGGCTGCCGCCCTTGACCGCGACGAGGAACAGGATGCTCGACCCCATGTCGAGGACCCCGGACAGCAGCGCGAGTCGCGCGGAGTGGGACGGCAGGCGCAGGGGGGTGCGGCGGATCAGGCCCAGTGCCAGCAGCAGGGTCAGTGAGGCGCAGCGGGCCCAAACCAGGGGCCACAGGCCCGCGTTGTCCGAGGTGTGCGCCAACAGGACGAAGAACAGGCCGAATCCGGCTCCCGCGAGCAGCGCCAGCCCCACGCTGCGGATCATCCGCCGGCGGTCGGCGGCGGAGTCCGGGTCGTCGGCGGAGTCGCCGCTCAGCGACACCAGCAACACCGAGGCCAGCGCGCACAGTACGCCGACGACCGCGAGTCCGGTGAGGCGGTCCCCGGACAGCACCCCGGCGCCCACCGGCAGCGCCGCCGCGGCTGCCGCCGTCGTCGGGGCGACCACGCTCATGACGCCCTGGGCCAGCGCGCGGTACAGCAGGATGGCGCCCACGCTGCCGCACAGGCCGGCCAGGCCGCCCCAGAAGGCGTCCGACCAGCCGGTGCCGTCGCGGGAGAGCAGCCCGGCGAACACCAGGGCCGTCAGCAGGCCGGCCATGTTCGACCAGCAGACGACCACCGCCGCGCGGGCGTGCTTGGTGGCCAGGCCGCCGACGAAGTCGGCCGAGCCGAGCACCATCGCGGAGGCGAGCGCCAGGAACAGATTCACCGAGGAACTCCATGAGGGGGGAGGGGAATTGGGGCGGACGCGGCCGTCGTGGGGGGCCGCCCCGGGTGGGACGAGTCGACCCTACGAGCCGACTCGTCCCCTCGTGTGACGCGGTCCCTACGGGTGGCTCGTCAGGTAACCGCCCATGGCGCGGAAGAAGTCGACGCCGCGGTGCTCCTCGCCGTCGTCCGTGCGCAGCCGTGCCACGACCAGGCCGTGCTCCGTGCCGCGCCGCGCCTCCGGTCCGCAGACGACGGCCACGCCCTCGCCCTCCGGCCGGAACACCCGCCCGACGGTGCCGCCCAGCCGCAGCTGCGAGACCGACGCGGACAGGATCCGGACGCGCTGTCCGTTGAAGTACGCGAACGCGTTGGGGTACGGATCGACCTGCGCCCGGACCAGGTTGGCGATGTCCCGGGCGGGCCAGGTCCAGTCGATCCTGCTGTCCTCGACCGACCGCTTGTGGAAGAACGTGGCCTGCGCCGGGTCTTGTCTGGTCCAGTCCGTACGGCCGGAGCCGATGAGGTCGATCGCCTCCAGCGTGGCCGGTACGAACAGCTCAACCGTCTTGTGGAACAGGTCCGTTACCGTGTCCTTGTCGCTGACCGGCACCCGCTTCTGCACCACGATGTCACCGAGGTCGAAGTCCTCGTTCATGAAGTGCACGGTGACGCCGACCTCGCGTTCGCCGTTCACCAGCGCCCAGTTGAGCGGGGCGAAGCCGCCGTAGCGGGGCAGCAGCGCGTCGTGGATGTTGATCGCGCCGTGCGTGGCGAGGCCGTAGATGTGCGGGGCGACCCAGGTGCGCCAGTCCGAGGAGACCAGCAGGTCGGGCTTCAACTCCCGCAGCAGCGCGGCGACTTCCTCGTCGTTGGCGTACTTGCGCTCCAGGACGGGGATGCCGTGCTGCTCGGCGAGAGTGGCGACGGAGTCGTTCCAGATCGTCTCGTAGAGGTGGTTGCTCGTCGGGTGGGTGATGACGAGCGGCAGTTCGTGTTCGGACTTCAGCAGGGCTTCGAGGACGCGGTGGCCCCAGGTCTGGTAGCCCATGAAGACGATGCGCATGTGTTCGGGCCGTACCTTTCCGTTGTCGTTTCCCTCGGCGTTCTGGTCGTCGTTCCGGCCGGCGTTCTGGCGGTCGTTCCAGGACGTCGTTCCGGTCGTCGTTTCCGTCGGCGCTACGGTCGCGTCAGCGGCAGGGACCAGACGTAGGCGAAGCCCGCGCCCGCCCGGTGGTCGAAGGTGTCGCCGGCCTCGTAGGTGGCCAGCGAGCCGCTGTAGCGGGAGTTGGCCGAGCGGCGGGCCACGACCGTGCAGGCGCCCTTGTACAGCTCCATCGTGATCTCGCCGGTGACCTGCGGCTGGAGCGTGGCCACGAAGCCGTCGAGGGCGCGCCGCAGGTCCGAGAACCAGTAGCCGTAGTAGGCGAGTTCGGCGTAGCGCAGCGCCAACGACTGCTTGTGGTGCAGGGTTTCGCGGTCCAGCACGATCGCTTCGAGTTCCTCGTGCGCGGCCATCAGCACGGTCGCGGCGGGTGCCTCGTAGATTCCGCGCGTCTTGAAGCCGACGACGCGGCTCTCGACGATGTCGATCCGGCCGATGCCGTGCCGGGCCGCGACCGCGCCCAACCGGCGTACCAGTTCGGTCAGTTCCAGCTTCTCGCCGTCGAGGGCGACCGGGACGCCGCCGTCGAAGCCGATCCGCACCTGTTCCGCCTGCTCCGGCGCGGACTTGGGGTCGGCGGTGAGCTGCCAGGCGTGGGGCGGCGGCGGCTGCTCGATGTCGTCGAGTTCACCGCACTCGATGCTGGTGCCCCAGATGTTGGTGTCGATGCTGTACGGGTTCTCCTTGGTGACCGACACCTCGATGCCGTGCTCCCGCGCGTACGCCAACTCCGATTCGCGCGTGGTCAGTTCCCAGTCGATGACCGGTGCGAGCACCTTCAGGTTCGGGTCGAGCGCGGTGACGCTGGTGAAGAACCGCACCTGGTCGTTGCCCTTGCCGGTGGCGCCGTGTGCGACGGCCTCGGCGCCCTCCGCGTGCGCGATCTCCACCATGCGCTGGGCGATCAGCGGGCGCGAAAGGGGCGCCGCCACCAGGTACTTGTTCTCGTAGCGGGCGTGCGCCTGGAGGGCGGGCAGCGCGAAGTCCTTCAGGAAGCGGTCGGCGAGCGGCTCGACGTAGACCTTGGAGGCGCCGGTGCGCAGGGCGCGTTCCTTGACGGTGTCCAGGGACTCCAACTGGCCGATGTCCGCGCAGAAGGCGATGATCTCGGCGTCGTAGCGCTTCTTGAGCCAGTGCAGGGCCACGGAGGTGTCGAGACCTCCGGAGTAGGCGAGCACGATCTTCATGGGATCTCCGGGTGGTGTGGCGGCGAGCGGGTGCCGGTCAGTGGGTCGGACGGTCGATCGGACGGCCGGATCGGGGAGAGCCGAACTGGCCCTGGGATCAGTGCTGTTCGGGAGCGGGCAGGTCGGCCGTGGCCGTGTCCAGGACCTTGGCGAAGTCCGCCCCGTCGGCGATCTCGCGGGCCGCGCGCAGGGTCACGGAGTGCGCGGTGTCGAGCTGCTGCCGCGTCCGCTCCAGCCAGCCCGCGTGCCCCTGCGCGGCCTGGCGCAGTTCGGCGCGCACGGCCTCCACGCTCTGCGGGGAGGTGCCGCCGGGGCTGGTGTAGCTGGTGACCGCGGTGCGCGGCGCGAAGATGTGCGCGAGCACCGACTCCTGGACCGGGTGGCCCAGTTCTCCGAGGATCTCGGCGCTCGCGGCGGTGTCGCGCAGGGTCGCGCCGCGCTTGAGCAGCGCGCCGACGAGCGAGCCGGTGACGTGGTGCGCCTCGCGGAACGGCAGACCGTGGTCGGAGACCAGGTGGTTGGCGAGTTCGGTCGCGGTGGAGAAGTTGTCCCAGCAGAGGTCCTCGCCGCGCTCGCTGTTGAAGCGCAGCCCCGCGGTCTGCCCGGCGACGATGTGCAGGGTGGAGAGGTAGGTGTCGATCGCGTTCCAGAGGTAGGGCTTGTCGTCCTGGAGGTCGCAGCTGTAGCCGAGGGTCACGCCCTTTGCCATGGTGAGGAGTTGGACCAGCGTGCCCGCGGTGCGGCCCGCCCGGCCGCGGGTGAGTTCCGCGACGACCGGGTTCTTCTTCTGCGGCATGATCGAACTGCCGGTGGCGTACGCGTCCGGCACCTCGACGAGGCTGTACTCGTGCCCGCTCCACAGCACGATCTCCTCCGCCATGCGGGAGAGGTTGTTGCCGCCGATCGCGAACGCCGCCGCGCTCTCGATCAGGTAGTCGCGGGCGCTGGTGGCGTCCAGCGCGTGGCTCAACACCGCGCCGAAGCCGAGCAGTTGGGCGGTGAGTTCGCGGTCCAGCGGGAAGGACGTGCCGGCCAGCGCGCAGGCGCCGAGCGCCGACTCGTCGGTGCGGTCGAAGGCACCGCGCAGCCGCCGTACGTCGCGCAGCAGCATGCTGGCGTGCGCGGTCTTCCAGAAGCCGACGGAGACCGGCTGGGCGGCCTGGCTGTGCGTGTAGCCCGGCAGGATCGCGAGCAGGTCCTCGTCGGGGAAGGACAGCAGCACGTCGATCAGCGTCAGGTTCGCTTCCACCGCGGCGAGTTGGACGCGGCGCAGGTACATGCGGGCGTCCGTGGACACCTGGTCGTTGCGGGAGCGCGCGGTGTGCATGTGACCGCCGACCTCGCGGCCGAGGTCCTCGATGACCATCTGCTCGATGTTGAAGTGCACGTCTTCGAGTTCGGGCCGCAGCTTCAGTTCGCCGCGCTCGTGCCGCTCCCACAGCCCGAGCAGCGAACCGAGGATGGCCCGCGCGTTGTCGGCGGGGATGATGCCTTCGCGGCCCAGCATCAGGACGTGGGCGATGTCCTGCCACAGGTCGGCGAAGACGAGGCGTACGTCGACGTCGGTGGTGAGCGTGTAGTCGAGCACATCGGTGGTGATGTCCTCCTCGAACCGGCCGCCCCACAACTTGTCAGTCACTGTTGGTCCTTTGCACGAGGAACTTGAGGGAACTTGAGGGAAAGGGAACATGAACGAAAGTCGGGCCGTTCCTGGCAGCGCGCCGGAGGGATGCCCGGGTCCGGGTCGTGTCGGGTTTCGTGGTCCTACGGCGACGTCGGGTCGCACGGCGGCGTCCGGCCGTACAGCGACAGCGGGTGTCGTACGGCGACGCCCCCTCCCCGGCGGCTGCACCGATCCTCCGAGGGGGCGGTGAGGGGTGTCCACAGCGGTCCACTGGCCGTGACCTGCCGTGTCCGGCAACGGACAGGGGTGTCCCCTTCGGACACGAGGCCGCCGGGAGGCGCGCCAACAGGGCCACACACGCCCCCAGTTGCACAGCCGCCACTTTTGCTCAATTTACTAACTGGGCGTCACCGCTTGGCCACAAAGTGCCATGGCCCATCCCGGACGCCTCCGGTTCCTTTCGTCGCCGACGGCGCTTCGACAGCATCGGAGACGACCGGGACGGGAACCCGGTGCAGCGAATTCACAAGGGGGAAAACCGATGGACGTCCAGAGCGCCCGAGCCGAACGAAGCCGTTTCTCAACGGTGTTGACGGGAACCGCTCTGCTCGCAGTACCGGCCGGCACCGCCGTGTCGGCCGCCTCGGACGACCTCGCCTGGGGATAACCCCAGACAACCCGACCCCACCGGGTGACCCCGATCACCCCACCGCCGACTCCGAGCGGGCCATCACAGCAGGTGGTGGCCCGTTCCGGCGCGCCCGCCGGACCGTACTCCGCCCGGCGCCCCAGCGCGTGACCATGCGAAAATACGCATAGTCATTCTAGGGGGAATTATTCGTGCGCCAGCCACTGTCCGACCAGGCCCACATGTTCCTGCGGCTGATGCTCGCCGACCCGTCCATCACCCGTGACGCCGCCCGCCGCACGACCGGAATGTCCGAGCAAGAGCTGTCCGAGGCAATGGAGTTACTGACCGACGCCGGGATGGTGCCCAGGCTCGCGGGCCGCGGCGACGTCGTCACCCTCACCCCCGACGCGATCCTCGCCCGGCTGATCGCCCTCCAGGAGGACGAGACCCGCGAGCGCCTCGCGGAACTCGAACGAACGCGCGCGACCCTGGCCGTACTCAGCGAGTCCCTGCTCCGGCTGCGGGCGGAGAACGACCGCGTGTCGAGCACGACCCGGCTGGTCGGACGGCACGAGGTCTCGGTCGCCCTGGAGGGGGCCGCCACCCAGGCCCGCCAGGAAGTGCTGAGCATGCACCCCGGGTCGCCGCTGCCGCCCGACATGCTCAAGGACAGCATGAAACGGAACCGGGGCGTCATCGAGCGCGGCATCGGCATGCGCTCCATCCACCTCAGCACGATGCTCAAAGTGCCGCACGGCCGCGCCCACTTGGAAGAACTCCAGGACGCGGGCGCCGAGGTCCGGGTGGCGTCGGTGCTGCCGTTCCGGCTCATCATGATCGACCGCGTGGTGGCCTACGTCCCGGCGGGCCCCACCGACCCGGACACCGAACCCAAGCCGGACGACATCGCGGCGCTCGAAGTCCGCGACCCCCACATGCTCGACCTCTTCCTCAAGGTCTTCGAGTTCTGCTGGGTGCACGGCGCCACCGCCTCGGCCACCGCCTCTCCCAACACCGAGTCCGCCGAACTCGACAACCGCGAATCCTCGCTCCTGCGCATGCTCGGCCAGGGCCTCAAGGACGACGCCATCGCCCGCTCCCTCGGCATCTCCTCCCGCACCCTCCGCCGCATGATGACGGACCTGATGCGCAAACTGGAGGCGGACTCCCGCTTCCAGGCGGGCGCGCACGCGGTGGCCCGGGGCTGGCTGGAAATCTGACGCCCATGACGACCAGGACAGCCAAGTAGCCGATTCTGGCGACGCGTTGGGCAGCAGCTCCGTAGCCCCGACCGCACGGCCGACGAGCGCCTCGCCGTAACCCCGCATCCGCCCACCCGCCCTCCGCCGTCCTCCCTCATCACCTTGCACCGCCTCCCAGTCTCGCGGCCGGCCCCTGCCGCTCCGCCCCTTCGGGGCTGGCCGCCGGGGGCCACGACCGCACACGGCCATACCGGATACGGCCACACCGGATACGGCCCTGGCGTCGGCCGGGGGGCGCACGCCTGCGTCAATCCGACGACGGCGAAGGCGACCCCGCAGCCACAGCCGTAGCCTCAACTGCCCTCAGCCGAACGACAATCGCGGTGTTCCCCCGAGGCAACCCCACCGTGAGCCGCCCCTCCCCCGCATCCCA
Source organism: Actinobacteria bacterium OK074 (assembly GCA_001298575.1). GTDB lineage: Bacteria > Actinomycetota > Actinomycetes > Streptomycetales > Streptomycetaceae > Streptomyces. Next base: position 34,549 of record LJCV01000265.1, read on the forward strand.
CTCCACGCCCGCACCCCCAACAACAGCCGGATGCACCACCGTTGCGTGCACCCGAGCCCCCCGCAGATGCGGCACGGCAAGTACGCACACGCCCCCGCCCCCGCCACCCACCCCCGCCAACTCCCGTCTCCACACCGCGACATACGTGGACTCGGACCCCCTCAACCCATGCGCGATCCACTCGTCCTCCCACCCGGGCAGCCCCAACGGCCAGAACGGGTGCGCCCGGCCGATCTCCGGGCGGAGGTCCTTGTAGGCGGAGATCGCCGAGCGGACGACGTCGAACTGTTCGGCGGTCATGCGGTTGAGGAAGCCGGAGAGGTGGACGCGGCCGAGGAGGGCGCCGGTGAGGGTGAAGGCGATGGCGTCGAGGCTCTGTTCGGGCTGCGGGTAGGCCCAGACGGCGGCCTGTTCGGGGGTGACAGCGGTGGCGGCCGCGGCGGCGATGGGCGGGTAGCGCAGGGGGTCCTGCTGGTCGCTGGTGGACTGGAGCTGGGCCACGGCCAGTTGGGCGTAGTCCATGCGCAGGCCGCCCGATCCGCAGTTCTCCAGGACGAGTTGGGGGTGGCGGTCCAGGAGGGCGGCCATCCAGGCGAGATGGGCGCGGTGGTGCCCGAGCAGCCCGGCGCCCGCGCTCTCCACCACCCCGTCGGCGACGGCCGTCTCCGTACCCGGCCCGATGTTGACGTTGTAGTCGAGCTTCAGATAGCCGACGCCCCACTCCCCCACCAGCCGGTCCACCACCGCGTCGAGATGCGCCCGCGCGGCCGGGTGGCGCAGGTCCAGGTGGTGGCGGCCGTGTTCCGTCACGCGGACGCCGCCGCGTTGGAAGAACGCCTCCGGGGGCAGGGAGTGCGCCAACGGGCTGCGTACGCCTACCACTTCGGGTTCGAGCCAGAGGCCGGGTGTCATGCCGTGTCGTCGAATCGCGTCCAGGACTTCCTGGATGCCGCCGGGGAAGCGGTTGGGTGCGGCCTCCCAGGCGCCGACGGCGTCCCACCAGCCCTGGGCGTCGTCGTCGTACCAGCCGGCGTCGATGACGAAGACCTCGGCGCCCGCGGCAGCCGCCGACTCGACCAGGGGCAGGAGCCGTTCGGTGGTGGGGTCACCCATGAGGGTGTTCATGAAGTCGTTGTAGATCACCGGGAGGGTGCGGTGGTCGGGGTGGGGGCGGCGGATGCCCCGGCGGTAGTCGGTGAGGATCCCGAAGGCCGCGTCCAGGCCGCCGGTCTCCGTGTGGACGAGGACCGCGGGGACCGTGTGGAAGTCCTGGCCGGGGGCGAGGGTGGGATGCCACTGGTGGTGGGCGTCGTCGGGGCCGAACAGGGCTACGTAGGCGGCGCCTTCGCGCTCGCCGGTCTCGAACCGCCAGCCCGCGCTGGACTCGATCTGCCAGAGCCAGGCGCGGCCCTCACAGTCGTCGCCGTCGGTGAGTGCCGCTACAGGAAGGTGCCGGCCGGTGGACCAACTCCCTTGCGAACAGCGCTCGAAGCAGCCCCGGCCCTCGTGCCCGTGGGCGGACCGGTTCAGCGGGACGACCCGGTCGCGGAACGCCGCCCGCCGCCAACGGGCCTCGGCCAGCCAGTCGTTGTCCGCCCAGTGCAGGGTCAGGCCGTCGAGACCGCCGTCGGCGTCCAGGATGCCGCCGAGCGTCAGGGTCGTCACGCTCTCCAACCGGAGTGGTTCCACACCCTCGTTGACCAGCCGCACCCGCGAGCGCAGGTAGCCCGCGCCGACGCCCGTCTCCAGCGCGCCGACAGCCGTCTCCAGGGTGACCTCGGCGGCCAGTCCGGTCACCGGGTCCGCCAGCCGGATCGTCGTACGCTCCCGGTCGCCGTCCCGCACGGTGTCGTGGTCGCGGTAGGCCAGCCGGGCGCCGATCGCCGTCTCGACGAAACGCTCCCCCGACCACGTACGCCCGTGCCCCGTGGCGGTGACCTCGACCAGCGGCACCAGGCTGGCCCAGTCCCGGCCGGGTGCCCCGAGCCGCACCGCTCCGGTGCCGTCCAGGACGGCGTGCAGCCCGAGCGCCGGATGCGACCAGACACGGGACACCTCCTCGGCCGATCCGACTGTCCCGACGGCAGTGGTCAACTCACCCTCCCCGGCTCGCGCTTGCTCGACGCCCCCGATGCTCGCGCGTCCGTGACCGGCCACACAAGCCCCGGCCCCACAAGCCCCGGCAGCCACACCCGCGGGCGCGAACAGGTTCTGTACCGCCAGTTCAGCGCCATGCCGCCGGTTCCGCCCGGTCCAGGCGGTGGGCGATCAGCGCCGTCGCCTCTTCGTGGCGGGACGCCGAGAGCAAGGCGTGGAGGAGGGTCTCCTCGACGATCTCGCGCTGGGCCGAACTGCCGCCCACCCGGCGGAGGATGGGCAGGACCCGCCTGATGCCGTGCGCGGCCCCGTCCCAGTTCTCGGCCACGTGGTGGATGAAGGCCGCGCACAGCGGAGCGATCACCTCGCGCTGGACCGGGTCGGCGTTCAGGGCGTGGTCGCGCAGCCGGGACAGGCCGGGGGCGTCGCGCGCGGCGAGGCGGGCGACGGCGGCGTGCAGCGCGACGAAGGGGGTCGCGGGGTGTTCCAGGGCGTCCGCGGGGACCGTGGCCATGACCTCGCCGACCGGCAACTCCCCCGGCCAGGCGCCCTTGATGCGGGCCCGCCACAGCAGCGAGCAGGAGTCGACCAGGGCCCGCACCCCGCCGACCCGGACCGGGGCGAGCTGGGCCGCCCAACGGGCGCGGACCGCTTCGGCGTCGCCGAGGGCGAGTTCGTGCAGGGCCGCGTGCCAGGAGAAGTGGGCCCGGTGGGTGGCCCCGCGGCCCTGCCCGCGCAGCCAGTCGTCGAGCACGTCACGGCCCTCCCGGTGCCGTCCGGTCTCGTAGTGGACGTGGGCCAGCGCGTGCATGGCGTGACCGGACGCGGGCTCGAACTCCAGCGCCCGTAACGCGAGTTCGCCGGCCTCGTCGTAGCGGTCCTGGTCCTGGCGGACGAAGGCGAGCAGTGAGGTGTGGAACCAGCCGCCCGCCTGGGCGGCGGCGGTGCGCTCGACGACGCCGAGGGCCGCGCTGCCGTCAATGTCGTGCAGCCCGGAGAAGGCGATGGTGGGGACGGCGACGGCGAGCGCGAGCACGTCTTGGGGGTGGTCGGCGAGGTGGCGCAGGAGCGCCCGGTCGCCCTGCCCCGCGGTGCCCTGGATCCGCTGGGCGACCATGTCCACGAAGGACCGCTCGTGGTCGCTGCCCCGCTCGCGCACCGCCCGCCGCGCGTCGGCCAGCGCGCGCGGTACGTCGACGGCGCCGCCGAACTCGTGCCCGGCCAGGGCGAGTACGGCGTGCCCGAGGCCGAAGCCGGGGTCGAGCGCGACGGCCCGGCGCAGCGATTCCTGGGCCCCGGCGCGCACCTTCAGCAGCCGGTCGACGCCGGTGCGGTAGGCGGTGGCGGCCTCGGCGCGGGTGCTGAGCGGGAAGCCGGAGAGGTCGGCGGGCAGCCGCCGCGCGCGGGGCGTCGGGCGCGGCCCGGCCCCCAGGTGCGCCAGCACCGACTCGACGACGGCCACGGCCTGACCGCGGATCTCCGGCATGGCCGTGGTCTCCCACAACTCACCGCGCCGGGGAGCGCCAAGGGTCCACAACGGGGCCCGCGGCAACCGGACTTGGCCACTGCCAGTTCCACTCGCCGAACCGTCCTCCACCCCGGCCAACCGCCCACCATCCGTCGCCACCCCCAGCCCCAACGGCCCCGCCACCGCCACCCCGCCCTCGAACAGCGACCGCCACAACGGATCCCCCGCACCCCCGTAACTCCCCTGCGGCCCGGTGCAGTTGACCACCCACCCCACCACCAGCTCCCGCTCCCGCCCGCCGCCGGACGGCGTGACCCGCACCGCCAGCGTCCCGTCCCCGCGATCGGCCGCCCCGGTCACCCGCCCCGCGTGCACCCGCAACCGCCGTGCGCACCGCAGCCGTCGTACCGTCTCCGCCGTGGTGGGCGGCATCCGGTGGCGGTGGACGTTCCACAGGGAGCCGTCGCGTTCGAGGAACTCGGCGCGTTCGGCGGGGGTGAGCGCGACCCACAACTCGGCGGTGACGGGGCGCAGTCCGTCCAGGCCGGGGCGCCAGTCCCCGTGGACGCGCAGCGCCCGGCCGATGTGCCGGAGCACGGCGGCGCGCACCTCCGCCAGGGAGCGGCCCGGCAGCAATTCAACGGGCAGGGCGGGCACGGGAGTTACCGCGTGCGGCTGCGGCAGTCGGCCGCCGGGCGAGACGAGGTGGACAGTGCGGCCGTCGCGGTCGGCGGACAGCGCGACGTCCACGGCGGTCAGTCCGCTGCCCACCAGCAGGACGTCCGCGCGGCTGCCCTCGGCGAGCAGCGGGTCCAGCGCGCCGGGGGCCCAGGGGTCGGCCACCAGCCGTGCGTGGCCCGCGAGTTGGGGCGGTACCCAGGCGGTGGCGGGCGGCAGGGTGCCGGTCGCGAGGACCACGGCGTCGGCGCGCAGCCGGGTGCCGTCCGCCAGGTCCAGCGTGACGGCGCGGCCCGTGTGCCCGAGGCCGGTGGCGCGGGTGCGCAGCCGTCGGACGAGGACGACGCCCCGGGCGCGGACGATGGCGCCGCCCAGGGTGTCGCCGAGGTAGGCGCCGAAGCGGTGGCGGGGCACGAAGTCCCCGGCGCCGACGGCCGGTTCGCCGTGCCGGCACAGCCAGCGGACGAAGTGGCCGGGGTCGTCGGGGTAACAACTCATGTTCCCGGCGGGCACGTTGAGCCGGTGGCGAGGGTCCCGGGTGGCGTAGGCGACGCCCCGGCCCGCCTCCGGCGCGGGGTCGACCAGGACCAGCCGCAGCGGGGTACGGCGGCGCAGGGCCGTCTCGCAGAGCTGGATCGCGACGGCGGTGCCGGCCGCGCCGGCGCCAACAACGGCCACGGTCGGCGGTATTGCGGTGGCCGGCGGGATTGTCGTGGCCGACTGGATGGTGGCGGAATTTTCCATCACGGGATTGCCCTGCGAATATGACGTCATGCCGTCGCGGGCCGATGACCCGACGTCATCGCGGACCGAAATCTCGTACAAAGGCCGGTGGTCGGACATCAAGCGCCTCCTGAACAACCGGACACGCCGGACATGTTCCGGTGGTCCGGGACTGTTGGGGGTGGAGTGAAAGGAATGCCGAGGCCCGGTAATAAGAAGAGGAGACCGGGCCGGGGCGGAAGAGGGCACCACAAGGAGAGTTCGCGCACGGAACCGATGGTGAACGGCCTCCGGTCGGCGAAATGGGCCCGGTCTGCCGGATACTACACCAATGCAATGCACTTTCCGGAGAAGCCGGTTGAGCCCCTGGTTCCGCCGCTCGCCGCCGCCGTAGAGTGGCGGGATGCGCATCACGGCCAAGGCGGACTACGCGGTGCGGGCGATGGCCGAGCTGGCCGCGGCCGGTGACGCCTGCCTGACCGCCGAGTACGTCGCCGGCCGCCAGGACATCTCCGTGCGCTTCCTGTTCGGCGTCCTGCGGGAGCTGCGGCTGGCCGGTCTGGTGCGGAGCGTGCGCGGCCCGGAGGGCGGCTACCGGCTGGCCAGGCCGGCCGCTTCCATCACCCTCGCCGACGTCATCCGGGCGGTGGACGGTTCCCTCGCCAACGTCCGTGACCTGCGTCTGAGCACGCTCAGCCACCCCGGGCCCGCCGCCCAACTGCCGGACGTGTGGCGGGCCGTGCGGGCGAGCCTGCGCCGGGTGCTGGAGGCGACGACCCTCGCCGACCTCGCCGCCGACGACCTCCCCGAGCAGGTCCTGGAGCTGGCCCGCGAGTACCTGGACAGCCCCCGCGACGGCCACGGCCGGTAACCGGTACGGGGGTTGGGCGGCCCTGCCATCCCCGCCGCGGGCAACGCCCCGGCAAAGCACATCCCACGGTGTCCCCAGCATTCCTCGGACACCGCCCCGAAAACGCCGCAGAGTTGCCGGTCATCTTCCTCGAAAAGGCGGCACGCAGAGTCGTACCTTTGCCATGGCAACTACATACGTGTCCTGTGAAAGCGACAAAGCAACCGACCGGGAGGATCTCCCCACAGCCCGATACACCCCGGCCCGCCTGGAGTTCTCTCCGGCCGAGTCGTCCGTCAAGTCCCCAGAATCAGGTACATGAGCAGCCACCTGTCGAGGCGAACCAGCCCGGTAATTGGTTCGACATCTCGCACCGCCGACGGAAGGGAATCCACAATGACCCACGGTGAGGTCCGATGAAGCTCGCCGATCTCATCGCGCCAGGCTCCGGCCGGACCCTCCTCCACTTTCCCGGTGAATCCGTATCGGTCGAATACGGCGAACTGTGGACAAGCGGAGAGGCCGCCATGGGCCGGCTGCGAGCGGCCGGGGACGGCCGTCCGGCCGTCATCGCGCTGTCCAACTCCCGTGCCTGCGCCACCGTCCTGACCGGTGCGATCGCGGCCGGGCAGCCGCTCATCTCCGTCCCGATGCCGCCCCGTTGGGCCGACCAGGAGTGGTACGGCGCCTTCGTCCGGCGCATCTGCGCCGAGTCGGGCGCCGACACCATGCTGCTGGAGGCGTCACTGGCGGCCTCGCTGCCGCCGATCGCCGGGGTGACCCTGCTGCCGTTCGAGGACGCCCTGGCGCTGTCCGGCCACGGCAGCGGCGACCCGGACGCGTTCACGCTGACCCAGTTCACCTCCGGCTCCACCGCCGAGCCCAAGGGGATCCTGCTGTCCGAGGACCGGATCGCGGCCAACATCGGCGCCCTGGCGCAGTGGACGCAGCTGCGCCCGGGCGACGGCTTCTGCAGCTGGCTGCCGCTCTCGCACGACATGGGCCTGGTCGTCGGGTTCCTGTTACCCCTGGCCGGGGCCGGGGACGCCTGGGCACGCGGCCTGGACCTGGTCCTGCTGACGCCGTCGGCGTTCATGCGCAACCCCGCCAACTGGCTTGCCGCCTGCGCCGAGTTCGGCTCCACGGTCACCATGGCGCCCAACTTCGGCTACGAGATGGCCGCGCGCCGCCCCGGCCGGGTGGAGGGCTTGGAACGGCTGCGGGTGTCGATCTGCGGGGCCGAGCCCATCCGGCCCCGTACCCTCGAACGCTTCTGCCAGGTGATGGGCGAACGCGGCTTCGACCCACTGGCGTTGTGCCCGGCGTACGGCATGGCGGAGGTCGTCGTCGGCGCCACCGGCACCCCGCCGGACACCCCCTGGCACGCGGCCCCGCTGGGGGCGCTCGCCGACGACGAGCGCCTGGACCTCGGCGCCGCCCGCGAGCACGAGGTCGTCTCCAGCGGGGTGCCGATGGCCGGGTACGAGGTACGCGTCGACGGCAGCGCCGGGGGCGACGGAACCGCCGGGGACGGCATCGGCGAGATCCTGGTGCGCGGCCCCTCCGTGGGAACGCTCACCGACGGCACCTCGCTGGCGGACGCCGACGGCTGGTTCCACACCCGTGACCTGGGCTTCCTGCGCGACGGGGAACTCCATGTGCTGGGCCGCACCGACGACGTCTTCCAGATAGCCGGCCGGAACATCTTCGCCATCGACATCGAGGCGTACGCCGCCGAGGTCGACGGCGTGCGCGACGGCCGGGTGCTGGCGGTGCCCGAGGACGACGCGCTGACGGTGGTCGCCGAGTGCGAGCCCGCCTACTGCGACCAGGACAGCGTCAGCCGGCTCGCGCAGGAGCTGCGGGAGCGGATCGTCTCGCGGCTCGGGGTGGCGCCGCGGCGGGTGCTCCTGACCCGGCGGGGCGCGCTGCCCGTGACGACCAGCGGCAAGCTGCGGCGCAAGCCGCTGGTGGCGGCGCTGGGCGAGTCCCGGGTGAAGATTCTCGCGGGTTCCCTCTCATGACTGGACGAGTCCCGGGTGAAGATCCGCGCGGGTTCCCTCTCATGACTGGGCGAGTCCCGGGTGAAGATTCTCGCGGGTTCCCTCTCATGAGGGCGGTGCCGGCATGAGAGGCACTTCCCTCGCCGCCGCCGCCCGCCGGCTGATCGCGCTCGGCCCGGACGCCTTCGCCGGCCCCCGCACCGACGCGTTCGTCGCCGAGGTCGGCGGCCGGCACCCGGGCCGCGCGCTCTTCAAACGGGTCAGCGCGGAGGCCATCGCCCGGACCGGACTGCCCGGCGTGTGTCCGTCGAAGACCGCCGAGCAGGTGTACGAGAATTTCATCTGGACCCAGTTCGTGTGCAAGACGCTCATGGCCGCCGCCCCGGACGTCTCGGTGGAATTCGCGCGCACCCGCTTCGGAATCGCCGCGGCGGAACGGGCGCTCGCCGACGGCGTACCCGCGATTCTGTCCGCGTTCCACTACACCGGTTATCCGCTGGTCGCCCTGGGGTTGGCGAAATCGTCGATCGCCCCTCTTCTGTCAAAAGCTCGCGAGGATATTCTCGACCGCAGTATCGACGACCCCCGGGACGCCGTGCGGATGTCCAGCCGCTCCGCCGCGGTCCGGCTCACCCAGGAGTTGCGGGGTGGCCGTTCGGTGTGGGTGATGGTGGACGTCGTACTGCCGTCGGTGCGGGTGATGGCCACCCGGTTCCTCGGGCACAGTCTGCTGGTCGGGGCGGGTATGGGCAAGATCGCGCAGCTCGCCGGGCGGCCCTGTGTGCCGCTGTGCTGGGGCCCGGCCGACCAGGGGCTGAGCGTGTGCGTGGAGTCCGCGATCGATCCGGCCGGACGGTCCGAGGAGGCGTTCCTCCAGGATTTCGTGAACACCCAGGCGCCTTTTGTGGCCCGGCAGCCGGAGCACTGGCTCGAATGGTATGCGCTGCTGCCCGACGCACCGAAACTCCGGGCGGCCATGAAAAAGGGAAACGACGAACTGTGGGAACAGCTCACCCCGGCCCTGGACTGACCGAATCCGACGGCCCGCCAATAACGACAGAAAGGGAGTATTCGTGGAAACGGGAGCGAGCCCGTCACCGTACAACGCGGCGCTGGACGGAATACGTACCGGAATCAGCAGGATGAAACGGGTCTCCGGCGCGGCCGGGGCGATGACCGACGACACTCCGCTGTGGCGCACCGAGGGGCCGGAGCGGCCCGGGCTGTCGCTGGACTCGCTGGACTTCCTGGAGCTCATCGTGTTCCTGGAGGAGGAGTACGGCTGGTCCGTCCCGGAGTCGAGGATGGACCTCGGCGAGTGCCGGACCGTCGGGGACCTGGCGAAGATGGTGGCCGAGTCCGTGGCCGACGTGGGCGGGCCGTCATGACCGCCGCCGCTCACGGGATCGCCGTCCACGCCGCTGACGGGATCGCCGTCCACGGCCTCACCAAGCGGTACCCCGACGGCACCGAGGCCGTGCGCGGGATCTCCTTCGCCGTGCCGTCCGGGCAGATCGTCGGGCTGGTCGGCCCGAACGGCGCCGGGAAGAGCTCGGCGCTCAACATGCTGGCCACGCTGACCTCCCCCACCGAAGGCGACGCCCACGTCTACGGCGTGTCCGTGCGGGACCGGGCCGCGGTGCGCCCGCTGCTCGGGGTCGCCCTCCAGGCCACCGGACTCGACCCGATGATGTCCGTGGCCGACCACTTCGCGGTGCACGCCGCGCTGCACGGGATGCGCGCCCGCCCGGCCCGGGTGCGGGCCGGGGAGCTCCAGGTCGTCTTCCGGCTCACCGCCGTGCGCCGCCGCCGGGTCGGCGAGCTGTCCGGCGGCACCCAGCGGCGGGTGGCGCTCGCGCTGGCCCTGCTGCACGAGCCGCGCGCCATCGTCTTCGACGAGCCCACGGTCGCCCTGGACCCGAACCTGCGCCGGGCGGTCTGGGACCTGCTCGCCGATCTGCGCGGCCGGGGTCTGGCCGTGCTGTTCAGCACCCACTACATGGACGAGGCCGAACACCTCTGCCAGCGCGTCGAGTTGATGTCCAAGGGCCGTATCGTCGCCTCCGGCACCCCGGACGAACTGAAGGCCACGGTGGCCGCGGGACGGCTGCGCATCCGGGTCCGGCACGGCGCCGAGCACGCCGTGCGCGCCCTCGAACTCGCCGCCACGCGGGGCCTGTTGCCCGCGGGCGCCGCCCCGGTCGTCGCGGACGGCGTCGTCGAGATCCCAACGGGGCCGCACGACACCCGGGTTGACGCCCTGCTGGCGCTGCTGGCCGAGTTCGACGTGGCCGTGGCCGACCTGCACTGGGGCCACGGCACGCTCGACGACGTCTTCACCCGGCTCGCGGAGGCCACCGAGCAGGAGCCGGCGTCGTCGGTCCCGGTGGAGCACCGCGCACTCGCCCGGCGCGGAGGTGGACGCACATGACCGAACCGCACATGACCCAACCGCGCACGACCGCACCGCAGTTGACCGCGCCGCACGTCATCGCGCCTCGTACGACCGTCCCGCGCACGACCGCCCCGCGCCTGCGCGCGACCTGGGTGCTGTACCTGCGCACCCTGCGGGAGTTGCGGGCCCTGGGGCCGCAGACCATGGTGGCCCCGCTGGTGGTGCCGACCTTCATGCTGATCGCGTACTCGCGGCTGTTCGCCGGGGTCTTCGCCCGGCTGGGTGTCCGGCTCGACGACACCCCGGGGTTCGCGGCCCACCCCCACTACGTGCAGTACCTGATGGCCGGGCCGATCGTACTGTCCGCGCTGCTGGGCACGGCCTCGGCCGGTATCGGGGTCGCGGTGGAGCGCCAACTCGGCTTCTACGACCGGATGGAGCTGTCCCCGCTGGGGCCCTCGCTGAGCCAGTTCGGCCGCAGGCTGGGCGACGGGACGCGGATCGCGTTCTTCGTGACCGTGCTGCTGCTGGTGGCGCGGGCCTCGGGCGCCGCGATCCTCAACTGGCCGCTCGCCCTCGCCGTCGTCGTGCCGCTGACCGCCGCGCTGGGCATGGCGTGGGGCGGCCTCGCCTTCTCGCTCTGCCTGCGCAAGGGCAGTGCGGAGGCCGCCCAGGCGGTGACCCCGCTGAGCATGCCGCTGGTCTTCCTCAGCTCGGCGTTCGTGCCGGCCGCGCTGGTGCCGGGCTGGATGCGGCACGTCGTCCACTACAACCCGCTGACCGCCGTCTGCGACACCATCCGGCAGGCCGCGGCCGGGCGGGTGAGCGGGGCGGGGCTGCTGCACAGCGTGCTGGTGGTGGCGGCGCTGGGCGCCCTCACCCAGGTACTGGTGGTCCGGGCCGAGCACAAGGTGCGTGCGCGATGAGCCTCTATGCCGAACACAAGGTGCGTGCGCGATGAGCCTCTATGCCGAACAGAAGGTGCGTGCACGATGAGCCTCTATTACGTCGACGGCGGCCCCGAACCGGCTTACGTGCGCGGCTGGTCGGCGTGCCGGCGGCTGCTGGCCGGGCCCGAGCTGGTCTCCGACGCCGCGCGCGCCGGGCTGGACCGGGAGCCGGGCAACAACATGCTGTTCCTCGACGGCGACCTGCACCGCGACGCCCGCCGCCTGATCCGGGAGTACTTCACCCGCTCCCGGCTGGCGGACCTCGCCGCGCACCTGGAGGAGTACTGCGCCGCGCTGGTCCGCGACACGGTCGGGCGGCCCGGCGCCGACCTGGTCGCCGAACTCGCCGAACCCCTCGTCCTGGAGGGGATCATGGCGGCGATGGACATCCCGGCCGAGCGCCGGGAGACCGTCGGCGCCCTCACCCGGGGCATGCTCGGCATGCTGGAGCCGGACCTGTCGCCCCCGGAGCGCCGCCGTACCGCGAACGCGGCCCTGCGCACCACGCTGCTGTTCGAGCGGGACGGGACGGCGGGCCGCGCCACCGGCTTCCACGCCCGCCTGGAGGAGGCGGCCCGCGCGGGCACCCTCCCGCTCAAACTCGCCCGCTCCACCCCGACGGTGCTGCTGCACGGCGGCTACGAGAACCCCCTCAACCAGCTCGGCTGCCTGCTCGCCTGGGCCGTGACCCACCCGGCTGCGTTCCGGGAGGCCGCCGAGCGGGCGCCGGACATCCTCTTCGAGGAGGTCATGCGCGTCCACTCGCCGGTACGGCTGCTGCCCCGGTGGTCGGCGGCGGACAGCGGTGAGGTGACGGAGGGTCAAATACCGCTGCGGCGCGGCCAGTTCGCGTGGGTCGACCTGGAGAGCGCCAACCACGACCCGGACCGTTTCCCCGACGCCCACGCCGTCGATCTGACCCGGAGGCGGGGCCATCTCGGCTTCGGCCACGGGCGGCACCTGTGCCCCGGGGCCTCGCTCGCCCGGCTGGAGGGGCGGGTGCTCATCGCCGCGCTGGCGGCCGTGGACCCGGACGTGCTGGGGGACTTCACCGTCACCTGGCGCGAAGGCTTCGTCGCCCGGGGCCCGTTGACCATGACGAGGAGGTAGCAGTGCCGAGGAATCGCGCGGCCAGGATCATCAGCGTCGCCGACGCGCAGCGCCGGGCCCGCCGGGTCATCCCGCGGCTGCTGACGGACTACATCGAGGGCGGGGCCGAGGACGAGCTGACCCTGGCCGAAAACGTGCGCGCCTTCCAGGAGTTGGGGATCCGGCCCCGGATGGGCGTCGACTTCGAGCCGGACATCACCACCACGGTCCTCGGCACCCGCGTGGAACTGCCCGTGCTGCTCGCGCCGTCGGGGATGATCCAGCTGATCCACCCGGACGGCGGGGTCGGCGTGGCGCGCGCCGCCGCCGCGGCCGGCACCATCTCCGTGCTGAGCCGGACCGCGATGTGCTCGCCCCGGGAGGTGGCCGCGGGCGCGCCCGGACCGCACTGGTTCCAGATCACCTCCGCGGGCGGCCGGGACGCCGTCCGGCGGCTGATGGACACCGCCGCAGAGGCCGGTTTCCAGGGCCTGGTGGTCACCATGGACGGGCCGCCGCCGGGCAACCGCGAGGGCGAACTGAGGCACGGCGTGGCCCCGCCCGTGCGGCCGTCCAAGCGGCTCGCCGCGCACATCGCCGGGCAGATGCTGGCCCGGCCGCGCTGGCTGGCGTCCATGGCGCCCTCGCTGCGCCGCCAGCTCGCGGCCCTGTCCGGCGCCTCCTCGCTGGTCTCCTCCGGGGTGCTGCACGGCTCCGCCCGGTTCACCTGGGCCGACGTCGAGTGGATGAAACGCGAGTGGGCCGGTCATGTCCTGGTGAAGGGCGTCCTCACCGGCTCGGACGCGCTCGCCGCCCGGGACTCCGGCGCCGACGCGATCATCGTGTCGAACCACGGCGGCCGGTCGCTGGACGGGGTGCCCGCGACCATCCGGGCCTTGCCAGAGGTCGTCGCGGCCGTCGGCCCGACCACGGAGGTCTTCCTGGACGGCGGGGTCCGCCGCGCCACCTGCGTGGTCAAGGCGCTGTCGCTCGGCGCGCGGGCGGTGTTCGTCGGCCGCCCCTTCGTGTACGGGCTGGCGGCGGCGGGCGAGCCCGGAGTCGCCCGGATCCTCGACCTGTTCCGCTCCGAACTGGTGCGCACGCTCCGGCTGATGGGCTGCCCCGGGGTCGCCGACCTCAACCCCGGCTGGCTGCAACTGCCCCCGCCCCGGGAGGTACCGGCCGCGCTGCCCCAGTGACCCGACTCCCCCCACACACACGCACGCACCCCCACACGCACACAGCGAAAGGTCCCGTCCGTGTCCCCACCCCAGGTCTCCGGCACTCGTCTCCCGGAGCAACAGGCCACTCCCCCGCCCGAGATCGGCTCCGCACCGGGCTGGCCGCTCGTCCTGTACTTCCACCACGTCCACCCGGACATCCGCCACTACACCGCGCTCACCCCGGGCGACTTCGACCTGGGCCTGGCCCGACTCGGCGAGCGCTTCCGGCCGTTGGAGCCGACCGCCGTCCCGTCCGTGGTGGCGGCGGGCGGCCACACCGAGCCCGGCTGCCTGCTGACCTTCGACGACGGGTACGCCGACGTCTTCGAACACGCCCTGCCGCTGATGGAACAACGCGGCTGGCGCTCGGTGGTGTTCGTCAGCGTCGACCTGGTCGGACAGGTCGAACAGCACCCGGTGCGCGGCCCGTTGCGGCACATGACGTGGGCGCAGCTGGCCGAACTGACCCGCCGCGGGCACGTCGTCGCCAGCCACGCCACCACGCACGTACCGCTGAACACGTTGGCCGACGACGCCGCCGTCCAGGCCGAGATCGACCGGGCCCAGGAGGTGCTGGCCGAGCGACTGCCGGGCGCCCCCGACTGGTTGGCGTACCCCTTCGGTGAACTGCCGTCCGGCGGGCCGCGGTTGCCGTCGCTGTGCTTCGGCTCGGTGAAGGCGCCCGCCCGGCCCTGGCACACCGCCCCGCACGAGATCCGCCGGACGTACCTGCCGGCGGGCGAGACCCAGCGGTGGGACCGCTGTCTGAGCGAATGGAGGAAGGCATGGGAGTCCGGCGTATCGCGCTGATCATCCCCACCGTCGGCCGCCCCGACGACATGGCGGCCTGTCTGGAGTCGGTCGGACGCGAGGCCGACGACACGCTGGCGCAGATCGTCGTGGTCGAGGACGCCGCCGAGGAGCCGGTCACGGTACCGGCCGAGGTCGCGGGCGTCCCCGTACGGCTGCTGCGCAACCCCGTGCGGCGCGGCGCCGCCCACTGCCGCAACCTGGCGCTGAAGGCGCTCGCGGACGACGTGGACGCGGTCGGGTTCCTCGACGACGACGTCCGGCTGTGCGCGGGCTGGCTGGCCGCGGCCCGCGACGCGCTCACCGCGGACCGGGGCGCGGTGACCGGCCCGGTCCGGCGCTTCGACCCCGGACTCGTCTCGCAGGCCCGGCAGTTGCGCTACGACCTCCGCTACGCGCCCCTGGAACCCGAGCAGCGGGTGTCCTTCCTGGCGGGCGGCAACTCCCTCGTCCGGCGCGACCTGTTGGTCCTCGCGGGCGGCTTTCCCGATACGGCGACGATGAGCGACCGCTTCCTGGTGCGGTTCCTCGAAGCGCACGGCGGCCCCTGCCACTTCGTCCCCGAGATGCTCGTCCTGCACCGCAACTCGCGGGGCCTGACCACGGCGTTCCGCGAGGCATGGCGCGCCGGGCTGGTGGACGACACCCCGCAGGACACCCATCCGCTGGTCCGCCTGGGCGCCGGCGTCCGCAAGGCGGTCGGCGGCCCGCAGACCGCCGCCGCGCTGCTGAACGTGGCCCTGGACAGCGTGTATCTCACCGGCCGGGAGCTGAGCCGCCGGGGCCGCGGCGGCACGGCCGCACCGCAGCCCGCGACCGTGGGCGCGACACCCGAGGGGCAGCAATGACCGTGCAAGACAAGGGAATTCGGATCGCCGTCGTCGGCTGTGGCCGGGCCGCGCGCCAGCACGTCGACGCGCTGCGGCTGTCCGGCGCGGGCCTGGTGACGGCCGTGGTCGACGCCGACCGGTGGCGGGCCGAGGAGCTGGGCCGCACCGCCCAGGCGGCCGTCCGCACACTCGACGACGTCCTCGCCGACGCGGGCGTCGACGCGGTGGCCGTGTGCACCCCGCCGGGCACGCACGCGGACCTCGCGGTCGCCGCGCTGCGGGCGGGCAAGGCCGTCCTGGTGGAGAAGCCGGTCGCGGGCTCGGTCGCCGAACTCGACGCCGTGCTGGCCGCCGAGACGCCGACCGCGCCCGCGCTGGCCATGCTCCAGCACCGCGGGCGGCTGCCCGACGGCGCGTTGGAGACGCCGTGGACGGCGGACGCCACCGCCACCGTCGAGGTGCTGCGGCCCCGCCCGGTGGCGCACTACCTGGCGGAGGACTGGCGGCAGGACCCCGACCGCAGCGCGGGCGGCCACATCGCGCATCTCGCGGTGCACCAACTGGACCTGGCGTGCCGCCTGTTGGGCACGCCCGTCGCGGTCGCCGGGCTCGCGGACTGCCGGGACGCGCCGGGCATCGAGACCCGCGCCGCGCTCGCGGTCCGCTTCGCCGGGGGCGCGCTGATGAGCGTCCTGACGAGTGCGCATCCGGCGCCCCGGGGCGAGCGCCTGCACCTCGTGGACGCCGACCACGAGCTGACCGTCACCGACGAGGGCACCGAGCACCGCATCGGCGGCCGGGCCGAGTTCATCCCGGCGCCGCCCACCCCGCAGCTGCGCGCGGAGGTCTACCGGGAGCTGCGGGCGGCGGTGCGCGGCGAGGCCGCGCCGGAGCGGTACGCGCTCGGCCACGCCCGGGGCGTCACCGTCGTCCTGGAAGAGGTCCGCCGGCTGACCGCCGTCAAGGAGCCCGCGTCATGAGCCCGTTGACCGGTGTCTCCTCCTCCGGCCCGTTGATCGGTGTCTCCTCCTCCAGCCTGCCGCACGCCTCCGCCGCGGAGCTGCTGCGCGCGGCGACGGCGATCGACGCCCAGTGCGTCGACCTGCGCGCGGGCCGCGGGCAGGGCTGGGAACCGCACCTGGACCTGATCGCGCGGACCCTGCCGGTCTCCTTCGTCGGCGCCGGCGCCACCCTCGGCACCGGCGTGGACCCCGACCCGGTGCCGCCCGCGGTGATGCGCGTCCTGCTCCAACGGGGCATCCCGCTACGGCTGTTCGTGGCCCCGCTCGCGGACCCGGCCGAGGTGCGGCGCTTCGGCGCCGACGTGGACCGGCTGCGCGACACCTGGGGCCCCGGGCTGCGGCTGATCGTCGAACCGCACACCGAGGCGCCCACGCTCGCGGTGCTGGACGAGGTCCTCGCCCGGCACGGCGTCGGCGCGGTCGTGGACACACTGGCGCTGGTGCGGCTGCGCGCCTCGATCGCCGAGGCCCGCGGGTTCCTGCTCCGGCACGCCGTCGCCGTACAGGTCAAGGGGCTTGTCCGGCGCGACGACGGCTACCGGCACGTCGGGCTCGGCGCGGCCCCGGCGCTGACCGCGTGGACCGCCGCCCTGCTGGACGGCACCTCGCTGCCCGTCACCGTCGAGACGAAGGCGGGCACCGCCGCCCAGGACATCCGCACCCTGCGGCGGGTGCTCGCCGCAGGCGGCCCGTCGTCCACGCCCGTTTCCCCGGAGGTCGCCGCATGCGTCCCTGTGTCCTGACCGACGAGATCAGCCAGGATCTCGACGAGGTCCTGGCGGTGTGCGTCCGCCACGGCTTCCCCGCGATCGAGGTCCGGTCCGTCTGGAACACCCCGCCGCACGAACTGACACCCCGTCAGTGCAAGGAGATCGCCGCCCGCACGGCGGACGCCGGACTCACCGTCGCCGGTTTCGCCAGCCCGGTCTTCAAGACCGAACTGCCCACCGGAACACGTGACTTGGACCGCTCGACGGAGCTGTTGTCCCGCTCCCTCGAACAGTGCGCGGTGCTCGGCGCCGGTCTCGTGCGGGTCTTCTCCTACTTCCGCGCCGCACAGCCGGACGTCGCCGCCGCCGCCCACGCGGTCGGCGCCGTGCTCGACCGGGTGGCCACCGACGGCGTCACCGTGGCCTTCGAGAGCGGCACCCGCACCAACACCCCGACGGCCGCCCTGACCCAGCAGTTGCTCGACCTCCTCGACCGGCCGGACACCGGCCTGCTCTGGGACCCGGGCAACACGGTCTTCAGCGGCTTCGGCGACGGCACCGGCACCGCGGGCCTCGCGGACATCCGGCCGGGCTCCCTGGCCCACGTCCACGTCAAGGACCCCCAAGGCACCCGCGAATACGTCGAGTTGGGCCACGGCACGCTGTCCTGGCCGACCATCGTGGCCGCGCTGCGCGAGCGCGGCTACACCGGCCACCTCTCGCTGGAGACGCACTGGCGCCCCGGCCGCGTCCTCACCGCCAAGGAGCGCGACGAGCCCTGGGGCGACGGCTTCTCGGCGGGCGGAGTGCACGCCAGCGAACCCTGCATGGCCACCCTCGCCGCCTGGCTGAAGGAGCCCGCATGACCGGCACGGACCCCCTGTTCCTGGTGGGCCCGCAGCGCTCGGGCACCACCGCGCTCGCCGGAGCCCTCTCCAACGCGGTGGCCGCGGCGGGAGGTTGCTTCACCGCCAACGGCAAACTCCCCTACCTGCTGCGCCGTTGGTGGACCCAGGACGACATCGCCGCCGGTCACCTCCGCGCCGACGAGGTGACCCACGCCCTGACCCGCGTCCCGCCCTACGGCGCCGGCTCCGAACCGTGGCTGGACCGGGCCCGTACGGCCCTGCTGGCGAGCGCCAGGCGGGCCGCGACGGGCGGCGAGCCCCCGACCGTCGTCGACGACATCCGCGCGATCTGCGCCGAGGCGTACGGGAACACCGGCCTCTGGGGCGACAAGTACAACGAGTACCTGCTCGAACTGCCCTGGCTGCACTCGGTGTTCCCGGACGCCCGCTGGGCGTTCCTGGTGCGCGACCCCGACGCGACCGTCTCCTCCATGCTCAACTGGCGGCGCGACAAGCCGTGGAACCCGGCCGACGCGCACGCCGCCTCCGCGAAGTGGGCGCACTGGACCTCGCGTTGGCTGGCCTTCCGGGACGCGGTGCCCCCGGACCGGCGGGTCGAACTCGACTACGCCGACCTGTGCGCGGGCGACCACACGGCCCTGGCGAAGTTCACCGGCCTGGACCTGGACGCCGAACTCGCCGGTTTCCGCAGCCGCCCGGCCGCCCACCGCGAACGCCCACGACTGTGCCGCGAGGCCCTGTCGGTCCGGGCGGAACTGACCCGCCTGAAAATCCTGGGCGGCAGCACCTGACCACACCCGACAGCACCTGACACACCGTCAAACACTGTGACCCCAAGCCCACTTACCGCCTTACAGTCTCACCGCCTTACCGCAAGCAGCCCCCCGTACCGCCATCAGGAGATCACCATGTCCGGTGCCGTCCACCGTTTCGACCGTCTGCACCACGTCCAGGTCGGCATGCCCGCCGGGCAGGAGGACCTGGCCCGCTCCTTCTACGCCGGGGTGCTGGGCATGACGGAGGTCGCCAAGCCGCCCGTGCTCGCGGCGCGGGGCGGGGCCTGGTTCCGCGCCGAGGGTGTCGAGCTGCACCTGGGCGTCGAGCAGGACTTCCGGCCCGCCCGCAAGGCCCACCCGGCCTTCCTCGTCGTCGACTTGGACGCCCTGGGCGCCCTGCTGACCGTCCACGGCTTCGAGCCGCGCTGGGACGACGACTTCCCCGGCCACCGCCGCTTCTACGCCGACGACCCGTTCGGCAACCGGCTCGAATTCCTCCAGCCGCGCCCCGAACCGGCGCCCGACGCCAGGTAGTCGCCCCTCTCCCCCCATCAACCGACCTACCCCTCCCCCCAGTTGAGTCGCCAATCCTCACCCAGTTGAGCCACCACCCCCCACAGAAACGGAAGCCGCGCAGCGCGGACCGAGAAAGGTGCTCTGGCTGTATGTATGGAATCAACAAGCAAGTCGGCACTCCACAGGCCGACTTGATCGTCGTCGGGCTCGGCTATGTGGGTCTGCCACTGGCCCACGAGGCAGTACGGGCCGGTATGGACGTCGTCGGATACGACCAGAACCCGGACGTGGCGACGGGGCTCAACGCCGGGCGCTGTCATGTGGGCGACCTCCGCGACGACGACGTACGGGCCATGCTCGCGAGCGGGTTCCGTGCGGTGTCCGAGGAGTCCGCGCTGCCGTCCGCGAAGACCGTGGTGATCTGCGTGCCGACACCGTTGTCCGACTCGGACTCCCCGGACCTCACCGCGGTGCGGGCCGCCGCCGAGACGGCGGGGCGGGTGATCGGGCCGGGTTCGCTGGTCGCCCTGGAGTCGACGAGCTATCCGGGCACCACGGACGAAGTGGTCCGGCCGTTGCTGGAGAAGCTCTCCGGGCTGACCGCCGGCACCGATTTCCACCTGGCCTTCTCGCCCGAGCGCATCGACCCGGGCAACGCCCTGTTCGGGGTGCGCAACACCCCCAAGGTGGTCGGCGGGCACACCCCGGACTGCGCCGCCGCGGCCACCGCCTTCTACGGCAGGCTGTGCGACCAGGTCATCCAGGCCAGGTCGACCCGGGAGGCCGAGATGGCCAAGTTGCTGGAGAACACCTATCGGTACGTCAACATCGCGCTGGTCAACGAGATGATGGTGTTCTCCCACGACCTCGGGGTGGACCTGTGGGACGCGATCCGCTGCGCGGCGTCCAAGCCGTTCGGCTTCCAGGCGTTCCACCCGGGTCCGGGCGTGGGCGGCCACTGCATCCCGGTCGACCCGAACTACCTGTCGCACAAGGTGCGTTCACTGGGCTATCCGTTCCGCCTGGTCGAGCTGGCCGGGGAGATCAACGGCCGGATGCCCGGCTATGTCGTGGAGCGGGCCAACGAACTCCTCAACGACAACTACAAGTCGATCAACGGCGCGGACGTGCTCCTGCTCGGGGTGACGTACAAGGAGGACGTCGCCGATCTGCGCGAGACGCCCGTGCTGCCGGTCGCGCGCAAGCTGCTCGCGCGCGGCGCCCGGCTCGTCTACCACGACCCGTACGTGTCCGACTGGCAGGTCGACGGCCGTCCGGTGCGGCGGGCGACCGACCTGGAGGCGGAGGTGGCGGGCGCCGACCTGACCATCCTGCTCCAGGCGCACGGCACGTACGACGTGGACGCCCTGGCCGGGCGCGCCCGGCTGCTGCTCGACACCCGCGGCAAGCTGGACCTGAGCGACGCGGCGACCCGGCAGCGGGCGGAACGGCTGTGAGGGCGGCAGCCACGAGGGGCGGCGGCCTGTCAGGCGTACGGGACGGCCTGTCCGGCGTACGGGGCGGCCTGTCCGGCGTACGGGGCGGCCTGTCCGGCGTACGGCGGGTCTGAGGACGACGCAGGGCGCTCCGGGCGCCGGCGGCGGACCCCCGTCCCGGCGCCCGGACCTACCCGTAGGGGTCCCCGGACGCGTCCGGCACCGCCACCGTGCTCATGAAGTGGCGGACGACCCGATGCCACGTGTAGACACCGCGCCGGGAGCGGTGGATGAGGCTGTGGCTGCACAGGATGCTCAGCTGGTGGGCGGCCGAGGCGGTGGGGATGCCGACGGACTCGGCGATGTCGGCGACCGTGAACTCCTCCCGGCCCTGCCGGGCCAGGGCCAGCAGCAGCCCGACCGCCGGCTGCGGCAGTCCGCCGTACACCTGCTGGAAGAGTCCGCGCAGGCTGAAGTACCGGTCGTCGAGGACGTCGCGCATGATCAGCCGTCCGATGTCGGACGAGGCCATGAGTTCGGGGTACTGCCGCATGGTGACGGCGGCGATGCGCAGGGCGAAGGGGTGCCCGTCGCAGGCGTCCAGGACGCGCCGGGTCAGGTCCGGGTTGGAGACGGCGCCCTCGCTGACCTTGTCGACGAGTTCGGCGGACTGGTCGTCGGTCAGGGGCGGGACCACGATCTGCCGGGCGCCGTGCGTGGCGACCAGGCTGTCCATGGTGCGGCGGCTGGTGAGCAGCAGGGTGGTGGACGACAACCCCGGCAGCAGCGACCGGACATGGGCCGCCGAGGGGACGTTGTTGAGGATGACCAGCATGCGTTTCTGCTGGAGTTCCTCGCGCATCGCGGTGAGCAGCGCGCCGGAGGGCCAGTCGGCGCAGACCGGCAGGTCCAGGTTGAGGGTGCGCGAGATGACCTCGATGACCGCCCGGGAATAGGGGGCGGCGCCGTTGTCCGAGGGGAAACCGCGGGCGTGCCCGTCGGTGAACCAGGCGAGGAAGGCGTCGATGAAGTAGGTGCCGTCGGGAAAGCGGTCGGCGTTCGCGCGGGCCCAGCGCAGCGCGAGGGCGGTCTTTCCGATGCCCGGCATACCGACCAGCGCGATCACATTGCGTTCACCCGGCCGGAAATCCTGTAACTCCTTGCTGATTCCGGCCAGTTCCTGTTCGCGGCCGACGAATTCCGTCGTCTCGGGCGGCAGGTAGACCCCGTCCATCGGGACGACACCGCGTGCCGGGCCGAGGGATTCCTGAAGTCCGTTCGCCGCGGGGTCGAGCTGTTCGAGGAAGAGTGCGGACTTCTCGTCGTCGCTCAGGGAGAGGGAGCTGGCGATTTTGCGTAAGGTGGACGGCCGCGGGTGGGTCCTGCCCCGCTCCACGTCCCGCAGGCTGCGCACCGATATCCCGGCGGCTTCCGCGAGTTCCTCCTGGGTGAACCCCGCACGCCGGCGGTGTCGCTTCAGCAGAGCGGCGACGCGGCCCGTCTCCGGCACCGGGGAAGCGGGGGGCGTCAATTCCGAAGTCATCTTTCGCTCCAGATCCCTGAGCGACAGTGGCAGCTCTCCGATGCCATCGGCGATCTTACGACATGAGCACGGTAGCCCGGAAGATCCGTGGAAGTACCGTCAGTGATGACCTGACAAAGGAAATTTTCGGTACACATCGGCACACACATGGCAGGGGTCCAGCCATCGTCCGGCGCGCCTCCGGCGCGTGCGGTGCCCCGGCCCCCACCGGAATGCACCGCACGCGCCGGTCCCCCATTTCCCCGGACAAATGGTCTGATACGGCGGCGATTTACCGCCGCCCGCCTGCCGCACTCACCTTTTGATGCCCACGCCCGTCCAGAGGCTGACGTCGACGTCCGTCGGCTCCGCCGAGCCCGCGGGGCGCCCGTCCGGACGCCAGCGGTGGCCCACCGCGATGCCCGGGTCGAGGAGTTCGAGGCCGTCGAAGAACCGGGCGACCTCGGCGCGGCTGCGGACCTGGGCGCGGGTGCCGCCCGCCGCGTAGATGCCGACGAGGGTCTCCCAGACCTCCGGGGCGAAGTCCGGGGTGCAGTGGCTCAGCGCGAGCGCGCTGCCCGCGGGGAGGGCCTCCATGAGGCGGCCGACGATGCCGTAGGGGTCGAGGTCGTCGGGGATGAAGTGCAGGAGCGCGTTCAGGGAGAGCGCCACCGGCTGGGTGAGGTCGAGCGCCTCGTGCAGTTCGGGGGCGGTGAGGATCGCGTCGGGGTCGGTGAAGTCGGCCTGGATGTACGCCGTGCGGCCCTCGGGGGTCGAACGCATCAGCCGTTCCGCGTACTTGAGGACCAGGGGGTCGTTGTCGGCGTACACCACGCGGGCCTGGGGGACCACCGACTGGGCGACCTGGTGCACGTTCGGTTCGGTGGGGATGCCGGTGCCTATGTCCAGCCACTGGCGGATGCCGTGCTCGCGCGCGAGGACCCGGGTGGCCCGGTGCATGAACGCGCGGTTCTCCCCGGCGCACACGAAGATCGCCGGGAACGCCTCGGCGACCTTCTCCGCGGCCTGCTTGTCGATGTCGAAGTGGTCCTTGCCGCCGAGGTAGTAGTCGTACATGCGGGCGGAGTGCGGCCTGCTGGTGTCGATGTCCCGCGCGGCGGGGGTGCTGCTCATACGGTGTGGATCCCCTTCTTCGTCTGCCCTGCGCTGCCCGTACACGTACATGTGTTGCCTACGCCGGTCATTAGGCCGATACCGCCAGCGTCAGATGATCGGCGAGGCCCTGCTTGACGCCCGTCACGAACGCCGTGATCTCCTCCGGCGTGTAGATCAGCACCGGACCGGCCGGATCGGTGGACTGCCGTAGGGCGACCCGTCCGTCCGGCAGCCGCTTCATCTCCACGCACTGGCCCCCGTTGGGCCCGCTCCACGGACGCTCCCAGCCCTCGTCGCCCAGCTCCGACGCGGGCATCCCGTTGTAGACACGTCCCTTGCGCGTGCCGCTGACGCAGACACTGCCCTCGGTGTTGGTCATGAGTACTCCTTGCGCATGCGGTTCAAGAGGGCCCTGCTGTCCGCGGAGGACGTCAGCAGGGACATCCGGTTGTGCGCCTCTAGATGTGCTACGACGTCGGAGCGCTGATCGAGGTACATGGACCCGGAGAGGATCTCGGTGTAGACGATGTCGGGCAGTTCGCGTTCCTCGAACCGGAAGTACGTGAACGGGGCGCACACACCGAGGTGGGCGCCCGCCGCGAACGGCACGACGTCGACGCTGACATGGGGCAACTCCATGGCTTCCAGGAGCCGTTCGACCTGACCCCGCATCACCTCGGGCGGCCCGACGGTGCGGTGCAGGACGGCCTCCTCCATCACCACCCACAGCGTGGGCGCGTCGGCCCGCTCCAGGAGGTTCTGCCGGCGCAGCCGCAGGTCCACCCGGCGCTCCAGGTCCTCCTCGCTGTCCCGCGGGAAGCCGGCCCGCAGCAGGTTGTAGGCGTAGCAGCGGGTCTGCAACAGGCCGGTGACGTAGTGCGGTTCGTACGTGCGCAGGGTCTTCGCGCCGGTCTCCAGGCTGACGTAGGCCGAGAACCAGCTCGGCAGCACGTCACGGTAGGGGTGCCACCAGCCGGGCAGGTTGGCCCGCTCGGCGAGGGCGATGAACTCGTCGGTCTCCCGGCGTTCGGCGCCGTAGGTCTGGAGGAGTTTCTCGACGTAGAGGGGCTTGAGGGCGACCTCGGCCTTCTCCAGCCGCCGGATGGTGAGCGGCTGGACCCGCAGGGCCTTCGCGGCTCCGTCCAGGGTCACCCCCGCGGCCTGCCGCATCTCCTGAAGGCGCTTGCCGAGGATCATGCGCAGGACGGTGGGCGCGCTGGTACCGGCGCCGGGACGGGCCTCGCTCACGCTCTACCCCTTGGGACGACTGGCTGACGGCTGGCTACGGCTCGGGTGTTCATCGGTGTTCAACATCGGTGTTCTGCACGGCTGTTCGGCTCGGGTGTTCGACTTGGCTGTTCCGTCACGAGTGTGCCAGCGACTCCCTGATGCCACCAGACGGATACCAACTTCCTGAAGATGCCTGCCTGATGACGTCTGTCTGATGACCGCTGACTGATGGCGTCCGCCTGATGACTCCTTCCTGAAATTATCAGGCAGCCGGTTGCAGCATGAACTCGACAAGGAGCATAGTTAGTTGTGTGAGTGATCCTTCCGGAACGCCGACGCGTCACACCAACGTCCCGTGCCCCCGGGCCGGTTGGCGCGTGGACGACGCGGCCCCGGACCGCACGCACTGGCTCGAACTCCCCGCGCACCGGGCCAGCGTGCGGGTGGCCCGGCACACCATGGGCGAACACCTCGACGGCTGGCGGCTGCCCGCCGACGTGTGCGCGAACGCGGCCCTGCTCCTGTCCGAGCTGGCCACCAACGCCGTTCTGCACACCCTCAGTTCACGCTTCCTGTGCGGCATCGGCCTCCTCCCCGGCAGCCGCCTGCGCCTGGAGGTCCACGACCAGGACGCCACCCACCGCGCCCCCGGGACCCGCACCTGCCCCGGCCCGACCGCCGAGAACGGCCGCGGCCTGCTGCTGGTGCACGAGATCGCGGAGACGTGGGGGGTGGACCGCTCGACACTCACGGGCGGCAACGCGGTGTGGGCGACGCTGACGACGGCGGTGTGAGGGCAGGCACGAGGGCCCTTTCCGCCCCCTTGCCTGATCTTTGACACATTCCTGACGCGCCCACCGCATCCACCAGCCCCCACACGTTGTCATCCTCCTTGTCTGATCCAGTCTGATCAAAGTCTGGTTGACGTCCGACGAGGGGGAAGTGTTGTGGACGGAAGCGTGATTGGGGCCGTGGTGGCGGCCGTGGCGGTGCTGGCGGTGCTGCGCAGCGGGATGCGGGTGGTCAACCAGGTGGAGCGGGGAGTGGTGTTCCGGCTGGGCAGGGCGATGCCGAAGCACCGCGGGCCGGGCATCACCTTCCTCGTCCCCTTCGTGGACCGGATGCGCAAGGTCAACGTCCAGGTGATGACGATGCCGGTGCCCACGCAGGAGGGCATCACCCGGGACAACGTCTCCGTGAAGGTCGACGCGGTCGTCTACTTCCGCGTCACGGACCCGGTGACGGCCGCGATCGAGGTCCAGGACTACGTCTTCGCCGTCGGCCAGGTCGCCCAGTCCTCACTCCGCTCGATCATCGGCAAGAGCGACCTGGACGACCTGCTCTCGGACCGCGAACGCCTGCACGAGGGGCTGGCGTTGATGATCGACAGCCCCGCGACCGGCTGGGGCGTCCACATCGACCGGGTGGAGATCAAGGACGTCCAGCTCCCGGAGTCCCTGAAGCGCTCCATGTCCCGCCAGGCCGAGGCCGAACGCGAACGCCGCGCCCGAGTCATCACGGCGGACGGCGAGTTCCAGGCGGCCCAGCAACTCGCCAACGCGTCCCGGATCATGTCCGACACCCCGGAGGCCATGCAACTGCGCCTGCTCCAGACGGTGGTCGAGGTGGCGGCGGAGAAGAACTCGACTCTGGTGATGCCGTTCCCGGTGGAGCTGCTGCGCTACTTCGACCGGGCGGGACGGCAGTTCGCGGACCCCGACCACAGCAACGGAACACCGAACGGCAGCGCCAGCGGCACCGGCACGGGCCTGAAGGACGCGATTGCGGGACTGGGCGCGGCGCTGACTCCGGCGGCGACCGAGACAGCGGGAGCCGAAACCACCACGGAGCTCCCGGCGGCCGAGGAGGTCCCGGAACTGCCGAAGGGGGCGGGGGCGGACGCGTAGATCCCGCACGGGTCGTTGAAGGCACCGGCAACGACGTAGACCTCTTCGGGACCGGGCCCGTGGAGGTCCGACCGGGCCCGTGGAGGTCCCGGCGCGGCCAGGAGGTACCCGCCGCCATCTCCAGCACGTCGGCGTGCGCGCCGGCCGGCCCCCGCCACAGGGGGCGCGGCCGGATCCCGGGGAACAGCTCACGGACCGGGGATTCGTCGACGCGCACACCACCGCCCCGCCCTCGCTACCCTGACGTGACGCGCAACGGACGTGGGGGACGGCGAAGTGGCGGACAGCCCGGGCGGCAGCGTGAACAACAGAGTCGTAGGGCCGGTCGACGGGCAGCTGATCCAGGCCGGCGAAATCGCGAATCTCACCATCAACAACTACGCCTACGACACCGCCGCCCCCGGCAGGGACCAGAACCCCAGCGACGTCTCGATCGCCGTGCCCGAGGACCTGGTCGAGCACGGGATCCACGGGCGCGGCCCGCTCCTCGACGTGCTGCGCGACCGCGTACGCACCACCGGAGGCCGACTGGTCCTGCACGGCCCCGGCGGCTGCGGCAAGACCACCGTCGCCTACGCCCTCGCCCGCGAGCTGGGCGAGGAGCGCACCGTGTGGTGGATCGACGCGACCACCCAGCAGAGCCTCCTGGCCGGGCTGCGGGAGGTGACCGTCCAGGCGGGCGCACCCCGTGAGGAGGTGCACGCGGTGTGGCGGCACGGAGACTCCGCCAAGGACCTGCTGTGGCGCACGCTGCACCGCCCGGGGGCCCGGCCGTGGGTACTGGTCGTGGACAACGCCGACGAGCCGAAGCTGCTCGACGGCTGGATCCGGGAGCCCGGGGCGGGCAACACGGTGCTGGTGACCAGCCGGGACCAGCGTCCCAAGGAGTGGTGGCGCACCACCGAACTCCTGCCCGTCGCCCCGCTGTCCGCCGCCGACGGAGCGGGCATCCTGCTGGAACTCGCCCCGGACGCAGGTCACTTGGCGGAGGCGGAAGCACTGGCCGAGCGGCTCGGCGGACTCCCGCTGGCCCTGATGCTCGTGGGGAGCTTCCTCTCCGAGGCGAACGACGGCCCCGTCCTTCCCGAGGCGCGAACCCCGCGTTCGTACGCCGAGTACTCCGCGGCCCTCGACTCGGCGTTCCCGCACGCGATCTCCGTACTCGCCCAGGACCGCGAACTCGGCTACCGCCAACTCCTCACCCATACCTGGGAACTCTCCCTCGACCTCCTGGAGACCCGAGGAGTACGGGCCGCCCGGCCGCTGCTTCGGCTGCTGTCCTTCTTCAGCCCGAGCCCGGTTCCGACCGCCGTACTGAAGGCCAGCGTCCTCGGCGGCGACGAGCCCTTCCCCGATCTCGACGCGGCCCAGCTCGCGAGCGCGGTCAAAGGGCTCATCGGGTTCGGGCTGTTGCAGCATCAGCGGGACGGTTCACCGTCCGCCGCCGTCGACTCTTTGTCGCTGCATCCGTTGATCGGCGAGGTCACGAGAAACCAGCCCGCGGCCGTGGAACAGGCAGAGCAGTACTACTCGGCGCGCACCCTCGCGCTGTATGCCCGAGCGGCCGAACTCGATCCCGCGGACCCGGACAACTGGCCCGCCTGGCGACTGCTTCTGCCGCACTGTTCCGTCGCCGACATCGCAGGGGAGGGGACGCCCGAGGAGTGGCTCCGGCTGCTGGCGGCTCTGGCCTTCAGGACCGCCGAGTTCTGTCGGCACACGGGGCTCTGGCAGACGGCGGAGCACCACCTCGACGAGTCTCTCGACTGCCTGCGCGGTCTCGCGGAGCCGCCCATGGAGGAGTTGCTCGCGACCCTGTACCGACACGCCTACATCAAGCGGGAGATGGGGCTCTACCGAGAGGCCGAGCAGGAGTTCCGGCTGGTCCTCCGGATCGCGGAACCGTTCAAGGGCCCTGCGCACCAGAACACGCTCGCGGTACGGATCGAGTTGGCCCGCACGCTCGCCGAGCACGGGAACCTGCCCGCCGCCGAGAGCGAGTTGCTCAGTGCCGTCGCCGCCATGGAACAGGCGCTGGGCCCGGAGCACGAGATCACCCTGGCGGCCCGTCACGAACTGGCACGTGTACTGCGCAACTTGGGAAAGCTCGACGACGCCGAAGCCGAATTCCGCGGTCTGTGCGCCGGTACGGAGCGCGCGCTGGGCGCGCGGCACCCGCTCACCCTCGCAGCCCGCCACGAACTGGCCTACCTGTTGTACGAGTTGGGCGATCTGGCCGCGGCCCGTGCCGAGATGAGCGAGGTACTCGGCGCCGAGACGGACCTTCAGGGGCCCGATCACCCAAGTACCCTCGTCACCCGCGGCGGACTGGCCATGATCCTGCTGGATTCCGGAGAACTGGACGTGGCGGAGGGTGAGTTGCGCGTGCTCGTCACCGCCTGGTCGGAAGCCGGCCTGGAAGACCATCCCCACGCCCTGCTCAACCGGAGCAACCTCGCCGTCCTCCTCACCAGGAGGGGGAATCCGAGCGCGGCCGAACAGGAACTCCGAACGGTCGTCGACATCATGACGGCCACCCTGGGCTACGACCACCCGAACAGCCTCAGAGCCCGCACCAACCTTGCCGCCTGCCTGACCCAACAGGGGGCGCATACAGCGGCACAGACCGAATTCCGGACCGTACTGGACGGCCTGCTGCGGCAGTCCTGCACGGAGACGTCCGAAACCCTGGCGATCCACTACGCGCTCGAAGCATCGCTCCAGGCGTCGGCAGACTTCCCGGGGCTGGAAGCGGAACAGCGGGCGATCCTCACCGTGGAGAGCGGGACGCTCGGCCCGACGCATCCGAATGTCCTGATCACCCGCTCGAACATCGCCGCGTCCGTACTGGCACAAGACCGCTTCGGCGCCGCGCGTGCGGACCTGGAACAGGTCATCCCCGAACTGACCGCGGCCCTCGGAGAGGAAAGCGAGCAAGTCGTCTCGGCGCGCCTCAACCTCGCTACCGCGATCGACGCCCAGGGCGACCCGGCCGCGGCCCGAGAAGAACTCCAGCGGCTCCTCCCCCTGGCCGAGCGAGGACTGGGCCCGAGCCACGACATCACGCAACGGGTGCGGTCCCGCCTCGCCACCCCCGTCGAGCACCGGCCAACACCCCCGTCGTAGCCAGTGACCCCACAGCCATCCCCG
>LJCV01000266.1 GCA_001298575.1 Actinobacteria bacterium OK074
CACCCCCCAGCCAACGTCAAAGCCCGATCCACCCCCAACAAGAACCGATTCACCGTCACCCGATCCCGCACAGCGATCCGCAACCACTCCTCCCCCAGCCCCGGAAACGTATCCCCCCGCCGCACGGCAAACCCCAAATCCCGCAAATGCCGCCGCACCGCACCCCCCCGAGACACCCGCACCAACACAAACGGCCCCGCCGCAGGCTCCACCACCTCCAACCCATCCACCCCGAACTCCCGCAACCCCGCCACCAGATGATCCCGATCCGCAGCGATCCGCCGAGCCGCCAGCTCCGCCTCCACCACCGCCGCCCCCGACACACACGCCTCCGCGGCCACCAACGCGGGCGTGGACACGGGCCACAACGGCTGCACCCGCTCCAGCGCGGCGATCGTCTCGGGCGCCGCGAGCACGTACCCGATCCGCAACCCCGCCAGCCCCCACGTCTTCGTGAGACTGCGCAACACCACGAGCCCGGGCACGTCCACCCGCCCGGCCAACGCCTCCGCCTCACCCGGCACCGCGTCCATGAACGCCTCGTCCACGACCAACGTCCGCCCGGGCCGCGCGAGTTGGGCGATGACCGAGGCGGGATGCAGCACGGACGTCGGATTGGTCGGGTTGCCGACGACGACGAGGTCGGCGTCCTCGGGCACCGCCGCCGGATCCAGCCGGAACCCCTCCTCGGCCCGCAGCAGCACCCGGTCCACACTGTGCCCGGCATCCCGCAACGCGGCCTCGGGTTCGGTGAACTGCGGGTGCACGACCACGGGTTGACGGACCTTCAGGGCGCGCGCGAGCAGCACGAACGCCTCCGCGGCCCCGGCCGTGAGCAACACCCGCTCCACCGGCAGCCCGTGCCGCGCGGCCACCGCGGCCCGTGCCGCCCGCCCGTCGGGATAGGCGGCAAGTCCGGTCAGCGAGGCGGCGATCCGCTCCCGCAGCCACGCCGGAGGCGTGTCCGCCCGGACGTTCACGGCGAGATCGACAAGCCCCGAACCGCCGTCACGCACCTCGGCATCACCGTGATGCCGCAGATCATGCGTACCCCCTGGCTCATCGGGCACTCTGTCCCCGGCGTCGTCGCCCGTGCCATCAGTGCGCATGGGAGTGGGCGTGCCCGTCGTGGTGGTGGGCACCGTGCCCGTGCCCGTGGTCGTGACCGTCGTCGTCCGGGTGGAAGTGCGGCTGCTGCGCCAGCCCCACCTTGTCCTCGAACCCCGGCAGCGCGATCCGGTAGACGCACGAGTCGCAGTTCATCCGCAGATCACCCTCCACCGCCTCGTGGTACCGCTCCATCACCAGGTCGAGCAACTCCGGCTCCGGGCCGATGACTTCGGCCGACCGCACGTCGATGTCCGGGTGCGCGGCGGCCCACCCCTCGGTCTGCTGCCGCACCCGCTCCGGCAGGATCCCGGTGAACAGGAAGTACGGCAGCACGACGATCCGCCGCGCCCCCAGCATCACGCACCGGTCGAGCCCGCTGGGCACGTCCGGCGCGGCCAGCGACACGAACGCCGTCTCCACCCCCGCGTACCCGCGCCCCTCCCACAACAGCCGTGCCGCCTTGTGGACTTCGGCGTTGGCGTCGGGATCCGTCGACCCGCGCCCCACG
The DNA here is from genome assembly GCA_001298575.1 of Actinobacteria bacterium OK074. Taxonomy (GTDB): domain Bacteria; phylum Actinomycetota; class Actinomycetes; order Streptomycetales; family Streptomycetaceae; genus Streptomyces. The sequence continues at coordinate 1,619 of LJCV01000266.1, forward strand.
AGCAGCACGGTCACGTCGGCCCGGTCCTCGGGTGTGCGCCCGGCGGTGCCCAGGACTTCGTCGAGCCGCCGCTCCAGCACGCTCAGCAGCGCCGGATGCGGGCCGAGCGGGCGCCCGTACGCGTACGAGATCCCGGGGTGCCGCTCCTTCTCCCGGGTCAGTGCCGCGGGTATGTCCCCCTTGGCGTGCCCGGCGGACACCAGCATCAGCGGTACGGCGGCGAACCGGCGCACCCCGCGCTCCACCAGCTCGGTCACCGCGTCGCCCAGCGGCGGCGGCGACAGCTCGATGAAGCCGCCCGCTACGGGCAGTTCGGGGTGGCGGCGCCCCAACTCCCGTACGAAGTCGCGGAACGCCTCGGCTCCGGCATCGTCACGGGTGCCATGACCGGCGATGAGCAGGGCGGGCGGCGGGGTGGTCACGATGTCTCCTCAGACAGTTCAGTCGCTTCGAGGGGCGAAGTGGGGTGGTACAGCAGGGCGTTGAACGCGGCTGCGGCGACCGCCGAGCCGCCCTTCTCGGACACGTTGCTGACGGCGGGCAGCCCGCTCGCGCGCAACGCGGCCTTGGACTCGGCCGCCCCGACGAACCCGACGGGCAGCCCGACGACGAGCGCGGGCGCGGCGTCCAGCGTCAGCAACTCCTCCAGCGCGGTGGGCGCACAGCCGATCACCCACAGCGCTCCGGGGCCGACCTGCTCGTACGCGAGCCGCACCGCATGGGCCGAACGGGTCAGCCCAGGGCCGGACTTGGCGTCCTTCAGACGGCAGACGGTTTCCCGCCGGGTGATCCCGGCGGCCACCATCTCCACGTCCACGACCACCGGCGCCCCGGCGTGCAGCGCGGCGTGCGCCTTGGCCAACTCGCCCTCGTCCAGGACGAGATCGCTCGCGTACTCCAGATCCGCGGCGGAGTGGACGACCCGCTCCACGACCGCCCGGGTCAGCGGCGGGAAGTGCGAGGTGTCCAGCCGGGCCCGTAGCCGCCGGAAGGACTCCTGCTCGATCGGGTGGATCACGCGGTTCACTTCGGCTCCTCCTGCCAGCGGTAGCCGCGGGGCGTCACCATGCGCCCCGCGATCTGCCGGGTCGCCGTGTTGCCCACGGTGACGACGGTCATCATGTCGACCGTCGCCGCGTCGAGCGAGCCCAGCGTCGTCACCCGGCTCGACTCGTCGGACCGCGACGCGTTGCGGACGACACCGACGGGCGTCGCCGGCTCCCGGTGCCCGGCGAGGATCGCCAGCGCCTTCGGCAACTGCCAGTCGCGGCCCCGGCTGCGCGGGTTGTAGAAGGTGACCACGATGTCGGCCTCCGCCGCCGCCCGCACCCGCCGCTCGATGACCTCCCACGGCGTGTGCAGGTCGGACAGGCTGATCGACACGTGGTCGTGGCCCAGCGGCGCGCCCAGGATCGCGGCCGCCGCGAGCGCGGCGGTGACCCCCGGCACCCCGACGACGTCGATGTCGTCGGACGCCTCGGCGAGCGCGGGCGAGGCCATCGCGTACACGCCCGCGTCCCCGCTGCCGATCAGCGCGACGGCGTGCCCCCTGCGGGCCTCGGCCACGGCCGTGCGGGCCCGTTCCTCCTCGGCCCCGAGCCCGGACTCCAGGACCAGGGTGCCCGGCCGCAGCAGGTCGCGGATCTGGTCGACGTACTGGTCGAGCCCCACGAGCACGGCGGCGCCCCGCAGTTCGGCCCGCGCGCGCGGCGTCAGCAGGTCCCGGGCGCCAGGGCCGAGCCCCACCACGGCCAGCCGCCCCCGCCCCGGCCGCCGTACGACGGCACAGGTCGCCATCGCGGGCGCCCCGTCCGCCCGCGCCGACTTCCGCTTGGGGACGAGGAGTTCACCCCCACGCACCAGCGCCGCGGCCTCCGCGACGGAGGGCGTGCCGACGGCGGCGAGCGGCGCGGCGGACGGGTTCGGCACCTCGACCGCGGCCAACTCCCCGGCGGAGTACGTGCGAAGAGGCACCCCGAGCCGCTCGGCCGCCGCGACGAGACCGGGCTCGTCCGACTTGGCGTCCACGGTGGCGAGTTCGGCGAGCGACGCCGGGGAGAGCCCGGCCTCGCGCAGGGTGCCTTCGACCAGCCCGAGCACCTCGTCGACGGGCGCGCCCTTGGAGGCCCCGACCCCGACGACGAGCGACGGTGGCCGCAACAGCACTTCCCGCTCGGCGAGTTCGACGACACGGTCGGTCACCCGGACGGTGTACGACCCCTGCTGCGCGGACCCTTTTGTGAGGGGTAGCGGCGGCAACGGCCACGCCACCTCCGCCACCAGCGCGACCGCCTCGCCGTCCAGCAACGCCCGCGAGACCCCGGCGACATCCCCCTCCACCGGCAGCCCGAGCGTGTCCAGCCCCGGCACCCCCACCGCGTCCGTGGCCGTCGTCACCACGGGCTCGGCCCCCAGCAACTCCCCGACCTCCACGGCGAGTTCATTGGCCCCACCGCCGTGCCCGCCCACCAGCGACACGGCGAACCGGCCGGCCTCGTCGACACACACCACACCGGGGTCGGACGCCTTGTCGGACAGCAGCGGCGCGACCAGCCGCACCACGGCACCCGTCGCGAGGAAACACACGAGCTGCTCGCACTCCGCGAACGCGGCCCGCACGGCCTCCCCGACGGGGCCGCCGTACACCCGCGTACGCCCCGGCCACGCCGCGGCCAGCCGGTCACGCGCCGCCGCGCCCGCTGCCGTGGCGGAAATCAGGCCGATCACTGAGCAACTCCTTCACTGCCACCAGGTGTTGAAGGGCGGACGCCCCACAACAGGAAAACCGGATTGGTCGCCGCCAGCCGGGTCACATCACCCGGCAGCGGCGCCAGCCGGGAGGACTGCAACAGCACCCCGTCGCAGGCGAACCCGGCCTCGACCAGCGCCGCACGCGCCGCGGGCACCCGGTCGAGCGCGGCCATCGCGACGACCACCGCCCGCCGCGCCCGCCGCGCGCACGCCGTGACGACGGCGGGCAGCTCACGCCCCCCGCCGCCGACGAACACCGCGTCAGGATCGTCGAGTTGGTCCAGCGCGGCGGGCGCCGAGCCGTGCACGACCTGCACGTCGACCCCGTGCGCGACGGCGTTGGCCCGCACCCTCTCGACCCCGTCCGCCGTCTTCTCCACGGCGCTGACGGCCGCCCCCAGCCGCGCGCACTCCACGGCCACCGACCCCGACCCGGCGCCCACGTCCCAGACCAGGTCGCCCAGCCGCGGCCCGAGCCGAGCCAGCGCCAGCGCCCGCACCTCGAACTTGGTGATCATCGAGTCGCGGTGCGCGAACTCGCTCTCGTCCAGGCCCCATTGAGCGACCCCGACGGCCGCGCCACCACCGATCGTGCGCACCGGCGCGACCTCGCGCGCCGCGTCCAGGCACAGCACCACGCTCACCGCCGTACCCCAGTCCCGTTCGGCGGCCTCGGCGGGCGAGACCCGCTCGACGCGCTCGCGCGCCGGATCGCCGAGCGCGGAGGCGACGACGAGCACACGGCTGGGCGCCGTCCGCGCGAGCGCGGCGCCCAGCTCGGCGGGCCCGGCGCCCGGACCGGTCAGCACGGCCACCTTCGGCCGCGCCCGGCACACGTTCACCGCGGTACGAAGCTCCCGCCCGTGCGCGCTCACGACCACCGCGTCGTCCCAGGTCAGCCCCTGCCGCGCGAACGCGGCGGCGACGGAGGACACCCCGGGCCGCACGTCCAGGGCAGCCGCCCCGAACCGCTCGGCCAGCGCCCGCACGATCCCGAAGAACCCCGGATCCCCGGAGGCCAGCACGACCACGGGCGCCTGCTTCCGCACACACCGCTCGACGGCATCGAGCGCGGGCGCGAGCGGCCCGAGCACGACCTCCTCCGCCGCCTCGGGCAGCCAGGCCCGTACGGCGTCGAGGTGCCGTCGCCCGCCCACCACGAGCCCCGCCGCGGCCAGCACGGCCTCGGCGTCCGGGGCGAGGGGCGCCCCCGTGCCCGTACCGAAGACGGTGATCGCCGCGGTGACCGGGGCGGTGGCGGGAGTGGCGACGGGCGCGGTGCCCGGGGCGGCGGCGGTCACGGCTTGGCACCCCGCGCGCGCAGGGCTTTGCGGGCCTCCGGGTCGGCCTTGCGGTAGCCGTGGAAATGACCGGGGTGGTAGAGGTGCGACCGCGTGCCCTCGGCGGCGAGCGCCGGGCCGACCAGGAAGAGCGTGTGCTTCCAGAGCTTGTGCTCCTTGACGGTCTCCTCCAGCGTCTCGACGGTGCAGCGGACGATCAGCTCCTCCGGCCAGGTCGCCTGATACGCGACGACGACGGGTGTGGCCGCCGGGTACCCGCCCTCCAGCAGCTCCCGCACCAACTGCCCGCTGCGCGCGGCCGACAGGAAGATCGCCATGGTGGTGCCGTGCCGCGCGAACTCCCGCACCTCCTCGCCGGGCGGCATCGGCGTCTTGCCACCGCCTAGCCGGGTGAGGACGACGGACTGCGCGACCTCGGGAATGGTCAGCTCGCGCTGCGCGAGCGCGGCGACCGCGGAGAAAGCGGACACACCGGGCACGACCTCGGTCTCGATCCCGATCGCGGCACACCGGTCGAGCTGCTCCTGCGTACCGCCCCAGAGCGCGGGGTCGCCGGAGTGGATTCGGGCCACCCGCAGCCCTTCGGCACGGGCCCGCTCGTAGACGGCGACGACGTCCTCCAACGACATCGTCGCCGAGTCCAGCACCTCCGCCCCTTCGCGAGCGTGTTCGAGCACCTCGGTCTGCACGAGGCTGGCCGCCCAGATCACGACGTCCGCCTCGGCGATCGACCGCGCGGCACGAAACGTCAACAAATCGGCGGCACCGGGCCCGGCACCGACGAAGGTCACCTTGCCGGCGGGGGTGTCGGCCATGGGGGCCATGGGGGCGGGTCCTCTCGTGGGGAGTGTGGGGTGTTGGGGTTGTTGGAGTGGGTCAACGGTTGTTGGCCGACGGGGGGTGGTCAATGGGTGGTGGTCAGCGAGCGGTGGTCAACGGTTGTTGGCCAACGACTGTGGGCCAACAGGCATTGGCCAACAAGTGTGGGTCAACGCGTGTTGGCCCACGGCTGTTGGCCCACAGGCGTTGACCGTCCGCCCGAAGCCAACAAGTGTTGGCCAACACCTGTTGGCCAACGCCCGTTGACCCACCCGGATGTGCGCGAACCACCGTTGATCGGATAGCAAGGCCCTATGGCGGTCTTCGTCGCGCTCGGCGCGTTTCTGATGACGCTGGCCGGTGGTTGGACGGCGCAGCGTGTGACCGACCGTCGCCACCTCGTCCTGGGGCTGGCCGGCGGCCTGATGCTGGGCGTGGTCGGCCTGGACCTCCTGCCGGAGGCGCTCGACGCGGCGGGCTCCGAGGTCTTCGGCGTACCGGCCGCGCTGCTGCTCTTCGTGGCCGGGTTCCTGCTCGCCCATATGGTCGAACGCCTGCTCGCCGCCCGCCGCGCCGCGCACGGCGGCGACGAGCACGACCACCGCGCACCCGAGGTGGGCCTCACCGCCGCCGCGGCCATGGTCGGGCACAGCGCCATGGACGGCGTCGCGATCGGCGCGGCCTTCCAGGTCGGCGGCGGCATGGGTACCGCGGTCGCGCTCGCGGTCGTCGCGCACGACTTCGCCGACGGCTTCAACACGTACACGATCACGAGCCTGTACGGCAACGCCCGCCGCAAGGCGCTCACCATGCTGTTCGCGGACGCGGTGGCCCCCGTCCTCGGCGCGGCCTCCACCCTCGCGTTCACCATCCCGAAGGAGGCGCTCGGCGGCTATCTCGGCCTCTTCGGCGGCGTACTCCTCTATCTCGCCGCGGCCGAGATCCTCCCCGAGGCCCACCACGAGCACCCCGCCCGCTCGACCCTGCTGTGCACGATCGCCGGAACGGCGTTCATCTGGCTGGTGGTGGGCATCGCGAGCTGAGCCCACGACGCCGGTCGCCGAGGACCTGCCCACCGCTCTCGCCGCGGTCGTCACAGCTTCCCGCCACGTCCGCCCTCGCGCCGCGCCGGCGCGATGAGCGTCGAGAGGTACGGCAGCGGGGCGCCGTCGAGTTCGGCGGCGGGCCGGATCGACTCCTCCGGCAGCCCGAGCGCCGCCCCCCACACCGCGTCGTCGAGCCGCCCGGCCGCGCGCAGCGCCGCGGCGACCTCCCGCGCCTGCCGCCCGAACTTGTACGCCACCACCGTGCCGGGCCCGGCCAGCGCCTCCTTGAGCACGGCGGCCCCCGCGGTCACCGGCACCAGCGTCAACGGCTCGGTGCCCTCGGTCAGCACGGCCCCCGACCGCGCCGCGAGATCCTGCATGGCGGTGATCCCCGGCACGGTCTCCACGACCGTCCCCGGCACCAACTCCGCGACGGTCTGGGCGAGATACGTGAACGTCGAGTACACGTTCGGGTCGCCGATGGTGGCGAAGGCGACCACCGCGTGCTCGCGCAGCAGCTCGGCCACCCGCCCCCCGGCCGCGTCCCAGGCGGCCTCGCGCCGCCCCCGGTCGGACCGCTCGTTGAGTGCGAACACCACCCGGACGACCTTGCCCGCGTCGACGTAGTGCAACACGGTCGCCTCGGCCCGCCCCCGCTCACCGCTGTCCATCACGGGTACGACGACGACGTCGGCCGCGCGCAGGGCGTTGACCCCCTTGACGGTCACCAGCTCCGGATCACCGGGCCCGACCCCGACTCCGATCAGCCTGCTGCTCATGACGTACCGCACCTCTCCACGAACCGACGGGCCACGCCGGGCGCGGCGGCCCAGTGCGTGTGCAGATAACTCGCGTGCACACTCTGCTGCACGAAACCTTCGACGCGCCGCTCGGGTGCGCGCATCCCCCAGGCCGGAGCCGGCCCCGCCCCCGGCTCGACGACGGTCCGGTGGAACTCGTGCCCCCGCAGCCGCGTTCCGGCGACGGCGAGCACACTGTCGCCGACGGCCACGGCGTCCCGGTAGCCGAGGGTGAGCCGCTCGGCCAGCCGGGCGGCGGCGTCGAGCACCCCGCACATCGGCAGCCCGTCCAACTCCCGGCACAAATACAGCAGTCCGGCACACTCGGCGGCCACCGGAGCACCGCTCAGGGCAAGTTCACCAACGGCCTTGCGCAACGGCTCGTTGGCGGACAACTCGGCGGCGTACACCTCGGGAAACCCGCCCCCGATGACCAACCCACGGGTCCCGTCCGGCAGTTGCTCGTCCCGCAACGGATCGAAGACGACGACGTCGGCCCCCGCGGCGGCGAGCAGTTCGGTGTGCTCGGCGTAGGAGAAGGTGAAGGCGGGCCCACCGGCAACAGCGACGGTGACTCCACCCAGCCTGTCCGGCGTTTGAGGACAAGGCCGTTCAGGCCGATGGCGGGGGTCTGGGGGCGCAGCCCCCGGGGACGGGACGGGAAGGGGCGGCGGGGGCGAGAAACCCAGCACCCCCTCAGCCGCATCCCAAGCCGCCCCCGACAACACCCCCGCACTACGCGCCAGCGCGACCAACGCCTCCAGATCACACCCGTCGGCGACCTGCGCCCCCATCGCCGCCACCGCCTCCACCGCCGCCCCCCGCCGCTCGGCCACCGGCACCAACCCCAAGTGCCGCGAAGGCGTGTCCACTTGGGCAACCCGCCGCAGCACCCCCAGCACCGGCACCCCCACCGACTCCAACGCCTCCCGCAACAACACCTCGTGCCGGTCGGACGCGACCTTGTTCAGGATCACGCCCCCGACCCGCACCTCCGGATCCCACGACACGAACCCGTGCACCAGCGCCGCCACCGACCGCGACTGCGCCGACGCGTCCACGACGAGCACCACCGGCGCCCGCAGCAACTTCGCCACCTGCGCGGTGGACGCCAACTCCCCTTCCCCCGCGGCCCCGTCGTACAGCCCCATCACACCCTCGACGACAGCGATGTCACACCCGCGCGCACCGTGCGCGAAGAGCGGCCCGATCAACTCCGGCCCGCACAGGTACGCGTCGAGGTTCCGCCCCACCCGCCCGGTCGCGAGCGCGTGGTAGCCGGGGTCGATGTAGTCGGGCCCCACCTTGTGCGGAGACACGGCGAGTCCGCGCGCGGCGAACGCGGCCATCAACCCCGTGGCAACGGTGGTCTTCCCACTGCCGGAGGACGGCGCGGCGATCACCAGCCGAGGCACGGCACACGAAGAGGAAGCAGCCGAGGGTGAGTTCACAGCGTCACCACTCGATCCCTCTCTGACCCTTCTGCCCCACGTCCATCGGATGCTTGACCTTGGACATGTCGGTCACGAGATCGGCGAACTCGACCAGCTTCTCAGGGGCGTTGCGCCCGGTGATCACGACGTGCTGGTTCCCCGGCCGGTCCCGCAGCACGGAGACGACCTCGTCGACATCGACCCACCCCCAGTGCATCGGATACGCGAACTCGTCGAGCACGTACAGCTGGTACGTCTGCGCCGCCAGGTCCCGCTTGACCTGCTCCCAGCCCTCCCGGGCCTTCTCCTCGTTGTCCAGCTGAGCGTCCCGCTGCACCCAGGACCAGCCCTCGCCCATCTTGTGCCAGGCGACGGACCCGCCCTCGCCGGAGTCCCCGAGCACCCGCAACGCCCGCTCCTCGCCGACCTTCCACTTCGCCGACTTGACGAACTGGAACACCCCGATCGGCCACCCCTGGTTCCAGGCGCGCAGCGCGAGCCCGAACGCGGCGGTCGACTTGCCCTTGCCGACGCCCGTGTGCACGACGACGAGCGGCCGATTGCGCCGCTGACGGGTCGTCAGACCGTCCTCGGGCACGACACTCGGCTGTCCCTGCGGCATTACGCGGCCCTCCTGTTGCCCTGAACTTCCCTGACCAGACCGGCGATCGAGTCCGCCCGCAACTCGTCCAACGTCACGGCCGTACCGCCCAGTTCACCGGCGAGCCGCCCGGCGAGCCCGAGCCGCACCGGCCCCGACTCGCAGTCGACGACGACGGAGGCGACCCCGTCGGCCGCGAACAACCGCGCCGCACGCCCCGCCAGTGCGACCGGCTCGGGGCCACCGGTGGCCCGCCCGTCGGTCACGACCACGACCAACGCCCGCCGCGCCGCGTCCCGCAACCGCTCGACCCGCAGCACGTCATGGGCGCGCAACAGCCCCGCCGCGAGCGGCGTCCGCCCGCCGGTGGGCAGCGACTCCAGCCGTACGGCGGCGGCGTCGACGGACGAGGTCGGCGGCAGCGCGACCTCGGCGGCCGACCCGCGAAACGTCACCAGCCCCACCTTGTCCCGCCGTTGGTACGCGTCGAGCAGCAACGACAGCACGGCGCCCTTCACCGCGCTCATCCGCTGCCGGGCCGCCATCGACCCGGACGCGTCGACCACGAACAGCACGAGGTTGCCCTCACGCCCCTCCCGGGTCGCCTGCCGCAGATCGTCCCGGCGTACCACCAGCCCACGGCCGGACCGGCCCCGCGCCCGCTGATGCGGCGCCGCGGCCTGCACGGTCGCCGCCAAGTGCAGCTTGGTGAGCGCTCCTTGGGGCCGCCGGGCCCCGGTCGTCCGCCCGTGCTCGGTCCGCGCCCGCGACCGCCGCCCGGCGGCACCCTCACCGATCCCGGGCACGCTCAGCACCTTGGTGCGGAACGGCTCGGTGGCACGGACAGCCGACTGCTCGGAAGCGCCCGACGGCTGCGGTTCACCACCCTCCCCGGCCTCGGGCCGGGCCCCGGTGTCCCCGCCCTGGGGCCCGTCGGAGTCCGACGCGGGCGGCTGCCCGCCCCCGTCACCGGGCCCGTCGGGATCGGGATCCGGCTCCGGATCCTCGTCACCCGAACCGTCCGACCCCGCGAACTCCTCCAGGGTCTCGTCGAGCTTGTCCTGGTCAAGTCCCGGCGCGTCAAAGGGGTTACGCCGCCTGCGGTGCGGCAGCGCGAGCAGCGCCGCCTGCCGTACGTCCTCGGCGAGCACGTCGGTCCGCCCGGCCCGAGCGGCCAGCGCCACCGCCGTACGCGCCATCACGATGTCAGCGCGCATCCCATCGACCTCGAAGGCCGCACAGGTCGCCGCGATCTGCCGCAACGCCCCGTCGCCCAGCCGCACGGACGGCAACAACTCCCGGGCGTCCGCGATGCGTTGACGTACGGCGGTCTCCTCGTCCGCCCAACGCGCCGCGAACTCCGCGGGATCGTCGTCGTAGGCGAGCCGGCGCCGCACGACCTCCACCCGCTGGTCGGGCTCCCGCGAGGCGGCGACCTCGACGGTGAGCCCGAACCGGTCGAGGAGTTGGGGCCGCAGCTCGCCTTCCTCGGGGTTCATGGTCCCGACGAGCAGGAACTTCGAGGCATGCCGTACGGAGACGCCCTCGCGCTCGACGTAGGAGGCACCCATGGCGGCGGCGTCGAGGAGCAGGTCGACCAAGTGGTCGTGCAGCAGGTTGACTTCGTCGACGTAGAGGATCCCGCGGTGGGCGTCGGCGAGGAGCCCCGGCTCGAACGCCTTCACCCCCTCGGCGAGGGCACGCTCGATGTCCAGCGCGCCGACCAGCCGGTCCTCCGAGGCACCGACGGGCAGTTCGACCATGCGCGCCGGCCGCGTCTCGAACGCCCCGGGGTCGTGCGGCCCGTCCGGGCACGCGGGATCGGGGGAGTCCGGGTCACAGGAGAAACGGCACCCGGAGACGACGTCCAGCGTCGGCATGAGCGCCGAAAGCGCCCGCACCGCCGTCGACTTGGCGGTGCCCTTCTCGCCGCGCACCAGCACACCGCCGACCGCGGGCGACACGGCGTTCAGCAGCAGCGCGAGGCGCAGGTCGTCCTGGCCCACTACGGCCGTGAACGGAAACGGGGTACTCACTGGTCGTCACCTTCCAAGTCGCCTTCCAACTCCAGGTAGGTGGCGCGCAGTTGCTCAAGGGTGTCGGCGTCCGGCTCCGCCCACAGCCCTCGGTCCGCCGCCTCCAGCAGCCGTTCCGTGATGCCCCGCAGGGCCCACGGGTTGGACTGGCGCATGAACTCCTGGTTCTCCGGCGAGAACACGTACTCCGACGCGAGCTTCTCGTACATCCAGTCGTCCACGACCCCCGCCGTGGCGTCGTACCCGAACAGATAGTCCACGGTCGCCGCCATCTCGAAGGCGCCCTTGTACCCGTGCCGCCGCATGGCCGCCATCCAGCGCGGGTTGACCACACGGGCGCGGAACACCCGGTGGGTCTCCTCGCCGAGCGTCCTGGTCTTCACCTGGTCCGGAGTCGCCGAATCCCCCACGTACGCCTCGGGGTTGGCGCCCGTCAGGTGCCGCACCATGGCGACCATCCCGCCGTGGTACTGGAAGTAGTCGTCCGCGTCGACGAGATCGTGTTCCCTCGTGTCGACGTTCTTCGCGGCCACGGCGATCCGCTTGAATGCCGTCTCCATGTCCCCCCGGGCCGCCCGCCCGTCCAGCCCCCGCCCGTACGCGTAACCGCCCCACACCGCGTACACCTCGGCCAGGTCGGCGTCCGAGCGCCAGTTGCGGGCGTCGATCAGCGGCAGCAGCCCCGCCCCGTACGCCCCGGGCTTGGAGCCGAAGATGCGGGCCGTGGCGCGGCGGCGGTCGCCGTGTTCGGTGGTGTCCTCGTCGACGTGCGCGCGGACGTAGTTGGACCCGGCGGGCTCGTCGAGTTCGGCGACCGCGCGTACCGCGTCGTCGATCAGACCCACGACGTGCGGGAACGCGTCGCGGAAGAAGCCGGAGATGCGGACGGTCACGTCGATGCGCGGCCGGCCCAGCTCCGCCACCGGTACGACCTCGAAGCCGGTCACCCGGCGCGACGCGTCGTCCCACACCGGCCGGCAGCCCAGCAGCGCGAGGATCTCCGCGATGTCGTCGCCCTGCGTACGCATCGCGGACGTGCCCCACACCGTCAGGCCGACGGACTTCGGGTACTCACCCGTGTCGGCCAGGTACCGCTGCACCAACGAGTCCGCGAGCGCCTGTCCGACCTCCCAACTCAGCCTGGACGGGATGGCCTTGGGGTCGACGGAGTAGAAGTTGCGGCCGGTCGGCAGCACGTTGACCAGACCGCGGGTCGGCGAACCGGACGGCCCGGCCGGGACGTAACCGCCGTCCAGCGCCCGCAGGATGTGCCCGATCTCGTCGGTCGTGCGCGCGAGCCGCGGCACGACCTCATCGCAGGCGAACTCCAACACCGCGACGGCGTCCGGGAGTTCGGCACCCCCGAGCACCTCGCGGACGAGCCCGGCACAGGCGCCGGTCGCCCAGTCGCGCTCCTCCAGGCCCTCCGCGAACCGTCGGCACAGCTGCTCCAGCAGGTCGATGGTGTCGGCGGCCGTCCGGGCCGGTCCCTCGACCAGCTCCGTCAGCTCCGCCGGCACCTTCACCGGCGCCCCCGGCTCGGCGAGCAACTCCTTCTCCACCAGCCCGAAATGACCGGCCAGCGCGGCCCGCAGCCCCGGCAGCGCGTTCGCCTGGCCGCCCCATACCTGCGAGGCGCGCAACACGGCGAGCACCAGGTTCACCCGTGCCTCGTCGACCGGACCGCTGCCCAGGATGTGCAGCCCGTCCCGGATCTGCACGTCCTTGATCTCGCACAGGTAGCCGTCGATGTGCATCACGAACTCGTCGAAGTCGCCGTCGTCCGGCTGGTCCTCGACGTGCAGGTCGTGGTGGAGCTCGGCCGCCTTCACCAGCGTCCAGATCTGCGCGCGCACGGCCGGGGCCTTCGTCGGGTCCAGGTCGGACACGAGCGCGTACTCGTCGAGGAGTTGCTCCAGCTTGGCGAGGTCGCCGTAGGTGTCGGCGCGCGCCATCGGCGGTACGAGGTGGTCGACGACGGTGGCGTGCCCGCGCCGCTTGGCCTGGGTGCCCTCGCCGGGGTCGTTGACGATGAAGGGGTAGATCAGCGGGAGTTCACCGAGAACGGCGTCCGGCGCGCAGCCGCTGCTGAGCCCAAGTCCCTTGCCCGGCAGCCATTCCATCGTGCCGTGCTTGCCCATGTGGATGATCGCGTCGGCACCGAAGCTGTCGTCCAGCCAGCGGTACGCGGCCATGTAGTGGTGCGACGGCGGCATGTCCGGGTCGTGGTAGATCGCGATCGGGTTCTCGCCGAAGCCGCGCGGCGGCTGGATCATGACGACGACGTTCCCGAACCGGAGGGAGGCCAGCACGATGTCGTCGCCGTCCACGTACAGGTTGCCCGGCGGCTCGCCCCATGCCTGAAGCATCCCGTCCCGCAACTCGCCGTCCAGCTTGTCGAACCACGCGCGGTAGTCCGCGAGCGGCACCCGCGCGGGCGCGGCGGCCAGTTGCTCCTCGGTGAGCCATTCGACGTCGTGGCCACCGGCGTTGATGAGCCGGTGGCTCAACTCGTCGCCGCCGGAGGGGTATTCACTGACGCCGTACCCGGCGTCCCGCAGCGCGTCCAGCACCCGTACCGCCGAGGCCGGGGTGTCCAGGCCGACCGCGTTGCCGACCCGGGAGTGCTTGGTCGGGTACGCGGTGAAGACCAGCGCGATCTTCTTCTCGGCGTTCGGCTTGTGCTTCAACCGGGCGTGCCGTACGGCGATTCCGGCGACCCGCGCGGCCCGCTCGGGGTCGGCGACGTACACCGGGACGTCGTCGGGACCCTGTTCCTTGAAGGAGAACGGCACGGTGATCAGCCGTCCGTCGAACTCCGGGATCGCGACCTGCATGGCCGCGTCCATGGGGGAGAGGGCGGCGTCGGAGGCGTCCCAGGCCGCCCGCGACGACGTCAGGCAAAGCCCTTGCAGTACGGGGACGTTGAGGTCGGCGAGGGCGCCGATGTCCCAGGCTTCCTCGTCGCCGCCCGCGGACGCCTGCGAGGCGTGCGTGCCGCCCGCGGCGAGCACCGTGGCGACCAGCGCGTCCGCCTTGCCGAGCAGCTCGTAGAGTCCGGTGTCCGCGCCGCGCAGTGAACCGCAGTACACGGGAAGGGCGTTGGCGCCCCGCGCCTCGATCGCGTCGCACAGGGTGTCCACGAAGGCGGTGTTGCCGCTGAGTTCGTGCGCCCGGTAGAAGAGCACGCCGACCGTCGGACGGCCCTCCTGGAGCCGGAGGGAACCGTGCACCCCGAACTCGGGCATCTTGCGCGGCTCTTCGAAACCCTCGCCGGTCAACAGCACGGTGTCCGACAGGAATCGGGCCATTTCGGCCAGGTTGTCGGGCCCGCCCTCCACGAGATACCGCAGCGCCTGCGCCACCACACCGGCGGGCACGGACGACTCGGCCATCAACTCCGCGTCGGGGACGGCCTCTCCGCCCAGCAGCACGGTCGGCACCCCGGCCGACTTCAGGTACGCGAGCCCGTCCTCCCAGGCCCGCTTGCCGCCGAGCAGCCGTACGACGGCGAGGTCCGCGCCCTCGACGAGCCCCGGAAGCTCCGCGGTGACGTCCACGCGGGTCGGGTTGCCGATCCGGTACGAGACCCCGGCGGCGGCCCGCGCCGCCAGCAGATCCGTGTCGGCGGTCGACAACAACAACACAGTGCCAGTGGTCATGCGGGCGCTCCCGGTGGAATGAAAGGCAGTCCTTGCGGCGCGCCCGACTCGATGAGCCGCCACAACGCGCCCGTGTCCGCGTGCTGTTCGATCAGGTCGCCGAGCCGGTCGAGCTGCTCCTCGCGCAGCGCGGCGAACGACGTACCGTCGGCCGGTACGAAGCGGCGGCCCGCGGTGGCCGCCACCTCGCGCAGGAAGGCGCGCCGGAAACCGTCCGACTCCAGCGAGCCGTGCCAGTGCGTGCCCCACACGGCGCCGACCCGGCAACCGTCCAAAAAGGCATCTCCGCCCATGACTTCGGCGACGCCGTGGTGGATCTCGTACCCTTCGACCCGTTCGCCGAGCGCCTCGCCGACCGGCCGGGTGAGCGTCTTCTCCCGCGCGAACCGCACCCGCAGCGGCAGCACCCCGAGACCGGCCACGTGCCCGAGCCGGCTCTCGACCTCGTCCTCGATGTGCTCGCCGAGGATCTGGAAACCGCCGCAAATGCCCAGCACAGGACGGCCGTCGGCGGCCCGCCGCACGATCGCTTCGGCCAACCCCCGTTCGCGCAGCCACTCCAGCGCGCGCACGGTTCCCCGGGTCCCCGGGATCACCACGAGGTCGGCGTCGGCCAGCTCCTCCGGCCGGTCCACGAACCGTACGACGACGCCGGGTTCGGCCGCGAGGGCGTCCACGTCGGTGAAGTTGGACATCAGCGGAACGGCGCACACGGCGACCCGGAGCACGTCCTCCCCGGCGGGCGCGTCCACGTTCGACTCCCGTACGGTGCCGCGCAGCGAGACCCTCCCCCACGCTCGGCTTCGCTCGCGCGGGGGGACCCCCATCCCGTCCTCCTCGTCGATGCCCAGGCCGTGCCGGTACGGCAGCACGCCGTACGTGTGCCGCCCGGTGAGGCCGTGCAGCATGTCCAACCCCGGTTCCAGGAGCGAGACATCGCCCCGGAACTTGTTGACGAGGAACCCGGCGACGAACGCCTGGTCCTCCGGGCTGAGCAGCGCGACCGTCCCGAAGAAGGAGGCGAAGACACCGCCGCGATCGATGTCCCCGACGACGAGCACGGGCAGCCGCGCGTTGCGGGCGATCCCCATGTTCACGATGTCGGTCCGCCGAAGATTGATCTCGGCCGGAGAGCCGGCCCCCTCACAGATCACCGCGTCATACGTGCCCCGCAATTCGGCGAGGCAGTCCAACACGGTTCCCAGCAGCTGCTGTTGGCGTCCGCCGTGGTAGCCGCGCGCACTGAGTTCGCCCACCGGCTTTCCCAGCAGCACGACTTGGCTGCTCTGCTCGCCACCGGGCTTGAGCAGCACGGGGTTCATGAGTGCGGTCGGTTCGATCCGGCACGCCTGCGCCTGCATGGCCTGCGCCCGCCCGATCTCGGCGCCCTCGCGCGTCACGAACGAGTTGAGCGACATGTTCTGCGCCTTGAACGGCGCGACCTTGACGCCCTGCCGCACCAGCCACCGGCAGATCCCGGCGGTCACGACGCTCTTCCCGGCGTCGGAGGTGGTACCGGCGACGAGCAGCCCGCCCCTCATGCGGCAAGTCCCTTCATCAGCGGCCGTGGTGATCGCAACCGTCCGACGGCCCACCGGGCCCCCACGCTCGCGCCCAGCGCCAGCCAGGTCACGCGCCGGGACAGCCGTACGGCCCGTTCGACGTCGGTCACGGCGACGGCGCGCCCGCCGCCGTTCAGCACCGGCCGGTGCTCGACCCGGCCGCCGTAGGCGAGCGTGCCGCCGAGCCGGACCCCGAGGGCGCCCGCGAACGAGGCTTCCACGGGACCGGCGTTGGGGCTCGGGTGCTTGGCCGCGTCGGCGCGCCAGGCCCGTACCGCAGCGCGCGGAGCGCCCCCCGCGGCGGCGGTGAGGACGGCGGTCAGACGCGCCCCCGGCCAGCCGGCGAGATCGTCGAGGCGGGCGGAGGCCCAGCCGTACCGCCGGTAGTGGGGCGACTTGTGGCCAACCATGGCGTCCAGGGTGTTGACCGCGCGGAACCCCACCAGCCCCGGGACACCACCCACGGCTCCCCAGACCAGCGCGCCGACCACCGCGTCCGAGGTGTTCTCGGCGACGGACTCGACGACGGCACGGGCGATTCCGTCGGCGTCCAGGGCCTGTGGATCGCGCCCGCACAGGTGCGGCAGCCGCTCCCGGGCGCCCTCGACATCGCCGTCGGCCAGGGCCCGGCCGATGGTCCGGGCCTCGCGCGCGAGCGACGTACCGCCCACAACGGCCCAGGTGGCGGCCGCGGTCAGCGCGACCGAGGCGGCGGTGGAGGTACGGACCCGGCGGGCGGCGACGGCACCGAGCGTGACCGCCCCGCCGACGCAGACGGCGGTGTGCAGCGCGCCCCACCCGCGGTGGTCCCGCCACAGCACCTGTTCCACGGCGCCCGCGGCCCGCCCGAACGCGGCGACCGGATGCCCGCGGCGAGGATCGCCGAGCAGCAGGTCACCGACGAGGCCGGCGGCGGCGCCGTACGCGAAGACGCGATCGGCACCCACGGGGTCAGCCGGTCGCCGCAGTGGACGGAGTGCTCGTACTGGTCGGCAACGGGCAGCCGCGCATGGCGAATATGTCCTCACTCAGGGTGTCCACGCCCTGGTTCGACGAGACCGGCGGCGAGAGTTCCTGGCTTCCGGGGCGTACTGCCCCGGTGACAGTGGCGGGACCGCGCCGGATTCGCACCGGCTTCCTCTCCTGCCGCCGTACATGGCCCCGGCAGTCCACCACGCCCTTGGAACACCAGTCAACTTGCCGTTGACCTGCACGGCAGGGGTGTGCGGATCCCCACACCGCTGAAATCTCGTCAGCCGTCCGGATCGGCGCTTTCCGGGCTCTTTCCGGACGCCGAAGCTGGGAAGACTAAGGGAACGGTAGTACGAACAACCACAGTACGAATGCCGAGAGCGCCGACGAGCGGCATTGGGTGATTCGTTGCGGGGAGACGAACCTGGTGTGGCCGGGGCCTTCCGCTGCCCGAGGGGCGGCGGGCGGACGCGGCGCTCGGGGGGTGTCGCGGTGAGACGCCGGGTCGGGGCGCTGACTTTAGTGAGGAGGTTGGTGTGATCGACAGGGAGCCGTCGGCGTGGCAATGGGCCAAGAGTGGTTATTCGACTGACAGCGGGGGTGACTGTGTGGAAGTCGCCGTAGAGGGGGCGCGCATCCTCGTGCGTGACTCGAAACGGCGCGAAGGTCCGGTGCTCGTCTTCCGTGGTACCGCGTGGTGTGGTTTGCTGGCTGGGCTTGAGGACCCGGCGGCGGACGGTTTCTGAAGAACCGTCCAGGGGACGGGAGGGACCCGCATGGGGGACAGGGCCAAGGAAGCAGCGGCACGGGCGGGGGTTCCCCCCGTGCCTCGTATCTCAGTGGTGGCGGCAGCCCCGCTCGCACTTTTCTCCATGACCACAGGCATGCTCGCCGTGGGCCTCGGGGCCCTGGCGGCGCTCCTGGTGCCGGGCAGTCCGGCGCGGGCTCTGGTGTGGATGGTCGTGACGATCCTCGTCGCGGCCTGCGCCGGGTTCTGGTGGGGATTCACTCCGGTCACGGACCGCCTCCGCGTCCTGGGCCGGATTCTGCCGGCGGTTCTGCCACCGGATTCGCGGGGTCGTTGACCGCGGACTGTTCCTGAGCCGACGGACGACGGCGCAGCGCCCTGCCCGCGCCTGCGGCGAGGGCGGTGACGAGCGCTGCGCCGAGCCCGCCCAGCACGGTCGTGGTGAGCGGGGTGAACGCGCCCGGACCGAGGCTGGGCGCGACCCGCGTGGACACGGCGATGCTGAACAGCAGGACGCTGCCGCACGCCGTGCCCAGCAGTAGACGGGTCGTGAGCAGCCGCACCTCGCCCTCGACCCGGGCGTTCTCGACGTCTATGAGGGCCTCGGCCCACTCGCGCTGTTGCATCGCGTACGCCTTGAGCATGCCGTCGTCGAGCGGGACGGGACCTTCCCTTTCGGCGCACGCGGGCTCCGGTGGGACGGCGGGAGGTTCCCCCGCCACGGCGAAACGGATCGTGTGCAGCCGCCTGCACCACTCAAGGAAACCGAAGACCGCCATGGGCCCTCCCCGTAGTTCGCCCGGAGCCGTCCCCCGGATCAGGTGTTGTCGAGACTCTCCTTGACCGTGTCGATCAGTTCGATCATCCGGTCGCCTTCGTACGCCTTGTTGCTGATGTCCTCGAAGCACTCCTGATAGCGCGCCGTGAGGTCGAGGTCGTCACGGTTGGACACACTGCCGGTGGGGCCTTCGAGGTAGAGCAGGTCGTCGTCGTCCTTGAAGCCGAGCAGGGTGAAGGAACTGCCCATGCTGTAGTGCGCGCCTGCCGAGAACGGCAACAGTCGCATGGTGACCCGGGGGTGCTGGGACATCCTCTTGAGGTGTTCCAGCTGGTGCCGCATCACTCCGGGGCTCCCGATGACGCGCCTGACCACTGCCTCGTCCAGTACGAGTGCGACTTCTGGCCCGTTCTCGCTCTCGAACAGCAATTCTTGCCGCGTGGTGCGCAGCTCGGCGGAACGCCGGGCCAGCTCGGGGGTCTCGCGCGGCGCGAGTTGGGCCATCGTGTAGTCCTCGGTCTGGAAGAGCGAGGAGATGACTGCCGGGTGGTAGTAGCGGATCGAGGTTGCGGCGCCCTCGTAACCCAGGTACTGGGCGAACTGAGGCCGCACCATGTCGCTGTACGGTGCCCACCAGGACGGCCCCTTCGAACCGCGGGCGGCTTCTTCCAACTCGGTCACGAGTTGCGGTTCGGTGATGCCGTAGAGCTGGAGCAGGGCGCGGAGGTCAGTCACGCTGATGCTGACTGTGCCGGCTTCCAGCCTGATCAACTTCGAGAGGGACCACTCAAGCGCGCTCGTGGCGTCCCGCTGCGTGAGGTTGGCTTGCTCACGTGCTCTGCGCAGCTCGATGCGAAGCCTGCGTCGATTCAGGCTCGGATCGGTGTCCCTGGCCATTGCGCTCCTAGCTACATGTCGACTTCGACTGGTCGTGGCGCCGACGTCGATCCGCAACTCTCTACTAGAGTAGGTTAATTGGGCGTCGGCGACTAGGTGTTCTCTACCTGACACATGTCTTTTCGACGAGGGCGCACTGCAAGCTCGACCCTATTTAAAATCGCCCAAATCAACAAATCGACACACAAGCAAACCCCCGCGATGGCTGGAGCCGTCGCGGGGGTTCATTGGTGCCGTTGACCGGCTTTCTTCCAGAATCTGAAGGCTTGCCTCGGCCTGGCAAACGATCGCATCAGGAAACGATCAGAAAGATCCCGTACGCCACCGCCGCCGCACACGCCGCAAAGCACGCGTAGGCCCCAGTAACCGCAAGCGCGGCCGAACCGCCCTGTGGCGCCGCACGGTGCGCATCCCGCTTTGCCAGCCCGACAACCCCCAGCGTGAACAGCCCCACCAGAGCCACCGTGACCCCGAGGCTGACGCCGAGGACGGAGCCGAGGGCCGCCCAGTCGATGTCGATGTTCATGCTGCTGATTCCTTAACCGGGGAGACCGTGGTGGGGCGGGCCGGGTCCGTGTCGGGGACCGCGTCCGGGGCCGGGATGGTGGCCGTCAGGCCGGTGACGGCGTCGGCGGACGATACGGCGGTGGCGTCGGCGAGCGGTCCCGCCGGGGGCGGGGCGACCGCGGCGATCACCGTCGTGACGACGCCCGCGGGCTCGGCGGCGGTTTCGTCGACGGCATTGACGTTGTCGACGGTGACCGGCGTGCGGCGGGACAGCGACCAGATGGTGCCGGCGCCCGCGACCAGCAGCGCGCCGGTGACGACCGTGCCCCAGGTGCCCTGCTCGGTCAGCAGTTCGGCGCCCGCGCCGACCAGCCCCGCGGCCGGCAGCGTCAGCACCCAGGCCACGAGCATCCGCGTCGCGGTCGACCAGTGCACCACCCCGCCCTTGCGGCCCAGGCCCGAGCCCATGACGGCACCGGAACAGACCTGCGTGGTGGAGAGCGAGAAACCGATGTGCGAGGAGGCCAGGATCGCCGTCGCCGCGCTGGTCTGGGCGGCGAAGCCCTGCGGCGGCGCCAGGTCCGTCAGGCCCCTGCCCAGGGTGCGGATGATCCGCCAGCCGCCCAGGTAGGTGCCGAGCGCGATGGCCAGGCCCGCCGAGACGATGACCCATACGGGCGGGTCGGCGTCCGGGGCGATCACGCCGCCCGTGATCAGGGCCAGGGTGATGACGCCCATCGTCTTCTGCGCGTCGTTCGTGCCGTGGGCCAGCGAGACCAGCCCGGCCGAGGCGATCTGCCCGGCGCGGTAGCCCTTGGCGGTCGCCTTCTCGTCGGTGCGGCTGCCGATGGCGTACGACAGCCGGGTGGCGAGCAGCGCGGCGAGGCCGGCGACGAGCGGGGCGGCCACCGCGGGGATGAGGACCTTGGTGACGACGGTCGAGCCGTTCACCGACGACCACCCTGCCGAGGTGACCGCGGCGCCTATCAGGCCGCCGAAGAGGGCGTGGGAGGAGCTGGAGGGCAGGCCCAGGAGCCAGGTCACCAGGTTCCAGAGGATGGCGCCCACCAGCGCCGCGAAGATCACTTCGACGCGGATGCCGTCTTCGTTGATGATGCCGCCGGAGATCGTCTTGGCGACTTCGACGGAGAGGAAGGCGCCGACGAGGTTCAGCGTGGCGGCCATCGCCACCGCCGTCTTGGGCTTGAGGGCGCCGGTCGAGATGGTGGTGGCCATCGCGTTGGCGGTGTCGTGGAAACCGTTCGTGAAATCGAACACGAGAGCGGTGACGATCACGATTCCGAGGAGGAGCGTGATGTGTTCCATTTACCCAGGCTTCTGTTGGACGACAGTGGCCAGTGGACCGTAGGCAACCTGGGTGAACGCAAGATGAACTGGGGTGGGCCGAGGGGTGTCCCGAACGGGGCGTCGCCGTTCCGCTTGTCGGATGGACGGCGGCGCCCCGGGACGGACGGCGGCGCCCCGGGGCGGAAGGTGGGCGGCCGGATCGAACGTCGGGTCGAACAAGGGGTCCCGTGCGGGGGTGTCAGCCCCTCGCGAACCGCTTCAACTGGGCCTGGGTGCCGTTGAAGAGGTTCTGGTCGCCCGGGAGGGTGCCGCTGTTGTCGTACTGCCAGAACGTCCAGAAGGTCCATCCGGCGGGCAGGGTCCCGGCGGTGGCCGCGTTGTAGCGGGCGATCCAGAGCGGGTGGTCCGCGGCGAAGGCGGCGCTGTTGCCGGTGCACAGCTGCCACCAGTGGGCGGTGGTGTAGATGACCGGACGACGGCCGGTCTGCCGCTTGATCTCGTTGCTGAACGACTTGATCCAGCTGACCATCCTGGCCTTGCTCAGGCCGTAGCACTTGGCCTTCCCGTAGGGGTTGTACTCGATGTCGAGCGCGGGCGGCAGCGTCCAGCCGTCCGCGCGCCAGGCACCGCCGTTCTTCACGAAGTACGCGGCCTGCTTGGCGCCCGAGGACTTGTTCGGCAGCGCGAAGTGGTACGCGCCCCGGACGATGCCCGCCGTGCGCGCCCCCGAGTACTGCTGCCCGAAGTACGGGTTGCGGTAGGTGGTGGACTCGGTCGCCTTGACGTAGACGAACGTGGCGCCCTTCGTTTTCGCCTTCGCCCAGTCGACGTTCTTCTGGTGCGAGGAGACGTCGTGTCCCTTCGGTTTGCCCGCCGCCTCGGCCGGTAACCCGGCGAGCGCGGTTCCCCCCGCGGCGAGGGCCGCCACGGAGGCCGCGGTCACAAGGCCACGGACCTGGGCGCGACGACGGGACGACTGCGACGGCTGGGACGAGTGCGACGGCTGAGACTGCTGACGGGACGGCTGGTGATCACGGGCCATGTTTCCCCCCGGAATGGCGACGTGCACGACAGGTCCAGGAGGCTACTGGAAGATCACCGAAACCCGGTCGTCCCCCGGCCAATCGCCCCCCGAAGATCCCCGGAGGCCCCCGACGCCGCCCAACGCCCCCGTGCGCCCTTACGGGACGGCCCTCCGCCGCCGTAACCTGCCCCGGGCCCGCGACGCGGCGGCGCCCCCGCTGGCAGGATCGCGGCATGGCTGATGAGCGAGCGAACGCGCGGGACACCGGTGACGAGCGGGACGCGCCCGACCGCGGACCCGGACCGGCCCCGGAGGCACCGCCGTCGGAGATCGGCCGGGCCTGGGCCGACCTCGTGGCGACCGCCCGGCGCACGGTCACCGACGGACTGGTCGTCGGCACGTCCGGCAACGTCTCCGTCCGCGTCGGCGACACCGTACTGGTCACCCCTACGGGCGTCCCCTACGACGAACTGACGCCGGCGGACATGGTCGGCGTGGACCTGGACGGCCGCCAGGTCCTCGGAACACTGCGCCCCACCAGCGAACTCCCCATGCACCTCACGGTCTACGACGCCACCGACGCCCGGGCCGTCGTCCACACCCACGCCGTGCACGCGACGGCCGTCTCGACGCTCGTACCGGAGCTGCCCGCGATCCACTACATGGCGGGCGCGCTCGGCGGCGCGGTCCGGGTGGCCCCGTATGCCACGTACGGCACGCCGGAGTTGGCCGAGAACATGCGGCACGCCCTGACCGACCGCGTGGCCTGCCTCCTCCAGAACCACGGCACCATCGCCTACGGGGGGACCCTGCGGGCGGCTTACGAGCGGACCGCTCAGCTGGAGTGGATGTGCAGGGTGTGGTTGATGGCGTCGTCGGTGCCGGGGGTGTCGCCCACGTTGCTGACGCGGGAGCAGGTGGGGGAGGCGGGGGAGCGGTTGCGTTCTTATGGGCAGCGGGGGTGAGGTTCTCGGGGGTGTCGGGGTGCGGCTTGGTGGGGTTGGAGTCGGGGGCGCCGTAGCTTCGGGCGGTCGTGGGGTGGGTGCGGGCCGTCGGTGGCTGGTCGCGCCCACCCGGCGGAGCCGCACAATGTCACAGCCCCGCGCCCCTTACGGGCCGCGGCCCGACGAAATCCGCGCGCCCCTATCGGGGCGCTCCCGCTGGCCGAGGCTCCCGATCCCGTCGACACTGGAGCCGTGCGCACTGTCAAAGCGGCGGCCACGGCCGTCACCGTTGCCCTTGCGGCCGGTGCGGCCTCCGTCGCGGTGGGCCGTTTCGCCAGCGACGCGGCGCTCAAGGCGCCGCCGGGCGGGCCGCTGCCCACCGAACCGCGCCTCACCGTGCACGCGACCGCCGCGGGCCGCGTCACGCTCACCCGGGCGCTGGCCACCCGCCGCCCCGGCCGCTACGGCCTCGCGGGCGACGGCACCCACGCGGTCGTCGGCCAGGTCCTCGCCTCGGCACCGCACACCGCCGACACCGTGGTCCGCCGGTTGGAACGCGTGACCCGCGGCGCCCTCGAACCCGGCGCCAGGGTCAGGCTCACCCCCAACATCCACGTCGGCGACCCCGGCAGCGCCCTCGGCCTCACCCACACCGACGTGCACATCCCCGGCGAACTCGGCCCGCTGCCCGCCTGGTTCGTGCCCGGCGGCCGCGACACCTGGGTGATCACCGTGCACGGCCTCGGCACCACCCGCGAACTCCCGCTGAACGTCATGGGGTTCCTGCACCGCCACCACTTCCCGGTGCTCGACCTCGCCTACCGCGGCGACGCCCGCGCACCCGCCGCCCCGGACGGCCTGGGCCACCTCGGCGAGACCGAGTGGCGCGACCTGGACGCCGCACTTCACCACGCCGTCGACCGGGGCGCCCGCCGCGTGATCCTGCACGGCTGGTCCACGGGCGCCACCATGGCCCTGCGTACGGCGGCGCACTCCCCGTTGCGCGACCGGATCTGCGGGCTCGTCCTGGACTCCCCGGTGCTCGACTGGGAGACCACCCTCCGCGCCCTGGCCACCGCCCGCCGCACCCCGGGCGCGCTGCTGCCCCTCGCGGTACGGGCGGCGCAGGGCCGCACGGGCCACCGCATCCACCACGCCACGGACCCGGTCGCCCCGCGGGTCCCGGTCCTGATCTTCCACGGCCCCGACGACACCATCGCCCCCTGGGCCCCCACCCGGCGCCTCGCCGCCCGCCACCCCAACCTGGTCTCCCTCCACCCGGTCCGCGAGGCCCCCCACGGCGCGATGTGGAACGCGAACCCGGAGGCATACGAGGAAGCCCTGCGCCGCTTCCTGACCCCACTGATGTGACCCCATTGATGTGAGATGTGACCCCATTGAGGTGAGGGGACGGGCGGACGCCGGGCACGACGCCGAAGGCGAAAGGGGCGCGGGGCCCTGACACCGTGCGGCGCCGCCGCGTGGGCGCGAGCGCCCCCCACCCACCCGCGGACGCCCACACTCCCAAGCCACCCCATCCCTCGGGCGCCCTTCCGCTTCCTCCTCCCCAGCACCCCCCAAACCTGGTCCATTGGCCACGCCCATCCCCCGCTGTGACATTCCGTTTGGGTTTTCGGACCGTCAACCGCAAGACTGCACCCGTGACGTCCCGTAATCCGCGCGACTCCAGGCTCCGACTCGTCCGCCCGCGGCCCCTCGCGGCCGCCCCCCGAGCGGTGACCCAGCGCCGCGACCGCCGCCCAGCACCCCGCCCTCC
The DNA here is from genome assembly GCA_001298575.1 of Actinobacteria bacterium OK074. Lineage (GTDB taxonomy): Bacteria > Actinomycetota > Actinomycetes > Streptomycetales > Streptomycetaceae > Streptomyces. The sequence goes on from LJCV01000266.1 coordinate 26,585, forward strand.
CGAGGGCACGCCACCCCCCGCGGAGCTGGCCCGCATGGCCCGTGCCGGCCTCGCCGCCGCCGCCCGCGTCGCCCACTGGGCCGACGACGCCCTCCGCCCCGGCCCCGACGGTGCCGCCGCCCACGGCAGGGGCACGCTCTCCGACGCCACCGCCGAGCACGCCGCCGCCGCACTCGGTTTGACGCCGGCTCAGGTGCGCGCCGACTGGGACACCGCCCGCCTGGCCGGTCTCGTCGAGGTGCACGGCGACCGCGCCCGCCCCGGCTGGCGGCTGCGCGCCTGGGACCGCGACGACAGCGCCGTCCTGCGCGGCTGGGTCGCCCTGTTCGACGCCTGGTCGCTCGCCCACCCGGAACCGGCCGACCGCGAACACGCCGACGTCGCCGAAGTCGTCTCCGCCATGCCCCAGGTGCTCTCCTTCCTCCAGCTCTCCGCGGGCCCCGTCCCGGTGGAACAACTCCTCGACCTGCTCCAGCAGCGCGTCATGGAACTCCGCACGGAACGCTGCGAAATCCCGTACGGCCCCGAGGCACCGGCCGCCGCCGGAGCGACCGCGGTGGCCGCGACCGCCGCAGCCGCCGGAGCCGCGGAACCTGCCGGAGGCCCCGCGGCCGACGACGACCCGGCCGCCCCGACGGCCCTCGCCCCGGCTCCGCCCCCGGTCTCCGCCCCGGCCCCCGCTCCCGCCACGGACACCGCCCTCGCCCCCCTCCTCGACTGGTCCCTCCAGGCCCTCGCCGCCGTCGGCGCCCTCACCTACGGCGGCGGCCAGGCCACCCTCACCCCGCTCGGCAACTGGGCGGTCTGGGTCAAGCTGGAGCAGATCTGCGTGGCCGCGCAGAGCCCCGCCGGGAACATCGAGCAGGCCGCCGAGGACATGCTCCGAGGCTGCGCCCAGCTCCGCCCGAACGCGGCCCGCAACGAGTACCGCGCCTGGCTCGCCGCCCGCACCGTCGGCAGCGCCGTCACCGAACTCCTCGACGCGGCCCGCGGTGAGGACGCCCTCCTGCGCGGTCTCGCCTTCGAGGCGCTGCGCGTGGTCGGCGCCCCCGCCGAGCCGGACGTGCGGGGCATCGTCGACGAGGCGACGCTACGGCCGTACGCCCTGCTGTGGCTCGCCGAGCACGAGGGCGCGGACCCCGAGGACGTCCACGAGGTGCTCACCCGCGAAGAGGCCACCTGGCTGTGGGTCGACACCGCCGCGGCCGTGGCCGACCACGGCGAGGCCCCGCTGCTCGTACGCCACCTGGAGTCCGCGGTACAGCCCACGGTGCCCCAACTCCTCGACGAGGTACGCGCGGTCGGCCATCCGCGCACCGTGCAGGTCCTGGTCGCGCTGGCCGCCGCCCACCCCGACCCGGCCCTCGCCAAGGCCGTACGCCGGGCCGCGTTCCAGGTCCACCGGGGAGGCAACTGAGCCCCCCCCCGGCCGGGAAAGCGTCCCCGGACGAGCCCTCGGCCTTCAGCTCGCCGATGCCGCCGGTATCTCGGGCGCGTACGTTCCGAACGCCCAGACGTTCCCCTCGGTGTCCCGGGCCATGTAGTCCCGGGAGCCGTAGTCCTGGTCCGTCGGGGGCATCAGGATCTCCACGCCGTGCTCGACCGCCCGCCGGTGGTGTGCGTCCACGTCGTCCACCACGACGTACACCCCGGTGGGGCCCGCGCCCTTCATCGCCTCGTCGAAACGGCCGCCGCGTCCCTTCGAGCCGAGCATGACCACGCCGTTGCCCTGCGCCAGCTCGGCGTGCATCACCGAGCCGTCCTCGCCCTCATACACCGCGAGCGCGGTGAAACCGAAGGCCCCCGTGAGCTGCTCGATCGCCGCCTTCGCGTCCGCGTACAGCAGCGACGGGCAGATGCTGGGACGCCCGCCGTCCGTGTCCGACATCGCAACCACTCCCTCGCATTTCGCCGCAATGTGACCTGCTGCACAGTCTTGCACCGACCACTGACAACGCGCTGCCCCGACCAGCCCCGAAACCACCCGGAAGAAACCCCGAGACACCCCCGAGTACCCGTGCGGCGGTGGCCTAACCCCCACTCGGCGGCCCTCGAACACCCGCACGGCGGAAAAGCGCTTGCGTCACCCCGTTAGACTTGGCCCATGGCCATTCTCCTCGCGCATTAGACGGCGGGATCGCCCCCGGCCGCCCACCCGTCAACCCATCCGCTCAGGAGTCTGTCCGTGATTGCCGCTTCCGGTATCGAACTGCGTGCCGGCGCCCGTGTCCTCATCGAGTCCGCCACCTTCCGCGTGACCAAGGGCGACCGTATCGGCCTCGTGGGCCGCAACGGCGCGGGCAAGACCACCCTCACCAAGGTCCTCGCCGGTGAGGGCCAGCCCGCCGGCGGCACCGTCACCCGCTCCGGTGAGGTCGGCTACCTCCCGCAGGACCCCCGCACCGGCGACCTCGACGTCCTCGCCAGCGACCGCATCCTGTCCGCGCGCGGCCTGGACGTGCTGATCCGCAAGATGCGGGAGAACGAGCAGCGCATCGCCAACGGCAGCGGCGCCACCCGGGAGAAGGCCCTGCGCCAGTACGAGCGCCAGGAGACGGAGTTCCTCACCAAGGGCGGCTACTCCGCCGAGGCCGAGGCCGCCACCATCGCCGCCGCGCTGAACCTGCCCGACCGCGTGCTCGGCCAGCCCCTGCACACGCTCTCCGGTGGTCAGCGCCGCCGTATCGAACTGGCCCGCATCCTGTTCTCCGACGCGGACACGCTCCTGCTCGACGAGCCCACGAACCACCTCGACGCCGACTCGATCGTCTGGCTGCGCGACTACCTCAAGACGTACCGCGGCGGCTTCCTCGTGATCTCCCACGACGCCGACCTCGTCGAGACGGTCGTCAACAAGGTGTTCTACCTGGACGCCAACCGCGCCCAGATCGACGTCTACAACATGGGCTGGAAGCTCTACCAGCAGCAGCGCGAGGCCGACGAGAAGCGTCGCAAGCGCGAGCGGCAGAACGCCGAGAAGAAGGCCGCCGCCCTGCACTCCCAGGCCGACAAGATGCGCGCCAAGGCCACCAAGACGGTCGCCGCGCAGAACATGGCCAAGCGCGCCGACCGGCTGCTCGCCGGACTCGACGCCGTCCGGGTCTCCGACAAGGTCGCCAAGCTGCGTTTCCCGGAGCCCGCGCCCTGCGGCAAGACCCCGCTCATGGCCGAGGGCCTGTCGAAGTCGTACGGCTCCCTGGAGATCTTCACCGACGTCGACCTGGCCATCGACAAGGGCTCGCGCGTCGTCATCCTGGGCCTGAACGGCGCCGGGAAGACCACTCTTCTCAGGCTGCTCGGCGGCGCCGAAACGCCCGACACCGGTGAGGTCATCCAGGGCCACGGCCTCAAGCTCGGCTACTACGCGCAGGAGCACGAGACCCTCGACCCGGAGCGCACCGTCCTGGAGAACATGCGGTCCGCCGCCCCCGACCTGGACCTGGTCGAGGTCCGCAAGACGCTCGGCTCGTTCCTGTTCTCCGGCGACGACGTCGACAAGCCCGCCGGCGTCCTCTCCGGCGGCGAGAAGACCCGTCTCGCGCTCGCCACCCTGGTGGTCTCCTCCGCGAACGTCCTCCTCCTGGACGAGCCGACGAACAACCTCGACCCCGCCAGCCGCGAGGAGATCCTCGGCGCGCTGCGCACTTACAAGGGCGCGGTCGTCCTGGTCACCCACGACGAGGGCGCCGTCGAGGCGCTCCAGCCGGAGCGGATCATCCTGCTGCCCGACGGCGTCGAGGACCTGTGGGGCGCCGACTACGCCGACCTCGTCGCCCTCGCCTGAGCCCCCGGCGCGGTGGGACGGCGAGGGGCACGCGCGCGTGGGCGGGCCTTCGGGCCCGAGCCGACATCGCGCCCACGCCGCCCGGCCCCTCCCGCCGGTATTGATCCACTCCGTATGGATCATTCGGCCGATCCGTGATCCACCATCTGAGTGAGATCTCCTCGTACCGCGGTGTGTCCTACATCGATTTCGCGGCCGAGCCCTCCGTTACCGGGGGCTCGGCCGTTCCGCGTCTCTGACCTGGCATTTCTCCGCGCCATGAGTTCGACCGTACGGACAGCTGATCCCGGAATGGCGAATTCCATTTGTGGGGACGGGCTCCCGTCGTCAAAACCGTGTCTTACGGACCTTGCCGAATGGGTGGCCAACATCCTCCCGAGGGGTGATCATGAGGAGACCAGAGCGCACTTCCCATGAGGAGGCACGGGTGGCCGAGACTCTGAAGAAGGGCAGCCGGGTGACCGGCGCCGCGCGCGACAAGCTCGCGGCAGACCTGAAGAAGAAATACGACTCCGGTGCGAGCATTCGGGCACTGGCCGAGGAGACCGGCCGCTCGTACGGCTTCGTGCACCGGATGCTCAGCGAGTCGGGCGTCACGCTGCGTGGACGCGGCGGGGCGACCCGAGGCAAGAAGGCCGCCTCGGCCTGAGAGGTCGAGGCGGGGGCCTGTCGGTTACGACGGTGTCCACCCGGTCGGTCCGGCGATCGACCGGGTGGTTACTGTGCAGTCACTTGAGGGTGTCGTCGCCTTTTCCGGTACGGCATCCACGATGACCGCACCCACCGGAGGCGCCCCATGGCTTCGCTCGACCAGAACGACCGCGACCTCGACGCCGCGCCCGTAGCCGAACCCGTACCCGTACTGGACGAGCACGGCGTACGGCTCACCGTCGACGACGTGATCGCCACGGTGACGCTGACCAACCCGGCCAAGCGCAACGCGCAGAGCCCCGCCCTGTGGCGGACGCTCGCCGGGGCCGGACGGGCGGTGCCGGGTTCCGTACGGGTGGTCGTGCTGCGCGCCGAAGGCAAGTCGTTCTCGGCGGGGCTCGACCGGCAGATGTTCACGCCCGAGGGAATCGCGGGCGAACCGTCCTTCATCGACATCGCACGCCGCGACGACGCCGAACTCGACGCGACGATCGCCGGCTACCAGGAGGCGTTCACCTGGTGGCGGCGGAGCGACATCATCTCCATCGCCGCCGTGCAGGGGCACGCCATCGGGGCCGGTTTCCAGCTGGCCCTCGCCTGTGACCTGCGCGTTGTCGCGGACGACGTGCAGTTCGCCATGCGCGAGACCAGCCTCGGCCTCGTCCCCGACCTGACCGGCACGCATCCGCTGCTGAGCCTCGTCGGCTACGCCCGCGCCCTGGAGATCTGCGCGACCGGCCGTTTCGTGGGCGCCCCGGAGGCGGTCAGCACCGGCCTCGCCAACCTCGCGGTACCCGCGGCCGAACTCGACGCCACCGTAGGGGAGTTGGCCGCCGCCCTGCTGTCCGCGCCCCGCGACGCCGTGATCGAGACCAAGGCACTGCTGCGCGGCGCCCAGGACCGCACGTACGACGAACAGCGCACCGCCGAACGGGCCGCCCAGGCCCGCCGGCTGCGGGACCTCGCCGGGGTGGGCGACTGAGGACCACCGACTACTTGAGGACCACCGACTACTGAGGACCACCGACTACTGAGGACCACTGGCTGAGGGCTACCCCTCAACCTTGGTGACCAGCACCGCCACCGAAGGCCGGTCCGGCAGCGTCCCGCTCACCGCGGCACGGACGCCCCGGGCCACGTCCAGCGCCCGCCCTGCCGCGCCGACCGCCACTTCGATCCGCACGTGACGGCGCGGCAGAGCGGCAGCGGCAGCTGCCGTGGCCGTACCGTCCTGCCGTGCCTCGATGTGCGCCACGTCGATGTGCACCGCACGCCCCAGCCCACCGAGCGCACCGGTCAGACGGACGACCCCCGGGACGGCCAGGGCCGCGGCGGCGACCGCGGCCTCGTCGGAGGACCCTCCGGACCCGCCCGTGCCGGATCCCGGTTCCGGGACCGAGCCGTCCACCGGATCGACCGGATCGGTGAGATCAGCGCTATCGGTCGGGCCAGTGGGATCGGTGGAATCAACCGGCCCCACCACCCCCGTCACCCGCAAGTCGATCTCACTGACCCTCAACCCGAGCCCCTCCGCCGCCGCGGCGAGGGCCACCCGCAGCCGGGCCGCCGTCGCCGGCAGCGGCTCCGCGTCCGGCGCCGAAGGATCCGCGGTCGCCGCGAACTCCGCGCCGATCCGCAGTGGCCCCGGCGGCAACGCGCTCGGCGGCAGCGGCACGGCAGGGCCGTACGTCTCGTCGGGGTCGGCGAGCGCGATGCGGAGCGGGCCCGGGCGCACGCCGGGTACCCCGTTCGCCGCCTGTCGCAGTACGGTCCCGGCGGCGCCCTCCGTGATCCACGCGCCGTCGGCCGGACCGCCCAGCGGCAGCAGTCGCCCGAGTCCGAGCAGCCGCCGTACCGCCGTCCCGTCGACGAGCGCGCCGCGCCGCCCGTGCCGTTCGCCCTCGCCCCGCCGCTCCGCCGTCATTCCCCCAGCCTGCCGCATCCCCGGCGCGGGACCACCCGGGCGCACATAGTGTGGGCGCAGGACGACGACGGAAAGGGACGTACGGCGATGACCGACATGACGGAACGCAGCCGGACCGAGGCGCAGGAGCGGGAGGTTCCCGGCACGCCCGCCCAGCCCCGCAAGCCCACCAAACGCGGCGGTGGCGACCCGGCCGGCCGTGGCCGCACCACCATCGCCGACGGGGTCGTGGAGAAGATCGCCGGACTCGCCGCCCGTGACGTGCTCGGCGTGCACACCATGGGCAGCGGCCTGTCGCGCACGTTCGGTGCGGTACGGGACCGGGTCCCCGGCGGCTCCAAGTCCGTGAGCCGTGGCGTGAAGGCCGAGGTGGGCGAGGTGCAGACCGCGCTCGACCTGGAGATCGTGGTCGAGTACGGCGTGTCCATCGCCGACGTCGCGCGGGCCGTGCGCGAGAACGTCATCGCGGCCGTCGAGCGCATGACCGGCCTGGAGGTCGTCGAGGTCAACATCGCGGTCAGCGACGTGAAGCTGCCGGACGAGCCCGACGACGAGCCGGAGACCCGGTTGCAGTGACCGGCGTGACCGGCGTGACCGGGCGTCGTCGGCCCAAGTGCGCGGCGGCTCCCAGGGCGTTCGAGGACGTCGACGGGGCATGAGGGATGAAGAGTGCGGCGGCGGCCACGCCGGTACCGGAGAGCTGAGGAGCGCAGCATGAGCTTGGCCGTGATCGGCATGATCGCCGGAATGGCGCTGGGATTCGCCGGATACTTCGGCGGATTCCCGGCGTTCTTGCTGGTGGCGGCGTTGGGCGCGATCGGTTTCGTGGTCGGACGGTTCCTGGAGGGGGACCTGGACCTCGGTGACTTCTTCCGCTCGCGCGACGACCGGCGGCGGTGACCCGGATGCCCGGCAGCGCCGGTGACCTGCGCGAACCCGCTGGACTCCGACCGTCCTCCGAGCCGGTCGCGCCGGGCGAGCGCGGCGCGACCCGGATCGCCGACCGGGTGCTCGCCAGGATCGCCGGACAGGCCGCCCGGGAGGCGCTCGGCGCGCTCCCGCCGGACGCGGCGCCCCCGCACGCCCCGGTCGTCGTGGCCCACGGCCTCGCCCGCGTCCGCGTCGTCCTCGACCTTGCCTATCCGTCCGACATCGCCGCCCAGTGCGCGGCGGTGCGTCGACAGGTGGCCGAGCGGGTAGCCGGACTGACGGCAACGGAAGTGCACGAGGTCGCCGTCCACGTGGAGCGGCTGCACCTCGACCGGACACCCGGCACCGCACACGGGAGGACGCGATGAGCCAGCCCCCGGACGACTACGAACCCACCTACACCACACCGACCGCGTACACGACACAGAAGCTGCCGGTCGTCATGGAACGGGAGACGGACGACGGGCCCGACGACCGCGCCGACAGCGGAGGCGGTCAGGGCGGCGGCCGGTTCTGGTCCGCGCGCCGCGTCCCCGCCGGCATCGTCGCTGTCGTCGTCCTCGCCGTCGCGGGCGTCCTGCTCTACGACATCGCGGCCGTCCGCGCCCACCGGCCCGCCCTGCACTGGCGCCGGGTGCTCGCCCGGGAACTCGCCGAGCGGCCCCTGGACGACACCTGGACGCTCGTCGGCGCGGGCGTCGCGACCGCGCTCGGCCTGTGGCTGCTGGTGCTCGCCGTGACCCCCGGCATGCGCGCGGTGCTCCCGATGCGCCGCACGCACACCGGTGTCCGCGCCGGGCTGTACCGGGACGCCGCCGCGAGCGCGCTGCGCGACCGGGCCATGGAGGTCTCCGGCGTGCAGTCCGCCCGCGTCCGCGTCGGCCGGAGGAAGGTCGACGTGCACGCCGTGTCCCACTTCCGCGAACTCGACGACGTACGCGCCGACTTGGACGCCACCCTCGCCGAGGGTGTGCACGGACTCGGGCTCGTCCGGTCGCCCGCGCTGTCGGTGCGCGTCGGCCGCCCACGGCAGCGGAAGGGATGAGGAACGCCATGTCACGGATCGTCAACCGGGTACTGATCGGCCTTGTCGGCCTTGCCCTGCTCGTCGCCGGCGGCTCGGTGCTCGCCGTCGGCCTCGGCGTCCACCCGCCGTCCTGGTGGCTCTACGACGGTCCCCACGACGTCCTGCTCTCCACTGCCCGGCGCACCCGTTGGCGGGACGCGGGCTGGTGGTGGCCGACCGTCCTCGGCGCCCTGGCCGTGCTGGTGCTGCTCGCGCTGTGGTGGCTGACCACCGTACTGCGCCGCCGCCGGCTCACCGAGGTCCTCGTAGACACCGGCGACGGCGAGGGCGCCCTGTTGCGCGGTCGCGCCCTGGAAGGCGTACTCGCCCAGGAGGCGGCCCAGTTGGACGGCGTCGAGCACGCCCACGTCCAGCTGACCGGACGTCGCACGGCCCCCGAGGCCCGCGTACGGCTCCTGCTGCAACCGCACGCCGACCCCGGAACCGCCCTCAACTCCCTTGCCGCCCAGGCCCTCACCCACGCCCGCGACTCCGCACGGCTCGCGGCCCTGCCCGCGGAGGTCTGGCTCAACGGCGTCAAGCACCGCCCAGAACGGGTGAGTTGACCAACCGGCCGGATCCGCGGGTGAGTTGACGAACTGCTGTAACCCATGGCCGGGTTGACGAACCGTCAGAACCCGTGCCGGTACCCGCCGTCCACCGGCAGCATGAGCCCCGTCAGATACGACGCCGCCGGTGACAGCAGGAACGCGGCCACGCGGCCGAACTCCTCCGGTGCCCCGTACCGCCCCAGCGGGATGCGGGACTCCTGGGCGGTGCGGGCCGCGGCCGGGTCGGCGGCCAGGGAGTCCAACTCCCGTACGCGGTCGGTGTCGATGCGCGACGGAAGCAGCCCGAGCACGCGGATGCCGCGCGGACCCAGCTCGACCGAGAGGGACTTGGCGAAGCCCGCGAGGCCCGGGCGCAGGCCGTTGGAGATGGTCAGCCCCGGGATCGGCTCGTGCACGGAACCCGACAGGACGAAGCCGATGACCCCGCCCTCCGCGAGTTCCGCCGCGGCAGCGCGGGCCAGCCGTACCGCGCCCAGGAACACCGACTCGAACGCGGCCGTCCACTGCTCGTCCGTGTTGTCCGCGAGGAGGCCGGGCGGCGGGCCGCCCACGCTGATGAGGATGCCGTCGAAGCCGCCGAAGTGCTCGCGTGCGGCGGCGATCAGCCGGGCGGGGGTGGCGGCGTCGGAGTTGTCCGCGGCCACGCCCACCGCGTTCGGCCCGAGCCCGGCCGCGGCCTCGGCCGCCGCCTTCTCCTCGCGGCCCGTGACGACCACCTTCGCCCCGTCGGCGACCAACTCCCGTGCCGCCGCGTTGCCGAGGCCCCGGGTCGCCCCGGTGACGATGTACACGCGGTCCTTCAGTCCAAGATCCATGGCCCCTATCCTGCCTCGTCGCCACCGAACAGGGCGAAGGCGCAGTTCACCAGGCCGAGATGACTGAACGCCTGCGGGAAGTTGCCCAGTTGGCGCCCGGCCGCCGGATCGTACTCCTCGGCGAGCAGCCCGACGTCGTTCCCGAGCCCGACCAGCCGGCCGAACAGTTCGCGGGCCTCGGCCCCGCGGCCGGTGCGGTGCAGGGCGTCGGCCAGCCAGAAGGAGCACACCAGGAAGGTGCCCTCCTCGCCCGGCAGCCCGTCCAGGCCCGTACCCTCCGTGTCCCCCGTGCCCTCCGTGCTGTACCGGCGCACCAGTCCGTCGTGGGACAGCTCCGCGCGGACCGCGTCGACGGTGCCCACGATCCGGGGGTCGTCCGGCGGCAGGAAACCGACGCGGGGCAGGAGCAGCAGGGCCGCGTCCAGGCCGCGCGAGCCGTAGTACTGCGTGAACGTGTTCCGCTCGGCGTCGTAGCCGCGCTCGCACACCTCGCGGTGCACCTCGTCGCGCATCGCCCGCCAGCCGTCCAGGTCGCCGCCGAGCTTCGGCTGTGCCTCCAGGGTGCGGACGCAGCGGTCGGCGGCCACCCACGCCATCACCTTCGAGTACACGAAGTGGCGCCGCCCGCCGCGCACTTCCCACAACCCCTCGTCGGGTTGCCGCCAGGCGGTGCGCAGGAAGTCCATCAGCGCCCGCTGCACCCGCCACATGTGCGGCTCGACCGGCAGCCCCGACCGCCGGGCCAGGAACAGCGAGTCCATGACCTCCCCGTACACGTCCAACTGGAGCTGGTTCACGGCGCCGTTGCCGATCCGTACCGGCGCCGAGCCGCGGAAACCGGGCAGCCAGCCCAGCTCGAACTCGGGCAGCCGCCGTTCGCCGGACAGGCCGTACATGATCTGGAGATCGGCCGGATCGCCCGCGGCGGCGCGCAGCAGCCAGTCGCGCCACGCCCGCGCCTCGTCCTCGTAACCCGCCGAGAGCAGCGCGTCCAGGGTGAGGGTGGAGTCGCGCAGCCAGGTGTAGCGGTAGTCCCAGTTGCGGACCCCGCCGATCTCCTCCGGCAACGAGGTGGTGGGGGCGGCGACGATCGCGCCGGTCGGCGCGTAGGTGAGCGCCTTGAGGGTGATCAGGGAGCGCACGACCGCCTCCCGGTACGGGCCGTCGTAACGGCAACGCGCCGTCCACTCCCGCCAGTCGGCGACGCTCGTCTCCAACGACGTGTACGGGTCGACCAGCGGCGGACGCTCCTGGTGGGAGGGGTGCCAGGTGAGCACGAACGCGACCCGCTCGCCCGCCGCGACGGTGAACTCCGAGTGCGTGCAGTAGTCCGCGCCCCAGGTCCGCACGGCGGGCTCACTGCGCAGCCATACGGCGTCGGGGCCCGCGACCGCCACCCGGTGGCCGTCGGAACGGCGCATCCACGGCACGATCGACCCGTAGTCGAACCGCAGCCGCAGGGCCCCGCGCATCGTGACGCTGCCGCTCAGCCCCTCGACGACGCGTACGAGGTCGGGGGCGCCGTCGCGCTGCGGCATCAGGTCGGTGACCCGGACGTGCCCTTCGGGGGTCTCCCACTCGGTGTCCAGGACGAGGGTGCCGGGGCGGTAGGCGCGCCGGGTGCAGGCCCGGTTCCGCGGGTCCTTCGCGGCCATGGCGGACTTCGGTGCCAGCTGCCAGTGGCCGTTGTGTTCGTCGCCCAGGAGCGCGGCGAAACAGGCCGCCGAGTCGAACCGGGGCAGGCAGAGCCAGTCGACGGAACCGTCATGGCCGACCAGCGCGGCGGTCTGGTGGTCGCCGATGAGGGCGTAGTCCTCGATGTTCGCCGGGTGTCCGGCTTTGCCTGCGGTCTTGTCAGCGGATTGGCCGGCGGACTGGTCGGCGTCCTTGGGGGATCTGTGCACGGATCCCGGGTTCCCGGCGACGCCTGACGGCAATCAGGGGCGGGGCCGGGTGGGTGACGGACGCCCGACGGTCAGGCCGAGGCCGTCTCCGTCTCGGTGGCTTGCTGCTCCTGCTGTCGTTCCTGTTCTTCCTGCTGCCGTTCCGCCCGCGCCGCGTTCTCGGCCCGTTCGCGGCGCTCGCGGCGCACCAGGACGACGAAGCCGACCGGGACGAACGCGGAGAACAGCCACCACTGGATCGCGTACGGCAGGTTGATGTCGCCGAGCCCGATCCAGCTGCTGTCCTCGGTGGGCGACGGGATCAGCTCGGGGCTGCCGCTCTTGGGCGCGGGCGCGGTCATCTCGATGTAACCACCAAGGATCCGCGTCGCGGAGGTGTCGCCCGTGTCGCGCAGCAGCTTGCCGACCTGCTTGCTGTTGATCAACATGATCTGACGGTCGGGCAGCCCCGAGACGTTCTTGATGCCGCTCGCGGCCGTCGTCTGGTTCTGCATCAGCCGCCCGGTGACGGTGGTCTCGCCGCTCGGGGGCGCCGGGATCTTCGGGAACGCGGTCTGCGAGTCGGGCGAGGGGACCCAGCCCCGGTTGACGAGGAGTGTCCTGCCGTCGTCCAGCACGAACGGGGTCAGGACGTGGTAGCCGACCTCGTCGTCCACGTTCGTACGACGGCGCACCACGAGTTCGTGCGCGGTGTCGAAGTGGCCCTTCGCGGTCACCCGGCGGTAGATGTCTTTGTGCCTGGGGGCGCCGCCGACCGAGGTGAGTGTCTCGGCGGGCACCGGCTCGGCCGCCAGGGAGGCGTTCATCACCTTGTTGAGCGCCTGCCGGTGGTCGTGGCGGTGCAACTGCCACATGCCCAGCCAGATCATCGTCGGGATCATCACGAAGGCCACGAGGGCGAGGATCACCCACTGCCGGGACAACAGGAAGCGGTACACCCGAAGACCGTACCTCTGCGGACTTCGGCCCCCGACGGGAGGGTCCGGTCGGGGGCGCGGGGGAGGGGCGGACGGGGGCTCAGACCTTGTCGACGATGCCCACCTTCCCCTCCGCGCGGGCGCAGTGGCCGCCGCAGTACCAGTGGCCCTCGACCTCGACGCCCTGGCCGATGATCTGGACGCGACAGTGCTCGCAGATGGGGGCCATGCGGTGGATCGCGCAGGCGAAACTGTCGAAGACGTGCACCGCGCCCTGCGCGTGCACCTCGAAACTCATGCCGTAGTCGTTTCCGCAGACTTCACAACGTGCCATGCGCCACAGGGTGGGGCGCGGGCGCGGCGGGGGCGGGGGGGCGCCGGGCGAGTCGCGGTCCCGTCACCCGTACGTCGGTCTCACGCGCGCGGGGTTCACCGTTTCGTCGCGGATTCCACACTGTGGAGCAGCTGCCCGAAGGCCGCCTCGTCGATCACCGGGGTGCCGAACTGCCGGGCCTTGACCACTTTCGACGTGTTCGACCCCGGGTCGTTCGTGACGAGCAGGCTGGTCAGCCGGGACAGGCTCGTCGCCACGTGCAGTCCCGCCTCGACGGCCCGGTCCTCCAGGAGTTCGCGGTCGACCGAGGTGTCGCCCGAGAACGCCACCCGCATGCCCTGCTTGAGAGGCTTGCCGTCCTCGTACCGGCCGGGGTTCGGATACGGCGACGGCGGCAGCTTGCGGGACTGGCGCCAACTGCCCGTACTCGCGCGGTAGCCGCCGCCGTAGCCCCCGGACGCCTGCTGGCCGATCCGCGGCGTGGCGGACCACTCCGTGAGCGGCAGGCACTCCAGCAGCGGCAGCCGGACGCCGTCGCGCGCGGCCGCGTGCAGGCTCGGCCGGAACGCCTCGGCCAGCACCCGGGCGTCGTCCAGCGCGTGGTGCGCCTGCCGCTGCACCACGCCGAAGTGCGCGGCCAGCGTCTCCAGCTTGTGGTTGGGCAGCGGCAGCCCCAGTTCCTTGGAGAGCGCGATGGTGCACAGCCGCTGCCGTACGGGCGCCTCGCGTTCCGCGCGGGCGTACTCCCGGGCGATCATCGACCAGTCGAAGACCGCGTTGTGCGCGACGAGCACCCGGTCGGCGAGCCGGTCGGCGAACTCCGCGGCGATCTCCCGGAACAGCGGCGCCCCTTCGAGCACGTCACTCGTCAGCCCGTGGATCCACACCGGGCCCGGATCGCGCTCCGGGTTGACCGTCGTGTACCAGTGGTCCTCGACCTCGCCGCGCTCGTCCAGCTGGTAGACGCCCGCGGAGATTATCCGGTCGTCGCGGGCCAGCCCGGTGGTCTCGACATCGACGACCGCGTACCCCTTCGGATACGCGGCCGGCCACGGCACGGGCGACGCTGCGGTCGTACGGTCTTCGAGCATGGTCAATGAGGATACGGGCCGCCACTGACAGTCCTGTCCCGGACTCCGGTTTCCCGCCCGCCCGAAGGCACTCCGTCAGCTGCGGTACGGGGCCCGGCCGTTCCGGCATCCGCCCCCGTTTCTGGCATCCTCCCTGCGTGACCCAACCTCCGGCGAAACCTCCGGCGAACCAACCCTCCGAGAACGGCGCACAGTACGACGTACAGCACGACGAGGCCCATAACGGCGCCCTCGGCTCGCGGCTGAACTGGCTGCGGGCGGCGGTGCTCGGCGCGAACGACGGCATCGTGTCCACCGCGGGCCTCGTGGTCGGCGTGGCGGGCGCGACGGACGAGCGCGCCGCCCTGCTGACGGCGGGTCTGGCGGGCCTGCTGGCCGGTTCCCTGTCGATGGCGGCGGGCGAATACGTGTCCGTGTCCACCCAACGCGACTCGGAGAAGGCGGCGTTGGCCCTGGAACGGCGGGAGTTGCGCGAGCAGCCCGCGGCCGAGCTGGAGGAGCTGACGGAACTCCTCCAGGAGCGCGGCCTGTCCCGGGACGTGGCGATGGAGGCGGCCCAGCAGCTGACGGAACGTGACGCCCTGCGCGCCCACGCGCGCGTGGAGCTGGGCATCGACCCCGACGCCCTGACGAACCCCTGGCACGCGGCGGGCGCGAGCTTCCTGGCGTTCACTGTGGGCGCCCTGCTGCCGCTCCTGGCCATCGTGCTGCCGTCGGCGGGGTGGCGGGTCCCGGTGACCGTGGTGTCGGTCCTGGCCGCGCTCGTGTGCACCGGCTGGGGCAGCGCACGGCTGGGGTCGGCCCGGGTGGGACGCGCGGTGGTGCGCAACGTGGTGGGCGGCGGCCTGGCGATGGGGGTCACGTACGCGGTGGGGGTCCTGCTGGGGGCGACCGGGGTCTGACCTCTGGTCCGGCTGGTTCCCGCCGGGGTGCCACGGGGCCGAAACCCCTCGGCGCGCAGGCAACGGCACCGGCGGCGTACCGTGAGAGGGGCCCGGTCACTGCCGGGTCCCCCCACTCGCAGCCGCACGAAAAGGATCTTCGTCATGCGCGCCACCACTATCCACGCTCCGTACGACATGCGCGTGGAGGACGTCCCCGACCCCGTGGTGCGGTCGCCCACCGACGCCGTCGTCCGTGTGCTGCGCGCGTGCATCTGCGGCAGCGACCTGTGGGCCTTCCGTGGCGAGTCGCCCCGGCAGCCGGGGCAGCGCATCGGGCACGAGTTCCTCGGCGTCGTCGAGGAGACCGGCGCCGAGGTCTCCCAGCTGACGGTCGGCGATCTCGTCGTCGCGCCCTTCGTGTGGTCCGACGGCGTCTGCGAGTACTGCCGCGAGGGGCTCTACACCTCCTGCGTGCACGGCGGCTTCTGGGGCTCCTCCGGCCACGACGGCGGCCAGGGCGAGGCCGTGCGGGTGCCCTACGCCGACGGCACCCTCGTCCGGCTGCCCAAGGACGCGGTCTCCGACGAGCACCTCCTGACCGCCCTGCTGACGCTCTCCGACGTCATGGGCACCGGGCACCACGCGGCCGTCGGCGCGGGCGTCCGGGAGGGCGCCACCGTGGCCGTCGTCGGCGACGGCGCCGTCGGGCTGTGCGCGGTGCTCGCCGCCAAGCGGCTCGGCGCCGGACGGATCATCGCCCTCGGGCGCCACCAGGCCCGCACCGACATCGCGCGCCGCTTCGGCGCCACGGACGTCGTCGCCGAGCGCGGTGAGGCCGCCGTCGCCGCCGTCCGCGAACTGACCGGCGGACAGGGCGCCCACTGCGTCGTCGAGGCCGTCGGCACCGAGCAGTCGATGCGCACGGCCGTCGACGTCACGCGCGCGGGCGGCGCCATCGGCTACGTCGGCGTGCCCCACGGCAGCGCCACCGGGCTGGACCTGGGCACCCTGTTCGCCCGCAACATCGCCGTGCGCGGCGGGGTCGCGCCCGTGCGCGCGTACATCCCGGAACTGCTGCCCGACGTCCTCGACGGCACCATCGACCCCTCACCCGTCTTCGACCTGACCGTCGGCCTGGAGGACGTGCCCGGTGGCTACAAGGCGATGGACGAGCGCACGGCGCTGAAGGTGATGGTCACGAACGGTTGATGACGGGCAATGGTTGGACGGGCAATGGTTGATGGTGTTGTGTGGACGGCATCAATGATTGACGTCAATGGTTGATGTCGGTGGCGTGGGCATCCGTGGCATGGCGTTGACGTCCGTGGTGTGGCGTGCGGTGACCGCGTTCCTCGCGTCCGGCTGTCTGCCTGCCGGTCATGGCCACCTGATCGGCAGCGGCAGCGCCGTGAGCAACCCCGACGCCGCGACGACCGCGCCCAGGACGGCGACCTCCGCGCGTGCGGGGGACAGGGCGGTCAGCGGGTCGGGTGCCCGGCGCAGCCGGAACCGGGCCCACAGGGCGAGCACCACGACGACGGCCACCAGGAGCACCTTGGCGAGCAGGGCACGCCCGTACGCCGTCGTCGTCAACTGGTCCAGGATCGTGCCGGCCGGCATCCGCCGCAGCGAACTCCACACCCCGGTCGTGGTGATCAACGCCAGGAGGATGGCCGCCACGCGCGCGTAGAGGCCGAGGAGTGCGGCGCCCGTTTCCGGGGAGGCCGGTTGCGTGGCGTCCGCCCGCGGGGAGGTCGACTGCACGGCGTCCGCCCCCGGCGACTCGCGCCAGTGCCGCAGCATCCGTAGGACGTGCAGCAGTCCGCCCACCCACAGGGCCGCGCACGTCACGTGAACCAGGGTCAGGGCCGAGCCCAGTAGTGCGCCGTGCTCCACGGCCGGGGGATGCGCGCGCAGGGCCTCGGCGACCGCCACCGCGGCCAGTGGCCACACCTGGGTGCCGGGCCGGCGGGAGAGCGCGCACATCCCTGCCACCAGGAAGGCGTTCACCTCCAGGAGGGCCAACGAGCCGTCCCGTGACTGGTAGAGGCCGCCCACGTCGATCTGGGACAGCCTGCTGGGGACCAGGTTCCCGGTGGCCACCACCGAGGCGAGCCCCAGCGCCGCCACGAAGCCCGCCCCCGCTGCCCAGGGCGCCCAACTGCGCGGCCCGGGACCCGTGTCCGCCCCCGGTATCCGCCGGGCCAACCGGGCCGCGAACAACTCACCCGCGGACACGCACAGCGCGGCGAACAGCACCATGCGCAGGAAGCCGATGCCGGCCACACCGGGCGCAGCCGCCTCACCCGTGCCGTCCAGCGCGGCGGACGGGCCGAGCAACGGGATCAGGGCCGCGGCCGCCACCAGGAGGAGGACGGCGACGGCCCGCCTGGTCGAGGGACGACCGGCACGGGCGCGTGCACGTGCCCCGGCACCCGCGCGCGCGGGCGCCCGTCTCGCGTCCGTGACGGGGCCGTCCGTGCCACTGCCGTCCGTGCCACTACTGGCCGTGCCAACGCCGTCCGTGCCACCGCGGTCCGTGTCGCGACCGTCCGCACCGCCGCCGTTCGTATCGGTTCTCGGGCGTATCGGGCTCACCTCACGATGGTCACCAGTCGTCGTATAACCGGGCAAGTGCGGTGAAACAAATGGCGGATTCGTGTTCCGCCGCCGGGGAGAGCCTTCCCCGGAGTGCGCCTCCGGACGACAACAGGACGAGGTTCGCGGACACGGACTTGGAGCTCACGGGGACGAGGTCCATCGTGCGGCGTCTCCTCCCCAAGGCCCCGGCGGACAGGCCCAGTTCAGCGGCCCGCCCGCGAAGCGGACCGGCGGCAGGGCGTGCCGCAGGAGCCCCAACTCGCTCTTCGTTTCCGTGAGCCAGGGGCCCGGACCGTCGTACGCCGCCGTCTCGCGGGGCCCGTCCGGCGCGACGGCCGCCGCTTGCGCGGACCCACCCGTCAGCCACGCCGCCGTCCGCGCGAGCGCCAGCCGTACGAGCCGGGTGCCGCCCTCCTCCGCCTGGTCGGTGAGCGCGCGCAGCACGGCCGCGGCCATCAGGTAGCCCGAGCCGTGGTCGAGGGCCTGCGCGGGCAGCGCGCCCGGCTCCTGGGGCGACCCTTCGGCCACCGCGATGCCGGTCGCGACCTGCACCAGGCTGTCGAAGCCCCGCCGCCCGCCCCACGGCCCGTACGCGCCCCACGCCGACACCTGCGCCACCACCAGCCCGGGGCGGCGCTCCGCCAGCGCCCCGGGGGTCAGCCCGAACCGGTCGAGCGCGCCCGGCCGGTATCCGGTGACCACGACGTCCGCTCCGGCCAGCAGTTCCCCGAAGGTGCGGTGGTCGGCGCGGGCCGTCAGGTCGAGCGTGGTGGAACGCTTCCCGAAGTCCAGGTCGGCGTGCTGGTCCGGCAGTTCGGGCAGCAGCGGGCTGTCGACGCGCAGCACGTCGGCGCCGAGGAGGGCGAGCGTGCGGGTCGCCACCGGGCCCGAGATGACCCGGGTGAGATCCAGGACGCGCAGCCCGGACGCGGGCAGCAACGGGCTCCCGGGCGCGCTCCCAGGCATACCGCCAGACGCGTTCCCGCTCCCGCTCCCGGGCAACGGGGCGAGCCTCCGCGCCGGGGCGCCGTCGAGCCGCTCGCGCTCCACCAGGGGGCGCGCGGCCAGCTCCCGTGCCTGCTCGTGCGCCGCCCACTCCGTGGGGGTGCGCAGCGCGACGGTGAGGCCGCCCGCCGCGTACACGCTCTCCTCGACGTCGAGGGACGCGCGCGTGGCGATGCGGGCGGCCACCGCCTCGGCGGACGCGTCCGGGGCCAGGCCCAGCACGCCGAGCAGCCGGGAACGGTGGTGCGGGTAGTTCGCGTGCGTGCGCACCCATCCGTCCGCGGTCCGCCAGAAACGCGACAGCGGCGCGAAGGTGACCGGTGCCCGCCCGTCGACGAGCAACTGCCGCTCACTGCGGAAGGCCGCCGCGACGGCCCCGTCGTCGACCTCCACCGCGGGCACGCCCCCGCCCGTACGGCGAGCGGTCAGCTCGGCCCCGGCGAGGGCGCACACCGCGACGCAGGTGCGCGCCAACTCCCGTACCGGAAGCCGCGCCGGCAGCGTGCCTTCGCGTACGACGGCCGAGACGCGGGACCCCAGGGAGGGGTCCCCGCCCAGCGTGGCCCATGTTGATTCCGTGTTCGGATCAGTCATGGAAACCACTATGCATGATGCATTCAATCAATATATTGACTGAATCAATGTATTGATCGGGTCCGTCGTGACCGTCATGCCCGACATGGCCGTCATTGAGTGACGGCCTTCAGCGCGTCCACCGTCCCCCACCCGTAGAACCCGTTGCGGTGCGCCGACCCCTGGCACACCGCGTCGACCTTCCCGTCGCCGTTGATGTCGTACGGAGTCGTGCACGGCGTGGCGTCGGCCTCGGCGTACAGCAGTGCCTTGATCCGGGCGGCCGAGGCGTGCGGATGTGTTGACTTGATCAATGCGGCAACCCCGACGACGTGCGGGGTCGCCATCGACGTCCCCGCCATGTAGCCCCACCGGCCGCCCGGGAGCGGGCCGAGGATCAGCCCGCTGGGGGCGGGCGGGGCGGGCGGCTGGTACACGGTCGAGTCCCCGCCGGGTGCGGCGACGTCGATGACACCGAGGCCGTAGTTGGAGAACGACGACTTGATGCCCTTGGCGCCGGTCGCCGCCACGGTCACCACGCCCGGCAGTTGGGTCGGGATGTCGTAGCAGGTGTGGGGGTCGATCACCCGGTCCGAGGGCGTGGAGTCGTTCGGGGAGACAGGGTCGGTGATCGCGTCGGAGTCCAGGTCGTAGTTCTCGTTGCCCGCCGCGGCGACGTTGACGGTGCCCTTGCTCTCCGCGTACAGCGACGCACGCGTGATCGCGGCGACGAGCGCCTTCTGGTCGGGGTCGTTCGTGCAGTTGAAGTACCAGGGGTCGGTGTAATAGCTGTTGTTGGTGACGTCGACGTGGTGCTCGGCGGCCCACATGAAGCCGCACACGACAGCCTCCGTGTAGAAGTAGCCCGCGGTGGTGGCCACCTTGATGCCGGCGACCTTCACCCCCGGCGCGACCCCGGTGACGCCGATGCCGTTCTTGGCCGCCGCGATCTCACCGGCGACATGCGTGCCGTGCGGGCTCTCGTCGGCGGCCGGCCGCCAGGCGCCGTCGGTCGTGTCGGGCTTGCCGGAGACGCAGTTGACGGACGCGGCCCGGTCGAAGTTCGGCGCGATGTCCGGATGCGTGTCGTCGACGCCGGTGTCGATGACGGCGACGGTGACCTTCGGGCTGCCGAGGGTCTTCTCGTGCGCCTTGTCCGCCTTGATCGCGGGCAGGTCCCACTGCAACGGCTCCAACGGGTCCTGCCCGTCCGCCGTGTCGGCCGCCTGCGCCGCGGCGACCTCCTCGGCGCCGAGCACCTTCGGCGTGCCCACGTCGGTGGTCGACTGCGCGGGCAGCGGCGCGGTCCGGGTGGCGCCCGCCGACTGCACGCCCGGCACCTTGCGGATGATCAGCGCGAAGTCCGGGTTCGCGGAGTGGACGACGAAGACGCCGATCCGGTCGTACGTCTCGACGACCGAGCCGCCCGCCCCGGTGATCGCCCGCCGCACCGAGGCGAGGGTGTGACGGTCCGTCCCCGTGTTGACGACGTAGGAGAGTTCACCGGCGGCGGTCGCCGCGGCTGACGCGGTGGTATCCGCGGGCGCGGCCGACGCCGTACCCGGAAGGAAGCCCAGTGAGACGGTCAGGGACAGGGCGAGGGGCACGGCCAGGGCGAGCCGGCGTCGGGAACGCGCACGGTGCATGGGATCTCCACATCATCCAAAAGCGTGAAAGGTCCGGGACGGAGGTTGCCGTTCGGTCAGGTACATGACGAGTAAGTCACCGTGAAGCTACCCCGCGTCCACGCTGGCCAGCAATGACTTCCGGGCAACGCGCGCGTGAGCGGGTAACGGAGAAGCAATGCCATGACCTCGCCGGAAAGGCGGCAACCCGGTTGAACCGGTCCGCGCGCGGCTCCGTGACCTTGATACAGAGAGCGGGGGAGGGATGTCCGGCCCACAGCCCGCGCACACCTCCGACGCCCGCGAACACCCCCCGACCGTCCGGATCACCGCACCCGCACCGCGAGGAGACTCCGTGGCCACCGACGCACCGCCACCCCAACAGACCGAGCACCGGTACCCCACCACCGAGGAGTTCACCGCGGTCCAGGAGAGCGCCGAGTTCGGCGAACTGCGCCGCACGCACCGCTCGTTCGCCTTCCCGCTGACCGTCGGGTTCATCGCCTGGTACCTGCTGTACGTCCTGCTCTCGAACTACGCGGACGATTTCATGGGCACCAAGCTCTTCGGCAACGTCAACGTCGCCTTCGTGTTCGGCCTCGCCCAGTTCCTCAGCACCTTCCTCATCGCCTGGTGGTACTCCCGGTACGCCGCCGCGAAGCTCGACCCCAAGGCCGAAGCGATCAAGTCCCGGATGGAGGGCGGCGCATGAGCATCGCGCAGCAGAGCGTGCCGGCCGTCGGCGAGGGCGGTCTCGGCCGTCTCCTGGCCGCGGGCGAGGCGAGCGAACACCGCCCGCTGATCATCACCCTGTTCGCGGTGTTCGTCGCCGCGACCCTCGTCATCACCGTCTGGGCGGGCCGCCAGACCAAGAACGCCGCCGACTTCTACGCGGGCGGCCGCCAGTTCACCGCCTTCCAGAACGGCCTCGCCGTCTCCGGCGACTACATGTCCGCCGCGTCCTTCCTCGGCATCGCGGGCGCCATCGCCCTCTTCGGCTACGACGGCTTCCTGTACTCCATCGGCTTCCTGGTGGCCTGGCTGGTCGCCCTCCTCCTGGTCGCCGAGCCCCTGCGCAACTCCGGCCGCTACACCATGGGCGACGTCCTGGCGTACCGCATGCGCCAGCGTCCCGTCCGCACGGCGGCGGGCACGTCCACCATCGTCGTCTCGATCTTCTACCTGCTCGCGCAGATGGCGGGCGCGGGCGTCCTGGTCTCGCTGCTCCTCGGCATCACCAGCGACGGCGGCAAGATCGGCATCGTCGCCCTGGTCGGCGTCCTGATGATCGTCTACGTCACCATCGGCGGCATGAAGGGCACCACCTGGGTCCAGATGGTCAAGGCGGTCCTGCTCATCGCGGGCGCCCTGCTGCTGACCTTCCTGGTCATGCTGAAGTTCAACTTCAACATCTCCGACCTGCTCGGCAAGGCCGCCGAGAACAGCGGCAAGGGCACGCCCTTCCTGGAGCCCGGCCTCAAGTACGGCGCCACCTCGACCACCAAGATCGACTTCATCTCGCTGGGCATGGCGCTGGTCCTGGGCACCGCGGGCCTGCCGCACATCCTGATCCGCTTCTACACCGTGCCCACCGCCAAGACCGCGCGGAAGTCCGTGAACTGGGCGATCGGCCTCATCGGCGCCTTCTACCTGATGACCCTCGCCCTCGGCTTCGGCGCCGCCGCCCTGATCAAGCCCGACGAGATCATCGCCTCCAACCCGGCCGGCAACACCGCGGCCCCGCTCCTCGCCCTCCATCTGGGCGGCGTGGACTCCAACTGGGGCGCGATCCTGCTCGCCACCATCTCCGCGGTCGCCTTCGCCACGATCCTCGCGGTCGTCGCGGGCCTCACCCTGGCCTCGTCGTCCTCCTTCGCGCACGACATCTACGCGAACGTCATCAAGAAGGGCCAGGCCACCGAGAAGCAGGAACTCAACGCGGCCAAGTACGCCACCATCGCCATCGGCGCCGTATCGATCCTCCTGGGCGCCCTCGCCCGCGACCTGAACGTGGCCGGGCTGGTCGCCCTCGCCTTCGCGGTCGCCGCCTCCGCCAACCTGCCGACGATCCTCTACAGCCTCTTCTGGAAGCGGTTCACCACCCAGGGCGCCCTGTGGTCGATCTACGGCGGCCTGGTCACCGCGGTCGGCCTGGTGCTGTTCTCGCCGGTGGTCTCCGGGAACCCGAAGACGTCCATGTTCAAGGGCGTCGACTTCCACTGGTTCCCGCTGGAGAACCCCGGGATCATCTCCATCCCGGTCGGCTTCCTGCTGGGCGTCGTCGGCACCTACCTGTCCAAGGAGGAGCCCGACACGGCCAAGTACGCGGAGCTGGAGGTGCGCTCCCTCACCGGCACCGGCGCACACTGAGCGCGACGGCACGCGCGCGTGCCGTCCTCACGCGCGGTTCGAAGGGCCCGGCACGGTACGACCGTGCCGGGCCCCCGGCGTCCCGTCCCGGCCGCGTTGTCAGTGGGGTCACGTAGGCTCGCAGGTGTTGGAGAAGAAACGACGACCGCGGGAGGGGGCCCACGTGCTCATCGACACCTATGGCCGAGTGGCCACCGACCTCAGAGTCTCGCTCACCGACCGCTGCAACCTGCGCTGCACGTACTGCATGCCCGAAGAAGGTCTGCAATGGCTGGGCAAGACCGACCTGCTCACGGACGACGAGATCGTCCGCCTCATCGGCATCGCGGTCACCACGCTCGGTGTCGAAGAGGTCCGCTTCACCGGCGGTGAACCCCTGCTGCGCCCCGGCCTCGTCGGCATCGTCGAGCGGGTCGCCGCGCTGGAACCGCGCCCCCGGATGTCCCTCACCACCAACGGCATCGGCCTCAAGCGCACGGCCGCCGCGCTCAAGGCGGCCGGTCTGGACCGGGTCAACGTCTCGCTGGACACCCTGCGCCCGGACGTCTTCAAGGCTCTCACCCGCCGCGACCGCCACCACGACGTCATCGCCGGCCTGGAGGCGGCCCACGAGGCGGGCCTGACCCCCGTCAAGATCAATACGGTCCTGATGCCGGGCCTGAACGCGGACGAGGCCCCCGACCTGCTCTCCTGGGCCCTGCACCACGACTACGAACTGCGCTTCATCGAACAGATGCCGCTGGACGCCCAGCACGGCTGGAAGCGCGAGGGCATGGTCACGGCGGGCGACATCCTCGCCTCGCTGCGCACCCGCTTCGAGCTGACCCCCGAGGGCGACACACAGCGCGGCTCCGCCCCCGCCGAACGCTGGCTGGTCGACGGCGGCCCGTACCGCGTGGGCGTCATCGCCTCGGTCACCCGCCCGTTCTGCGCGGCCTGCGACCGCACCCGCCTCACCGCCGACGGCCAGATACGCAACTGCCTCTTCGCCCGCGAGGAGACCGACCTGCGCACCGCCCTGCGCTCCGGCGCACCCGACGAGGAGATGGCCCGCATCTGGCGGCAGGCGATGTGGGGCAAGAAGCCGGGCTCGGGCCTGGACGACCCCACGTTCCTCCAGCCGGAGCGGCCGATGTCGGCGATTGGTGGGTGACGAGCGGCGACCGGCAGAGGGTGACCGCGGTCGGCGGGTGAACCCACGACAGCCGGTGGGTGACGGCCGCGAGGGCTCAGCCCTCCGCCGCCTGCCACTCCGCCAGCGCGACGACGTCCTTCAGGAACCCCCGCACACCGAGGAACTGCGACAGGTGCTCCCGGTGCTCCTCGCACGCCAGCCACGTCTTGCGGCGCTCCGGAGTGTGCACCTTCGGGTTGTTCCACACGAGCACCCATACGGCGTCGGCGCGGCACCCCTTGGCGGAGCACATCGGGGAATCGGGATCAGGGCCAAACATTCCACGACCCTAACGCGCGGCAGGCCCCGCCACGAAAAGCGGTCGGCACGCGCGCGAGGCGACTGATCGAGGCGGCTGATCAAGGTGACCGGAAGGCTCCGAAACGGCCCCACAAAGGCGACGCCGAGCAGCCACGGGGGGAGCTGCCCGGCGTCGGTCTGTCGCTCCGACGGGGGATGCGGAGCGCGTACGAAGTATGTCACGGAGAGGTGGCCGCCCGGCACTGGAACAACGTGATTGATCTGAAGCTTTTACCCGTCCTGGAAGCGGCTTCGCATCCGGATTCTGTGGATCCGCCGTGGTCAGGACGGTCGCGTCCGCTCGTGCCGCTCACCGGTACGCCCGCCCGGCTCGGCCGCGGCCTCCTCCGGGACGGATTCCGTGAACCCGTCCGTGCGCGGCGGCGCGATCATCGGCCGGAGCGGTGCCCGCACGAACGTCGACGGCAGCGACGGCACGTTCTCCCGGCCCGCGTTGGCGATCACCACCGCCACGTACGGAAGGGCCATGCCGAGGACCAACGCAACGACGGCGACGTGCCGTTCGACGTTCCACAAGGTGACGGCGAGGATCACCGACAGCGTCCGCACGGTCATCGAGATGATGTAACGGCGCTGCCGCCCGCGGACGTCCTCGGCCAGCCCCTGCCGGGCGCCGGTGATCCGGAACACCTGGGCGCCGCCGCTGTTGATCTGCTTCCGCATACCGTTCCACCGTCCGACTGCCGGCGGACTCTCCCCGGCCCGCACCCGATCCGGCACCCGGCCACCGGCCCGGTCCCGCACCCGTTCCACGTTACGCCGCACCTCCGCCGCCTTCGAGACCGGGGCACGCCCTGCCTGGGGAGACGTTCTGCGCCGTACCGCGTACGGGGCCGCCCGACATGCGCCGTACGGCGTACGGCCCGACACTGGGCGTACTGCTCACGTTGAGCCATACGAGGAGGCAGCCATGGGCTGGTTGTGGGCGATCATCGTCGGATTCGTACTTGGTCTGCTGGCCAAGGCGATCATCCCGGGCAAGCAGCACAGCCCGATCTGGTTGACCACTGTCATGGGCATCATCGGGGCGATCGTCGGCAACGCCCTCGCCCGCGGGATGGGCATCGACGCGACATCGGGCATCGACTGGGGCCGGCACGCCCTTCAGCTCGTCGCGGCGATCGTGCTCGTCCTGCTGGGGGAGGCGGTGTACATGGCGACGAAGGGGCGGAGCCGCCAGCGAATCTGACACACGTGCCGGGTCCCCGCGTCCGAAAGGGCGCGGGGACCCGTGCGAGCAACCCGTGACTGATGCGAGCAACCCGTGACTGACCGGTGACGCCGTCGGCCGCCGCCGACGGCCTCCTGATCAGCCGCCGACGACCTCCACCGCGGCAAGGTTCTTCTTGCCCCGCCGCAGCACGAGCCAGCGCCCGTGCAGCAGGTCGTCCTTCGCCGGCACGAAGTCCTCGGCGGTGACCTTGACGTTGTTCACGTAGGCTCCGCCCTCCTTCACGGTCCGCCGCGCGGCGGACTTGGAGGCGACGAGCCCGACCTCGGCGAACAGGTCCACGACCGGCCCGAGTTCGGTGACCTGGACGTGCGGTACCTCGGACAGCGCGGCGGCCAGCGTCCGGTCGTCCAGCTCCGCCAGCTCGCCCTGCCCGAACAGGGCCTTCGACGCGGCGATCACCGCGGCCGTCTGGTCCGCGCCGTGCACCAGCGTCGTCAGCTCCTCGGCCAGCGCGCGCTGCGCCGCCCGGGCCTGCGGCCGCTCCTCGGTCTGCTTCTCCAACTCCTCCAGCTCCGCGGGGGACTTGAAGGACAGGATCCGCATGTACGTGGAGATGTCCCGGTCATCCGCGTTCATCCAGAACTGGTAGAACGCGTACGGCGTCGTCATCTCCGGGTCGAGCCACAGGGCCCCGCCCTCGGTCTTGCCGAACTTCGTGCCGTCCGCCTTCGTCAGCAGCGGTGTGGCCAGCAGATGGACCGCGGCGTCCGGCTCCAGGCGGTGGATCAGGTCCGTACCCGCCGTGAGGTTGCCCCACTGGTCGCTGCCGCCCTGCTGCAAGGTGCAGCCGTGGCGCCGGTACAGCTCCAGGAAGTCCATGCCCTGGAGGAGCTGGTAGCTGAACTCGGTGTAGCTGATGCCCTGGTCGGACTCCAGCCGGCGGGCGACCGACTCCTTGGTGAGCATCTTGTTCACCCGGAAGTGCTTGCCGATGTCCCGCAGGAACTCGATCGCGGACAACTGCCCGGTCCAGTCCAGGTTGTTGACCATGGTCGCCGCGTTCGGGCCGTCGAAGGCGAAGAACGGCTCGACCTGACGCCGCACCCGCTCCGTCCAGCCCGCGACCGTCGCCGGGTCGTTGAGCGTGCGCTCCGCCGTCGGCTTCGGGTCGCCGATCTGGCCCGTGGCGCCGCCCACCAGCGCCAGCGGCCGGTGCCCGGCCAGCTGGAGCCGGCGCATCGTGACCAGCTGCACCAGGTGGCCGTGGTGCAGGCTCGGCGCCGTGGGGTCGAACCCGCAATAGAACGTGACGGGACCGTCCGCGAACGCCTTGCGCAATGCGTCCTCGTCCGTGGAGAGGGCGATGAGCCCCCGCCACTTCAGCTCGTCGACGATGTCCGTCACGGTTCTCTTGTCTCCTCGGATGATCACTGGGTGGCCGGCGCACGGCCGACCACGAACGCCTACGAGGTTATACGCCCTGACTGACAGAGCTCATGTTGAAGTCCGGCACCCGCAGCGCGGGCATCGCGGCCCGAGTGAACCAATCGCTCCATTCGCGCGGCAACGTCTTTTCCGTGCGGCCCGCCTCGGCCGCCCGGCCCAGCAGGTCCACCGGCGACTCGTTGAACCGGAAGTTGTTGACCTCGCCGACGACCTCGCCGTTCTCCACCAGGTACACGCCGTCCCGGGTCAGCCCCGTCAGCAGCAGCGTGGCCGGGTCGACCTCGCGGATGTACCACAGGCAGGTCAGCAGCAGCCCGCGTCCGGTGCTCGCGATCATCTCGTCGAGCGAGCGGTCCTCGCCGCCGTCCAGGATCAGGTTCCCGATCGAGGGCGCCACCGGCAGCCCGGTCAGCCCGGCGCTGTGCCGCGTCGTCGTCAGGCGCTTCAGCTCGCCGCCGCTGATCCACTCCGTGGCCGCCAGCGGCAGCCCGTTGTCGAACACCGAGGCGTCGTCGCCGGAGGCGTGCGCGATCACGAAGGGCGCGGCCTCCAGACCCGGCTCGTTCGGGTCGCCGCGCAGCGTCAGCGGCAGCTCCGAGAGCCGCTCGCCGATCCGGGTGCCGCCGCCGGGCTTGCTGAACACGGTCCGCCCCTCGGCCGCGTCCCGGGCCGCCGCCGACCAGAACTGGTAGATCATCAGGTCCGCGACCGCGGTCGGCGGCAGCAGCGTCTCGTAGCGCCCCGCGGGCAGCTCGACCCGCCGCTCCGCCCAGGCCAGCCGCTGCGCCAGCTCGGCGTCCAGCGCGCCCGGATCGACGTCCTTGAAGTCCCGCGTCGACCGCCCCGCCCACGCCGACCGCGTACGGTCCGGGGACTTGGCGTTCAGCTCCAGCGTCCCGGTCGGCTGGTCGTGCCGCAGCCGCAGCCCCGCCGACGTACCCACGTACGTCGACACCAGCTCGTGGTTGGCGAAGCCGTACAGCTCGCGACCGCCCGCACGCGCGCGTGCGAACGATTCACCGAGCGCCGGCGCGAAGTCCGCGAACACGGCCGACGACGTCTCCACGGGCGCGTCCGTGAAGTCCGGCGACGCGGCCACGCCCGTGACCAGCGGCTGCGCGTCCTCGGCGGACCCGGCACCGCGCGCGGCACTCTCCGCGGCCCGCACCAGCGACTCCAGCTCGTCGGCGGTGACGGCGGACCGCGACACCACCCCGGAGGCGGTGCCTTCTTTGCCGTCGACGGTCGCGACGACCGTGAGCGTGCGCCCGCGCGTGACGCCGTTCGTGGTCAGCGCGTTGCCCGCCCAGCGCAGGTTGGCCGTCGACTGCTCGTCGGCGATCACCACGCACCCGTCCGCCCGGGACAGCTCGAGAGCGCGCTCGACGATCTCGTGCGGCTTGCTTGTACGGGCGCTCATCGACCGGCCTCCTGCGTGGTGTTCAGAATGTTGACGCCCCGGAACAGGGCGGACGGGCACCCGTGCGACACGGCCGCGACCTGCCCCGGCTGGGCCTTGCCACAGTTGAAGGCACCGCCCAGGACGTACGTCTGCGGCCCGCCGACGGCCGCCATGGAGCCCCAGAAGTCCGTGGTCGTCGCCTGGTAGGCGACATCGCGCAGCTGGCCGGTGACGCGGCCGTTCTCGATCTTGAAGAAGCGCTGGCCCGTGAACTGGAAGTTGTACCGCTGCATGTCGATGGACCACGACCGGTCCCCGACCACGTAGATGCCGCGGTCCACGCCCCCGATCAGGTCCTCCGTCGACATCCCGGCCGGGTCCGGCTGGAGGCTCACGTTCGCCATGCGCTGCACCGGCACGTGCCCGGGGGAGTCGGCGTAGGCGCAGCCGTTGGAGCGTTCGAAGCCGGTCAGTTTCGCGATGCGGCGGTCCAGCTGGTAGCCGACCAGGGTGCCGTCCTTGACCAGGTCCCAGGACTGGCCCGCGACGCCCTCGTCGTCGTACCCGATGGTCGCCAGGCCGTGCTCGGCGGTGCGGTCGCCGGTGACGTTCATCAGCTCGGAGCCGTACTTGAGCTTGCCCAGCTTGTCGAAGGTCGCGAAGGACGTGCCCGCGTACGCGGCCTCGTAGCCGAGCGCGCGGTCCAGTTCCGTGGCGTGGCCGATCGACTCGTGGATGGTCAGCCACAGGTTGGACGGGTCGACGACGAGGTCGTAGATGCCCGCCTCGACGCTCGGCGCGCGCATCTTCTCCGCGAGCAGCTCCGGGATCCGCTCCAGCTCGGCGTCCCAGTCCCAGCCGGTGCCGGTCAGGTACTCCCAGCCGCGGCCGACCGGCGGCGCGATCGTACGCATCGAGTCGAACTCGCCCGTCGACTCGTCCACCGACACCGCGGTGAACTGCGGGTGCAGCCGCACGCGTTGCTGCGTCGTCACCGTCCCGGCCGTGTCGGCGTAGAACTTGTTCTCGTGGACGGTCAGCAGCGAGGCGTCGACATGGTTGACGCCGTCCGCCGCCAGCAGCCGCGCACTCCACTCCGTGAGCAGCCCCGTCTTCTCCGCGTCGGGCACGTCGAAGGGGTTCACCTCGTACGACGAGATCCACGTCTGCTCGGCGTGCACCGGCTCGTCCGCCAGCTCCACCCGCTCGTCCGAGCCCGCCGCCCTGATCACCTGCGCCGACAGCTTCGCCATCGCCACCGCCTGCGAGGCGACCTTCGCCGCGGCGTCGAGCGTCAGGTCGACCCCGGACGCGAACCCCCACGTACCGCCGTGCACGACCCGCACCGCGTACCCGAGGTCGGTGGTGTCCGACGACCCGGCGGGTTTGGCGTCCCGCAGCCGCCAGGAGGCACTGCGCACCCGCTCGAACCGGAAGTCGGCGTGGTCGGCCCCCAGCGCACGCGCGCGTGCCAGCGCGGCGTCGGCCAGGGGCCTCAGCGGCAGCGCCGTGAAGGCTTCGTCGATGGAATGAGGCACGGAGGTCTCCCTGCTGTCGTGGCCTGTCGGGTCCGATCATTTCGCGTGAGCGGGCGCCCCGACCACATCTTTCCGCCCGCGGACCACGACTTTGCCCTCGGCGCCCGCGAAGTGCTGCCCCACGGACCCATCACGCACCACCCATGGCCCGCACCCGCCCCGGGCCACCTGCGGCCTTCTGTAGGGATCCCACAGCAGCCCGCGAAAGCCACTGTCGATGCTCGATTCCCCGTGCGGGGGAGTGGACCGATAGGTTTTCGAGGAAGGCGCCTGTCTCGCAGGGGCTCCAGCACGCTACCGAAAGGGTGATCCGTTGAGCCGCTCGGTTCTCGTCACCGGAGGCAACCGGGGCATCGGCCTCGCCATCGCCCGCGCCTTCGCCGACGCCGGCGACAAGGTCGCCATCACGTACCGCTCGGGCGAGCCCACTGCCCTTAAAGAAGAGGGTTTCCTCGCCGTCAAGTGCGACATCACCGACACCGAGCAGGTGGAGCAGGCGTACAAGGAGATCGAGGCCGAGCACGGCCCGGTCGAGGTGCTGGTCGCCAACGCCGGCATCACCAAGGACCAGCTTCTGATGCGGATGTCGGAGGAGGACTTCACGTCCGTCCTCGACACCAACCTCACCGGTGCCTTCCGCGTGGTCAAGCGCGCCAACCGTGCCATGCTGCGCGCCAAGAAGGGCCGCGTCGTCCTGATCTCGTCGGTCGTCGGGCTGTACGGCGGCCCCGGCCAGGCCAACTACGCCGCCTCCAAGGCCGGTCTCGTCGGCTTCGCGCGCTCCCTCGCCCGCGAGCTGGGCTCCCGCAACATCACCTTCAACGTCGTCACGCCCGGTTTCGTCGACACCGACATGACCAAGGTGCTCACCGACGAGCAGCGCGCGAACATCGTGTCGCAGGTGCCGCTCGGCCGGTACGCCCAGCCCGAGGAGGTCGCCGCGACGGTGCGGTTCCTCGCCTCGGACGACGCCTCGTACATCACTGGAGCCGTCATCCCCGTTGACGGCGGACTGGGAATGGGTCACTGATCACCATGAGCGGAATTCTCGAGGGCAAGCGCGTCCTGATCAGCGGTGTGCTGATGGAGTCCTCCATCGCCTTCCACGCCGCCAAGCTGGCCCAGGAGCAGGGTGCCGAGATCATCCTGACCGCGTTCCCGCGGCCCACGCTGACCGAGCGCATCGCCAAGAAGCTCCCGAAGCCCACCAAGGTCATCGAGCTGGACGTCACCAACGACGAGCACCTCGGGCGCCTGGCCGACATCGTGGGCGAGGAGCTGGGCGGCCTGGACGGTGTCGTGCACTCCATCGGGTTCGCGCCGGCGGACGCGCTCGGCGGCAACTTCCTCAACACGCCCTTCGAGTCGGTCGCCACGGCCATGCACGTCTCGGCGTTCTCCCTGAAGTCGCTGACCATGGCCTGCCTGCCGCTGATGCAGAACGGCGGCTCCGTCGTCGGCCTCACCTTCGACGCGCAGTACGCCTGGCCGCAGTACGACTGGATGGGCCCGGCCAAGGCCGCCCTGGAGGCCACCAGCCGCTACATGGCGCGCGACCTGGGCAAGCAGAACATCCGCTGCAACCTGATCTCCGCCGGTCCGATCGGCTCCATGGCCGCCAAGTCCATCCCGGGCTTCTCCGACCTGGCCTCCGTCTGGGACACCCGCTCCCCCCTGGAGTGGGACCTCAAGGACCCCGAGCCGGCCGGCCGCGGCATCGTCGCCCTGCTGAGCGACTGGTTCCCGAAGACCACGGGCGAGATCATCCACGTGGACGGTGGGCTGCACGCCATCGGGGCGTGAGCGCTGCCGCTGCCGCTGGGGCCGGGTCCTGCCGCTGTGGCTGGGGCTGCGGCTTGATCGGCGGCCTGGGGTGCCTCTTCGGTGCCTGATCGACGTACGAGGGCGCGTGTCCTGTCCGGGCGCGCGCCCTTGGTGCGTCTTGGACGTACGTCCGGGGGGCGTCTCCCCACGACGGCGTCCCTACGACGGCGTCCCTACGTAGCGTACGACGGCTCTTTACGGCGCCGCCCTTGCGGTACGCCTTCGCGGCGCCTCCCCCGTTCGGCCTACCCGGCCGGGCGGAGGCGGGGGACAACTGGGCACTCTGGAGTACGCGTTCACGTCCGTGTTTCCTCCCCAGCAAGGCCGAGGAGGCCCCCCTTGTGCGCCTGTCCCGCAGCCTGGCCGCAGTGACCGCTGCCGTCGCCCTCCTGATGTCCCTGCCGTACGACGCCGTGCCGCACGCGCCCGTGGAGGCACGGAAACCCGCCGCCCCGCAGCCGTTCGGCGCCGAGTGCCGGACCCGGGTCACCGGGTCCCACGTCCTCGCCTACTGCCACAACCCGTATCCGGACACGGACCGCGTACGCCTGCACATCGCGTGCGGCCACTGGTGGGACCTCGACACCGACAGCACCCCGTACGACGCCGGGCCCGCGCTGACCGTGCGGCTGTCCGGCCGGTGCTGGAAGGAGGTCCGGACGGCGTGGGTCAGCCACGAGCGGGTCGGGTGAGCGCGACGCGTGCGTGGCCTTCCGCGAGCGATCTCCGTCAGTGGCCTCCGTGCGTGGCCTTCCGTGCTCGACGCCGCCGCCTCCGTACCGGACGTCTTCCGGACCGGACGTCTTCCGGCCGACCCCGGCGCGGGTCCGGCGGGCCCGGGGTGCGACACTGCCTTCATGCCAGTGCTCGATCCGAACCCCCAGAACGGCCAGCGGAAGTTGCTGCTCGTCTTCGGTACGTTCTTCGCCATCCTCATCGTCATCGGCATCGTGGCGTCGATCGCCTCTCCCTGATGCCCGCCTCCCCACCCCGAGGTCCTTCCGGCGTCCCGCTCGGCCTTGCGGTGTGGTGGATTGTCCGCTTTGCCGGGTCGATGGTGTAGCTAGCCCCCCATCCCCTAGGGGGCCAAGGTCAGGGTCAAGTGGGGAGTTCACCGGATGGGTTGAGGGCTCCGGGTTCCGTAACTTCGAGGTGTGGCCGCAGGACGCGGACCATGGACCGCCCGAAGACCCACGGAGGCATCATGTCGGCCCGCACGCACACCCCGCCCCACCCGGCGACCACGGGCGGCGTCGACATACGGCTGCCCTGGTGGGCCCTGGTCCTGCCGACCCTCGGCTTCGTCGTGCTGCTGTCCCTGATGCTCAACCCGGCGGACACGCACACGTCCGGCGCGGACGTCGCGATCACGCACTTCGTGGAGCGCGTCAAGGACCTGGTGGCATAGGCCCGAGGTGCCCGTCTTCGAGCGTGTGAGCCCTGCCAACTCCCTGAGACCGATGGCGTGTTTCATGCGAAGCTGGGACGCATGAGCGTCGCAGAACCCCGCAGGATTGTTCTCTTCCGACATGCGAAGGCCGACTGGCCGCAGGTGGCCGACCACGAGCGCCCGCTCGCGGACCGGGGCCGCAAGGACGCCGCCGTCGCCGGGCGCAAGCTGGCCGACAGCGGAATCGCCTTCGACCTGGCCCTCTGCTCCACCTCGACCAGGACCCGCGAGACCTGGAAGCTCGCCGTCTAGGAGCTTCCGCACCGGCCGAAGACCCTCTACGAGGAGCGGCTCTACGAGGCATCCCCGGGCGAGTTGATCGCTGTGCTCAACGAAACTCCCGAGGACGTGCGGAACGTGGTGCTGATCGGCCACAACCCGTCCGTGCAGGGGCTCGCCGACATCCTGGCCGGCGAGGCCGAGGGCGACGCACGCGAGCGGATGAGCCGCCGCGACTTCCCGACCGCCGCCTTCGCCGTACTCTCCTTCGACGGCTCCTGGAAGGCCGTGGAACCCGGCGCCGGCACGCTGCTCGACTACTGGGCGCCGTCCGAGTAGCCCCGCCGCACGCAGATCTCGCGGAGGTCTCGCGGAGTACCTTCAGAGACGAGAGACGAGGGACGAGACAGGGAAGGGCCCGGCGCCGGCAGGAGTGGCGCCGGGCCCCGACGTTGTCCGTCGCCGCCCTGCCGGTGTCTACCGTCCCTCGGTCTCCGCCGGCCCTGCCACCGCCGTCCCGGCGAACCCGTCCTCGTCGTCATCGTGCGTGTCCGCCGCCTCGACCTCTTCGCGGGTGATGCCCAGCAGATAGAGAACGGTGTCCAGGAAGGGCACGTTCACCGCGGTGTGCGCGGCCTCGCGGACCACCGGCTTGGCGTTGAAGGCGACGCCCAGACCGGCCGCGTTGAGCATGTCGAGGTCATTGGCACCGTCGCCGATCGCCACGGTCTGGGCCAGCGGCACGCCCGCCTCCGTGGCGAACCGGCGCAACAGCCGCGCCTTGCCCGCCCGGTCCACGATCTCCCCGACGACCCGCCCGGTCAGCCGGCCGTCGACGATCTCCAGGGTGTTGGCCTGGGCGAAGTCCAGCCCGAGGCGCTCCTTGAGGTCGTCCGTGACCTGGGTGAACCCGCCGGAGACGACACCGACCTGGAAGCCGAGCCGCTTCAGCGTACGGATCAGGGTGCGCGCGCCCGGCGTCAGCCGTACCTCGCTGCGCACCTTGTCCACCACCGAGGCGTCCAGCCCCTCAAGCAGCGCCACGCGCGCGTGCAGCGACTGTTCGAAGTCCAGCTCGCCGCGCATCGCGGCCGCCGTCACCTCCGCGACCTGCTGCTCACAGCCCGCGTGCGCGGCGAACAGTTCGATGACCTCGTCCTGGATGAGCGTCGAGTCGACGTCCATCACGATCAGCCGCTGCGCCCGCCGGTGCAGCCCGGCCGCGACGACGGCCACGTCGACACCCAGTGCCGCCGCCTCGGTCGCCAACGCGGTGCGCAGTGCCTCCGTCTCCGTACCGGACACCGCGAACTCCACCGCCGTCACCGGGTACTTGGCGAGCCGGAAGATACGGTCGATGTTGCCGCCGGTCGCGGTGATCCGCGCCGTGATCGCCGCCGTCGAGTGGGCGGTGAGCGGGTGCCCGAGCACGGTGACCAGTGAACGGCCGAGCCCTCGCGGCCGGTTGTCGCCGAGACCGGAGATGATCTCCGCCTGCATCCGCATCGAGTCGGCCCAGGTGTGCACGGTGGCCCGCAGCGCCCCCTCCCCGCCGGGTGGCCGGGTCACCAGGGCGCACAGCACCATGCGGCCGCGGGTGACGACCTGTTCGATGTCGATCACATCGACGGCGTACGAGGCCAGGATGTCGAAGAGTCCGGCGGTCAGGCCGGGCCGGTCCCTGCCGAAGATCTTGACGAGGAGGGTGGGGGCGTCGGTGGTCTGCGAAGCGCTCATGGTGTTCCCACCGTAACGGGCACCCCGTGCCTTATGCCTCTGAGGTCCGTCCAGCGGACACGAAACACTCGATGTCAGACAGGTGACGGGCAGCTGTCGGAGTTGCGAAGAGGGGCCGGTTCGCGGAGCCGCGCCTCACCCTTGGCCGCGCGGGCGCCCCGGTGGCGGGGGTGGGGGAGGGGGTGGTGGGGGTCCGGCGTCGGAGACGAGAGCGGCGGCGTGCGGGGCGGGTGGGGGCGGCGGAGCAGCAGATCGGCGGTGGAGCAGCCGCCCTGCTGGCCGACGTACTCGGCGAGCAGGACGGTGTC
>LJCV01000267.1 GCA_001298575.1 Actinobacteria bacterium OK074
GAGTCGACGTCCGGCTCGGGCAACTACGCGGCCTCGACGCTGAACGCCAGCTCGACTTGGGAGGCGGGCGGCTCCTCGGGCGCGTTCACGTGGTCGTACCCGATGAGCACGCCGTCCCCGGCGGCGGGCCCGTCCCCGTCCCTGACGCTGGGCTACGACTCGGGCAGCGTGGACGGCAAGACGGCGTCAACGAACAACCAGAGCACGCAGGTTGGCGAGGGGTTCGACCTCACCACCTCCTCCTACGTCGAGCGGTCGTACGGTTCCTGCGACGAGGACGGTCACGACGACACGTACGACCTGTGCTGGAAGTACGACAACGCCTCGCTGGTCCTCAACGGCAAGTCCACCGAGCTGGTCAAGGACGACACGACCGGTGAGTGGCACTTGAAGGACGACGACGCTTCGACGGTCACGCACTCCACGGGCGCGGACAACGGCGACGAGGGCGATGCGGGCAACGACGGTGCGGGCGAGTACTGGACGGTGACGACGGGCGACGGCACGCAGTACGTCTTCGGCCTGGACAAACTGCCCGGCGCGGACGACACCGAGCGCACCAACTCGGTATGGACCACGCCGGTGTTCGGCGACGACTCGGGCGAACCCGGTTACGCCGACGGCGACTCCTTCGCCGACCGTTCCCTGGACCAGGCGTGGCGCTGGAACCTGGACTACGTGGTCGACCTGAGCGGCAACGCGATGTCGTACTGGTACACCGCGGAGGCGAACTACTACGCGAAGAACGGCTCGGACACCGCCAACGCCAAGTACTACCGCGGCGGTTACCTCACGAAGATCCTCTACGGCCAGCGTTCGGACACCCTGTTCACGGGCACGGCGTCGAACGAGGTCACCTTCGACTACGACGAGCGCTGCACGGCCTCGGACTGCACGTCGCTCACCAAGTCCACGGCGGACAACTGGCCGGACGTCC
The DNA here is from genome assembly GCA_001298575.1 of Actinobacteria bacterium OK074. Taxonomy (GTDB): domain Bacteria; phylum Actinomycetota; class Actinomycetes; order Streptomycetales; family Streptomycetaceae; genus Streptomyces. The sequence goes on from LJCV01000267.1 coordinate 938, forward strand.
CCTACGACGAGATCTGCTCGTCGGGCGACGACTGCGACGCGGTCAACCCGTCCTTCTTCACGCGCAAGCGCCTCACCGGCGTGGAGACCTTCTCGTACGACACAACGGCCGCTGCCTACACGCCCGTTGACGCCTGGACGCTGAAGCAGGAGTTCCTCGACCCGGGCGACATCGGCGACACCTCCGACCAGACGATGGTGCTGGACAGCATCCAGCACACCGGCAAGAGCGGCACGGCCATTGCGCTGGACCCGGTGACGTTCACGTACCAGATGCGCGCCAACCGGGTGGACGCCACGGACAACATCCTTCCGCTGAACCGGCCCCGTATCCGGTCGGTGACGTCCGAGACGGGCGCGATCACGGACGTCACGCTGTCGACGCCGGAGTGCGTCCGCGGCTCGAAGATGCCGGCCGCGGAGGACAACGACACGCTCAGCTGCTACCCGGTGTACTGGCACGTCAACGGGGCGGACGAGGCGACGCTCGACTGGTTCAACAAGTACCGCGTCCTGGCCGTCGGCACGACCGACCCCACGGGCAACGGCGAGTCGATGGAGAACCAGTACGCCTATTCGGGCCCGGCCTGGCACTACAACGACGACCCGCTCACCCCCACCGACGAACGCACCTGGTCGGACTGGCGCGGCTACGCGAAGGTCACGGCGACCAAGGGCGAGACGACGTCGACGCAGTCGAAGACGGTCACGGTCTACATGCAGGGCATGGACGGCGACGAGCAAGCAGGCGGCGGTACGGCATCGGCGAGTTCGGCCGGCATCGACTTCACCGGCCTCACCGTCCCGGACGTGACCGACAGCGACCAGTACGCGGGCTTCACCCGCGAGCAGATCACCTACGACGGTGACACGCCGATCTCGGTGAGCGTCAACGACCCGTGGTCCTCCCGAACCGCGAGCCAGCAGAAGTCGTACGCGAACGTCAAGGCGTTCTACGTCCGCACGGACGGCACCGCGTCGTACACCTACCTGACGGCGTCCGGGAGTTGGCGCACCCGTACGACGTCGACGGCCTTCGACGACTACGGCATGCCGGTGACGGTCTTCGACGCGGGCGACACGTCGGTGACGGGCGACGAGACGTGCACGCGCACCTGGTACGCCCGCAACACGGCTGTGGGCATTACGTCGTTGGTCTCGCGCACGAGGGTCCTGGGCCGCAACTGCACTGTCGACGAAGCATCGTTGAACCTTCCGACGACGACGGACACGCGTGGCGACGTGCTGTCGGACACGGCGACGATCTACGACGACCCGTCGGTGACGGTCTGGAAGTCGGCGCAGACCCCGACCCAGGGCAACGTCACGTGGACCGGCCGTGCCACCGCGTACCCGACGACGGTGGGCAGCAACGGCGAGCGTTTCCCGACCGGTTGGCAGACGGTGAGCCAGGCGACGTACGACACGCTGGGCCGCGCGTTGTCGGCCACGGACGCGGGTGGCAACACCACGTGGACGGCGTACACGCCGACGGACTCCGGCCCGCTGACGAGGACGATCGTCACCAATCCGAAGACGCAGAAGACGACGACGTTCTACGACCCGGCGCGCGGCACTGCGTTGGAGGTCTTTGACGCCAACACCAAGCTCACGCAGACGACTTACGACGCGCTCGGCCGTGTCACCGGAGTCTGGCTGCCCAACCGTTCCAAGAGCGGTGGCAAGAGCGCCAATTACACGTACGCGTACTCGGTCAGCAACAGTGCCCCGTCCTGGACGTCTACTTCGACCATCGTCGCCGACGACGTCTACAACACCACTTACTCGATCTACGACTCACTCCTGCGCCCGCTCCAGACCCAGTCCCCGGACGCCAACGGCGGCCGCATCCTGACCGATACGCGTTACGACACGCGGGGCCTGGCGTACGAGACGTACGCGGAGGCGTCCGACTCCAACGCGCCCTCCAGTACGTACGCGAGAGTTGAGTACGGCGGGGCCCCGCAGCAGACGGACATCGTCTTCGACGGCGCCGAACGCCCCACGAGCAGCACGATGTACGTCAACGGCGACAAGAAGTGGTCGACGACCACGACGTACACGGGCGACTCGACGGCCACGACGGGCCTCACGGGCGGCTCGGCGACCCGCACGATCACCGACGCGCTGGGCCGCACGACGGAGCAGCGCCAGTACGCGGGCACGAGTCCGGCGGACACGGAGTACGGCGCGAGTGTGGGCACGGCGTACACGTCGACCAACTACACGTACACGCGAGACGGGTTGGCGGACACGATCACCGGCCCGGACGCCAACTGGTCGTACACGTATGACCTGTTCGGCCGTCAGGTCACGGCGACGGACCCCGACAAGGGCAAGACGACGACGTCGTACACGGCCTTGGACCAGGTACAGACGACGACGGACACCAATGGCGAACTCCTCTACCTCTACGACGTGCTGGGCCGTACGACGGACGAGTGGAAGTCGTCGGAGACGGACGCGAACAAACTCGCCCACTGGGACTACGACACCCTCGCCAAGGGGCAGTTGGACGACTCCATCAGCTATGTCGGCGGCACGACGGGCTCGGCGTACACGCGGAAGGTGACGGCGTACGACGAGTTGTACCGCCCGACGACGACGCAGCTGATCCTCCCCTCGACGGATCCCCTGGTGACGTCGAAAGCGGTCGCCGCCACGCTGACGACATCGACGTACTACAACCTCGACGGCACCCAGCAGTACATCTCCGAGCCGGCCGCCGGAGGACTGACCGCCGAGCAGGTCACCAACACGTACGACAGCGTCGGCCTGCCGACCTCCATGCACGGCACTTCCTACTACCTCCTGGGCGCGAGCTACACCGACCTCGGCCAGACCTCCCAACTCACCCTCGGCACCTCGACGGCCGAGGGCACCCTGAAGGCGTACATCACCAACGCCTACGAGCCCGGCACGGACCGCCTGACGCAATCGGTGGTGACGGACCAGACCCACGGCTACGAGGACCAGGAGCTCAACTACGCCTATGACGACGCCGGCAACGTCACCTCGATCACGGACCCGACCACGCTGGGCGGCACGGCGAAAACCGACAACCAGTGCTTCGCGTACGACGGTTACCAACGCCTGACGGAGGCATGGACCCCGTCGACGGCGGACTGCACGACAACTGGCCGCACGACGGCGAACCTTGGCGGCGCGGCCCCGTACTGGACGTCGTACACGTACACGCCGAGCGGCCTGCGCGCGACGGAGACGACCCACACGTCGAGCGCGACGACGACGAAGACGTACTGCTACGACGCGAGCAAGGTGCACCAGCTGGCGGCGACGACAACGGCGGCGTCCTGCACGGGAGTTGCGTCGACGTACGCATACGACGCGACGGGCGACACGACAACCCGCCCCAACGGCACGGACACCCAGTCCCTGACGTGGAACGCGACGGGCGACCTCGACACCCTGACGGAGAAGAACAGCGCGGGCACGACCACCAGCACCACGAGCCACGTCTACGACGCCGACGGCACGTTGCTGATCCGCCGCAACACGGCGGGCGAGACGGTCCTGTACCTGGACGGCGTCACGGAGGTCCACCTCAAGACGTCGGGTACCACGACGTCGTACTGGGCGCAGCGCTACTACTCGGCGGCCGGCACGACGATCGCGACGCGCTCGAACCAGTCGGGCACGTCGACGGTGTCCTGGCTGGCGGCCGACCAACACGGCACGTCCACCCTGTCGTTGAACGCGACGACCCAGGCGATCACGAAGCGGTACATGACGCCGTTCGGGGCGTCGCGTGCGGGCGGGGTGGGGACGTGGTCGGACGACAAGACGTTCCTCGGGGATACGACGGATACGACGTCGGGGCTGACGTATGTGGGGGCGCGGGAGTACGACTCGACGACCGGGCGGTTCATCAGTGTTGATCCGTTGTTGGACACGAACGATGCCCAGTCGTTGAACGGTTACACGTACAGCGACAACAACCCCGTCACTCTTTCCGACCCCACCGGGCTCGAAACCTGCGGTCCGGGCAACCCCGGCTGTTCCAAAGACAACATCGACAGCATAAATGGCACCGGCAGATACAAGACCCATAAAAGCAGCGACGGGAATACCAGCAGCAGCAATTCCACGGGAAAGCAGGGCACCGCCGCGGCGGGAGGGGAAACCGCCCAGGACGGCCAGCCTCTGATCGAGGGCCTACGTGTCCCCACCCAGAAGGAACTCGCCGCTACCTATGGAGGTAACTTCTCAAATCCGCCCACCTACCACCAGTTGCTCACCAGTTGGGCCCAGTCCACCTGCCACACCGCTACCTCCAGCACCCAGGCATTCTGTGACACCGTAGGACGAGCTGGACTACTGCCCGGAACCCAGAATGACCCCTGGGGTATCAAAGCCACCATCCATTGCGTCACCGGACGCGGTGACTGCGGCGAAGCGCTGGTCGAAGACGTCATCACCATCGCGACTCTCGCCTGGGGATCCCTCGAAGCCGGACTCGCCGCTCGGGGAGCGACCGCAGCAGAATCCGGAGAAGTCGAGGGTGCACTTGGCCTTTGTAGCTTCGACCCGGAGACGCCGGTCCTCATGGAGGACGGCACATCCAAACCCATCGGCAAGATCAAGGCCGGCGACCGGGTCGAGGCCGCCGACCCCAATACCGGCAAACACCAGGGCGTGCGGACGGTCCAGCACGTGTGGATCAATCACGACAACGATCTGCTCGACCTCACGATCCGCACCGAGGACGGCCACACAGCTACCCTCCACACCACCGCCAACCACCCCTTCTGGGACGACACCACCCACACCTGGGTCCCCGCAGGAAAACTCCACAAGGGCGACGCCCTCAACACGGCAACCGATCACCATGCCTACGTCATCGCCACCCGTCCCACTCCCGGTGCCGCCAACCGTTGGAATCTCACTGTTCAGCAACTCCACACGTACTATGTGCTGGCCGGAAATACGCCAGTGTTGGTGCACAACACTGGATGCGGAATCACGACGACGACCGAGAAGGCTGGTGATCTCGGTAAATATACCGAGGGGCAGAAGACTCGGGATCCGGCATCGCAGTGGTATCACGAGGAACTGAGCAATGAAGAACTCCTGGACGGAATCAACAACCCTGGTGAGGGAGACGGAATCCTCGTCTCGCGCGACGGCACGATCCTGGGAGGGCATCACCGCTGGGATGAACTTCAAACAAGAGTCAGGGACGGGCGCATTGACCCCGATACACCGATACGCGTTGACGTCTACGACCCGGAGTAATGTCTGATGCCTCTGATCCGTTCGACCGACCCCGACTTTCGTATTTGCCAGATCAGCTTCGAAACGCTTCTCGCGATCCAGTTGGAGGCGGAGGGGCGAGGCTGGGCGACTAGGTGGTCCTCGGTAGACGCGCTCCGCAGCCAGGTCAGGGATGGTTCTGTCGTCCTCCAGTCGCTCATGCGAGAGGAGCGAGGTGGGGTTGTATGGGCATACCGGTGTCTCGTGTTGTTCTCGGCCGTAGACGGCAAGGGGGCTGGCGGAATCTCCACGATCGATATTGACCCGGCAAGGTTCGAGTCGTTGGAGCGGCTTGATCGAGACCCGGCCGTTCGGGAGGCATTCGCGCGAATGTTCTCCCTTGCGAGCGGTGGAATTTCGATGATCTCAAAGGCATAGTGAGATTCATCAGTGGTCAGCCATTCTCGGAACTGTTCCAGTTCGAGTCGGCGAACTTCCCGTTCCTTCAGCGGGCATCCGTATAGAGGATGTGCTGGCGGGGGCCACGCCGGTCCTGGTGCACAATTCCGGTCCGAATTGTGGAGTGCCAGCTGGCGGCAAAAATGGAGACCGCCTCGGTGGCGAGGATTTCCACGGAAGTGACTACAGTCTCGACGAGATGGTTGAATTCGTGAACGGGCACACGAGTGGGGGGAATCCGGCAATGGGGCGTCCGTCTGCCGCGGAAGTTGAGACGAAGCTTCGGCAGGCTTGCGTTCGGCTTCGGTGGCATATGCGACCGTGACCAAGGATGTCTCTTGAGCCGATTTCTACGGCGTCGTAGATGCCCTTACCAGGGTCTACGACGTAACGTACCAAGTCATCAGCGAGCCGAAGAAGGCAAGGTCTTTCACCGTCGCGTTTTCCGCCTTCAACGACACCGGAGTGGCTTCGCTCCTGCATATTCCGTGGCAGGGGGATCTGCCTCAAGGCGTGGCGGGCGGTAGTGTGTATCAAACGTACTACTGGGCGGTGACCATACATGAATGAGCAGCCTGGACCCGCGACTTCGTTTGCGCCTCGCTTGAGTCGGCGGTTTGGCGTCGCCAGTGCCTGGAAGATCACCCGATTCGTGATGCTGTTCGGCCTAGTGTGGACTTTCACCGCATTTATTCTGCAAATGTTCCCCTTCTCTTCCAGTATTGACCAATTGGCCGCAGATGTGCGGGCGGGCAAGGTTGCCGTGGTCTATTACGATACGGACGGTCAGGAGGTGTGGGTGCAGTGGTCGTCGAATCTGGTGGTCAACAGGGCGGCTACGTACCAGTTGGCTGGCGACGCACCAGTGTCGGGTGATGCGGTGGACAGCTTCGAGGCCGAGGTTGGACGCCGAACGGGGGTAACCCCATCGCATGTGGGCTTCGAGCAGCGTGATGCTGCCGATGGTATGGGTGGGCTGGGGTTGCTCATACCGGCTTCCTATCCTTTTATTCTCGATACACTGTGGCTCCGTGTTCTTGCTGGTGTCATTGGTGTGGCAATTATTGTTCGGTGCCTGACGGGTGCCAGACACCGGTTGGCCAGTGGTCCGGCATGGCTGCTTTGCTGTGTACTGACCGGCTTCGGTTTCTTCGCCTACCTCTGGGCAGAACCGCAATCGCTGGTGCGCCCACGTGTCATGGCATCTGACAGGGCTTCTCGCCCCCCGCCTGGCATCGTGCATATAGCGTCACGGCAATTTTTGGCGCGTTGCTTATTTTGGTGGGATGGTTGCTCTGGAGTGCTCTGCGCTGGGTGGCGGGGTGATGGCTGTTTCGCGGGTTGGGATTATTGATGGGAGAGTCTTGGATGTCCCCGTCGGCGGGCCGCCGAACTGTGAGGATATGGCCAGAAGTCCGGGAACTTTCGAGGTTCCTATCAATGGAAAAATTTTGGATTTGAAATAGAGATTGGGCTGGTTCCCGATATTTCTGGGAACCAGCCCTGTTTAGCTTAGGTTCTTTACTGCAAGTTGGCTTCTGTCGTGGCCAGGCGATAGGTGCGAGGTCGGTCGCTCACCTGCTCGGCGACTTCCTGCTTTGCCAGCTTTTCCAGGGCGTTGGCGATGGCCCCCGAGGACTTGTCGATCGCTCGGCTGATGCGCGTGGCGGTGAACGCTTCGTCGGGGTGCGCCTTGAGGTGGTCGATGACCATCTGCCGCAACGCGCCGGGTGCGAGGCGCTTGTTGTCGGTCAGCGGAATCACCGTCGCTTCCGTGACGGTCACTTCTGTTTGCTGGTCCTGGGGCGGCTGCGGGGCGGAGTCGTTCGCCGCTTCCGGGACGATGTTGCTGTCCTCGGGGGTCGGGTCGGTTTCGGTGTGGGCGTCGGTGTCGGTGGTTTCCGGGGTCTGGAGCGGGACCTCTTGCGTGGTCTCACCGTCCGGTGCGTTGTCGGGTTCCGGCTCCCCGCTCTCGTCGGGCGTGGGTTCGGTCGTCGGAGCGTCCTCGCTGTCCGTGTCGATGAGGTCCGGTTCCTGGGTGGTGGAAGGGAGTTCGGGCTCGGCGCTCGTCGCCTCCGCCAAGGTCTGGTCCGCGTTGCTGCTGTCGGGCTCGGCGGTGGGCGCGGCGCGCCAGAGGTCGGGGGTGCGGCGGGCGCCGTCGTGGCCGCCGTGGGTGCGTACGGCCAGGCCGTGTTCCTCCAGGGTGGTCAGGGCTTTGCCGGTGGTGGAGCGGCCCAGGCCGGAGGCGAGGGCGAGTTCGGCGGCGGTGACCTCGTCGCCGTCGGTGAGGTTGGTCAGTGCGGTGTAGACCGCGGTGGGGGCGCCGGTCAGGTGGGCGAGGGGTTCGGGGGTGGGGACGGCGTGCAGGGTACGCGGGGCGTCGGTTGTGACGTCGGACATGGGGGAACCTCGGTTCCGTGAGTGAGACGGTTGGGTGAGGTCCCCGGCCGGGGTGCGGCCCGCATGAGGGCGGGGCGCGGGGTCGCCGGGCGCGTGCGCATCGCGTGTTTCCCGGCGGACATGGCCGTCGTACGGGCGTGTTCACGGGTTGCCGTGGGGTTGCCCGGTTCGTCGGCCACGACCATGGACGCTCCGCTCCGTCAGGAAGTCAAGCGGGGCGATCGATCGTGGATCGGACCAGATCAGAGGGGTGCCCGAGGGGTTGGGGGTCTGTCCGGTGGGATGGGCCGATCGGTGCGTGCGAGCGGCGGATGGATCTGCGTGGCGAAGCCGATCGGCGTCATGTGCGGAGCCTGGGTGTCTCCGATCGGATCTGCGGCGTTCAATCCGGCGGGGCCGGTGGATCGGTGGCTTGGGAAAGGAGCCGATCGTGGATCCGACGAGCCCGCCGTGGCCCGACGCGCAGATCGGTGCGCAGGCGCCAGATGCTGACCGGTTTTCCGGTGGTGGCGCGGGCGGCGTCGTTGAGGGCAACGGCACGTGGCCATACGTCGCCGTCTGACGCCCCGTCGTCGGTCAACGGTGGTGTGGGCGCTCGGCATTGATTGTGGGGCGTGTCGTTGCGTGTTCCGCGCTTCGGGCGTTCTGATCTGCCGACGGTGAGGGGTGCCGTCGGGGCGGGTTCGTATGCGAAGTCGCCTTCTGCCGCGGAGGCGTTGAGCAGATCGGGCAGTGCTGTGTTCGAGTCGGCCGGTTCCGTTGGCAGGGCAGGCGAGCCGGGTGAGGGTTTCGCGGGATCGGCGGAGCCTGCTCCCTCCAGCAGATCGGTGACGCATCGTCGGTAGGCGGCGATCGTCTCGGTGAGGGCGATCAGGAGCAGGGCGGGAGTCAGGTGGAGCAGGACGGCCGCCGGATCGGCTCGGTGGGGGAAGCCGATCCGTCCGTCGGGCCACAGGCTCTCCCAGGTGTTCATGAGAGCGGCGGTGCAGCCGGCTCCCCAGCGCAGGGTGGTGGACCAGGCCGGTGGGCTGATGCCCCAGGAGGCGAGGCGGGCGTCGACGTACAGGACGCCGGCGAGCGCGGTGCCGATCATCGGGTCGAGGAGTACGGCGATGGGGAGGGGCACGTCGCGGGTGGTGGCGAAGCGGGTGACGTTGACCGTGGTGAAGATCAGGGTGAGGAGGCCGACCGCGCACAGTACCCATGTCATCGTGCGCAGCAGGCGGATGGCCTCGTGCGCGGGAACCGGTCTCACCATGCGGCGCCTTCTCGTGCCGCCGCGGGCCGGGTGGCGCCCTGGAAGGTGGACGAGCCGGTGTTGGCCGGGCCTTCGCGTACGACGGCTCCGGTGTGCGGGGCGTCGATGGCCCGGCCCGAGCCCGTGTAGATCGACACGTGCGTGATGGTGTGCGGGCCGGTGCCGAAGAACAGCAAGTCGCCTGGGGCCAGAGCGCCGTTGGGGATGCGGGGGCCTGCGTCGTACTGGGCCTGGGCCACGCGCGGGATGCTGATGCCGGCGGCGCGGTAGGCGGCCTGGGTCAGGCCGGAGCAGTCGAAGCCGCCTTCAGACGGGCCGTCGCCGCCCCAGACGTAGGGGGTGCCGAGCTGGGCGCGGGCGAAGGCGACGGCCTTGGCCGCCGCACCGGTTGGCGGGCGAGCGGCTGCGGCGTACGTGTCGGCGGTCTTGAGGACATCGTTCACGTAGGCGTCGGAGTGGTTGTAGTGCCAGATGGCTCGGCGGATGTCCTTGCCGTCGCGGGCGCCGTTGGCGCACAGGAGGCGGGCCGCGGCGTAGACGGCGTCGACCGGGTCCCAGGGGGTGGGCGGCTTCCTCCCGCCGGGCGGTACGGGGTAGGCGTACGACGCGAAGGTGGTCGGCAGGAACTGCATCGGCCCCACCGCGCCCGCCGAGGAGACCATGGTGGGATGGCGGCCGTGGTTGGTCTCGGCCTTGCCGATCGCGGCGAGGATCGTCCAGGGCAGGCCGGGGCATTCGGGTGCGGCGCGTTGGTAGAGGGCGAGCATGTACGGCGGGATGTCCGCGAGAGCCTGCTTGCTCGGGGACGCCGACGTGCCGCTGCCGGGGAGCACGCTGTTGACCAGTGCGGCGGCGGTGAGTGCGGCGAGCAGTGGCAGGGCGAGGATCGCGCACCCGATGCCGCCGGCTGTTTTGGCGAAGAGGGAACTCACTGCGTGGCCTCAGGCTCGGGCGGCAGAGGAGGCACCGGCAGGGTGAGGGCGGTGTCGGCGTCGGTCGGCTCCAGCCCGGCGGCGGGGGTGAGGCCGGGCCAGAGGGCGGCGAGGCGTTCGAGCGTGGTGCGGTGGGCGCCGGGCTGGAGCGGTGCCCACCAGGGGCCCCACGGTTCGGTGGTGGTGAAGTCCGCGGAGGCGGTCGCCACGTTCAGCCCCAACTCGCGTGCCGCACTGGCGAGTCGGTGGCGCAGGGCCTGGTTGCGGGACTGGGTGCGGGTGTGGAGCAGCAGAGCCGGGCGGGTGTTCGTCGCGCCGGTGAAGGCGGCGTACGCGGCGAGTTTGGCCTCGACGCGGGCGAGAGGCTGGCTGCCGGTGTCGTACTCCAGGAAGAACGGCAGCAGGCGGCCGTCCGACTGCCAGTGGGCGTAGGCGTCGGGGCGGACGATGTCGCCCCAGCGGCGGGCGCAGGAGCGTTCGGAGAGCCAGAGCGGGAGTCCGGTTCCTGGAGCGGTGTGGGCGGCGAGGAGGGTGAGGAGTTCGTTGACGCCGAGGTCGTGGCCGAGGGAGGGGGAGTAGGCGATGCGTCCGGTTGTGGTGGGGCGCCAGCCGAGGGTGTTGGGGTCGAGTCCGGCGTGTGCGGCGAGCAGGGCGGCGCCGAGTGGGCCGAGGGCGTAGTGCTCGGGGGCGGAGCCGCTTTGTACCAGGGGGCGGAAGGAGTCGAGGACGGCGTGTCCGTGCAGGGTGCGCAGGCGGCGTTGGGCGGAGCGCAGCGAGGTGTAGGCGAGACGGGTGATCTGGTGGGTGGTCAGAACCCGGTGTTCGTACAGCATCCGCACCAGCCACAGGTCACGTGGGGTGAGGTGGCGGGCGAGCGTGGCCACGTCCGTGTGCCGGGTGGGGCGGGTGCGGGTGGTGGCGGCGCGCGCGGTGTAGCGGGAGCCGGGGCCGTTGGCGGGGCGGGGGAGTGCGGGCAGGGCGGATCACCACCGGGATGCGTACGAGGAGGGCGGGTCAGGGACGGGTGGCCGGGCGGGGGCCCGTGCGTGCGGCGGCGGCCGTACGCAGGTCCCGGGCGCGGCCGGGCACGGGTGCCGGCAGCGGGCGGGTGGTGAGGGTGAACGCCGAGGTCTCCGCGCCGCCGCTGAGGAGGTGGGCCGCTGCCTGGTACGGGCCGAGGTGGGCCAGGTCGTGGGCGGTCAGCGTGGGCAGGGTGTGGCGTTCCAGCGAACTGGCGTCCTCGGGAGAGGAGTTGAAGAAGATCTTGTTGCGGGCGTTGGCGGAGATGCCCTCGCGCAGGTCGCGGGGGAGCTGGGCGAGGTGCTGGTGGGCCAGGAGCATGGACAGGCGGTAGCCGCGGGCCTCGGCGAGCATGTCCTCCAGCGGGTACGGCAGGGTGAGGAAGTTGTGTGCCTCGTCGATGCTCAACGTCGCGTCGATACGGGCGTGTTCGGGCGTGCGGGCGCGGGCGGCGGCGGCCTGCCAGGTTCCGGCGACGATGAACGAGCCCAGCAGCCGGGCGGTCTCCTCGCCCAGGGCGCCCTTGGGGAGGCGGGCGAGGAGGATGCCGCCGTCCAGGACACTGGCGAGGTCGAAGGTGGAGGGGCCGGCGGCGATGGCGCGGCGGGCGAAGTCGCGCAGCAGGAAGGCGCGCAGCTTGTTCATCACTGGGCCGACCACGGCGGCGCGGGAGGGCTCGGACATCGACTCGTACCAGGCCCAGAAGCCGCGCAGGACCGGGTCCTTGAGCGCGGGGACGATCCGCAGCCGGTAGGCGGACTCGCCCAGGAGGCGGGGCACGTCGGCGAGCGTGACCAACTGATGGGTGCGCTCGCGGTGTTTGAGGAGGGTGAGGCAGGCGGCGCGCATCACGTCGTCGGTCCTGGGACCCCAGAAGGCGGTGAAGATCCGGCGGAAGATGCCGGTGATGTTGTCGACGACGACGTCGATGTCGGCGCCGTCCAGGACGTTCAGGCAGGGCGGGGTGTGCGGGTCGTCGGGGTCGATGAGGACGAGCCGGTCGGCACAGGTGTCGGGGAGGCGGTCCAGCAGGTCGGTGACGAGATCGCCCTTGGGATCGATGACGACGACGCCGCGGTGGTTGCGTACGTCGTCCAGCACGAAGTTCGCGAGGAGGGTGGACTTGCCGGAGCCGGTCGCGCCCATGAGATGGAGGTGGTGGCGCGCGTCGGTGACATGGAGTCCGACGGCGCGGCGGGCGCCGGTGTCGGACCGGCCCAGAGGCTTCACTCCGTTCCCGGACGAGGGGTCGGGGATCTGCGGGGGCGGCAGGATGGAACGGGCTCCGGCTCGTTGGACACCGGGCGCATCCGGGTCGACGGGGAGGTGGGCGAGGGCGGCGAGTTCCGGCACGCACAGCAGGGCGGGGCGCGTGGTGGGGAACTGCCGGGCGCTGAGGCGGGGTTCGGGGGAGCGGAGGCGGGTGCGGGTGAGGTGGTTGCGGTCGGCGTACAGGCCGAACGCGGAGGCGATCGCGTGGGCCCGGCCGCGCGCCACGTCCTCGGCCCGCTCCGCCTTCGGGGAGGTGGCGGCGGCGTAGGTGAGGACGCATTCCCATTGCGGGCCGGCGAGTTTGTCCGCCGACTGCCGTACGAGGGCGGCGTGTTCGGGGTCCTGCTTGCCTGTGGCGGCGGGCTGGGGACGGTGCAGGAGGAGCGCGGCCAGGGCGGGCAGCCGGGCCGGAGCATGTCCGGCCTTCAGCCGTCGTGCCTGACGGCGGGCCCGGCGCAGCGGGGCGCCGGTGGCCGGGCGGGCCAGGATCTGAACGCACGCGGACTCGTCCTCGCCCATGCCGGTGGCGGCCTGGAGCAGGGCACGCAAGGGGTCGGTGGTGTGGTCGGTGCGCAGGGGCAGGATGCCGGGGCGCGCCGGACGGAGCCGTCCGGCGGTTGCGACGTGCCCGGCCGGAAGGAGGGGGCCGGGTTCCGTGACGCGGGTGTGGGCGCCGGGCCAGGCGGCTTCCACCGCGCGGCGCACGAGCCCGAGGGGGACGGTGCCCGGGACCCACAGGCGGATCCGCAGTCCGGTGTGGGACCAGGCGTATTCGAAGGCCAGGTGGGGCTGGCCGGTGGTGCTCCGGCGCCACCACGGGCGCAGGAGTCCGGCGAGCTGGGCCCACAGGACTTCGCCGCCCTTCGGGGCGACGTGGGGCGCTGCGAGGAGTTCGATGACGTGGGCGCCGTCGGTGAGGTGCTGTTGCTGGATACGGAGCAGGCGGCGGCGGGCGGCGTACCCGCAGGCCGTGGTGACGATGGCGGTGGGGATCAGGACGGGCGTGTACGCGAGGCACCGGTCCGCCACCGTGGTGAGCGACCCGATGGAGAAGAAATCCGGACGGGTGAGGAAGTCCACCAGCCAGCTGTGCGGTGCGGCGGACGCGAGGCGGCCGTACGCCGTCACGTTTCCCACTCCTCGCCTTCGGCGGGGTCGCCGCTGGACGCGAAGTCGTCGTCCGGCATCTGGGCGGCGAGTTCGCCCGGGTCAGTGGTGATCACCTCGTGCTCGCCGGGTGCCGCGATGCTGATGAGGGCGACCTTGTGGCGGCGGTCTCCGGTCAGCAGGAGGGCTTCGCCGCGGGTGGCGGAGAGCAGGAACTCGCGTTCGCCGTGGCAGAGGTGGAAGTTCTCGGTGATCGTGTCGATGGCCTGCGGGGCCTGACGCAACAGGATCTGGGTGGCCGCGTTGGACACGATGGCCCGGCCGAGCGGGGAGGCGAGGACGTCGTCGGCGTCCTGGGTGATCACGGCCAGGCCGGTCCAGTACTTGCGGGCCGCCTTGGCCATGCGGAACAGGAACCGTGCGCCCGCCCCGTCTCGCATCAGCAGCCACGCCTCGTCGACCATGACGAGGTGCCGTCCGGGCCGGGTGCGGGAGGTGACCTGCCGCCAGATGGCGTCCAGGGCCAGCAGCATGGCCGGGGCCTTGACCTCCTCCGGGAGACGGCGGAGCGCGAAGACCACCAGGTGCCCGGTGGCGGCGACGGTGCTCGGCCCGTTGAAGAGCTGGGCGTGGGAGCCCGTGGTGTACGGGTTCAGCCGGTCGGCGAGACCGGCCGCCGATTCGCCCGCGTCCTCGCCGAGGACCGATGCCAGGTCGGTGAGGGTGGGAGGTGTGCGGGTCCAGGTACGTGCGTCGCCGGTGATACCGGCGCGCGCGTACGTGGCGAGGATCGCCCGGTCGAGCACCGCCTTCTCGGCCGGGTCCGGCTCGCGGCCCAGCAGGACGGCGAGGAACGTGTGCAGGAACAGCACCCGTCTCGTCAGGACGTCTTCCTCGCCGTTGTCCGCGGGCAGGTCGAAGGGGTTGAGGCGTACGCCGTCGGCGCCGAGCGCGATGACGCTGCCGCCGACGGTCTCGGCGAGGCGGACGTACTCGTCCTCCGGGTCGATGACCGAGGCCGTGACGCCGGTGAACATCAGCCGCAGGAGTTCGAGTTTGGCGAGGTAGGACTTCCCGGCGCCGGAGCGGGCCAGAGTGATGGAGTTGTAGTTGTCCTGCGCGAAGCGGTCCCACAGCACCGGGGCGCCGGAGACCGCGTTCAGTCCGTAGAGCACGCCGGACGCGGCGCCGTCCTGGCCGCTGGGGACCGGCAGGTCGGGGCTGGTGAAGGGGAAGCAGGTGGCGAGGGCGGCGGTGTCGAAGGTGCGGCGGATCTTCAGGGTGTCGATGCCGAGGGGGAGGGTGGCCAGCCAGCCGGGAAGGGCGCGGTAGGTGGTCGGGGCCACGGTCATGAGCAGGGACTCGGCGATCGCGCGGACGGCGGCGGCCTGCTCGGCCAGCAGCTCCTCGTCCGGAGCGTGGACCGTCAGGTAGAGAGCGACGTGGAAGAGTTTTCCCTCGCCGCGGGCGATGCGGTACGCGAGTTCGGCGGCGTCCGCGGCGGCGGCCTCCACATCGGGGTCGTCCAGGTGCCCCTTGTCGAAGCCGGTACGGCGGCCCGACTCCAGGCGGGCACGCTGTTTCTTCAGTCCGGCCGCGGCCACCGGGTTGGGGACGGGCTCGATGTGCAGGGCGATGTCGAGGTGACCGGGGAAGCTCAGCAGCGGGGCGAGCCAGCCCGGGGTGACCTCGGCCGGGTAGCCGGTGACTACGAGTGTGGTGGCCAGGTGGGCGCCGACGGCCAGAGCACGGGCGTGCACCTCGACGGCCTCGGGACCGGACACGTCGAGCAGTTCCGCCGTGTCGATGGCCGGCGCGGTGGGCGCGAGGTGACGGCGGTGGCCGAAGCGGAGGGTCATACGGGCGTGCCTTCCGGCTCGTCGGCGGGCGGGGTCTGGGTGTCCGGGTTGCAGGCCGCGCTGACCAGCTCGGCGCTGCGGACGGCGTCCAGGGGCGTGACGGTGATCTCGGCCGAGGCCAGGGCGCGGGCGGCCTCGTCGAGACGCTGGAGCACCCGGCCGTCACCCGCGTGGTACCGCATGCCGTGCGGCGCGGTCTCCTCGCGGGCCACCAGCACGATCTGCCGGCCCAGGAGGTTGCCCGCGCCGGCGAGGTCGGAGAGGAAGTCGGCGTGCGCGCGAGCGGCGCGTTCGAGCATCGGATGGGGGAGCGCGGGGGCGTCGTGGTACAGGGCGTGGGCGAGCGGGGCCAGGTCGATGCGGTGGCAGCGCACCAGCAACTGGGTCGGCCCGGTGAGGGAGTTGAGCCAACGGGCGAACGCCGCGGCCAGGCCCTGCTGTTCGGCCGCCGAGCGCAGCTCGAAGTTGACCGTGGAGCATGTCGCCACCGCGGCCTTGCCCTCACGGCCGAGGTCGAGGACGCCGTCGGGCGTGATGCCGTCGTACGGCATGTTCATGGCTGTCGGGGGTGGGCCGGTGGCCCCGGACCAGTGGGCGGGGACGACGGACGGCAGCGGCGGGATGCCTTCCGGGGCGTGCACGCGGCGTTTGGGGGTGCGGGCGTACAGGAGGGCGGCGGCCAGGAAACGGTCCAGGCCGATGCCTTCGCGCTGCCCGAGCGCGAGCGCGGCGACGGCACCGGAGACGGGGATGACCAGGGCGACGTACGCGAGCGGTGTCATGAAGGGGCGCGTGGCCCACCAACCGCCGTACAGCACGAGCCCGGTGACGGCGAGGATGGCGGTCTGGCGGGCGGTGAAGGGTCCCAGGAGGCGGTCGGGGCGGGAGATGTCGGCGGGGATGCGGGTGGCGTACGGGACGTCTGGCGGATCTGCGGGGTGATTCACGAGTGGTTACCTCCGGGGTGGTTCGAGGGGGAGCCGTAGTTGCATCGGGCGCGGCGGGCGGGTGCGGACGCGCGGGGCGGGGACGGGGAGGGCGAGTTGCCGTGTGCGGGGTGTGGACGGCGGCGGGGACGTCGGGGGCCGGGCAGGCGGCGGTGTGACCGGGACGCGTTCGGCTCGGATCGGCAGCCAGGTCTGGGTGGGCCGGGCGGGCCGGGTGGGCGCGCGCGGAGTGGAGATGGGGAGGGCCAACTGCCGTACGCGGCGGGCCTGGGCTGGGTGGATCACGGCGCGAGGACCTTTCGGTGCGCGCGAGAGCGGGGCTGCGGCGGTGCCGCGGTGTGGGAGTGCTTTCTTGGCGGCTCGCCTGGGCGCGGCTCCAGGGGCTGCTGCCGTGAGGGTCGGCTGGGGAGGGCGGGTTCCGCCGGCGTTGGTCGGGTTCGGGCGCGGTGCGCCGGGGGCGCCCGCACGACGCCGTCCTCGTGTGGCCGGACCGACCGGCGCCGGCTGCCGGGGGCTCTGGCCCGGCGGAGCGGATCCGCTCAGGGCGGCACGACCGCGGGCGAGGAGGGAGCGCCCCCGGTTCCGCGGGCGTCCTCCACCACTTGCTCCGGGCCCGGATCCCGGGGGTCGGCCACCGCCTCCTCCGGGACCTCTTCCCGGTCGGCCGCCTCCGCCTCCCGGGCGCCCACCGAGACCCGGGCCGAGTCCGGCGCCGCCCAGGCCCCCAGCGGCTCCGCCACCTCCGCGGCGAGTACGGCTCAGCAACTGGCCCGCGCCCGGGGCATAGGCGTTCAGAAGCTGGTACATCGCCAGGTGCTTGAGCATCCGGACCGCGCCCATCGAGTGGGGGCTGTGGGCCGGTGTGCCGCGCAGGATGACCTGGAGGGTCCAGCCGGGAATCTTGAACAGCACCCAGAACAAGGCCACCCCGGCGAGCGGTGTGCCCAACTGGTCGGCCTTCGGGATGCCCAGCGCGGTGGTGCCGGGCGCGAAGAACAGCTTCAGCGAGAGGACGAACGTCATCGACTGCGCGACCTGGATGACCAGGCACCCGCCCAGGGCCCGCCACCACAGCCGGGCGACGGGATCGGCCAGCGGGTGGGCGTGACACGCCAGGGCGAGGGGCGCGGACACGGCCAGCAGCGCCATCACCGCGACGCGCACGAGGAAGCCGATCAGCACCGCGAGCACCAGGACGATCATCACGGTCGCGATGATCAGCAGGTACAGCTGGAGTCCTTCTGTGCCGAACAGGGCGTAGGGCAGGACCTGTTCGACCATGCCCTGCCCGGCGTCCGCAAGGCCGGTGGCCATGATGGCGTGGGCGAGGGCGTTGGACAGGCCGATCGCCTTGCCCATGACCGTAAGCGAGGTGGTCGAGGCGACCATGCCGAGCAGCAGGCGTGGCGCGATCTGCCGGAGGGCGTAGCGGGTCTGGAAGGTCTCGTGGCTCATGACCGTGATGCCGCCCGCGGTCACGAACAGCACGTAGAGCCCGGCCGTGGTGGCGAGCATGGCCTTCCACAGCCGTTTGATGTCGGCGTGCCGGGTGACGTCGGGCGTGGCGAGCAGCGTGTCGGCGAGGAACTCGCGGACCGGCTTCATGATCTGCTCGATCAGCATGCCGAGGAACGAGGTGACCGCGTCCACGACCATGCCGGGAAGGTCGAAGAGGCTCCAACCGGTGGCCGTGGAGCACTCGGTGCCGGTGGCCACGCAGGCCGGGGGCGTCGTGCTCGGTGTCGGCTCCGGGGCGGAGGGCTGCTCGGGTCCGGGCGTGGGGCGGCCCGGTGCGGGGGTGGGGCCGGGCGCGGGCTCGGGTTTCGGCTTCGGTCTTGGACCCGGGGCCGGGGCGGGTCCCGGCTCGGGCTGCGGCGGCTGTGGGGCTGCCGGTGCCTGGACCGCTGTGCGCGCGGAGTCCGCCCAGGCGGATGGGCCGGACAGTGGTGCCAGGGCGAAGACGGTCAGGGACAGCAGCAGGAGCGGGGCGCGGAGGAGAGCGGGGGCGCGGGTCACTGTCCGCCCTCGCCGACGATGCCCTTGAGTACGGTCAGGAGGACCGGGGCGAGGATCACGATGCCGTAGCCGATGGCGGCGGCTTTCAAGGCCCGCTTGGCGGCCTCGACCTCACCGGGGTCGCCGCCGGCCAGCAGATACCGCAGGCCGCCGAAGGTGAAGAACAGAGTGGCGAGCCCGCCGACGATGCCGACGACCCAGTTCCGCAGATTCGTGATCACGGTCGGAAGGTCCGCGACCGCCCACGCGGGAGCCGCTGCCGTCAGAGCCAACACGGTGGTGGGGACCACGACGGACACCAGACGGCAGCACCAGGTCCCGAGCGGCCGGTTCATCGACCCGTACGGTCGACGGAGCCTCGCGAGCATGACGGCACACCTCCATCGGGCACACGGCAGGGGCAGGGCAGGGGCGCCCCGGGCGTACGAGCAGTAGGTGCGGGGTGAGCAGAACCCTGGACCCGGGGCCGACCTCCTCGACGGGGTACGGCGGGACGGGTTTCTCGGGTGTCAGCACGAGACGGTCGTGCTCACCCCGCACCGTGTGGAGCCCTGGTCCGGGGCGTCGGCCGCCGCCCCGGACCAGAACGGTGACGGCGGGCCGGGCCCGAAACCGGCCGGAGCCGGCCCGCCGTCACGGTGAATAGAGACCCGGGCGGCGGAAATTGACGCCTCGCCGCCACGAGTCCCTCGTACGGGTGGCTTACCGGTCCCGCAGGTGGTGCTTCAGATAGGCGGCCAGGTGCTGTTCGGCGGCGGTGCGGTGCCGGTAGAGCTGACGCATGCTCACCCTGCGCTCGGCGGCCAGGAGACGCATCGGCTCGCCGTTGAGCCGCGTGCGGGCGATGAGGCGTGCCTCGTCCACGTCGACCACACGGTCCTGCACGGCGCGGGCGAGCGCGGTGAACTCGTCCACCGGCTCGGCGTGCTCCGGCTGCGGTACGGAGCAGAGGTGATCGAGGCGGGCCGCGGCCGGGTCGGTTTCGCGTACGGCCTGGCGGCGTGCGGCATACGCCAGCCGGTGTACGGCCCGGTCGGCGGCGCTGAACAACTCCCGGTCCAGCCGCTCCGCGTCCGCGGCCACCGTGCGCAGCGCGACGGCGACCGCGGCCAGGGCCTCCTGCTCGACCTCGGCGCGCTCCAGGTGGGCGGGGCGGGCCAGGCGGGCGAGCATCCGGCGCAGCACCGGAACGGTCATCGCCACGGCGACCGTGTCCCAGGGCTCACCCAGATCGCGGGCGCGCCGGACCACTTCACGCCAGGTCCGCTCGCGCAGTTCGGCACGGGTGGAGGGATGGGCGAGATGGGCACGGACCCGGTCGACCGGCCAGGTCGCGCGGTCGGGCTCGTCACACACCAGGCGGGCGGGAAACGTGAGCGGCTCGGAGCCCTGGGCGAGAGCCAGGAACGCCTGCTCCACCTCCCCCAGCGGGGAGCGGCCGGTGCTCTGCGGACGGGCGGCGGGACGGAGGGCTTGGTGAAGGTGGTGCATGGCGCATTTCCCGTGACGGTGTGGACAACTTCCGCCGCCACACCTCCCAAGCCCCGGTGCCACCGTCGGCCCACCCGCAGACCGTTGCCGTGCCACCCCCGGTCGAGTGGCCCGGTGTGTGCGACGGCGTGTCCCTGGCCCGCCTCCGGTGACCTGGCGTGACGTCCTCCTCGGGACAGCGGGAATCGAACACGGGATTTTTTCGGTTCCGGTCCCGGCTTCCTCCTGCGGGCGACCACGGTGGTCCGGCGGTGGCTCGCGGATGGCGCGCCGCCGGCTCGCACTGGAGATGAACTGCGTAAACGTCGCAGACGGGGCAATGGGCCGGAAGTACTCACCACGCGCAGGGCGCCGCCGAAGCGATCGAACACGCGGAGGCCGATGGCAAAGATCAACCGGCGGATCCCTATTACTTGACGTCAGCACGAGTACGGCCGGAACCCCCTTGGTCCCGGGCGCCGCACGCCCCATGCCGAACTCCACCGCTCCCCGCCCCCGCCCCCGTTCGTCGAAGCCGCTGCCGACGACGGTCTGGTTCCCCGACCAGGACGAGCCCAACGTGGCTCCCATCCCCGGCGCGGTACTGCCCGCCTGGGCCATCGACAAGATCCGCACCGAGTTCGCCGGACGCCCCCCCCCCCGGCCCGCCCCGCTCCTCAAGGTCGCGATCCGGGACACGGCCCCGGGCATGGACGCCCGCATCCCGACCACCCCCTTCACCACGGCCGCCGACGACGGGGACGCGACGGCCAGGCCGTCCCTCCTGCTCGCGGAACTCCACCCCGACACCCTCCCCGAGACCGCCCCCGACGTACCGGGCCACTGGAGCGAGACGTCCGGCGCCCTGGCGGACGGCTGGCCCGGCTTCTTCGACCGCGCCCACCGGCTCCTGCCCGAGCGGGGCTTGTTGTTCCTGGCCACCCGCCAGCGCCGGGACTCCGGACGCCTCACCGACCCGCTCGGCGCCCTGATCGCGGCCGCCCGCACCGCGGGCTTCCGCTACCTCCAGCACGTCGTGGTCGTCTACGGCCACCCCGTCGGCGACCGCTACGTCCCCGACCCGCCCGCGGACGCCTCCCGGGGCGTCGCGCACTGCGACCTGATCGCCCTGGCCGCGATCCGCCACGCATAGGCCCCAAGGCAGAGGAGAACCGCCGTGCCCTCCCCTCTCTCGGTGTGGAACACCGCCCCCACCTCCGCCCCCGCCCAGCGAGCCGACCGCTATGTCCCCGGCTCGGCCGCCCACCCCGCCAAGATGCTGCCGCAGATCGCCGCCCACGCCATCGCCACCTACACCCGCCCCGGCGACCTGGTCCTGGACCCCATGTGCGGCATCGGCACCACTCTCGTCGAGGCCATCCGCCAAGGCCGCAACGCCCTGGGCACCGAGTACGAACGCCGCTGGGCCGACCTCGCCCGCGCCAACGTCCGGCACACCGTGGCCACGACGGAACGCGGCAGCGGACAGGTGGCGTGCGGCGACGCCCGGCGCCTCACCGTCCTCATCGACGAACGCCACCACGGCGAGGTCGCCCTCGTCGTCGCCTCACCGCCGTACGGCAACTCGGTGCACGGACAGGTCCGTTCCACCCGTGAGAGCGGCGAGCCCGGCGTGACCAAGAAGGACTACCGCTACAGCCACGATCCCTCCAACCTCGCCCACGTCTCCACCGACCGCCTCCTGGCCGCTTTCACCGAGATCCTCACCCAGTGCCGGCACGTCCTGCGCCCCGGTGGCACCGTGGTCGTCACCACCCGCCCCTGGCGCGAGCACGGCGAACTCGTCGACCTCCCCTCCGCCGTACTCGCCGCCGGCCGGCGCGCCGGACTCACCCCGGCCGAACGCTGCGTCGCCCTCCTCGCGGGCATCCGTGACAGCCGCCTGATCACCCGTCCGTCGTTCTTCCAGATGAAGAACGTCCGCGACGCCCGCCGCCAGGGCCTCCCGCTCGCGGTGATCCAGCACGAGGACGTTCTCGTCTTCACCCGGCCCGGCCGCCACCCCCTGCCGTCCGCACCCAGGAAACGGCGCCCCGCCCCGTCCGCGTGCACGGCCCGGACCGTGAGCGGGCCGCGAGCCCTCTGCTGCCGCACCTGCACCCTCAAGGGCCGCTGTGCCGGCCACTGACCTCCCGATCGGCAGCCTGTTCTCCGGAGTCGGCGGCCTCGACCTCGGCGTCCGGACCGCCCTCGGAGGACACACCGTCTGGCACGCGGAGAGCGACCCGCACGCCGTCCGGGTCCTCGCCCGCCACTGGCCCGGCGTCCCCAACCACGGAGACGTCCAGAGCGTCGACTGGCACCAGGCGGACCCCGTGTGTGTCCTGACCGCCGGATTCCCCTGCCAGGACCTGTCCGTCGCCGGCCCCCGCACCGGACTGGCCACCGGCACCCGCTCCGGCCTGTGGCGCCACGTCGTCGACGCCATCGCCGCCCTCAACCCCTGCCTGGTGGTGATCGAGAATGTCCGCGGCCTCCTCTCCACCCGGGCCGGAACCCACGCCCTTCGCCACCTGGAACCCTGCCCGCGGTGTCTGGGAGACCCCGCCGCTCAACCCCGCATGCGGGCACTGGGCGTGCTACTCGGGGACCTGGCCGACCTCGGGTACGACGCGCGCTGGACGTGCGTACGCGCCTGCGACGTCGGCGCACTCCACCGCCGGGAGCGCGTGTTCCTCGCTTATCTGGACAACCTGGAGAGCTGTTGGGGTGTTTTCCTTCGATCGGGTGTCACCCTGCCGGGTTCAGCTTCCTTGGTCCCCAGCCTTGCGGTGCCTGGCGCTTTCGTCGGTGACGGCACACAACTGCTCAATGAGCATGTTGTGGGCGTGCGGATCGTGGTGCTGCTTGCTGGGTGGGCCGTCGATCCACCGCTGCCAGAGCCCTGCCGGGGTAAGAAACCGAGCCGCGTGGTCGGCTCCGAGCTTCCTGTCGAGGTGCAGCAGTGCGCCGAGGGCGGGTGCTTGGTCGTAGTAGAGGTCGGGACGGAGCAGGTAGCGGTCGAGGTAGGCGGCCAGGAGGTCGGCGTCGGCTTCGGTGTCGAAGGTGGCAAGGGCGACGCAGTAGGACTGCCCCGCGCAGCAGACTTCGCTGGCGAGCAGGAGTTCGCCGAGGCGTTCGCGGAACTCGGCCCTGCGGGCGACGGCAATGAGCCAGGCTGCGGTCCTGCGTTCGCGCCATCCGCCTTCGAGCAGGATGCCCAGCTCGTGGGGGGTGATCTCGTCGGCGGCCTCGCCGAGTTTTCGTGTGAACTGCGCGCGCTCGGGCTCGGTCAGTCGCAGGAGGCTGCCGCTGAGCTTGAGGTAGCGCCGGTCGGGTGTGACGTAGCGGTGGACCAGTGCGAGCAGTTCGGGGTCCTCGTGGGCGTGGCGCATGACCGCATCCTGTCCTGGACGTCGTTGCTCAGCCAGCCGTTTGTGCGGTTGCCCGGGTCATTCGATGGGCTCGGCATGGGGTTCGCCGAGGTCGTCGAGAAGGCTGGTGATGCGGTCGGCGGTGCGCTGGCGCCGGTCGACTTCGCGCTCCCAGCCACGGGCCTCGGCGTCGGCGGCCAACTGCCGTTCGACACAGAGTCGTTCACGCAGCCGCGGGACGTACTGGGGCGTGGTGACGAACTTGGCGCAGGTCAGGTTGAGATCGCACTCGCAGGGGCCTTCCTGCGGCAGGCGCAGGCAGCGGCCGAGTTCCAACTCGGTCTTGTAGAAGTTGGTCTTGAGCCAGTCCAGGGCGTCCTGGTCGAGGCGTCCGGCTCGCAGGGTGTCGGCGAGCGGGCCGGCGATGACCGCACCGGGACGCAGGACGGCCTGGTAGTCGGCCAGGACGGTCGGGTCCGAGATGTGGGTGTAGGTCATCGACATCCCGGGGCTCTTGTGCCCGAGGACCTTCATGATGGTCTGCATGCGGGCGCCCTTCTCGGCGAGCTGGGTGCCCAGGGTGTGCCGGAAACGGTGCGGATGGATTGCCGGTTTCCCCTCCCCGTTGAAGATCCCGAGCTGCTGGCAGATCTCGCCGAGCGGGTTGGCGAACAGGTAGTCGGGGTGGGCGAGTCCGCCGTTGCGCAGGAACAGGTAGCGCACCGGCCTTCCCAGGTCGGGGTCGTGGATGCCCCGGTCGGGCTGGTGCTCGCGCAGGGCGACGAGGGCGCGGATGGCCTCGGCCGCCTCCTCGTGCAGGGGGACGGTGCGCTCTTTGAGGGCCTTGCCGGCCGCCAGCCGCAGGCGCGGGGTGCCGTCCGGGTAGGCATCCAGGCAGTCCAGGTGGAGCTTGCGGATCTCGGTGCGGCGGGCGCCGCTCCACCGTGCGACGAGCAACGCGCACCGCTGCAGCGGACATTGAAGGACCCGGACCTGCTCCATCACGGGTTCGAGCTGATGTTCCGGGATGAAGCGCGGGACCTTCTCGATGCGGCGCGGCATGTCCGCGTGGGTGATCAGCGGGCGGGCCGGGACGTCGTCCCACTCGGCGAGGGCGGCATGGCGGAAGAACACGGCGACGGTCGAGATGATCCCCGCGCGGTAGGCCGGGCTCAGCGGCTCGTCGGGGTGCTTGATCTTCCGCAGGCGGTTGACCGACTCCATGAAGGCGACCAAGTCGGCGCGGTGCAGCTGGTCGAGGCTGTCGATGTGGGGGCGCTCGGTGTCCAGCCAGAGCCCGAAGCGCCGCAGCCCGCCGCGGGTACTGCTCATGGACTCGGGCCGCAGGACCAGGGCACGTTCGGCCAGGAAGCGTTCCATGACGGCGTTGATCCGCAGCTTGCCGCTCAGCGAGGGCGGCGGGACGGCCTCCAGCCGGGGCGGGCGGGTGCTGATGATGCCGGCGTGGAACAGTGCCATGCCGGCTCGGAAGGCGCTGGTGCCCCAGGCCCCTTTGATGGTGGACAGACGCTCGGGGGCGATGACCTGGTCGATGCCCGGGATCTGGTCGAGATTCCTGATGGCCCGGCGCATTTCCTCCACGTCGTCGGTGGTGATCGCGCCGAGGTCCGGGTCGCCAGGGTGCAGGACGAGCCGGATCAAGGCCCAGGGCAGGCGGAAGCTCTCCTCCCGGCGGGCGTGCCCGAGGCAGATCAAGCACTCCCGCATCGCGTCGACCTGCTGGCGCAGCGGCAGCCCCAACTGGTCGGCGATGAGGAACGGTTTGAGCACACCGATACCCAGCAGCCGTCCCCAGCCCAGGCGCAGCCGTCCGGTCAGCGCCAGGTAGATCAGGTAGTGGCGGGCGTTGAAGTTGATCCAGCCGACGGTCTGATCGAAGCCGTCCACGGGGCCGCTGCGCCGGCTCTGCTCTTCTCCGGTGCGCCATCCCAGGCGCTGCCGCAGCGGCAGGGCGAACCAGGCGGTCAGCTCGGGGTAGGTGCGCACGAAGCGCCGGTGGTAGGCGGCGTGCTTGGAGCGCCACTCGGCGCTGACGTCCAGCCGGGTGATGAAGGCCGTGTACTCCGCCATGGGGCAGTGGCGCGGAGTCTGGGGATCGGGGGCCGGCGATGAGGCCCTCAGTGGCGGGTGCTGGCTCACGGCGTCGGTTCCCCGATCGCCTGGGGTAGTCCTTGATGACGTCCGGGTCGCTGACGCGGGTGTAGACCTTCATCGAGTCCGGAGTCGCATGGCCCAGCCGGGTCATCAAGGTCAGCTCCCGCATCCCGCCCTCGAACATCCGCGTGGCATGGGTGTGCCGCAGGCTGTGGGGCGTCAGCCACGCGTCGCGCACTCCCGCCCGTGTCGCGGCCCGGGCGAACATCCGCACCATCCCGTCGTAACTCAGCGGCTCCGTACGGCGTTTGCCCCGGCCGCCGAGCAGAAAGACCCAGACGCTGTCGGTGTCGGTGGGCCGCTCGCGCAGCACGTAGTCGTTCAGCGCGGGCAGGGCGCGATCCTCCAGCAGATCGACGACGCGGTCCCGGCGCGACTTCTGCTGCACCCCGCGCGGATGATCGTCCCGCTTGCGGACGATGATCCGACGCCTGCCGTAGGAGATGTCCTCCAGCCGCAGCCCGAGCACCTCGCCGGGCCGCAGTCCCCCTTCCCGCATCACCTCCAGCAGAGCCCGGTCACGGCGGGTGCGCAGGGCGGCCAGGAGAGCGGCGTAGACCTCGGCGGTCATGGGCCGCGGCATCGCCTCGACCGTCTTCACCCGCAACACCCGGCGCACCGGGCGCCGTTGAGAAGCGTTGGCCAGCGACGGCCGGTACCGCCCCGGAACCCGGGCCGCCGCCTGGTCGACGACCTTGACAATGGGGTTGTCCCGGCCCCCGTACTGCTCGCCGGCGATCAGGAACTCGTAGAACGAGGACACCGCCGCCATGATCCGGTTGCAGGTCTTCGCCGACAACACCCTGCCCGCACCGGTCGCGAGCCCCAGTTCCAGACGCTGGGCCCGGCGGGACGAGGAGACCAGGCGCAGCCACTGCAGAAACTCCATGGCCCGCGAGGGCGTGAACTCCGAAGCCGTAAGCCCTGTTTCGGTGAGGAACAGGAACAGCTTCTGCAGGTCATGCGCGTACGCCCGCACCGTGTTGGGCGAGTACGCGCGGACCGCGAGCAACCGCAGGAACTCGTTGACCTCGTTCACGGGCTCGCCAGACGCATCGACCAGACGCACCTGCGGCTGACCGGGCTTCGGATCCACCACCTTGATGACACGCACGACCGGAACCCTATGCACAGCCAGCGGTACATACAGTCACTAGGAAGGGTGGACTGTCCAGATAACACCGTCGCCTGGCCCGCAACACCCCGATGCCGGACCGCTGTTGAAGACACCCACGGCGAACCTGGGAACGAACGGCGGCTCCCAGCACCCGGCCAAACGCAAGGCCGGAGGCCACGGCCCGAACCTTGCGGACGAGGTCGAACACCTGCTGCCTACCCCGAAGGCCAGCGACGGCGCCAAGGGCTCACCGAACCAGCGCCACGGCGACGGCAGCCTCACCCTTGCCTCCACCGCCGCGGCACTCACGGACCGGAGCGTGCCGGGCGCGACGACCGCGGAGCAGCCCGACACCGGACGGAAGCCTCGGGACCCTGCCCCGGCCGAGGCGGTCGAGTGCCTCCTGCCCACCCCCACGTCCTCGGACGCGAACGGCGGCGCGGGCACGACCCCGAAACGCAAAGGCGGCATGAA
Organism: Actinobacteria bacterium OK074; assembly: GCA_001298575.1. Classification (GTDB taxonomy): domain Bacteria; phylum Actinomycetota; class Actinomycetes; order Streptomycetales; family Streptomycetaceae; genus Streptomyces. The sequence goes on from LJCV01000267.1 coordinate 28,031, forward strand.
CCTGAGAACGGCCGTCACTCGCCTGCCGATGGGTGGGGCGCCTACCTGCCCGCCATCCGCAGATGGGAACACGTGACCCACCGCGCGGCACCCCTCCCCACCATGCCCGGCACCCGCCGCCTCTCCGCCGAACTGGTGGAGTGGATGATGGCGCTCCCCACCGGCTGGGTCACCCGGACCGACGGCCTCTCCCGGGCCGCCCAACTCCGACTCCTCGGCAACAGCGTCGTACCGCCCCAAGCCGCCCACGCCATCGGCCTCCTCCTCCCCGACGGCATCCCGTCGCACCGCCCCTCGCCGGAGCGCGAAACACCGTCGGAAGCCGAGTGGTGAACACCCGGCCGCAGCCCGATGCCGACGCTCAAGATCGCGGTCTTGACGACACGGCCGAGACGGAGCGTCCATGGTCGTCGGTCACCGAAAACCGGCTTCTGACCAGCGACGTTCCTCTAAAACGGCGCTCTCGGGAACGGCCGTTGGAGGTGACCGTGCAGTACGTCGCGATCGACGGCAACGACGGCGAGGCACTCCAACAACGTCAGCTTGCCGCGATTCGCCGGGCTCTTGTCTGGCTGGCCTCTCACCCCGGGAGCGAAAGCGACGCAGCTACGGAGTGACGGCGGCCTGGCGGCGGCCGGCGGCAGAAAGGTGTGAGCTGGTTTGTCCACAGACACAGCACCGGTCCTCGCTCTTGCTCCCTCCTCTCCCGGAACGCCGTGGTCATTCATAGCGCTTGACCAGCCGGCGCCACAGAACACGGTGCCGGTCGCCTGGCTGGGCCGCACATCGACCGAGGACACCCAGGACCCGACGCTCTCCCTGCCCCGCCAACTGCGCAACGCCCGCGCGGCTCTTCCTCCGGGCTGGGTGATCGTCGCCCACTTCTACGACGTCGAGTCCGGCCGCAAGGATCTCGACGCCCGCGGCCACAGCCGCGCCCACGAACGCTTCAACATCTCCATCCCCCGAGACGGCGGCATCGCCGACCTTCTCGAAGAGGCCAAGGCCCCGGACCGGCGTTTCGCCGCCGTGATCTGCGAGTCCATCGAACGTGTCGCCCGCCGTACCTACTTCGGTACCAAGATCGAGTACCAGTTGGAGCAGAGCGGCGTCGCGCTGTGTGCGGCGGACGAGCCGATCCTTACCGACGCCCGGGCCAAACGTGCCACCCCGACCCTCACCCGCCGCGTCAAACAGGCCGTCTCGGAGTGGTACGTCCTGCAGATGCTGGAGCTGTCCTGGGACGGCTTCATCCAGCACATCGAACAGGGCTGGAACATCGGCAAGCCGCCCTACGGCTACGTTGCCGAACGCGTCCCCCACCCGGTGCCCGCCAAACGCGAGCAAGGGCTGACCAAGCACCGCCTCCGACCCGACCCCGCGTGCGCGCACGTCGTCACCGAGATCTTCCGGATGCGCGTGCTGTTCAGGTTCAGCTACGCCCGGATCGCCGCGGAGCTGAACAAAGACCTGCTCACATACCCGCCGCCTCGGCCGAACCGCGCCGACACCGCCAAACGCCGCTGGACCGCCTCCGCGGTCCGCTCCATCCTGGAGAACCCCAAGTACACCGGCTATCAGGTGTGGAACCGCAAGGCCCGCAAGAAACGGGGCAACCGCGCGAATCCCGTCAGTGAGTGGGTCTGGTCGCCCCGGCCCACTCATGAGCCCCTCGTCACCCCGGAGTTGTTCGATGCGGCCTGGCCCGCTGCCTCCGCACATCCCGGCATCCGTAAGGAGCGTGCGGCCCGTGCCGACGCGGCTTCCGCCGACCGCTTCTATGTCCTGCGCTCCTACCTCGTCTGCGCGCTGTGCGACCACCGGATGTACGGCAAGGACAGCAAGGGGCGCTCGTACTACGCCTGCCAGCCCAAGAAGGACCAGCACCAGGACTCCGACTGGTACGCGTCCCACCCCAAGGCGATCTGGATCAGCGAGCGCGCCATGCTCGAAGCCATCCACACGTTCTTCGAAGACCGCGTCTTCGGCCCTGAACGTCGTCAACTCCTCGAAGCAGCCCTGACCGAGACCGCGACGGCGGCCACCGGTCCCGACCGGTCGGCCGACATCCAGCGCCTCCAGGCCGAGGCGGACAGCCTCGCCCGCCGCAAGGAACTGCTCCTCGACCAATTGGCTTCCCCGGACGGAGACGACGGCGATCCCGAGACGGCCGCCGAGTTCCGAAGAGGCATCCGGAAACGCTTCGACGCCATGGAGCACGAACGCCGAGCGGTTCTCGCCCAACTGGAGACCCTCCGTACGGAAACCGCTCCGGCCGGGCCCGGTGACCTCGATCTCATCGAAGCGATCCCACAGCTCAGCTTCCGGTTCGCGCACCTCCCCGACACGCTGAAACGGGAAGTCTTCGACGCCTTCCGGCTACGCGTCCGATACGACGGCCGCGACCGCGGCGTCCAACTGCAAGCCACCATCATGGGCGCCGTCGCCCCCGAGCTGGCCCGCATCGGGGAACGGGCCGGTACGGCCGCACGGGCTGTTGACCAGCCCATAGGAGAGCGCCCCCGGCAGGACTCGAACCTGCGGCCAAGCGCTTAGAAGGCACCCAGTCTAACCGTACCTCTATCCATCTGACCTGCACTTTTGTGGCGTAGTGACGCGTCGTCAGCTGTTTTGGGGGACGCATGTGGGACGAACTTGCTCGGTCACGCTGACTGATCGGGCCGGAGGTGAGGCGTCGGCGGGCGGGGCTCCAGGGGACGCCCGCTGCTGGTGGGACCATGGAGGTAGAGCTTGTAGGAGCCCGGATGTATTGGCCCTCGTGAGGCGGGCGCCGTAGGCAGGGCCGGATCGAGGTGTAGACGATGGACGCCACTTTCGACGTCAAGGTCTGGCAGATCGAGATAGGATCCGGGCGCCTTCGCGAGTCCTATGGGGTGCGCTGGTCTGTCGCCGGAAAGCGTCATCGCAAGTCGTTCCAGACATTCGCGCTGGCCGACGGTTTCCGAGCAGAGCTGGTGACCGCGACGCACGTCGGCGAGCCGTTCAACATATCGACTGGCTTGCCGGAGAGGCATCAGCCGAGAGCTTCCTCGGTTGGGTGGTACGACTTCGCTGTCCAGTTCACAGACGCTCAGTGGTGGCGAGTGTCGGCGAATCACCGGAAGAACACTGCTCGCACGTTGATGATCGTCACCACCGCGCTGATGGACCGGGATCCACCCGGCGTCCCTCCTCGTCGCGTCCGTACGGCGCTGAGCAATTGGGCTTTCAACACCAACCGTCGTGGCGGTGCGCCGGAGGACATCGTCGCGGTACTCGGTTGGGTGCGACGGCACACTCCGACCATGGACGCCTGGATCGATCCGCTCGTGGTGCAGGACGTGCAGTTGGTGCTGGGAACGCTGCTTGACGGCAGACGAGCGGCGGCCTCATCCGTGAAACGGCATCGGCGGGTTCTGCATCTGGTGATGAGGTATGCGATCGCGCGTGGGATTCTGCTGTCGGACCCGGTCCCCGAGGGGCGGAATCTCACTCCGCATGCGGCCAGTGCGATCGACCGACGCCGCCTGCTCAATGCGCAGCAGGCGGCGCAGCTCCTCGACTGGATACGCGATCGACCACGAGGCGGGCGAAGGCTGCATGCGTTCTTCGCCACGCTGTACTTCACGGGGGTGCGGCCGGAGGAGGCTGTCGCGCTGCGCGTCTCGGACATTGTCGTGCCGGGCTCGGTGAGGAGTCAGTGGGCCGAGATCGTGGTGCATGCTGCCGAGCCTGAGATCGGGCGTACGTGGACCGACAGCGGAACTCGGCACGATCAGCGGCATCTGAAAGGGAGAGCCGAGGGCGAAACGCGTATAGTTCCGTGCCCTCCCGTTCTCTTCCGCATTCTGCGGGCGCGCATTCGGGACGCGGGCCTCCTCCCCGGCGACCGTCTCTTCCCCGGTGAGCATGGCGGAGTTCTCGCGGGCTCCGTCTACCGTCGTGCTTGGGACCACGCCTGCAGTGCCGTGCTGCCACCGCACGTATGCGCATCGCCGATGGGACGGCGCGTCTACGACCTTCGGCACGGCTGCCTGACAATGTGGCTGAACAATGGTGTCCCGCCTGCTCAGGTGGCCGAGTGGGCCGGCACCAGTGTGGCCATGCTGTTCGCCACGTATGCGCAGTGCATCAGTGGGCAGGACGAGGATCTGCGGAAGCGGCTCGACCAGGTGCACGACGCCGTGATCAGTTCAATGGCAGCGTGACGATGCCCGCGGCACGCAAGTGTGTGTCTATTTCTCCGACAGGGCCGATTCGAGTGCGGAGAAGTGGATCCGCTCCTGCTCCAGCCGAATGAAGTGCCCGAATTCGTCGTCCACCAGGCTTCGATAGAGGTCTGCCTCGTCGACCGAGAGCAGTTCGAGGTGCTCATGCGTGGGAACGGTCTCGCGGGCCCAGTGATCGCGGTGGGCGGTGAGCGTGGAGCGGTCCATCAGCATCGACTCCGTGTGAGGGAAGTGGTTCCGCAGGCGATTGAGGATCGCGAAGCCGTGGGTGTCTAGATCGCCCCAGTAGATGACTCGCATGTTGTGGAGCCAGGGAAGCGATGCGAGTTGTGTGACGGCGTAGCCCCCACCGTGGACGACAACGCTGCCGGATACGGATGGGAACGCAAGGTACGTAGTCTCGTTCTCGACTACGTAGACGTTCGTGATCCCACGAGGTGCTTCAGTGAATTCTTCCGCTCGTACGGTGAGTTCACTAAAACCGCACAGTCGCGATTCGCCGTCGAGGATGCGGAAGCGAATATACGTGGGCTTCCTCAGGAATCGGAAACGTTCCGTGAAGTTTGCCCGCTGAACGGTGGAGTTGATGCGTTCGGGCGGAAGGCTGATGTCCAGGAGTGTGCTTAGAACAGCGCGATGACGTTCGATGAATTTGGTGTCCACGCCGGGTACATCGATCTGCCGTACGTGGAGGGCCGGTCCGCGATAGTCGGTGATCCAGCCGACGGTTGCTTGGATGCGCGGCCACTCCGAGGAGAGGGCCAACACCTTCAGCGGGTTGGCGCTCATCCACGTCAGGAGCTGGGGCGCTGTTCTTGCCGCGGAATCTATGAGGGCTCGGTATTGGTTGACGTCTTCCTCGACGCCGAGGAGTTCCCAAAGGTGCTCCGGGCGGTCGATCCATGCCTGGTGTGGGATGTTGTTGGTACCGGCGATGCGGCCCCCCAAACGGCGATATGCGACTCGTAGAGGCCCGGCGTCGGTAGCCCATGACCGGCTCCAGGCGAGCACGGCGGTGAAGTCGCTGGTGATGTCGCCGGGCTTGGGCCCAGTCAGGGGAATGCAGAAGGGTTCCCAGGGGGTCTGCTCGGCAAGTGCCGTGAGGTAGGTGCCTTTGTCCCATCTTTTGCGCAAGCGAGTGATGACGTCGTCGGGGGCGGTCCAGTGTTGTTGGGGGCGTGTTGCCATCTCACGCCCTCCGACCGGCGGTCGTCTTCAGGGCGGACAGGGTGTGGGCAGCACGCTCCTGTCGGTACTGGGTGATGGTCAGGTTCCGTAGGCGCGAGTCGCAGTCGTTCGGGTTCTCGACGAAGCCCACGGCGGAGACGTACGGCTCGATGACGTGGATCTTCTGGAGCGGGGTAACGATGAGGAGCTGCAGACCGAGCCGTTGGAAGAGGCCCAGGGCGAAGCGCGCGGACTCTTCCGAACCGCGGCCGAAGGCTTCGTCGATGACGACGAACCTGAATGTCTTGGACCGGGTGGCGTCCGGGTCCAGCTTGAACTGGTAGGCGAGGGACGCGGCCAGGATGGTGTAGGCCAGCTTCTCCTTCTGGCCGCCGGACTTGCCGCCGGAGTCGGAGTAGACCTCGTACTCCGCGTCGTCCTCGCGGCGCCGTTCACTGGCGCTGAAGACGAACCAGTTACGGACGTCGGTCACGCGCTTCGTCCACGCCCGGTCGGCGTCTGTGTGTCCTTCGCGCCCCTTGAAGCGTTCGATGAGGCGCCGTACCTGGTGGAATTTCTCTTCCGAGTAGACGTCGGACTGGCCCTCTGACACGACGCCGTCGGTGCAGGCGCGCAGTTCCGTGATGAAGTCGCGGACGTCGATGTTGGGGGTCCGGTCGGTCTTGAGCGTGATGTAGCGGCCGGGGTTGTAGTCGATGTCGGCCAGCGAGTTGTTGATAGTGGTCACTCGGTCGTGGATCTGCTCGGCTTGTCCGGCCAGCTGTGCGTGGAAGCCTGCGATATCACGGATGACGTTGGTTTCCAGATAGGTCTTGAACTGTTCCTGGAAGCGGGGCAAGTCGTCGGCGACGAGGCGCTGGTGCAGTTCTCGGTAGCCGCGCGCGGAGGCGACCGAGTCGTCCAGTTCGTTGGTCTCGACTTGGTGGTCGCGGCGGAATGCGCCCATGCGGGATGCGATGGACTGGCCGAGGCGGTTCTGCCGCTGGGCCCAGCGCTCCTTCGCCGCGCTGAGGTCGTCCCCAAGACGCTTCTCGGCGGTGGCGCATGCGTCCACGGTGGCGCAGGACAGACGGGCTTGTGCGAGACGCTCTGCCAACGAGGCGAAATGCGTAGAGGCTGTGTTGGACTCGGACGAGTCCAGCAGACTGAGTGCTGTGCCCAGTCGGCGGATGGTGTCCTCCACATCCCTGTTCAGGCGGCCGATGGAACGGACCGCGGCGTCCCGTGCGTGTTCGGCCTCCTCGATCTCTTTGGCACAGGCGTCGATGCGCTGGGAGAGATCGTCCAGCTCCGCCGAACTCTTCTCAAGGAGTCTCTTTTCTGCCTCCAGTTGGCCCAACCGGTTGACGGCACCCTGCCAGTCGATGTCGGCGTAGTCCGTGGTCTGTTGGAGCTGCGCCAGCGTTTCACCTCGGGCGATGTGTTTGGCCTGGGTGGTTGTCAGGACCTTCTTGGTGCCGGCGGTCTGCTGTTGCTCGCGTTGTACTGTGGCGGCCTGCTCGATCAGGGCGTCGATCTTCGCCTGGTTGCTCCAACCAAGTACGTAAGTGCTGCGGTCGTCGATACGAGTGGTGTCGTTCTTCTCGTGACGGCCACGTACCCCCTTGATCAACCCCTGCCGGGTGATGGCCAGATCAGCTTGCTTGAAGGCGGCCATGGTCTCGGCGCACTCATATCCGGCCCGTCGGTCCAGTTCGCCAAGCAGCCAGTGAGCGAAGGGGGAGTCGGACTTGATCTCGAGCTTGGCCGACAGCAGGGGCGCAGTGGTGTGCGCTGGGCGCCTGGCCGCGGAGGAGGTGGGGACGCGGAAGTACACCAGACGGGCGCGGAGGTGGTGGTCGTTGATCCAGTCGGACACGACAGAGTACCGGTTGACGGGAACGAGCATGGACAGGGCGAAGCCATGCAGCAGCCGCTCGGCGGCACCGGCCCATTCCTGCTCGTCCTCGCGTACCTGGACCAGTTCGCCGGCGAACGGCAACTCGGCCTCGTCGATACCGAGCTCCTGGCACAGGCGGGACCGCAGATCGAGCTGCTTCCTGGGGATGTTGCCCCGCCTGGAACGGAGACTGACCAGCTCGGAGTTGAGCTCGTCCGCAGCACGCCGCAGACGGTCCACCTCCACCGCGATGTCGGCGAGTTCGTCCTGGCTCTGCTGTTGTGCGGTATGGGTGGCGTCCCTGGCGGACGCGATCTCGGCACGGCGCACACTGAAGAGTTGGGCACTGTCCACGGGGTCGAGACCGACCTGTCCCAGGAACTGCGCGTACGTGTCAGCTCTGCCACGACGGACATCGCGCAGCCGGGCTCCTTCCGCGATCTGCCGTTCCAGCTCGCCCAGCCGCTCGCCGCCGAGACCCGCTCGCCGCAGCTCCAGGGTTTGTTGTTGCTGCCGTAGGTCGTTCGTGCGCTCCTTGGCCTCGCGTTCCTCACGTTGTTTGTCCAGCAGGGTCTTCTCGAGTGTTGCGCGTTCCGTCTCCAGCAGGGTGGAGGTCCGGTGGGCGAAGAAGTACGGCAGGGCCGACTGCTGGGCGGCGGCGTCGGCCATGCGCCGGCCGAGCTCGTCGTGCTGGTCGCAGTCGGCGAGTAGCGGTGTGAGGGCTTCGATCTGCGCGCGGGCTCGCTGAACCGCGTCGTAGGTGCTGGTCAGCGCGTCGAAGTGGGACACGATGGTGTCGGTGAGTGCGGCGGCGTCGAACGGCTCGAGCATGTGGGTGCGGACGAATTCGTCCAGGCTGCCCACCGACTTCATGGACACGGTCTGGTGGAAGAGGTCCAGGGCCTGCTCGGATTCGATGCCCATCCGACGGCGGAAGTCTTTGCTGTAGGTGGGGAAGGACGGGTGCACCCGCACGCCGCTGGCGGTCAGTCGCTTCTTCAGCGCGCGCACGTCGGTGCCGAAATCGGCGAAGTCCTCGGTGACGGAGAGGGCGCGGTCCGCGGTGAGGAAGAGACGCTCGGGCTGGGTGGCGTTGGCATCGGCCATCCAGAAGACCTGGGCCAGGGTGACCGTCGCGTCGTATCCGGGGTTGGTGAACACTGCCAGGATCACCGAGTAGTTGCCGGGCTTGCGCAGGGCGACGGGGCGGGTCGAGCCGGTGGTCTCGTTGCGCTCGGATTTGTAGTGTCCGAGTACGTAGGAGCGCAGGTTCCGCTCGCGGGTCTCGGCGCCGGCGGCCCGGTTGTAGGCGATGCGGTTGGCGGGCATGAACAGGGTGGTGATGGCGTCGACGAGCGTCGATTTGCCGGAGCCGATGTCACCTGTCAGCAGGGCGTTGGCACCGCCGACGGTGAAGGTCCACACCCGGTGGTTGAACGTGCCCCAGTTGTAGACCTCCAGGCGGTCGAGCCGGAACCCGGGAAGGTGGGGCGCCAGGGAGCTGGTGCTGCCGAGAGGGCCGGTTTGCGTGGGGATCACTGCGTGGGCTCCGTGGAGGTGAGAGCGGCTGTGTATCGGGCCAGGTTCTGTTCGAAGTCGGCAAGCCATTGCCCGTCGACGTACGCCTTGATGATGCGTTGCACCTCGTACAACTGCTCCTGTTGCTTGGACCGGCGCAGGAACTGCAGCTCGACGACCTTGCCGATGTGGGTGTCGATCTGGTCTACCAGCCGTGCCTCGTTGCTGCTGGCGGGCAGGAACATGCGGATCATTTCGACGATCTCGTCCCGGGTGATCATCAGTCGTGTGTCGCCGGATCCCGCGTCGAACTCCGCGAGCCGCTTGCGCAACAACACGATCAGGAGACTCACTGGGTAGGAGAGGGAGCGGCGATGCATGAGGCGTGGGGGAGCCGAACGAGGGTCGTCATGCTCGTCGTCGGGCTTCGACCGCAGGAACGCGTATCCCTCGGTCTCGTCGATCACAACGGTCAGACCCATGACGTCGACGTGGTCCTGCACGCGGGCACGCAGATGCAGGAGTGCCTCCCAGGCACGCTCGTGCTGGTTACGGAAGACCGGTCCCTTGAGTAGCTGGTTCACCGGCAGAGAAGGGTTGTGCGTCTGCCCGGATTTCGGGGTGGGTGGGGTGGTCACGGCTCCTCCGATACTGCATGTGCCAGGGTGGCGCTGCCCGACGCCCGGACGAATGTGGCAATCGGAGCGAGCGCGGTGTGCTCGATTCCGTCTGGGTCGGTCCACGTGATGTTCTCGGTGCGAACGTCGTCGAAAACGACGGTGAAGGTGTCGCTGGACAGCGCGAGATAGGCGACGAGCTCAGCGAGTCCCTGTTCCAGCGGAACCACACGCACAAGCTCTGACAGCGATACCTGCGCCTGATCTTCCAGCGCTCGTTCCACGGTCGCAGTCAGTCGGGCAGGGTCTACGTAGACGGCCTCGTACAAGGCGGAGGCCGCGAACTCCTCGTCACCGGCCTGGATGTCGGAGCTGTCGATCGGGGTCCGGGTAACCGGCGTGTAGAGCGGGCGTTCCATCGGCAGCGTGAACGTCGGTGCCATGGCGTCGATCTCCGTGACCAGGTCCACGGGCATGTCCCGCAGGGTGGCGGCGCGCGCCTCGATGCCGCTCATCAACTCCATGACGCGGCGGTCCTCCGACCAGACGCGGTCGTCAAGGAACCGGCGCAGCTGCTCGGACAGCTGCCGCACCGTCGCCTGTGTGCGTTCGGCGGCATCCAGCCAGGCGTGGGGCATGCGGCGCATCCGTGGATCGGGCTCGCCGATCGCGTCCATGGCCTCGACCTCGGCCAGCAACTGCTTCAGTTCTTCCTGGCGCCGGTAGGACAGCAGGAAGTCGTAGAACGCCTGGAAGCTGCGACCCTGGTCCGACTCCGCGATGCTCTCCCGGCTGCCCAGGACATCGTCGAGCAGTTCACCCTTGGCTCCGTTCCACACAGCGATTCGCTGACGTAGCTCCCGGTCCAGGTCTCGGAAGTTCGCCTCGACCTCACGGAAGTCGGCCAGCAACTCGTGAGCGGTCGCGGTCACCTGCTGGTACCGGTCTCTCAGCCCTGCCCGGTCGAGTACCGACACATTGCCGTGCTCGACACGAGCCATCTCCTCATCGAGCTCCAGACGCCGCCGCTTCAGTTCCTCAAGCCGTGCTTCCGGATCACTCTCGGCACCGAACTTCATCTGCCGCAGGAGCTCGAAGACGGTATTGAGCCGCGACTCCGTGCCGATGAAGGAACGGGCCTCCAGCGAGTGGACCCAGGCGACGGCCTTCTCCACGGCGGGTGTTGCGTCGTAGTGTGGCTCCTCCGAATCAGGCGGATAGTACTTGCGCAGCCAGCCCGCCTGCGTGGCCGACCAGTCGTCCAGGTACGCCTTCGCGGACTTGGGGAACGTCTGCTCCCCGAGCCGGTCGTTCAGTGTGTACAGCTCGTCGTCCAGCCGGTCGGCCAACTCCACGCCGGAGATCGAACGGATCCCTTGCTCCACGAAGACTTTGTCGAAGAAGCTCAGGATGAGCGCCGCGTTCTCCGCCCGCAGCAGCCGCCACGCCGGGTGGTGCTTGCGCAGCCGCACCACGTCGTCGTACTCCATGCACCCGCCCCCAGATCCCCGTCACGTGCTCAAGTGGTTCGGTACCCACGAATGCACGGTAGAAGGCGCCACTGACAAACGAGGGCGGAACCGCTGTTGACCAGCAGGTTCGCCATTACGGGCAGGTGTTCGAGGGGGAGTGGGTCACCGCTTCCGTCTGTACGGGTCGGCGTACGGCTCCATGGACTGGCGGACCTCTTCGCGAACTGGATCCATGAGTGGACCGGGCGCGTAGTAGCGGGCGCGGCCCTTGCCGTGGGGAACGAGCCAACCACGGGCGACCAGTTCGCGGATGTCGCGGATGGCCTGTTGGTCGCTCAGGTCCGCGTCCTGCTGGTAGACCGTGCGGCGGACCTTCGCGTCCGAGAAGGCGGGCAGCAGGGCGTAGACGACGCGCTCGTCCAGGTCCGTTGCTTCGACGGCTTCGACCAGGTGGGTCCAGGCGCGGGACATCACGTCGAAGCGCCGCTGGGCTTGTTGGGCCTGGCGGTGGTGGGCGGTCAGGCAGAACCGGATCCAGGGGCGGGTGTCCCGTTCGGGGCTCCAGTGCGGGCCTCCTACGTCCTCCAGGACCTGGTAGTAGGCGTAGGTGTTCTGCCCCCGTCCGAGCCACTCCTCGATGGAGGAGAACTCGGGTGGCATCAGGGCCTCGCGGGAGAACACCAGGGTGGACAGGGCGCGGGACATGCGTCCGTTGCCGTCCTTCCACGGGTGGATCTTGACGAGGTTGAGGTGGGCCATGGAGGCGCGGACGTGGACGGGCGCGTCGAGGTCGCCTTCGTTGAGCCAGTCGATGAACTCCGACATCAGAGCGGGAACGTCCGCCTGGTCCGGTGCGGTGTAGGCGGGGACCAGGGGGTCGTCCGGACTGGTGACGTAGACGGGACCATCGCGCCAGCGGCCGGGGCGCTTGTCGAGGTGGTGGCCCTGCAGCATGAAGTGCAGGCCGTTGAGCAGGCCGGCGTCGTAGCGGAAGTCGTCACCGGCGTCGGCGAGGGCCTGGATGTAGGTCATGCCGCGCTGGTAGCCCTCCAGCTCGGTGCGCGTCTTCTCCCCGGTCTCCAGCGGCTCTTCGCCGGACATGAGGGCTTCCACGTCGTCCACGGTCGCGGCGTAACCCTCGATGGTGTTCGATCCGGCGATGGCGCGGGCCGTGAGGTTGCGGCGCAGCTGCCGCGTCCAGCGAGGGGTGGCGCGGAGCATGTGTCGCAGGGCGCGACGCATGGCCTCGATCTCGTCGAGGGCACGCAGATCGTCGGAGTCCAGGGCTGGTGTCACGTACAGCATCACTCAATGACACGATAATTGTGTCATTGAGTCAAGCTGGTTACGTGTGTCGTCAGATCACGGTCGACGGGGCGTTCTTGCCAAGGAAGATCTTGAACGCCTCGCGAATCTGGCCGCGCGTGTAGCCGACGGTGTTGGGGTTTGCGGGCACGACTTCCCGTTCGTAGCCTCGCTTGCGGGCGGAGAGGTACTTGACCACGCTCGGCGTCCCCGTGTTGGAGACGAACAGGTTTCGGGCGGTCCTCAGGTCGCTGTGAAGGCCCTCGAAGTTCCGGGCGTGGCTGATGCCGAGCTGACTGGCGGCGTAGTACTTGCACTCGATGGCCAGCAGGCACTTGTTTCCCCGCGGGGCCATTCGGATCTGCCGGGAGAGCGCTGCCTCGTCGGCGGGGAGGATCAAGACGTCACACTCGTGCAGCACGCCGGAGTTCCCTTGGACCTGGACGCCGAGATGGACCTCCAGAGCCGGGGCGCGATCGAACTCCACGACGGCATGGGTGTACGGATGCGTGGTGCTGTAGAGCTGGCCGGGGCTGGTACGGAACACGAGATCGTTGACGGTGTTCCCATGTACGTCCTTGTAGTGGACGGAGGCTCCCAAGCTGCTGGCGGTGGAGACGGCGAGGGAGAAGAGATACCCCTCGTACACGTCCCAGGGCTGGGATGCGGAGGTATAGGAGATCCCAGGACCGGTGAGCAGGTTCTGGATCTCCTGGAGCAGGTCGTCGACGGGGCTCACTGGTTGATCTCCTCACGTACCTCATGGAAAAGGCCCTGCAGGCGGACTCGGGTGTCTTCGGGGAGGCGGGCGGCGAGTTCATGCGTCTGGTCCCGGCGCCCGGTGAGCTCCTCGTCCGGGACGAACCGCACGTTGTGGACCGGCGCGCGGTGCCGGTCACCCTCGGAGCCCATGGTCTTGAGGCTCTCCGCCTCGATCTGGGGGAGCTCCAGGACCAGTCGGCGCAGCGCGTCGAGGTGCAACTCCGTACGTTCCTGGGAACTCATGGGCCGCGTGGTGACCACGACGGTGGCTCCGCGCTTCAGGGATCTATGGAAGGTGTCGGTGCCCATCTCCGCGACGGCGAGAGCTTCGTACTCCTCGGTGGAGGCGCCACGCCGGCGCTGAAGGAGCTTCTCCTCAGCCACGCCCGTCGCGATGGCCGTGTCCAGCTCATCGAGCAGCCAGTCCAGCCCGGCCGACCTGATGGCGTCCCTGAGCAGGTCTTCCATTTCGCGCAGTTCGGTCGCGTTCACTCTGTTCTCCGTTCTTACGTCTGTCGACCTTGGCCGGGGCGACCACCGTTCCGTGCGGCCGCCCCGGCCTCGTGGCTGTCACCTGCAGGTCCGGTGCAGCACCGGTTTCGTTCGGGGAATTGCGCTGGGCCTTGGATTCACCAGCCCCGGATGCGGCGGCCGTGGTCGGTGTCCGGGCCGAGGATCGCGTCGGCCACCCGGCCGCCGGAGTCCTTGGCCCCGCCGCCGAAGTTGAGGGTCCCGGACGCGTTGGCGCTGGCGGCGACCCCGTCCCAGTAGCGGGCCTCGCGCTCGAAACGCACGGGTTCCACGAGCCGGATCAGCTCGTCCAGGCTGAGCCGGGTGCCGGTCGCCGCCCAGCTCGTCGCTTGGTGGGCGGCGATACCGATGCCGGCGAGCACGGCAGGTGCGCTGACCGCGTCGCGCTCGGCGAAGTGGGGGTAGAGCCGGGCGATGAGCTGCGAGAGCAGCGGCACGAGCTCACGCTCGGCCTGTTCGGTGTCGACGCCGTCCGGCAGGTCGGCGTCGTGCACCGTCGAAGAGGACAGGTTCAGTCCCGAGCGCCCATGCAGAGCGGTGATGACCAGGACCCGCAGCGCGGAGAGCGTGACGACCTCGGGGTCGGACTTCGTGAGCTGCCGCTTGCGGCTCTGCACGAGCTTGGTGAGCGGCACGACCTGCCCGTCGTGCTCGACCTTCACGGTCTCGGCGATCCGGTGCGCGAACTGCGTGCCGATGTCGCGCTGGTCCATGGACATGGCGAGGTTCTTGGCGACGGGAACGCCCTCGACGTTGCGGTCGTAGAAGATCTGCCGGGCGTCCTGGACGCTGAGTCCGAAGTAGAGCTCGAAGGGCACCCTGACCCGGCTCAGCTGCTCGAACGTCACGCCGAACCGCTCCGGGGCGTCGTACAGCTCATGCCAGGCCGCGACCTGAGTCTCTCCGTCGATGGCCACCACGGGTGAGCCGGGCAGCACGGTGATCCGGCAGATCCCGCTGCCCGGGACCAACTCGTCGCCGACGGCGCCGGGCTGGCTGTCCAGCCACAGAGTGATGGGCGGAGTGGACCATGCGGCTCCGTTGCCGCCGCTGACACCGGTGGCGATGTAGGAGGCGTACGAGGCCACGTTCCGCCCCTTCTGTGTCGACTTCAGCATGCGCTGCACCAGGGCGCGCACCTCGGCGTGGCGGCGCAGCGAACCGGAGGCGTACTTCAGGGCGCGCTTGTCCTCCTCGGCCTTCGGCGACGGGACGAGCTGGAGCAGCGTGGGCAGCCCCATCGTGCCGATGACAGCGTCCGGGCGGAAGGCGGTCACGGTGAGCTGGATGCCTTCGACGGTGGCGGTGGGCATGGCGATGGTCATGGGTTCCCCCGAGGGTTTGAGCCAGATGCTTGCGGATGACGACACTTCGAGTTGAGCATGACGATGAAAGCATTGTCAAATAGTTGATGTGATCGGGGGTGTGTGTAATCTGTGTCCTGCCGCTCAAGTCGATCAGCGAGGAACCCCTGTCATGCCGAAGCAGCCCGAGCCTTCCGCCGCTCCAGAGGCGTCCGCTCAGGTCACCGCGGCGGAGATCTCCCGCCTCGCCGGGGTCACGCGCGCCACGGTCAGCAACTGGCGTCGGCGTCATGCAGACTTCCCGTCCCCTGTGGGCGGAACAGACAGCAGCCCGCTGTATGACCTCGCAGAGGTGCGCACCTGGCTGGCAGGGCGCGGGCACACCGAGAAGGTCCTTCCTCTCGAAGAACTGCGTACTCTGCTGCGGCTGAGCGCCCATGGCAGCTCGACAGCAGCCCGTCTGCTGCCTTTCGTACTCGCCGAGCGTCAGCGCCCCGATCTCTTCAACGCCGCCGACGTCCTCCCGGACGGTGACGTGGCGGCCCGGGCCCAAGCGCTCGTCCATGAGCTGTCCGCGCCGCCGCAGTCCCGATTCCACTTCGACGACGTGACCTACAAGGCGTCGGACGCATCCCTGTTGCGCGCGGTGCTTCGCTGCATCGACGCGAGGCAGACGCAGGATGCCGTGAATGTGTTGGCGGAGCGCGAACTGGAGGACGAGGCGGTCAGTGGCGCGTACGCCACGCCGGGCCCGCTGGCCGACCTCATGGCTCGGCTGCTGGGTGCCGCTGCACCTCAATCCCCTTATCCGCGAAGGGTCTTCGACCCGGCCTGCGGCAGTGGCGCGCTGCTCGCCGCAGCCGCGCGGCAGGGAGCGCGGCATCTCCATGGGCAGGACCTCGTGCCCGTACAGGCCCGGAGGAGTCTGATCCACTTGGGCCTGGACGCCCCGGAGTCCTCGGCCGATATCCGCGCGGACGACTCCCTGCGCGCCGACGCATTCGCCGACCTCACCGCGGACGGCGTGCTGTGCAACCCGCCCTACGGCGACCGCGACTGGGGTCACGATGAACTCGCCTACGACCCTCGCTGGGCCTACGGAGTCCCGCCGCGCGGCGACTCGGAACTCGCGTGGGTCCAGCACGCGCTTGCCCACGTCACGCCCGGGGCCTTCGCTGTCGTACTGCTCCCGCCCGCCGTCGCCACCCGTTCCCTGAGCCGCCGCATCCGCGCCGAGCTGATCAGGGCGGGAGCGCTGCGGGCCGTCGTCTCACTGCCGTCCGGGACCGCCCCACCGCTCCACATCGGGCTGCATGTGTGGATCCTCCAGCGCCCTGAACTGGTCGCACCGGACCACCAGTCGGTCCTGTGCGTGGAGGGCTCTGCCCTGGCCGGCTCTGAGTCGACGTCCGGGCCGCGTACCGCGCGAACGCCTGCGGGCAGCAAGATGCCAGGCCGCGATGGTGTGGCTGCCGCCACCTGGGATGCCCTCAGCGAGGGCGTGCTGCGCTACTGGACCTCGTACGTCACCGACCCGATCGGTTTCACGGACGTACCGGGCCAGGCACGCGCGGTTCCGGTCGTGGACCTCCTGGACGACCTGGTCGATGTCACTCCGGCCCGCAACATCCGTACGACGGCGGCGACGGCGGACCCGGTCGCGATCGCCGAGCACGTTGTGCGACTGCGCCGCGAACTGGCCTCGGCTGCCGACGCGTTGGCTGTGGCAGCAGGGCAGGGGGACTGGCCCGCGGCGGGTACTGAGGCCCGGCACTGGCGTACGGCGACCCTCGCCGACCTCACACGCGGCGGGGCCCTGACCCTGCACAGGGCCGGCCCGCCGTCTCCTCGGGAGCGGGACGCCGCGCCCCCGGCCGAGTTCGCGGACCGGCCCGTACTCAGCGGGGGTGACCTGGCCACCGGGCAACGGGCCGTCGCCGATCCGGAGACGCCCCTCCCGCACACCACGACGATCGTCGCCGAAGGCGATGTTCTACTGGCTGAGATCCGCAGTGACAGTGGTACGAGGGCTCGCGTCGCCGACGAGCAGGACAGCGGCGCTGTCATCGGTCGCGGAGTCCGCCTGATCCGACCGGATCCGACGCGCCTTGACCCCTGGTTCCTGGCCGGATTCCTCGCCGCCGAGGACAACCTCAACAGCGCTACGGTCGGGACTAGTTCACTGAACATCGACCCGTCACGGCTACGCGTGCCGCTCCTCCCCTTGGAGGAACAACGCCGCTACGGTGAAGCCTTTCGCCGCCTGCACACCTTGCGGCAGGTCGCGCGCCAGGTGACCGAACTCGCCACGCTGACACCAAAGGCGCTCGCGGACGGCCTCACCAGCGGGACACTGTTGCCACCACCGAACGACAGCGGCGGCACGACACCAATCTGAACATCTCGCGAGGCATTGAGCCGCTCCACCGCATCGGATCACATCCGCCCCGCCCGTCCCGTCTTGGGAATCGGGCCCCGAAGGGAAAACGTTGAACAGCAGCAAGCACACGGAACTGGCGAACCACGCCTGGTCCGTCGCCGACCTCCTGCGCGGCGACTACAAGCAGTCCGACTACGGCAAGGTGATCCTGCCGTTCACGGTGCTGCGTCGCCTTGAGTGCGTCCTCGAACCGACGCGCGAGAAGTTCGCCGAGGTGTACGCGCAGTACGAGGACGAGGACGTGAAGCCCGAGCGGCTGCTGCGCCGAGCGTCCAAGCAAGCCTTCTACAACACGAGCAGCTTGACCCTGAAGAAGATCGCCGGAGATGCGAACACGGCGGCGGTGAACCTCCAGATCTATGTGAACGCCTTCTCCGACAACGCCCGCGAGGTCCTGGAGAAGTACGAGTTCGGCCGGCAGATCAAGAAGCTCGATGACGCGGGCCTGCTCTACCAGGTCATTGGGAAGTTCACTGACCTGGACCTGCACCCGGAGACGGTTCCCAACCAGAACATGGGCTACATCTTCGAGGAGTTGATCCGCCGTTTCGCCGAACAGTCCAACGAGACCGCCGGTGAGCACTTCACTCCTCGTGAGGTCATCAAGCTGATGGTCAACCTCCTCGTGGCTCCGGACGCCGACGCGCTCAGCGTGCCCGGCGTCGCGCGCACCGTGCTCGACCCGGCGTGCGGCACGGGCGGAATGCTGAGCGCGGCCGAGGAACACATCACGGAGCTCAATCCCGACGCCACGGTCGAGGTGTATGGGCAGGAACTCAACGCCGAGTCCTGGGCGATCTGCCGTTCCGACATGCTCATCAAGGGCCAGGACCCGGAGAACATCGCCGCCGGCAACTCCTTCTCCGATGATGGCCACGCACGCAAGAAGTTCGACTACCTTCTGGCCAACCCGCCGTTCGGTGTGGAGTGGAAGAAGGTCAAGGACGAGGTCGAGTACGAGCACACGTCGATGGGCGACGCGGGCCGCTTCGGCGCGGGCCTGCCCCGTATCAACGACGGCTCGCTCCTGTTCCTCCAGCACATGATCTCCAAGATGAAGCCGGTCGACGTCGACGGAGGCGGCGGCTCCCGCATCGCGATCGTCTTCAACGGCTCCCCGCTCTTCACCGGCGCGGCTGGCTCAGGCGAGTCGGAGATCCGCCGCTGGATCCTGGAACACGACTTGCTGGAGGCGATCGTCGCCCTGCCGGACCAGCTCTTCTACAACACGGGCATCTCCACGTACTTCTGGATCCTGACCAACCGGAAGGCTCCCGACCACAAGGGCAAGGTCGTGCTGCTGGACGCCCGGGACCAGGCGGTGAAGATGCGCAAGTCGCTGGGCGACAAGCGCAAGGAATTGGGCGACGGGAAGAACGGCAAGCCCAACCACATCGCCGACATCACCCGCCTGTACGCGGAGGCGGTACAGATCGCGGCCGACCCGGAGCACGAGCTGCACGGCAAGGTGAAGATCTTCGAGAACTCGGCCTTCGGCTACCAACGCATCACTGTGGAGCGGCCGTTGAAGCTCCGCTTCGAGGTGACGGAGGAGACGCTGGCGGGGATGACGACGGCGAAGCCGTTCCTCAAGCTTCCGCAGCCGGAGAGGTTCGTTGAGGCGTTCCGCCCGCTTCTCGGTTCGGTGTGGGCGACGAAGGCCGAGGCTTTCGTGGATCTCAAGGACGCGGTGGTTGCGGCGGGGTTGCTGTGGCCCGGGGGCGCGCCGTTCATGAAGGCGATGCGGGAGGCGGTCGGGGTCCGGGATCCCGAGGGCGAGGTTCAGATGGTGAAGGGCCAGGCTGAGCCGGATCCGGAACTGCGGGACTATGAAAATGTGCCACTGGGGGAGGACGTGGAGGAGTACCTCAAGCGGGAGGTGCATCCGCATGTGCCCGATGCGTGGATCGACCATACGAAGACGAAGATCGGGTACGAGATTCCGTTCACGCGGCACTTTTACGTGTACGAGCCGCCGCGGGCGTTGGCGGAGATCGACGCGGAGCTGAAGGCGCTAGAGGCGGAGATTCAGGGGCTGTTGGGGGAGGTCACGGAATGACAAAGGAGATCTTGGGAAAGTACCTTTTCCGGGAGGTGGACGTTCGGGCTGGCGCTGTGAACCTTCCGCTCTTGTCTGTTTCTAGATATTACGGTGTAGTTCCGCGTAGCACCCTGACCGATGCATTGGCGCGAGCGGAAGATCTCGGTAACTATAAAGTCTGTGCGCCGGGTGACATTGTCGTGAATAGAATGTCTGCCTACCAGGGTGCTATGGGGCAGAGTGAATTCTCCGGCTTGGTGAGCCCAGACTATATGGTCCTTCGTCCGGGGCCGCTGGTGCATGGGAGATATCTGCATCATCTCTTTCGGTCTTCCTGGTTTACGGGTGAAGTAGTCCGGCGTCTACGTGGTATTGGTTCAGTCGGCCTTGGGAACGTGCGCACTCCCAGGATTAACGCCGACGAGTTTGGGTCTATTCCGCTGCGCGTCCCCTCACTGGATGAGCAGCGTTGCATCGCCGATTTTCTCGACGTCGAGATCGGAAAGATGGATGCGATTTTGCGTGCGCGGTCAAGGATGTATGAGCTCCTTGACGAGCGTATCGACCAACAAATTCTCGAAGTAATCGGCAGAAGTTGCTTGTCCGGCCAAGTTGCAGGTAATCCTGTGATGGCCATGCGCTGGATGCTTGAAAAACAGGTGCGCTCCCCTCTGGAATCTCCGGAAGTGATCACGGCATTCCGTGATGGCCAGGTAACGGCACGTTCCTTGCGCCGGGCAGAGGGTTACACGAACTCGGCTTCCGATGACCCTCAAGGTCAAGCTGTGCGAGTTGGCGATGTTGTGGTGCACGGATTGGACGGTTTTGCGGGTGCCATCGGGGCATCCGAAGCCGAAGGTAATTGCAGTCCCGTCTATCATGTGCTCGCACCTAAGGGAGACGGTGACGCGCTCTATTACGGGCGCATGCTCCGGACTCTCGCGCTCCAGGGATACCTTACGGGATTCTCTTTTAGTACCCGTGAGAGGGCATTTGATTTTCGAAACTGGGATATGTTTGGGCGTATTCCAATTCCAGTCGCCCCATTTTCTGAGCAGCGTCACATTGGTGAGCAGGTCCGAACGGTAAGGCCATTGCGTGACAAGTTCGATAAGTTCGGCAAGCTGCTCGCTGAGCGCTGCCAATCTCTCATCACCGCCGCCGTAGCTGGCCAATTTGACGTCTCTGCAGCCAGCGGTCGCAATGCAACGGATGGAGTCCAGCAGCCATGAGTGCCGTGCACAACGAGAAAGCCTTCGGCTCCGCCATAGTCGCCGCCCTCCTAACCCGTGGCTGGCGCGAAGCCAACCCCGAGGACTACCGCCCCGACCTCGGCCTCGACACCAACGAGCTCTTCACCTTCATCGGAGCCACCCAGCCCGACGAGTGGTACGAGCTCGCGAACATCTACGGCGGGCAGGCCGAAGCACAGCGCGGCTTCACCAGGCGCCTGGACCAGGCGATCGCCGAACACGGCGTCCTGCACGTACTCCGCGACGGTGTGAAGGACCGCGGCGTAAAGCTGCGCGTCGCCTACTTCAAGCCCAACCTCATCGCCGACGAGTCGATCCTCGCCCCCTACCGGGCGAACCGCCTCACCGTCGTCCGTGAACTCCCGTACGCCACCAAGCAGGCCGACTGGGGCCACCGCCTCGACCTGACCCTGTTCCTCAACGGAATCCCCCTCGCCACGGCCGAGTTGAAGAACCCGCTCACCGGTCAGGGTGTCGAGCATGCCAAGGAGCAGTACCGCAGCGACCGCGACCCCACCGAGCTGATCTTCGCGAAGCGCGTCGTCGCGAACTTCGCCGTCGACCCGGACCTCGTCTTCGTCGCGACCCAGCTCAAGGGTAAGAACACCCGCTTCCTGCCCTTCAACACCGGCTCCGAGGGCCCCGGTCAGCCCGGCGGTGCCGGAAACCCTGCCCCCACCGGATTCGGCACGTACGCCACCTCCTACCTGTGGGAGCAGGTCCTGGAGCGGGAGAACTGGCTCGACCTCCTCGAACGCTTCGTCCACCAGCAGAAGCCGAAGAAGGGCGCCGGCCGGACCACGATCTTCCCCCGCTTCCACCAGTGGGACGTGGTGAAGAAGCTGACCGCGCACGCCGCCCAGCACGGCTCCGGGCAGAACTACCTGATCATGGCGTCCGCCGGTTCCGGCAAGTCCAACACCATCGGCTGGCTCGCCCACCGCCTGTCCGACCTGCACGCCGAAACCGACCTGCGCGCCCTCGACCAGGATGCGGTGACCGCAGGGCGCATCACGCCCGGGGAACCGGTCTTCGACAAGGTCATCGTCATCACGGACCGGCGCAATCTGGACGCCCAACTCCGCGAGACCGTCGGCAGTTTCGCACGCACGGTCGGGCTCGTCGTGAAGATCGACGAGAAGAACGGGGCGAAGGGAGAGCAACTCGCCAGGGCGCTCTCCCGGGACACCGGGAAGATCGTCACCGTCACGCTGCACTCGTTCCCGGCGCTGCTCGACTACATCAAGCGCAACCCGACCGAAATTGTGGGCAGCCGATTCGCGATCGTCGTGGACGAGGCGCACTCCTCGCAGTCCGGCGGTGCCGCCACCGACGTCAAGGCCGCTCTGCGTGACCTCGGTCTGGACTCCGACTCCGAGGACGTCGGCGCCACCACCGTCACGCTCACTGACCAGCTCAAGAGCAAGGCCGTAGAACGGTCCCAGGCTCCGAACCTGTCCTACTTCGCCTTCACCGCTACCCCCAAGGCCAAGACCCTCGAACTCTTCGGCACCCTCGACACCGTGGCAGGAGAGACCAAGTACCGGCCCTTCCATACCTACTCGATGCGGCAGGCCATCGAGGAGGGGTTCATCCTCGATCCGCTGCGCAACTACGTCACGTACAACACGTACTGGAAGCTGGTGAACGAGAACCCGGACGAGAAGGAGGTCGACCCCTCCAAGGCCAACGGCCTGCTCGCCCGGTTTGCGCTGACTCACGACTCGACAGTGGCCCAGCATGCGCAGGTGATCGTGGAGCACTTCGTCACGCACGCCCGTGGCCGGCTCGGCGGGCGCGCCAAGTCGATGGTGGCCACCGCCTCGCGACAGTCCGCCGTGCAGATGGCACGGGCCATCAAGAGCTACATCAAGGACCGCGACTACGACACCAGGCACCCGGATCTGGGAGTCCTCGTCGCCTTCTCCGGCAGTCTCACGGTCGACGGTGAGGAGACCACCGAGAGTAAGGAGAACGGCGGGCTGGCCGAGAGCGCGCTGCCCGAGGCGTTCGCGTACACGCGCGCTGACGACAAGGCCGTGAAGGCGGGCGGCCGGGGCAAGCAGGAGTACAAGATCCTGGTCGTGGCCGAGAAGTACCAGACGGGGTTCGACCAGCCGCTGCTGACGACGATGTACGTCAACAAGACCCTGACGGGTATCGCCGCCGTCCAGACGCTGTCCCGGTTGAACCGGACCGCCGAGCGCAAGGCGCAAGGCGATTTGGCCGTCCTGGACTTCGTGAACGAGGCCGAGGACATCCAGGATGCCTTCCGCCCGTACTTCGAGGAGGCGATGACTCTCCCCTCCGACCCGAACCTGCTCTACACGGCGCAGGGACGCGTCATGTCCGTGTCGGTGCTCGCCGACCAGGAGATGGACGAGTTCGCCGCCGCGTACTTCGAGGCGAAGCGGAAGGCAGGCGGTTCGCAGGCCAAGTGGGAGAAGTTGCATGCCGAGCTGTACCGGCTGCTGTCCCCGGCCGTCGAGCGGTTCACGGTGCTCATGGAGAGCGAAGACGACGAGGAGGCCGAGACCGCCGAGGACTTCCGCGCCAACCTCAACGACTACGTCCGCAAGTACGGGTTCCTCGCGCAGATCGTGCCGTACCAGGATGCCGAACTGGAGCGGTTGCACCTGTACGGCCGCCATCTCCTCAACCGGCTCCCGCGGCGTGCCGACGGCGGCGTTGACATAGGCGAGGTCGACCTCAGCCACATGCGGGTGGAGAAGACCGGCGAGTACGACGTGTCGCTCAACCCTGAGGGACCGGCCGACCTGAAGGGATTCGGGGACGGGGCCGGCGGTGCCCAGGAGGCTGAGAAGTCGCTGCTGTCCGAGCTGATCGAGAAGTTCAACGAGAAGTTCGGCACCGAATTCACAGAGCAGGACGTCCTGAGTCCCTTCGAAGAGGCCAAGGCCGACCCGAAGGTGCGGGCCGCTGCTGTGGCCAACAACGACGTGGACAACTTCGGTCTGGTCTTCGACGACGTCTTCGAGGACAAGATGGCCGACCACATCGACACCATCGCCGGCCTCGGCCGTCAGTACTTCGGCGGCGACAAGGGCTTCAAGTCGAGCCTCGACCGCAGCGCGCGCAAGGCGGCCTGGCGAATGATCCGGCGGGAGGAAGGGGTCGACGACGGGTTCTGATGCCCTGGTCTGGCACCTCTCGCGGTGGCGGTGCTGGAGCCTATCTCTGATACCGCCACTGTCTTCCTGATCCTGGCTGGACCCGGCCTGGACGGATGATCACCCCATTCGTCACACTGGACACGCACCGTTATGCCGTGAACACCACAACTCGCCGATCACCGCAGGAAGCGAGAGCACCGTGCCGTCCGAGCCCATCTCCGACCGCTACGAACTCCTGGAGGAGCTTGACCACGGCGGCATGGGAGACGTGTGGCGCGGCTACGACACGGTGCTGGACCGCCCGGTCGCTGTGAAGCTGCTCCGGCAGGCGTCGTTGGCTGCCGCCCCGCATCTCGCCGAGGAGTTCGCCAAGCGCTTCCAGCGCGAGGCCAGGATCACCGCGCGCATTCAGCACCCCGGAGTACCTCAGGTGTACGACGCGGTGCTCGATGCCTCGCTGGAGCGTCTGTTCCTGGTGATGGAACTCGTCGACGGCGTCTCACTGACCCGATACGTCAACCCTGCTCGTTCGCTGCCGATCGGCTGGGCGGCAGCTGTGGCCGCACAGGTTGCGACGGTGCTGTCGCATGCCCACCAAGTGCCCGTGATCCATCGGGACTTGAAGCCGTCCAACATTCTCGTTGCCCGCGATGGCACGGTGAAGGTCCTGGATTTCGGTATTGCCGCTATCCTCCGTACGGACGTCACGAAGTTGACCGCCACCGGGACGCCGATCGGCACGTATCAGTACATGGCTCCCGAGCAGGTACGGGGCGGCACGATCACGCCGCAGACTGACCTCTACGCACTCGGCTGTGTTCTGCACGAACTGCTCAGCGGGCGGCTGCTGTTCACCGCTGGCGACGAGTTCGGCCTCATGTACCAGCATGTGAGCGAAGCCCCTACGCCGCTGCGGCAGTTGCGTCCCGAGGTGCCGCAGGCACTGGAGGAACTGGTTCTGCGCCTGCTGAACAAAGCCCCAGAGGAGCGACCGACTGACACGCAGGAAGTGTACGAAGGGCTGCTTCCGTTTCTGCCGATGCCCGGTGAGGAGACGGCCGTCAATGGCGGCCAGAGCCCCACCGGAGTGCCTGATCCGACTGCGCTCTACCGCAAGCCTTACGCACCCCGGGCTCGCGAACAGGCACCCATTGCCGATCGGCCGAGCCCCGCCCTGCCGCAGCCCATGCCGGTGCCGACTCAGCTGCGGCAAGACATCAAGGCCGCCTACGACCAGGCTGATCACCTGCTCCGGGAAAACCGGTTCGCGCAGGCGGTCGAGGTGCTCGGCGAGGTCATCGAACCGGCAGCCCGCGCGCTCGGCCCTGAGAACAGGGCCGTACTGGCGCTGCGAAGGCAGCGTGCCGCCGTGCGCCTTCTTGGCGGCGACTACCGCGCCGCACGACCCGAGTTCGACACCCTCGCTGACGCGTACGCCCGTATTGCCGGGCCGACCAGCGAGCAGGCCCGTGCCTGCCGTGCCCAAGCCGCACGATGCCGCGCCGAACTCGGCATGGTCACCGACGCACTGGCACAGCTGAGGGAAGTGCTGGACGTCGTACGCGCCGTTGACAGCGACGCGAGTGAAGAAGCTGTGGAACTCCGCCACAACATCGGCATGTTGCTGCTTGCACAGGGGCGGACGGCGGAGGCCAAAGAGGTACTGGAACCGCTGTACCAGGATGTCGTCCTGGTCAGTGGGCCGGAGGACGAGTTGGCGGTTGAGATCGCCGAAGCGCTCGCGGTGATTCAGCTCGGCCTTGACGACCCCGGGCCGGGCGCCTGACAGGACGGCCCGGCCCGGTTGATCCAGCCGGTCACGGCCGTGGATCGTGGTCGATCAGCTTCAGCAGACTCAGCAACTGCTTGGTCTCCGTCAGTGCCTCGGTCTTTGTCTCGGGGGCGTCCATGTCCCAGTGAGCGAGTTCGTTCCGGTAGTCCTTGACGGCGGTGACGCGGCGGACGAGATCGTCCTGCTCGTAAGGCCATGCAAGCCTTGCCCAGCAGGCGTCGTCCTTGAGGACTTCCGGGTACTGGCCGAGGGTGAGGTACTTGCCCGCGGCGCGTGTCTTGCGCACACCCGAACCGGTGGGCAGCTCGTCCACGGGCAGCTGGTCGGTGAGCCGGCGCAGTCGCCGCTCCGCCTCGCCGAGAAGGATGAACGGTTCCACCCGGAGCTTGAGCTGGTCGGCCAGGTCGGATGCGGTGAGGATACCGAGCACGAGATTGTCGCCGTCGGTGACGATGAGGAATCCGTGACGCTGGATGTCGTCGATGCGGACGAACAGCTCCTCCTGCTCCTGAGCGGTGCGCGGATGGGGGTCCAGTGCTGCGGCTATGGTGGCGCCCCGGTTGCCCAACTGGGCACGGGCGATGCTCTCCCAGGTGACAACACCCCGAAGTACGTTGTTCCGGTTCACTACCGGAAGCTGAGAGAAGTCACCCTGGACCATGCGTGTGATGGCACGACTGAGCGGTTCGTCGAAGCCGACCGTGACCACTTCGCGGGCGAAGGGGAGGCTGCCGATGCGCCAGTGGCGACTTAGATCCTCGCCCGCGGCTCTTGCGGGCGTGTGACCAAGGTCTGTTCCCGGGAGCTCCTGGGCTGCCTCTCCCGTCAGGGTGGTTTCCTGGGCGGAGACCGTGATCAGGCCGTCGAGCTGGACCTCCGTGAAGTGCGGGGCCACCTGCAGACCACGAGCCGCCAGTTCCCGGTCGACGAGGTCGATGACATCACCGGTGCGCCTCTGCCAGCCCCACAGGCCGATCAGGTCCCGGGCGGTCAGCTGTCGGGTGCCCTCGTCGCGTACATCCTGCTCCAATGCCTCGGGATCCGCAGGCGGATCCACGGCCCCTTTGTAGCCCGGGTCGACACCAGTCTGTGCCAGGGTTTCGACACGGTGTGCCGCATCACGGCGTCGCAGCTCGCTCACCGTCAGGAATGCGCCGATGCTGTCGCGGAGGTCACCGCCGATTGCGGCACGCTCAACCTGAGTGCGCACCCACTCCACTTTGCGCGTGTGCCGGAAGCCAGGAGCGGCCTCGCTCTGGTACTCGTACCCGCCGGTCAGCCGCCCGATGGCGACGACGGCCAGGAACTTCCGGGGCATCACGACCAGATCTCCGGTGTCCATCGTGATGAACCGCCACAGTTGGTGCTTCCAGTTGTCCACGGTGCCAGGTGCCTCATCCTGATAGGCCCGCGCGAGTAGATCCCCCACATCGGCGATCGACGTGCAGGCACTGAGGTCGCCGACCTCCTCCCAACCGACGATCACCACCCCGTCGTCAAGCGCCTGCTCTTCACGCTCCCCGAACTGGCCCCCACGGACCGTCCAAGCCCTGACCATGGCTCCCCGCCCTCGCTCAGCCCTCCAGCCGCATCCACATCGGGCGGCTCACGTCGGGCTGAATCTACTTGTGTGAGGTGGCGCAAAGACCGGCGTGGGGCAGTTCGGGCCAGTAGTGAAGAACAGGGCAGGCGCCGCTTTGGCGCCTGCCCTGTTCTTCACTGACAGCTCATCAACATGGCCCTGACCAGCGGAGACTCTCAGGCTAACTGCGGTGGGACGCAAGTTGCTGCCTCAACCGGGGGACGTATGTGGGACGCAGCACCCCAATCGAGGGTGCATAATCTGACAAAACCCCCTCGCGGACAACGAAAAAGCCCTCCGTGAGTGATCTCGCGAAGGGCTTAAAATAGGCTCTGACCTGCGAAAACGAGCGCCCCCGGCAGGACTCGAACCTGCGGCCAAGCGCTTAGAAGGCGCCTGCTCTATCCACTGAGCTACGGGGGCCGGGTGTGGTGGCCTCGGTCGTGGTGCGCCCGGGTGTGGGCTGATCCGTGACGTTGCCGGGGACAAGGATAGGGCTCCCGGGTCCTTGTCCCTGATGCTTCGCCTCCGTGGCTCAATGTGGAGGTTCGGTGAAGCGGTCCTGATAATCGCAGGCAGGTGCGAATCCCGCATCGCTTTTTGGCCCTCGGGACCCGGGTGTTGTGCACTCGTTATGCCTGGACTATGCCTCTGTCCCACTCGTCCCTTCCGTCCCCCTGTGTGCTGTCGGCGCGCAGACACCGTCATATGCTTCAGAAAGGCCGCAAAATTGGGCATTCTTCGCATGTGGTGACCTTGGACGTACGGCCTCAGCTGCTCGACGCACTCTCCGCCCTGCGCGACCGTGTCGCCTCCGCACGCTTTCCGCTGCCCCTAACGGGTGCCCCACGCGCGCGTGCCAACCGCGACGAACTCCTCGCGCAACTGGACTCCTACCTGGTGCCCCGGTTGCGCGAACCCGAAGCACCCCTCCTCGCCGTCATCGGCGGTTCCACCGGCGCCGGCAAGTCGACCCTCGTCAACTCCCTGGTGGGACGGCGGGTCAGCGAAGCGGGCGTACTGCGGCCGACCACCCGTACCCCCGTCCTCGTCTGCCACCCGGAGGACCACCACTGGTTCAGCGGCATGCGCGTCCTGCCCGATCTCACACGCGTGTGGGTGCCCCAGCAGGACCCGGGACAGGACCCCGAGGACGATCTCCTGCTCCCCGGCGAGGACGGCACGCGCGTGCTGCGCATCGAGACCGCCGACACCCTCCCGCGCGGCCTCGCCCTCCTCGACGCGCCCGACATCGACTCCCTCGTCGCCGACAACCGCGTCCTCGCCGCCGAACTCATCTGCGCCGCCGACATCTGGATCATGGTCACCACGGCCGCCCGGTACGCCGACGCCGTCCCCTGGCACCTGCTGCGTACCGCCAAGGAGCACAAGGCCACCCTGGTCACCGTGCTCGACCGGGTGCCCCACCAGGTCGTCTCCGAGGTGTCCCGGCAGTTCGGCGCCCTGCTCGCCAAGGCCGGACTCGGCGACGTACCCCGCTTCACCGTGCCCGAACTGCCCGAATCCGCCTGGGGCGGCGGCCTCCTGCCCGCCACCGCCGTGGCCCCGTTGCGCGCCTGGCTCACCCACCAGACGCAGGACCCCGCCGCCCGCCAGGACGTCATGGCCCGCACGGCCTACGGCGTCCTCGACTCCCTCAAGTCCCGCATGCCCGAGCTGGCCGGTGCCGCGGCCGCCCAGTACGCCGCCGCGCTGCGACTCACCGCCGCCGTCGACAGCGCCTACGACAGCGAGCACGCGCGCGTGCGGGGCCGTTTGCAGGCCGGTGCCGTCCTCTCCGGCGACGCGCTGAAACGCTGGCGCAGCTTCCCGCTCGACTGCAGCCCGGGCGAACTCCTCGACGCCCTCGCCGAGAGCCTCGCGGCCCTCCTCTTGTGCGCCGTTACCGCCGCCGACGAACGCGTCGACCATGCATGGCGTCGCGAACCGGCCGCCGACGCCCCGGGTCTGACGGACCGCGACCCGTCCCTGGAGAACGCCGAACACCGCATCGGCATGGCCGTACGGCGCTGGCGGCGCGTCCTGGAGGAGTACGCCGAGGACGAGGTGCGCAACCTCGACAAGAGCGTCGCCCCCGAGGGCGAACTCGTGGCCGCCCTGGTCGCCACCGCGCTGCTGGGCGGACGCCGGGCACGTTCCGCGGGCGAGGGCCTCGCCGAACGGATCGGCGCCCACGGGGCCCTGCGGCTGCGCGACCGCGCCGGACGGCTGCTGTCCGAGTACCTCGACAAGGTCCTGCACACCGAACGCGAGCGCCGCCTCGCCCCCCTGGACGCCCTCGACGTACACGCCGAACCCCAGGCCGAACTCATCGCCGCGCTGTCCGTACTGCAGAAGGAGAGGTGACCGCGGTGACTGCCGTCACTCAGGACACGGGCCACACCGATCGCCCCGGCGACGAACCGGAGAAGGACGAAAACGTCGTCCACGCGCGCGTGCATGACGCGGAAGCGGAACCTGCGGAGCATCCGCAGAACGACGGCTCGCCTCCACGCGTGCGTGCCGACGACGACGATCGCGACAGCAATGGTGGTGCCGAAAGCAACGGTGGTGGCGAAAGCAGCGACGACGATGCCGGCGCCGACGACTCCGTAGGCGACAGCCGGGCCCCGGAAGAGCAACCGGACCCGGGTCGCGACGGGGTCGTGGCGGCGGTGCCCGCCGTGCCCGCCGCTCCCGCAGAAAGCCCCCGTACGGCTCCTGCGGCCCCCGGGGCCCCCTCGGGCGACCTTCCGCGCGCGGACCGCCCCGACGGCCGTACAGGCGGCCCTGACGGCCGCACCGACCGTGCCGTA
>LJCV01000268.1 GCA_001298575.1 Actinobacteria bacterium OK074
CGGGTCTGGCGCGGCGGCACAGGGCGCGGCTGCTGGGCCCTGCCGTGTGGGTGTCCGTCGCGAAGGCGGTTCATGGCGGTTGCTGCCCAGTGGGCAGCGGCGTTGGCGCCTGCCCCCGCGGGCCCGCAGCCTCCCGCGGCGGTGAGGGGACGGTACGGGGGTGTCCGCCCGCAGCGGATGGCGCGTCAACTTACGGCGCCCTCTACCGCCTCACCCATTTCGCGCCAGACCGAGGACGGATACCCCCGTGGCGGCACCGACCCCCCACCCACCCCCAGGGGCGCGGGGAACTGCGCGAGCAACCCCTACCGACCCGCAGTCGGAGACGCTACCCCTGCGCCCCCAACACCCCCCGCAACTCCTTTGGCAACAACTCCTCGCACGACTGCTGAGACGCGTTCGTCAAGGCGTCCTTCGTGCAGGTGTAGTAGTCCCTGTACACGAGCTGCGCCGTGAAGGTCGCCGCCACCATGGCCAGGGCCAGGGACGCCGTCACCAGGCCGCTGATGGCCGCCGAGGTCTGGGGCCGGGCCGGAGGGACCGGCGGCGGTGGCGTGTTCGGGTCCGGCTGGGGCGGCTTGGCGCGGAGCGCGCTCGCGCCCCAGTACAGGGACAGCGCGCCCAGCAGCAGCGCCACGGACGGCCAGCCGAACAACGCGAAGAAGAACGCCCACATCCCGGACAGCAGCGAATAGCGTGCGCGACGCTGCGCCGGGTCCATCGGGTCCCAGCGCAACCCACCGCCCTGGCCCGGTCCGCCCGGTCCGCCCGGCCCGCCAGGTCCACCCTGGCCCTCCGGCCCGTTCTGGCGCCCCGGGCGGTCGCCGAAACCACCGCCCGCCGACGGCCCCGGCTGCCGGTCGCTCCACTGGCTGCCCCACGGCGCCTCCCCGTCACCCCCCACGGGCCGCCGCGGCTGCCACGGCCGATCCGGCGCCCCCTCCGGCGGCGGCGCGAAGGGATTGTCCTGCGAGGAGTCCGAGGAGTCCGAGGAATCCGAGGAATCCGTGGACGTCTCGGGGGCCTCCACCGGCCTGTTCCCGTCGCCGTTCCCGCCCCCACCCCCGGACGCACCCCCATCCTCCCGGGGCGGCGTGGGCGAAGGGCGCCGCTCGCGCAGCAGGAGCGGAGGGAGGCGGAGACTGCGGTCCGGCATCAGGTGTGCGTCTTCCCTTGGTGACCTCGGTGAACCTGAACCTTGGTGTTCGTGTTCCTCGGCGGACGGTGGCAGGCGGAGCGAGTGGCCGGCGGAGCGGGCAATTGGTCGTGACCTCTGGTCGTGTCGTCGTGACCTCTGGTCGTGTCGTTCTTCCATCGACCACCTACCCACCGCCACCCCCCACACCCCCGACATACGTAACACGTACCCGCCCTGGTCAACGTCCCGCGCCCGCCGGTCGTTCCCCGTGCGGTCCCGTGACCCGTCTTCCCCGTCGGCTTCCGGCCAGGAGGCCGGCGGCGCCCGGCGGGCGGATGCACCCCGCACGCTACCTTCCGCCCCGGCCCCCGTCCCATGGGGGCCGCCCGGTGTGCCGGTATCGTTGCTGGCGGCCGACCGCTTCGTAGACTTCCCCGTATCCCGGGGCGCGAAGCATTCGTACGACTGTACAAACCGGCCGTACCGACGCTCCCCCGAGAAAGGGCCCCACCGTGGCCGCCAAGCCCGTGGCCAAGAGCCTTCCCGAGGCCAAGCCCCTTCCCGCGGACGAGAACCTTCCCGCGGCCAAGCGACTCCCCACGGCCAAGCGACTCGTCGTCCTGGTCTCCGGATCCGGTACGAACCTTCAGGCGCTGCTCGACGCCATCGCCCGTGACGGCGCCGCCGCGTACGGCGCCGAGATCGTGGCCGTCGGAGCCGACCGGGACGGCATCGAGGGGCTCGCCCGGGCCGAGCGCGCGGGGATCCCGACCTTCGTCCGCAAGGTCAGGGACTACGACAGCCGGGACGCCTGGGACGCCGCCCTCGCCGAGGCGGTGTCGGCGTACGCGCCCGATCTCGTCGTGTCCGCCGGGTTCATGAAGATCGTGGGCAAGGAGTTCCTCGCCCGGTTCGGCGGGCGGACCGTCAACACGCACCCCGCCCTGCTGCCCAGTTTTCCGGGGGCCCACGGCGTACGCGACGCGCTCGCGTACGGCGCGAAGGTCACCGGCTGCACCGTCCACTTCGTCGACGACGGCGTCGACACCGGACCGATCATCGCTCAGGGCGTGGTGGAGGTCCGGAACGAGGACGACGAGAGCGCTCTGCACGAGCGCATCAAGGACGTCGAGCGAAGGCTGCTCGTCGAGGTCGTGGGGCGGCTCGCTCGTAACGGCCATCGCATTGAGGGACGAAAGGTAGTTATCCAGTGACCGCCGAGAGCAACAAGCGAGCCATCCGTCGCGCGCTGGTCAGTGTCTACGACAAGACCGGGCTCGAAGAGCTCGCGCGCGGGCTGCACGAGGCCGGCGTCGAACTCGTCTCCACGGGCTCCACCGCCGGCCGTATCGCCGCCGCCGGTATCCCCGTCACCAAGGTCGAGGAGCTGACCGGGTTCCCCGAGTGCCTGGACGGCCGGGTCAAGACCCTGCACCCCAAGGTGCACGCGGGCATCCTCGCCGACCTCCGCCTCGACAGCCATCGCGAGCAGCTCGCCGAACTGGGTGTGGAGCCGTTCGACCTCGTCGTCGTCAACCTCTACCCGTTCCGCGAGACCGTCGCCTCCGGCGCGTCCGCCGACGAGTGCGTCGAGCAGATCGACATCGGCGGGCCCTCGATGGTCCGCGCCGCCGCCAAGAACCACCCCTCGGTCGCGGTCGTCACCAGCCCCGCCCGCTACGCCGACGTCCTCGGCGCGGTCCAGGACGGCGGCTTCGACCTCACCACCCGCAGGCGGCTGGCCGCCGAGGCGTTCCAGCACACGGCCGCCTACGACGTCGCCGTCGCCTCCTGGTTCGCCTCCTCCTACGCGCCCGTCGACGAGTCGGTCTTCCCCGACTTCCTCGGCGCCACGTACGAGCGCGCCAACACCCTCCGCTACGGCGAGAACCCGCACCAGGGCGCGGCGTTGTACGTCGACGGCAGCGGCGGCCTGGCCGAGGCCGAGCAGCTGCACGGCAAGGAGATGTCGTACAACAACTACACGGACACGGACGCCGCCCGCCGTGCCGCGTACGACCACGCCGAGCCGTGCGTCGCGATCATCAAGCACGCCAACCCCTGTGGCATCGCGGTCGGTTCGGACGTCGCCGAGGCGCACCGCAAGGCGCACGCGTGCGACCCGCTGTCGGCGTTCGGCGGCGTGATCGCCGTCAACCGGCCGGTCAGCAAGGAGCTGGCGGAGCAGGTCGCCGACATCTTCACCGAGGTCATCGTCGCGCCCGGTTACGAGGAGGGGGCCCTGGAGGCCCTCACCAAGAAGAAGAACATCCGCGTGCTGCGGGTCCCCAACGGGCCCGCCAACCCCGCCGAGTTGAAGCCCATCGACGGCGGCGCGCTGCTCCAGGTCACCGACCGCCTCCAGGCCGAGGGCGACGACCCGGCCAACTGGACGCTGGCGACGGGCGAGGCCCTGTCCGCCGAGGAACTCCAGGAGTTGGCCTTCGCCTGGAAGGCGTGCCGGGCCGTCAAGTCCAACGCCATCCTCCTGGCCAAGGACGGGGCCTCGGTCGGCGTCGGCATGGGGCAGGTCAACCGCGTCGACTCCGCGAAGCTGGCCGTCGAACGGGCGGGCGCCGAGCGGGCGTTGGGCTCGTACGCAGCCTCGGACGCGTTCTTCCCGTTCCCGGACGGACTGGAGATCCTCACCGCGGCGGGCGTCAAGGCCGTGGTCCAGCCCGGCGGTTCGGTCCGCGACGAACTCGTCGTCGAGGCGGCCCAGAAGGCGGGCGTGACCATGTACTTCACGGGCACGCGGCACTTCTTCCACTGAACACCAATGCCGAGCGCTGAACTGGCCTGTCAGGCAACGCAGTTGACCGGCTGATCGGTACGCGCATCGGCAATTACGCGGCGGCCCACCGGAAACTCCGGTGGGCCGCCGCATCGTGTTCCGAACTCGCCTTTCGTACACGTGTGCTGCGCTAACCTCGCCGTCACAGGCGTCGCGCAACAGACACAAGAGGCACAGGATCACCATGCCAGTCCAGCCCCGCAGCCGGTCCGAGCTGATGGCTTACGCGGCGGCCGGTATGGAGCCGCCGCCCGTGGTCCCGCTGCGGAAGAGCGACCCGCGGCGGGCGGGCCCGTACCGGCTGGAGTCGGTGCTCGGCAGTGGCGGCATGGGCCGGGTCTACCTGGGGCGGCGGACCACCGGCGGGGCGGGGCTCGCCGCCGTCAAGGTGGTGCGGCCCGAGTACGCGGAGGACCCGCTGTTCCGCAAGCGGTTCGAGCGGGAGGTCAGCGCGCTGGACCGGGTCCGGGGCGCGCACGTCGTGCGGCTGATGGGCAGCGGCTGCGAGGAGGACCTGGTCTGGGTCGCCACCGAGTACATACCGGGGCCCACGCTCGCCGAACTCGTCGACGAGCGCGGGCCGATCGGAGCGGCGGCGGCCTGGCGGCTGCTGGCCGACGTCGGGCGGGCGATCGAGGCGATCTGGCGGGCGGGCATCGTGCACCGCGACCTCAAGCCGTCCAACGTGATCCTGGGGGCCGACGGCGCCCGTGTCATCGACTTCGGCGTCGTCCAGGCCATCGACGGCACCACGCTCACGGCCACCGGCCAGAACGTCGGGACGCCCGCGTACATGTCCCCGGAGCAGACCCGGGGCCGTCAGGTGACCGCCGCCTCCGACGTCTTCTCGCTGGCCTCCACCCTCACTTACGCGGTCGCGGGCGAGCCGCCGTTCGGCGAGGGCACGGGCGTCGACGTGCTGCACCGGGTGGCCTTCGACCCGCCCAGGGAGGAGACCCTCGACAAGGTCGCGGCCGTCGACGCGGAACTCGCCGCGTTCATCCGCACCTGCCTGGACAAGGACCCCGAACGGCGCCCGACGCCGGAGACGGTGTTCCGGACGGCGATCGGGCACCAACTGGCGGCCGAGGGACCACTTCCCACCGACCCCGTACCCGACCTCGCCCCCAATCCCCCCCCCGCCAAGCCCAACAACCGCAACAAGCTGATCCTCGCCGCCGCCACAACCGCCGCCGCCGTCCTCGTAGTCGGCACCCTCACCGCCGTCCTCCTCCGGCACGGCGACGACGGTACGTCCGCCGCCCCCGTAGCCCCCGCCGTGACGGACAACTCGCCCTCCCCGCCGCCCACTTCACAGCCGTCGCCCTCGTCCACCCCGTCGAGGACCGGCACCCCCACGGAGTCGGCGGACTCGACCGGCGCGTCCCCCACGCAGGCGTCGAAGGCCCCCGACCTCCGCTCCACCGCCTGCCCCGCCGAAATCACCCCGGGAACAGGAACAGCCGCAAGTACCGCCTGCGTCAAGGAACTTCAGCGGCTGCTCACCGGCTGGGGCCTCTACGTCCCCGTCGACGGGAAGTTCGGCGCCTCGACGACCGCCGCCGTGAAGGCGTTCGAGACCGCGGCCGGAGCCACCGTGGACGGAAAGGCCGGCGCGTACGTCAAGAAGCTGCTGTACAGCGCGGCCCGCGGACCCGTCCGGACGGGCGCGCTCACCGTCACCGAGAGCGTCAACGCCGTCGACATCGCCCGCTGCTTGGAGGCGGGCCTCGGCGGTGCGGGCCTGGACGTCGAGGTCTGGGGGTGTGCGGGCAGGACCGCGCAGCAGTGGGCGCTGTACCGCGTGCCCGGTCGGGCGTCCGAGTACCTCGTCGTCAACCGGGCCAACCACCGTTGCCTGGACGCCGATTCGGCCACGACCGGCCACAACGGCCAGCGGGTCCGGGCCCGTACCTGCGACGGCCTGGACGCCCAGCGCTGGCGTCCGGGCGTCGGAGCCGGTGCCGGCTCCGGTGCCGGTGCCGCGTCCGGCGGACGCACCCTCGTCAGCGTCCCCGACGGCTTCTGTCTGGACGCGGAGGCCGAGACCTCCGGCCAGGACGGCCAGCCGGTGCAGGGCTGGTCCTGCGCGGGCAGCGTCAACCAGGTGTGGAACTGGTCCTGACGCGCCCGGAGTTGCGGCATACGACGGCGGCGGCCTCCGGCCCTCCCCCGAGGGAGCCGGAGACCGCCTGTCCGTGGGTGGATCAGCAGGGGCGCAGGGAGTAGATCGGGTCCCAGGTGGCGGTGCCCGCCTGGTAGGCCGTCGACGTCCAGCGCACGCTGCCGTCCTGGTTGTAGAACCTGGCGACCGTGCCGGGGGTCTGGTTGTTGGTGAAGGGGCCGTTGCCGGTCCAGTTGGAGACGGTCCAGGTCTGGCACTTGTAGAAGTCGAACTTGGTGCCGTTGACCACCATGCACAGGTGGCCGTACCCGCAGGCCAGGTCCTGCGCGGTGACCTTGCCCGTGGGGGCCGCGGTGACGTTCAGGCCGTCGTAACTGACCTTGTCCGACGTGACCTTGAGGGGCTTCTGGTTGCCCGTGAGTACCTGGTCGGCGGCCTGCTGGAGGCTGGTGACGCGGGTGCCGTCCGGTGTGGCCGCGGCGGTGGCGGCGGCCGTGGAGCCGGCGAGCAGGGCGGTGGCCGCGAGGAGCAGTGCGGCGGGCCTGGCGATGTGCATGTTCGTTCCCCCGAACGGTGAACTGTGGAACCTTGCTCGGACGTTGCCGGGGCGGCCGTGGTGGTCGCGGTGGTCGTTCCGGTCGTGCCGCGGCGCCTCGTGGTTCCACTGTGCGGGGTGGGTCCCGGGACCGGTACCTGTGAACTCTCAGGGTCACTTCCTGCCCGGGGGCGTGTACTCCTTGAGGTAGTGGGTGAGGCGGGTGGCGTAGCTACGGACCTGCGGGGGGACGCCGCCCGCCTTGTTCACCACCTTGTACGAGGTCCGGTACCCGGCGGCGATCAGTACCCGTTCGTCGCCGGGGAGGTCCTTGCTCAGGGCGGTCGGGATGAAGCAGAGGTAGCGGCCCATGGCCTGGATGGACACCGTGGGGGAGAGCGGCGGGGTGGGGGTGCTCCTGGCGGGCTCGCCGTTGTCGTTCATCCACCAGCGCATGATGTTCGGGGTCCAGCGGGCGATGCCGTACTCGCCCTTCGCGGGGTCCGACAGATCGGGGTCGAAGTTGCTCTCGACCTTGAGCATGCCCGCGATCAGCGCCGGAGTGACGTACGGATTGGCGCACTTGTGCGCGGTGTCGACGATCACGACGCGGTACTTCACCGGAATGCCCTTGTCCGTACGGAGTTCGGAGGCGCCGTACGTCGCCGGGTTTACCGTGACCTGCGCCGTTCCGGTGGCGGTGGCTCCGGCCGTGCCCCTGCTTCCGCCGTCCTGCCGGGCCCAGTTGGTGACGCCGTAGGCCGCCGCCGACGTCACCGCCACGATCCCCGCCGCCGTCGCGACGGCCGCCCGCCGGGAGAGCCGGCGCAGGAGCGGGCCGCGGCTGCGGGGTGCGCCCGCCGCCGTCTCCACCTGGGGCAGCAGGGCGCGGGTGGAGGGGCGGTCCCTGCCGGTGCGCGACAGGCAGCCGTGGACGATCTCCCGCCAGGCGTCCGGGAGTTCGGGGGAGAGGCGGAGTTCGTCGGACGCGCGGGCGTACGCGACGGCGGCGTCCCGGCGGGCCGACGGGGTGCCGCCCGGCAGCGGGAAGGAGCCGGTCAGGACGAGGTGGGCGAGGACGCCGAAGGCCCAGACGTCGGCCGACGGGCGGATCTGGCGCCCGCGTTCGCCGATCTCGGACCAGAGGAGTTCCGGCGGCGTGTAGTCGGGCGTGGAGAACGCCGGGGTGTACGCGTGCGTGCCCTCCAGCTCGGCGGCCATGTTGAAGTCGGCCAGCCGGGCCGAACCGTCCTTCATCAGCAGCACGTTGGCGGGCTTGAGGTCGCCGTGCACCCAGTTCGCCCGGTGCAACTGGGCCAGCCCCGCGCAGACCTGGGCCAGCAGCGCGGGCCCGTCCGGCGGTCTGGGCGTACGGGCCAGCAGCGCGGCCAGGGAGGTCTCCGCCTTCTCCAGTACGAGGACGGTGGCGCCGTCGAGCTGGGGGCGGTCCGCGTCGTCGACGGTCAGGGTGTCGTAGAGGCGGATCAGGCGCGGGTCCTTGAGCCTGCGGTGCAACTCGACCTCGCGTTCGGCGAGTTCGCGCAGGTGGGTGAGTTGGCGGGGGGTGCCCGTGCCGGTGGGCAGGAACTTGAGGGCGGCGGTTTTCGGCCGCTCGGCGCGGGCTTCGGAGCCGTTCCGGGCGCTCAGCACCTCCGCCTCTCCCGTTTCTCCTCCGGCCCACCGCGCCTCGTACACACTTCCGAAGGCGCCCGTCGCGATCGGGTCGCGCACTTCCCACGGCCCCACCCGGTAGCCCTTGGGCACGGAGACGGCGTACGGCTCGGGTCCGGTCACGGGGCGGTGCCCTTGCCGAGCACGGTGAGGTCGTCCTCGCGCACCAGGTCGAAGCGGAGGGCCAGGGAGACCAGGGACTCCTTCTTGCCGTTGAGGCGGGGGCCGGTGTCCGCGGTGTCCGGGCCCGGCTTCAGGCGCAGCTTGACGGCCAGGTAGTCGATGTTCCACTGGACCGAAGTCCGGGACGCGGCGGGCCAGTTGGGGCTCAGCCGGGAGACGACCTGGTCGACGGTGGGCAGCGGGGCGTGCGGGTCGCCGCGCAGCCGCGGTTCGCACAGGGCGGCGAGGACGGCGAAGTAGCGCTTGGACGCGTCGAGCGCGAACGCGGGGGCGGTCACCGGGCCGCCGGTGCCGCCGGTGGCGCCGTCCGGGGCGCGGACGTAGTCGTGGCGTGGGGCCCACACCTCGATGGGCAGCAGGTCGCCCGCGGCGGGCAGCACGATCCGCGCGAACTCGAACGGCACCGGCGCGTCCAGCCGGCCCGGCGCCACCTTGATGTGCTCGCCCGCGCCCTCCGGGTTCTCCACCAGGTACGTCTGGTGCGCGGAGAGGTTGCTCAGTATCCAGAAGGCGCCCTGGGCGGTGATCTCACCGGCCCGGCGGGAGACTCCGTCGTGCGCGATCTCCAGGGTGTTGCCGCTGCCCGCGCGGCCGAAGGTGAGCCGTTCGCCCGGGGCGAGCCGGAACTGCCGTTCCTCGCCGTCGCGTTGGCCGCCGTCGCGCGGCCGTTCGCCTTCCGTGGCCGGTGGAGGTACCACGATGATGCTGTACACGAGGATCAGGGTGGGCGATGCCGAGGGGCCGTGTCACGGTGTGACACGGCCCCCGGAAAAGATGGCGAGAAGAGGCTGTTGCCACCTTCGCGCGGATCACGACCGGCCTGACCGCGTGGCCGGCCCGGCCGGTTGATGACCAGGCGGCCAGGTGACCAGGCCGCCAGTTGACGCGGTGACTACGTGACTACTTGACGCGGATCACGATCGTCGAGCAGATCTTGTCCGCGAAGGTCTGGCGCTTGGAGTCCCACGCCGGCCACAGGTAGCCGAGGTAGCAGGGCAGGCCGTCGACTATGTGGCAGAGCTGGCGGACGAACGCCATGCCGACGCCGATCGTCTGCCCGGTGGCCTCCTTGACGGTCTTGATGCCGAGGGCCTTCTTGCCGACGGTCTGGCCGCCCTTGCCCTCAAGGATCAACTGCCAGACGAAGATGCCGATCAGACCGGCCAGGCCGAGCAGCACGATGACCGCGGACGCGCCGCCGTCGAGGCTCGCGCCCACGCCGACGAGGAAGTACGGGATGGCGAGCAGGATGCCGTCGATCAGCTTGCCGGCGAACCGCTGGCCCCAGTTCGCGTACGGCGGGGTGGCGCCGTAGCCCTGGGGCGGGTAGCCGTAACCCTGCGGCGGGACGGCACCCTGGGGCGGGTAGCCGTAGCCCTGCGGCGGCACGCCGCCCTGGGGAGCGCCCTGCTGCGGGTAGCCGTAGCCCTGCGGCTGCGGGGCCTGGCCGTAACCGGGCTGCTGGGGCTGCTGGGGGTCGCCGTAGGGGTTGTTCGGCGCGCCGAAACTCATGGCGGATGTTCCTCCGTTGAAAAACTGGGGACAGTGCGGATTTGATCGGAGGAACATCACAAAAGAGCGGTTTACCCCCCTCACAGACCGCGGCGTGCCCGCTTATGTTTCTTGTGGGGCCAGTTTTTGTCCAGGGGATAGATCTATGCGTTGTGTACCTGCAATGTGTGGGTTGCGGGGAGGCCGGAGGGGCTCTGGGGCGGTCGCGAGGCTACTGAGGAATGCCTGGGGGTGGCCTGATTGGAACCGGGTGGCAGTCATCGGCGAGGATGGGCCCATGACCGCCCAGATTCTCGATGGCAAGGCCACCGCAGCAGCGATCAAGTCCGACCTGACCGCCCGCGTGGCGGCCCTCAAGGAGAAGGGCGTCACGCCCGGCCTCGGCACGATCCTCGTCGGTGACGACCCCGGCAGCCAGAAGTACGTCGCGGGCAAGCACCGCGACTGCGCCCAGGTGGGCATCTCCTCCATCCAGCGCGAACTCCCCGCCACCGCCACGCAGGACGAAATCGAGGCCGCGGTACGGGAGTTGAACGAGGACCCGGCCTGTACGGGGTACATCGTCCAACTCCCGCTGCCCAAGGGCATCGACGAGAACCGCATCCTCGAACTCATGGACCCGGACAAGGACGCGGACGGCCTGCACCCGATGAACCTCGGCCGCCTCGTGCTGAACGAGCCCGCGCCGTTGCCCTGCACCCCGAACGGTGTGCTGACCCTGCTGCGCCGCCACGGCGTGGAGATCAAGGGCGCGGAGGTCGTGGTCGTCGGCCGCGGGGTGACCATCGGCCGTCCGATGCCGCTGCTGCTGACCCGCCGCAGCGAGAACGCGACGGTCACGCAGTGCCACACCGGCACCCGCGACCTCTCGGCGCACCTGAAGCGGGCCGACATCATCGTCGCCGCGGCCGGGTCCGCGCACCTGATCCGCGCGGAGGACGTCAAGCCGGGGGCGGCCGTCCTCGACGTCGGCGTCTCGCGCACCGCCGAGGGGAAGATCGTGGGCGACGTCCACCCGGACGTCGCCGAGGTCGCGGGCTGGATCTCGCCGAACCCCGGCGGAGTCGGCCCGATGACCCGTGCCCAGCTGCTCGTCAACGTGGTCGAGGCGGCGGAGCGCAGTGTCGGCTGAGGCCACGCCCGGCGGGGCGAAGGAGTCGGGGGCGACGGGGTCGGGGGAGAAGGCGGCGGGTGAGCCGGTGACCGGGGCTCCGGGCAGCGCTGTGCAGCGCGGGTTTCCGGGGGTGCGGTCGGCGTTGCGGCAGCCGTTGCCGGCGGAGGCGCCGGTGGCGGCTGCGCGGAGCGAGGACGAGGGCACGGGCGAGGGCGGTCGCAAGGCGTCCTCCGGCGGCGGTCGCGTCCGCCGCGGTACGCGCCGCTTCCCGCGGATCACGCGGGACACGGCACGTCCGGAGGGCGGCGGCCGGGCGGCCCCCGGGGACGCGCCCGCGCCCGCGCGGCAGTGGCCGATCCTGACCGTCCTGACCGCGGTCGGCCTCGGCCTGCTGCTGACCGCCCTCGACGCGTTCCGCGTCGGCACGATCCTCATCGGCGTCGCGCTGATCGCCGGGGCCGTGATGCGCTGGGCCCTGCCCGACGTCGGCATGCTCGCGGTCCGCTCCCGCTTCACCGACATGGTGACGTACGGCGTCCTGGGCGTGGCGATCGTGCTGCTGGCGATGATGGCCCAGCCGAACCCGTGGCTGGAGATCCCGTTCCTGGACGACACCCTGCACTTCACGATCAGCACGAACTGACGACGGGGCGGTCCGTCCCTCTTCTCGCGAAGGGGCGGACCGCTTTGTCGTCGGCAGGCGTACGACATGCGTACGACGGCTGCGGGTTGTGACGTACACCCCCAGCGCGTTCCGCACGTTCGGGAAACCGAACAGACCCGGATTCCCGCACAACGGCGTTCCGTCCCCCGACGATGGTCGGGCGCACGGCAGGGGGATGCCGTGCCGGGGGAACAGGGGAAACACCGTGTCGGAACAGGACAGGCCGGAGTGGGCACCGCTGCCCGCGGGGCTGAGCCGAGAGGCGAGCCTTCTGGCGGAGCAGCTGCGCCTGCTGAAGGAGCGCACCGGGTTGAGCCTGGCCGCGTTGGCGGACCGCACCCACTACTCCAAGTCCTCCTGGCAACGCTGCCTCAACGGCCGCCAGATACCGCCGCGTTCGGCCCTGAAGGCCCTGGCGGAGGCGGCGGGAGCGGACCCGTCCCGCCTGCTGTCCCTACGGGAGGCGGTCCTACGGGCGGTGCCGGCACCCACCCCCGCCCCGGAAACGCCAGGGGCGGCGGCCCCGGAAACCCTCTCCGAGCCCGCCGCCCCCACCAAACGCCACTGGCGCCTGCTGACCGCAGTCCTCCTGGCCGTACTCCTCACGGCCACCGGCACGTACGTGACGGTGACACAGCTGGTGAATCAGGACGGGGCCGGCTGTACGACGCTGGAGACGGACCCGTGAGAACTTCCTTCGCCACCGCCCCGTGATCGCCGCAGGCGATTGAGGGGCGCGGGGAACGGCGCGAGCAACCACGACGAACCCGCACCTACAAACGGCCCGTGATCGCCGCAGGCGTCCTAGGGGCGCGGGGCTGTGACATTGTGCGGCTCCGCCGCGCGGGCGCGACCAGCCACAACGCACCCGCACCCGCCAACACCCCCTCGCCCCCACCCCGGTGGGCTCAGTACGTGGCGAGCTGGTACCCCGCCCCCACCGGGATCGCGTAGCAGCTCTTGCCGGTGTTCTGGATCGGGATCCTCTTGAAGGTCACATCCCGCTTCGACCCGTCGTAGACGACCTCCCGCGTCCCCGTGTTCTCCGGGTCGAGGCTGTCGTCGGCGGTGCTGAACGAGTCCTCCTCGGCCCGCCCGTTGGCGGGATCCACCCCGTGCTTCTGCTGCCAGAACTTCGTGGCGGACCGGGTGACCTTGTTGTACGTGCCCTTCACCTGCTTGAGCGTGAACGGCTGCAAGTCCCCGTCCTCGTCGACGTACTTGGCGTTGTCCGCGTACAGCACGTACTGCCACAGCCGCACCGCGTTGGACGTGCTGCCGTTGTCCAGGCTCTCGTTCCCCCAGTCGTTGGTGGTGACGCCCTTCCCCTCGATGCAGCCGAAGTCGGGCGAAGCCTGGGCCGTGCCCGCCGCGGCGAACGTGCCGAGGGCGGCGCCCGCGGCCAGGACGGTCGCGACCGCGGTCTTGCCGAAGATGTGCTTGCGCATGTTCCTCTTCCTTCCCTCGGGCCGCTCACCCCGCTGATCCCCTGATCCCCCGGTGCGGCCCGTGGTCCGTTGTGCCAACGCCCACTAAGTCGTACGGCGGCCCCACCCGGCTCCGGAGCAGCGGCGGCCCGGGACGAAACGGGACGTCCCACCCGCTGACCTGCGACGACCCACCCGGCCCAAGGGACGCGCCGGAACGCACGGGAACGCACCGGGACGCGACGGGACACCGGGAATGTGCCGCACGGGACCGGAGGTTCACCTGAACGCACCGAACAACTCACTCACCGCACAACCAAGGAGTGCACGTGCCAGAACCAGCAGGCGTGGCCGAAGCGTTGGTGCTCGGAGGCGGCGGACTCGGCGG
Source organism: Actinobacteria bacterium OK074 (assembly GCA_001298575.1). Classification (GTDB taxonomy): domain Bacteria; phylum Actinomycetota; class Actinomycetes; order Streptomycetales; family Streptomycetaceae; genus Streptomyces. The sequence goes on from LJCV01000268.1 coordinate 13,552, forward strand.
GATCGCCTGGATCACGGGAGTGCTCGCGGGCCTCGCCGACGAGGGGCAGGACGTGACCGCGACGGCGGACCTGATCGTGGGCACCTCGGCCGGATCGACGGTCGGCGCACAGCTCGGCAGCGGCCTCGGCATCGAGGAGTTGTACGCCCGCCAGACCGAACCCGCCCTCCAGAGCGCCGAGATCATGGCCGAGATCGACTTCGAGGGCTTGCCTGACCGCCTGGCCGCCGTACTCCAGACCGCCCCGGACGTCGAGGAGTTGAGGCGAGCCGTCGGCGTGATCGCACGCGACGCCGAGACCGTGCCGGAGGCGACGCGACGCGAGGTGATCGCCTCCCGGCTGCCGTCGCACGAGTGGCCCGAGCGGGCGCTGAAGTTCGTCGCCGTGGACGCCGAGACCGGCCAACCCCGGCTGTTCGACCGGGAGTCGGGCGTCCCCCTGGTCGACGCGGTCGCCGCCAGCTGCGCCGTCCCGGGCGTCTGGCCGACGACGACGATCGACGGCCGCCGGTACTACGACGGCGGCGTCCCCTCCTGCGAGAACGTCGAGTACGCGGCGGGCGCGGACCGCGTGCTGGTGATCGCCCCGCTGGGCGGCACCCAACTGTTCCCGGGCCAGCGGGAGTTGGCGGACGCAATCGCGGAACTGCGGGACGGGGGCGCCCGGGTGGCCCTCGTCGTCCCCGACGAGGCGTCCCTCGCGGCGATCGGCCCGAACGCGCTCGACCCCGGCACCCGCGCCCCGGCCGCGGCGGCGGGCCGTGAGCAGGGCCGTTCCCTCAAGCTCGACTGGCGCTGACCGCAGGTCGATTCCGTACCGATCGCGCCCATACCCCCTGGTCCTGGCGTCGGCTACGCCCGAAGCTGACTACCCTTGATACGGCCGGAGTTGGTAGGACGTTACCTACGCGATCGATGCGTACGAACGGGCTGGGACGGCCGGTGCCGCACAGGCGCCCGGGGCTGCTGTGACCAGGGTGAACGCCCATGTGTCCCCAGGGTGTCGATGTATTGACAAGTTCGCGGAATTCCCTCGAAGAGGTGCCCGGAGCGGCCAAAGTTCGGCAATCTGGACGCTCCGGGCGATCCCGGGGAAAGAGGGGGGAAGCAATGCCTCGTTGGAGGGCTCTGCCGGACGAACTCGATCCGCAGATCAAGGAGTTCGCGACTCAGCTGCGCCGACTGATCGACCGCGGTGGGCTCAGCATCGCCGCACTCGCCGACCGCACGGGTTACAGCAGGACGTCCTGGGACCGCTACCTCAACGGCAGGCTGCTCGCGCCGAAGGGCGCCGTCATCGCGCTGGCGGAGGTCACCGGCACGAACCCGGTCCACCTGATCACGCTGTGGGAGCTGGCCGAACGGGCGTGGAGCCGTTCGGAGATGCGCCAGGACATGACCATGGAGGCCATCCGGATAGCCCAGGCCCGCGCCGAGTTCGCGGAACCGGAGACCGCCGAGCCGCAACCGGAGACCGCGGGCGCCAAGAGCGGCCGTAACCGCGGCCGGGAGGCCGGCCGCAACGGCAGCGGTGGTGTCATCGGCGGTACGACGGCCAGGCCCGGTATCGCCGGACCCGCCGGCGTCTCCCCGACCGTGCCCCCGCAACAGCAGCACGCCGGCACGACGGAGGAGCGAGAGGCGGGCGACGCGGCCCGAACGGCCAACTCCTGGCGCCTGGCCGGATACCAGGGCCCCGCACCGACAGGCACAGGCACAGGCACCGTCGCGGGCGCAGGCACTGGCCCGGGCCCCTCCGCCGCGTCCACCCCCCCCGCCCCCGACTCGGCCTCGGCCTCGCCCCAAGACCCCCGTCCGCCCAAAACCCCCCGCCGACGCCGCCTGACCATGTTCCTTTCCGGCCTCCTCGGTGCCCTCCTCGTCCTCGTCGCCGTCTTCTACTTCTCCTCCGGCGGTGACAGTGGCGACGGCGGCAAGAAGGAGGCGGGCAGCACGCCCGGCAGCGCCGCCGCGTCCGCGAGCACCGGCGCGAACGCGAACCTCCCCGCCGGAGTGAAGTGCACCGGCGCGAGCTGCGCGGGCAAGGACCCGGAGGCGATGGGCTGCGGCGGCGCCTCGGCGACCACGACGACCAGCGTGACCGTGGCCACGACCCTCGTCGAGGTCCGCTACAGCAAGGTCTGCGCGGCGGCATGGGCGCGGATCGTGCAGGCCACGCAGGGCGACACCGTCACCGTAACGGCCGGTAAGAAGAAGGAGACCGGTTCGGTGGAGGCGGCCGGTGACACGGACGCGTACACCCCGATGGTCGCGCTGAAGTCCGCGGCGGACGCCACGGCCTGCGTCACCCTGGCCGCGGGCCAGAAGGGCTGCACGACCAACCAGTGACCGCCCGCCAGTAGCGAGCCGGTAGCAACCGCCCGCCGGTAGCGACCGCCCGACCACCCTGCACGCCACCTCCCGCGCACGCACACGAATCCCACGCAATCGGCCCCGCATGCCGGTCCGACTCGCGGGAAGGCGCCCCATACCCCCACGGGAGTCCGGCAGCAACTCGGACGGCGTCCCCCACGACGTCCGACCGGCACCCCCACCCGACGGCCGCCCGGCCACTCTCCCGACCGGGCGGCCGCCGCCGTAGTCGTATCCCGTCCCGCGAGCCGCTGCCACCCGACTCCGTCGCCCTTGTGGGGCGGGCCACATCGGCCCCGGCCGTCCGGCATGCCGGATGCGCGATAGCCTGACCGGTGGATCTCTCTTGACGCCAAGAGATCGATCATCTGTACCCCGTACCCCGGGGCAGAGTCGCCCCACCGTCAGCTGTCATACGGAGAACGCCATGACCCGCACTCCCGTGAACGTCACCGTCACCGGCGCCGCCGGTCAGATCGGTTACGCCCTCCTCTTCCGCATCGCCTCCGGCCAGCTGCTCGGCGCGGACGTGCCGGTCAAGCTGCGCCTCCTGGAGATCACCCCGGCGCTCAAGGCCGCCGAGGGCACGGCGATGGAGCTGGACGACTCGGCCTTCCCGCTGCTCGCCGGGATCGACATCACGGACGACCCGAACGTCGCCTTCGCGGGCACGAACGTGGCCCTGCTCGTCGGCGCCCGCCCCCGCACCAAGGGCATGGAGCGCGGCGACCTGCTGTCCGCCAACGGCGGCATCTTCAAGCCGCAGGGCAAGGCCATCAACGACAACGCCGCGGACGACGTCAAGGTCCTGGTCGTCGGCAACCCGGCGAACACGAACGCGCTGATCGCGCAGGCGTCGGCGCCGGACGTACCGGCCGAGCGCTTCACCGCGATGACCCGCCTGGACCACAACCGCGCGCTGACCCAGCTCGCGAAGAAGACGGGCACCACGGTCTCCGACATCAAGCGTCTGACCATCTGGGGCAACCACTCCGCCACCCAGTACCCGGACATCTTCCACGCGACGGTCGCCGGCAAGAACGCGGCCGAGGTCGTGAACGACGAGGCGTGGCTGGCCGACGACTTCATCCCGACCGTCGCCAAGCGCGGCGCGGCGATCATCGAGGCGCGCGGCGCGTCCTCGGCGGCCTCCGCCGCCAACGCGGCCATCGACCACGTGTACACCTGGGTCAACGGCACGGCGGACGGCGACTGGACGTCGATGGCGATCCCGTCGGACGGCTCCTACGGCGTCCCCGAGGGCATCATCTCCTCCTTCCCGGTGACGACGAAGGACGGCGTGTACGAGATCGTCCAGGGCCTGGAGATCAACGAGTTCTCCCGCACCCGCATCGACGCGTCGGTCGCGGAGCTGGTGGAGGAGCGCGACGCGGTGCGCGCACTCGGCCTGATCTGAGCCGCCGAACCAAGCCATGGCATGGCATGTGGCCGTCCCCGCCGAGCGATGAACTGCCCGGCGGGGACGGCCATTTGCTGCCCCTCGCCCTCGCCCTCGCTTACGCCAGCACCGGCCGCCCGGTGAGGGCGTCCAGGAGAACGCGGTCGCCAAGCGGCTTCCGCAGCGCCACCTTCACGGGCCGCGCGCTCATGCTCGCGTTGCAAGGGCCGCTCCGGGCCCCGGAGACGGAGGCGTACAGCACGACGCTCGCGTCCGTCTCCAGCGCCCGCACGACGGGCCCGTCGTCGCAGGCCCCGTGCGAGGCCATCACGGTGACGGCCGCCCGCCCGCCGTCCGGCGTCCCGACCAGCCCGCCGACGCGCCGGAGACCACCGGCGGACCCCTCCCGGACCGCCGCGATCGGCTGCGCGGGAAGGGGCGAGGGGCTGACGGCGACGCGCGCGAGCGGGCTGTCGTAACCCTCCAACGTGAACAGCCAGGCGGGCACGGTCGCCGTGCCCCGGCTGGTGGCGATGGTCGTCTCCCCGAGCCGCGCACCCGTCACGGTCAGCCGGGCTCCCGCACTCCGATTGAGGGCGAACGACCGGTAAGCCTTCCCAACTCCCCACAGCGGACGGGCCACAGAGCCCCCGCTTCCCCAAATAACCTTCCCGCGCCGGGCGTTGTAGTCGGCCGGCAGGCCGCCGCGCAGGACGAAGTTCCGGGTGGCGTAGGCCCGCTCGTCGGCCTTGCTGTGCCACCCGGATGCGGGGACGCGGATGGCGTCGGCCACCGGGTGATACCCCGAGCGCCAGGCGGCGACGGCCGCGGACTCCCGCCAGGCAACGGCCACTTGCCGGGCACGCTGCGCCTGCTGACGGGGCGACGACGACGGATCCTGACCGTCGTCGGAACGCGAACCGCTGTCACACCCGACGAGAAGACCGGCGCCCAACAGGAACGCGAGAACCAGCGGCCAAAGCCGCTTCGCACGCGTGCGCACGGACCTCGACACCCTCGACACCATCGGTCCCCCCGTTGGCCGCTGAATTACCTCAAGTGGATTGCAGGGTACGGCGGTTGGTTTTCCGAGGAAAACGTACGGGTGTGCCGTCGTCGAGCGGGTGATCGGGGCCGGTAGCCGGATCGATGGATACGGAAACGGCCATGTTGTGGCCACGCGCCTGTACGGCCGGGTCGGATGTGTACAAATCGGTTATAGCGTCGATGCGTTCGCTATTCTGATGGCCAGTCAGATCGTAAAGGGCGAGCCCGCCCGGCTTTACCATCGGGGGATGGTGTGAGTACCGCATTCGTGCCGCAACAGCCGCACCAGCCACAGCCGTCGGAGTCGTCGGAGCCATCACAGTCGCCCCGGGCTGCCACTCCGCCCGACGCCGTCACCCCGCCGTACGCCACCGAGGCGACCCGGCTGCTGTGCGCGGGCACCTATCTCGACCCTCTCTACCGCGACCGCGTGATCGACGAGCTGTATGTCAACGAACAGCGGATCGTGGCACCTTCGTCCGGTTTCGACGCCGCCCGCGTCCTCGCGCACGCCCTGCGCGCCCGGCGGCTGGACCTGGCCTGGTCCGGGGCGATCGTCGGCCTGTGGCTGCTCGGCCTGCTCATCACCGACACCTGGCTGATCCTCTTCTTCGTGCCCAGCGTCATGCTGGCCATGGCGAGCCGGGTCAGGGGGCGGGCCGAACGGCCGTCGCTGCCGCGCCGCTGGTTCGCCTTCTACCTGCGGTGGTGGAGCCGGTTCTTCCTTCTCGGCGTCCTGGCCGTGACGCTCACCGACGCCTTCTCCGGCAGGTCCGCCGACTCCTCGTCCGCCGGGACGCCGACGTACGACTCCGCGGGCTACCCGACGCAGAGCGCGCCGTCGGCCGGTAACCCGGCGCTCTCCTTCCTGCGCGACTACTTCGGAGCGAACTCGTCCTTGGGCAGCGGGCCCGGAGCCCTGCGCGCGTGGCTGACCATCGGCGTCCTGGTGCTCGTCGGCGTGAGCATCACCGTGCAGCGCGGCCAGGTCACCCGGGCGCTGGGCGCGGAGCTGTCCCGCAAGGGCTTCGCGGACGCCGTCGCCGACCCCGCCTACCGCACCGGCAACGCGCGTTCGCAGCGGATCGCCGGGCGGATCCGGACCGAACAGCACGCGCCGCTGATCATGTACCAGGAGGCCCACCCCTTCTGCGGCGCGGGCACCGCCCACGACACCTGGGTGCTCGCCGTCGAACTGCGGCCCGACGGCATGAAGACGCAGCGTCCGATCGGCAACCGCTCGGTCCTGGAGACGATCCGGCCCCTGCTCGAACAGCTGCGGGAGTCCTCGGAGTTCGCGCGGCACCCGGTGCGCGACCGGCTGCGCCGCCTGGAGATCGACGAGTGCGTGTTCCTGCCCGTCGAGCGGCTGCCGCGGCGCGAGACGGCCCCCTACGACGACGAGGTCTTCGCGACGCACCGGGAGCGCGCGGTCGAGGAGGGCGCCGAGAAGCGACGGCACTTCCTGCGGGTACGGGTCGGCGGCTGGGACGAGGAACTGGTCGTCACGGTCTTCGTGCGCATCCACACCCAGGGCCGCATGCTCATGCTGGAGATCGCCCCGCACGTCCTGCACCCGGTCCGCGAGGACTTCAAGGACGCCGACCGCGTCGCCCACCGCTTCCGCCACAACAACCTGCTCGGCAAGGCGGCGACGACGGTGCCGCAGGTGCCGCGCGCCATCGTGACCGCCATCGTCACGCTGAGCCGGACCGTGGCGTACGGCTGGCGGCTGCTCACCGGCGGCTACGCGGGCGCGCTGCCGGAGGGCCCCGCGCTGTCGGTGCGCGAACTCGGCTCGGCGCCCTCGGGTTCGCTGTTCCAGGAGATGGACGTGGACCGGTACTTGAGGAGCGTGCAGGACCGGATCGCGCACGGGGTGCGCATCGCGCTGGCCGAAGCGGGTTACCAGACCGGCGAGTTCGTCCAGAAGATCGTCAACATCAGCAACGGCGGCGTGAACATCGACTCCGTGGAGGGCTCCAACTTCGCCATCGGCGACCAGGCATCCGCCAGTACGACCACCGCCGGCACGACCACGGCCAACGCGACCACCGGCGGCCCCGTGCCGCAGAAGGGACCGGACACTCCATGACCACCTCGGACGCGGGCGAGCCGCGCGTCACGATCCACCACGCGAGCGGCAGCACCTTCGCCATCGGGCACGGGGCGCACGCCGAGACCCACCATCACGCGGCGCCCGCCCGTGACCAGGCCACGGAGGAACTCCTCGCAGCGGTACGGGAGTTGCGGGCCGACCTGCGGCGGGTGCGGTCCGACGCGGCGACCGCGGCACTGGACGCGGAACTCGCGGACACGGAGGCGGAGATCACCGGCACGGGCACGGCGGGCTGCACCCGCCGCGAGCGGCTCCGCGAACTCCTCGCGGATTCACAGGCGTTGCTGACGGTGCTCGCGTCCGCCGGGACGGTGGCGGCGTTGGTCGGCCTGTGAGCAGACGAACCCGGCGGTAGGGAACGGCAGTTGAACGGGGAGGAGCAGCCCGTGCGGGGTGGAGGGCAGCCGTACTGGAACGAGGACACGCAGGACTGGGAGGACGACGACGGCAGGGCGTCCGGGGGCCGGGCGTCTGGGGGCCGGACCTCCGCGCCGCCTCCGGTCCGCCCGGCGCACGAGCCGGTACCGGTGGTGGAACTGGGCCGCGGCCCCGGCACGGCCGGGCGGCGCCCGGTCACCGATCCGGACGACCCGGACGCCCCGAATGACCCGGACGGCGCGAATGACCCGGACGGCGAGTGGCCGCCGTCGTACCCTCCTGCCCGCCGTCCGGCGGAGTGGAGCGGGCGCGGTCGCCGCACTCGGTGGACGGCAGGTGCCGGAGCCCTGGCGGCCGTCGTCGTGGTGACCCTGGTGACGGTCCACCTGACGTCGGGCTCCCAGAACTCCTCCGACGGCAAGAGCGGTCAGGGGACGGTGGTGCCGAGTGGCTCGCCGTCGACCGACGGCACCCCGACGGCCTCCGCGCCGCCGTCCGCCACGGACTCACCCTCGGTCGACGCCACCGCTGTGCCCGTCGGCTACCGCGTGGTCCACGACACCGCGGGCTTCACGATCGCCGTACCCGACGGCTGGCAGCGCGACGAGCGCACGAACAGCGTCTTCTACACGATCGACGGCGACCGGGACCTGCTCCAGATCTACCCGGTCACCGAGCCGGACGGCACGCCCTACAAGGCGCTCCAGGACACGGCGAACGAGCGGAGCGGCCAGCCGGGTTACGAGCAACTGGGCCTGGAGCAGGTCGCGCCGTCGACGACCGCGCCGGGCCAGGACGCGGCGGAACTCGTCTACGTCTACGACAACAAGACGCTCAACCAGCGCCGACAGGTGGTGGATTACGCCTTCACGGCACCCAACGGCACGCAGTACGCGGTCCTGGTGGCGGGTTCGGCGGACGAATGGCCGTTGCAGCAGAGCAGGTTGAACGTGGCCCTGGCCCACTTCGCGGCGGACTAGGCCCTGTTCCGGGTCCTCGGGGGGGGCTTCGGACCCGTGCCGTGCCTACTCCAGCCCGCGCTTGCCCGGAGCCCAGAACGGCTTGGTGCGGACGGCGCGGCGGTCCCACCCGGCCTCGCGGGTCAGGTACTGCTTCACCCGCTGTACGGTCCTGGCCTCGCCGGCGACGTAGGCGACTCCGCCGGGGGCCGGGGCGAGGCGGCGTACCTCGTCCTCGATCGAAGTGCCGTTGCGCAGGGACCAGTTGAGGCGGTCGGCGTAGGGGAGGGGGAGGCGGTCGGAGACGGTGGCGGTCTCCAGGAAGCCGGATATGCGGGCCTCGGGCGGCAGTGCGGCCAGCATGGCGCCGAAGGCGGGTGCGGCGGTCTCGTCCCCGACGAACACGTGGTGTGCCGCCTCCGGTTCGAGGACGAAGGAACCCTCCGGCTTCCGCAGCCGCACCGCGTCGCCGGGCTGGACGGTGTGCCCCCACTCGGCGCCCGGCCCACGCCCCGGATGGTCCAGCACGTACAACTCGACGGCGCCGGCGGGGTCGTAGCGCCAGATCGAGTACGTCCGCAGGGTCAGGCCACTGGCCATCAGCACCCGGACCTGCTGTCCGGGGCGGGGTGCGAGCCCGGCGAGTTCGTCGCCCTCGATGCGGAGGCGGCGCATGCGGGCGGCGACGGGTTCGGCCTCCGTGAGCGTGCCGTGCAGCACCAGCTTGTCCAGGACGCGGTTCAACAAGGCGGGCATGGACGGCTCCTTGAGGTGTTCGGCGGGCGGCCAACGCGATAGTACGTGTTATTCCGGTACTACGCGATAGTGCGCGAATGCGAACGGCGGAGGTCCCTGGGTGAGTTGATGGGTGTTGATGGGTGAATTGACGGGTGCGGGGCGGGTAACTCGGCCGGGCTGGAGCCGAGTTACCCGCAGGACTCACATGCCGAGCATCCGCAGCGGGGTGGTCCGGGTGATGTCGGTGATCCGCCGCTCGTCCAACTCCGCGGCGGTGAACCACTCCTGGCTCCGTGTCACCCACTGCTCGATGTCCATCTGCGAGGTCTGCCCGAGATCGGAGCTGTAGACCACGCGCGGCAGGTGGGCCAGGACGGCGGCGAAGTCGGCACCGTCCTGGTATCCCAGCAGCCGGGTGAGGGCCGTCTGCTCGGTGTAGACCTGCTCGGCGGACGCGAGGTCGACCAGGTCCTTGTAGGCAAGCCCGGTCAGGGGGTTGGCCGGCTGGTTGAGCATCAGGCGCGGTACGTCCAGCCGCACCGCCTCCTCGACCAGGAGCCGTACTTCGTGTCCGTCGGCGTGGCCGGTGGAGAGGACGACGGGCAGATCCCGGGCCATGTACAGCAGTTCGCGCACCTCGGGGCGGAGCGTGCCGCTCTCGTCGGTGACGGTGAGGGGGCGCAGCCCGTCGCGCTCCAGGATCGGGTGGCTGGGGGTGCGCGAGAGGGTGCTGCGGTGGCTGCGGCCGGTGACCGTGGGCAGATGGACGATCAGCCGCAGCCCGCTGTCCTCGCCGTGCTGGACGACGGCCTGTGTCACGGCCCGCGGGTCGAGGCCGCCGGCGATGTCGTTGAGGACGACCGATCCGGAGACCGGCAGGCCCTGTTGGCGTGCCTCCCACGCCTGGGCGGCCGTGGAACCGAGGTGGTTCTTGAGGACGACCCAGCCGCCGAGCCCGGCGTAGCGCGCGCCCGCGGCGGTGGCGGTGTGGCGGCGTACGTACGCGTCGGGCCCCACGTGGTAGTGGACGTCCACGAACCGGGCCCGGCCGGGGAGCGCCGCGGACGGGTCACCGGCCGTCATGGCGGCCCCCGTCCTCCCACGGCCGGGCGTAGCCGAACCGGGCGCGGGCCTCGTCCAGGCGGCTGCCGCCGAGCACCGCCTCCCGGATGCGCCCCTCGGTGCGCTCCACGGCCTCGGCCCGGCGGACGACCTCTTCCGCCAGGTCGGCCGGGATGCGCAGCGCCCCGTTGTCGTCGGCGAGGATCAGGTCTCCGGGGGCGACTTCGGTGCCCGCGATGCGCAGGGGCACACCCGTCCGGTCCAGCATGGCGCGGTTCTTCGCGCTGACCATGGTCACGGCCGTGCTGAACAGCGGATATCCGGCCTCGCGGCTCTCCCGGACGTCGCGCACCGCGCCGTGCACCACGGTGCCCGCGATGCCCCGGTGCTGGGCCACGGCGGTCAGCAGGGACCCCCAGCTGGTGCAGGTGTGGGTGCCGCCGTTGTCGAGGACCACGACGGAGCCGGCCGGGACGTCGTCGATGTAGTTCGCGGCGTTGCGGAACTCCCGGTCGTCCTCGACGGCCCGGTAGCGCACGGTGAACGCCGGGCCGAAGGTCACGGTGCCGGGTGTCCGCGGCCGGATGCCGGGCAATACGCAGGACTGGGCGCGCAGGCTGTCCATGGCGTCCGAGACGGCGGCGGTGTCCAGCCGGGCCAGACGCTCGTACAGCGAGTGCTGCGTGGGCCGTGTGGGCCGTGTGGGCTGTGTGCCGGTAGTGGTGGTGGTCATGCGGACTCCCGCGAGAGGTGGCGGACGATGGCCCAGGCGGCGAACTGGCTGAAGTACTCGACGACTTCGGGCCCGCGGTTGGGGATGGTCAGCGTGTGGGGCGGCCGGTCCGACCCGTCGTGAACCGTGCAGGTGAGGTCGACCGTGCCGGTGAAACGGTCCCGGTCGCCGCCGTTCCAGGTGCCGTCCAGGGACGCGCGCAGCGTTGCCCCGGCGCCGACCTGCTCGCCGACCTGCTCGCCCAACTGCCCAGCCTGCCGGGCCAGTTCGAGCCCGAGGCCGCCCCGGGTGAGGCGGTCGTCGACCTCCAGGGCCAGTCCCCGCTCGTCGAGCAGCCGGGCCAGCTCCTCCACGGCGGTGCGCTCCCGGTCGGTCACGACGTACGCGCCGAGGGCCGCGTCCAGCCGCTTCGCCAGCTCCGCGGCGCTCTCGGGCGGGCAGTCGAGCCTGACGTCCACGTACGGGTAGTGCCAGCGGTACGCGGGCTTCACCGGTACGCCGCTGTCCTGGACGATCCGGTCCACCAACGCGGCGGCGTCCGCCTCGATGAGGCCCAGGGTGCGGCGGAAGACGGTGGTGGCGGCGACCGGTTCGGGAAGACCGGCGAGTCCGTCGCGCAGCAGTCCCGCCAGCATCGGCACGCACTCGCGCGGCGGTCCGGGCAGCATGACCACCGTCGTGCCCTGGACCTCGGTGCGGCAGCCCCACGCGGTGCCGTTGGGGTTGGGCAGCAGCTCGGCGTCCTCGGGGAAGAGCGCCTGGCGGCGGTTGTCCTCGTGGACGGCGACGCCGAAGCGGGTCAGCCGGTCGACCACGTCCTGCCATGCCTCCTCCCGGTGCCGCAGCTGGCGGCCCAGGGCGCGGGCCACGGCGCCGCGGGTCACGTCGTCGGAGGTGGGGCCGAGGCCGCCCATGACCACGACGAGGTCGTCGCGGCCGATCGACTGCCGGACGGCGTCCACGATGGCGGCCTCGTCGTCGCCGACGGTGTGCCGGACCCGGACCGGGATGCCCCGCCCGCCCAGCATGCGGGAGGCGTCGACCGCGTTGGAGTCGTCGAACGCGGCACGCAGCAGCTCGTCGCCGACGGTGACGACCGCGGAGGTGGGGGTGCGCGGCACGGCCCGGCAGGCGTCGAGCACGGCCGCCGCCGAGTCGGCGGTACCGGCGGTGCCGCCGAGGTCGTAGGTGACGCGGTCGCGGCGGCGCGTCACATGGCGTACGGCCTCCCGGATGGTGTCGGCCTCCTGGGGGAGGTCGAGGTGTTCCAGCAGCAGACCGATGGTCAGGAAGGCGGCGACCGGGTTGGCCCGGCCGGTGCCGGCCAGCGCCGGGGCGCTGCCGTGGACGGGCTCGAAGTAGTTGCCGGACTCCCCGATGTTGGCGCTCGGCGCCAGGCCGAGGCCGCCCATCACACCGCCGCCGAGGTCGGAGAGGATGTCGCCGAACATGTTCTCCGCGACGATCACGCCGAAGCGTTCCGGGCGCCGGGCCATCCACAGGGCGACGGCGTCGACGTTGAGGACCTCGTACGCGATGTCCGGGTACTCGGCGGCGACCGCCTCAAGGCGCTCAAGGGTGTAAGTGCTGCTCTGCCGCAGCACGTTGGGCTTGTCCGCGAGGGTGACGCGCGGGTGGCCGTGGGCGCGGGCGTGGTCGAAGGCGAACCGCAGGATGCGGTCGAGGCCGTGCGCGGTGAGCAGCCGGACGCTGGCGGTGCTGTCGTCCTGGCCGCTGAGGCGGGCGTTGGGATGGTCGGCGACCAGCGGCCACAGCTGGTCGGGGACCCGGTTCCAGTCGAGGCCCGCGTACAGCCCCTCGGTGTTCTCCCGGACGACGCAGAACCGGTACGGCGTGCCGCCGCCCAGATGGTCCTCGACCGGGCGGAGGTTGGCGAACAGGTCCAGCCGCCGGCGGAGTTGGATGATGGGCGATACGTAGTCCAGGTCGCGCCCGCGCAGGTGCGGGGCGAGTTCGGCCAGGGCCTCGCGGCGCGGTTTGCTGGTCGTGGCGCCGAGCAGGACGGCGTCGGAGCGCGCGATCAGGTCCCAGGTGCGATCGGGGACCGGGGTGCCCTCGGTACGCCAGCACTCCCAGCCGATCTCGCCGAATTCGAGGTCGACGGGCAGGCCGAGGGTCTCGATCACCGGCAGCGCGGCGTCGAGCACCTCCGGGCCGATGCCGTCGCCCGGAAGCACGGCGACAGTTCTGCGGTTCATGAGTCGTCCTCCTTCAGGAAGCGGGCGATGGCACGGCCGGTCAGGTCGGGCCGGTCGGCGTGCGGGCGCATGCCGGACCGCGGGATGCCCACGCACTGGTGCCGCGGGCCCGCCACGAGGTGGTGGCGCCGGACGAGTCGGGACTCGGTGCCGTACAGGTGCAGCAGGCGGCCCGGGAAGTCCTGGACCGCTCGGCGGGCGTCGACGTCGCGGAGCAGCCGGAGGCCGGTGGCGAGCCTGTGGCCCGCGGGTTCCTGGTCGGCGGGTTCTTGGTCGGCGGCGTCGGCCACCGCGCTCTTCGGTTCCGAAGCTTTCGGCTCCGGGCGGCGGACGACGGCTTCGAGCAGCCCGAGCGCGGTGGTCAGGCCGTGCGAGGCGACGGCGGACGCGATGCGCTCCAGCTTCGCGTTGAGTTCCTCGTCGGCCACGGTCGGCCCGGACAGCAGCAGCACCCGGGCCCGGTGGGTCCACTCGTGCGCCAGCAGGGCCTGGACGACGGCTCCGCCCAGTGCGTTGCCCACCAGCAGGTCCACCGGGCCGTCCGCCACGAGGACCCGGGCCCAGCGGGCGGTGAGGGCGGCGAGGTCGTCCCCGTCCCGTAACAGGGACAGCGTGTCGTACACCGTCACCCGGTGGCCGGAGGAGAGCAGGGGTTCGGTGACGCGGGTGAAGAAGGCGCCGCCGTCCCACCGTGCCATGACCGGGGCGAGCACGATCGCGGTGCGCTGCGCACGCCCGTCCCCGCCGGCCGGAGCCGGCGGGAACAGGGTGGCCGACACCGGATTCGGCACCGGCACAGGCACCGGTACCGGCTTCGGCGCGGCGAGGCGCGAACTCACGCGGCGGCTGCCGCGGTCAGCTCGCGCGCGGCGGAGAACGCCTCTCCGATGTGGTCGGCGGGCAGCTTGCCCCGGTCCTCGATGGACAGGTCGAAGTGGCCGAGGACCAGGTCGGGCAGCGGCAGGGAGGGCGTGGCCTCGTCGACCGTGGATTCCAGGTGGTGGGCCAGGGAGAGGATCCGCCCCAGGTCGTAGCGGTCGGTGCGTCTGCCGCGGCCCAGGTACGCCAGCCACTGCTCGGTGATCAGGTTGCCCGGACCCTTGCCCATGCCCAGGACCGAGGAGTCGATCCAGGTGGCACCGGCGTCCACCGCCGCGATGGCGTTGGCGAGGGCCAGCCCCAGGTTGTTGTGGGCGTGCAGGCCGATGGCGGAGTCGGTGACCGACCGCACCAGCGTGACCAGTTGGGACACCTCGTGGGGCAGCAGGCTGCCGTTGGAGTCGGCCAGATAGACCACGTCGGCTCCGGCGTCGTCGGACATCGCGGCGAGTTCGACCAGGCGCCGCCGGTGGAGCTGGCTGACGCGGGTGATGTTGACGGTGGTGGTGAAACCGATGCGGGAGGCGTCCCGCAGCATCGCGAGCCCGGCCTCGGGGGCGCCGGACGGGAGGCAGAAGCGTACGAGCCGGACCCCTGCCTCGTACATCCGGGGCAGGTCCTCCGCGGTGATGTTCTTCGGGTGGAGGATCACGCAGATGCGTTCGGGCGGGATCACCTCGGCGAGGGCGCGGATGTAGTCGTCGGTGCCGGTGCCGGTGCGTCCGATGCCCGGGGTGTGCTTGAACGATCCGTTGCGGTACGCGATCTCGACCCATTCGACGCCGGCCTTGACGCTCTCGCTTGCGTGGTGCAGTGCGTAGTCGAGCGGGAAGTCGAAGTTGTTCCGGTAGCCCCCGTCGCGCAGGGTCACATCAAGATTCGTGATCATGTACGCCTCCATGAGTCGTCCGCAAAGTCACCGGGATGAATTCCGGCCGGGAAGGGCCGATTCCGCTACGGTGCGCGAAGTGATTAATGGCTCTGAAACGCGATGATTCGCCGATCGAAACGCTCCGCCATTGGCGCGTTTCATAATTCAGTATTTCCGTGCGCTCGCCGGAAGGATGGCGCGGTTCGGAGATACGGAAGATTGGCAGGTGTAAACGTATCATGCTCTTTCTGTGAAAGTTTCATGATTCAGTAAAGAACTTCGGGCCCCGGTTATGGGTGGGGTGATTTATCTCCGCACCCGGAATCGCCCTCTCGCGAGGGTTATCTGATAGGGCCGCGCGAGCCCCGGCTGAGATTGTCCAGGATGTCGGAATTCTCCGAGTCGACCTGTTGGCGTACGCGTGAACACACCGATTCCAGTGAGGAAAGGCGCGCCGGATCGTCCTCTTCGCGCATGGCCAGGGACATCCTGATGACGATCGGGGAACCGTCGAGTGGTTTGAAGGCGATCCGGCGGGACGAGACGGCGTTCATCGCGGTCGGATACAGCAGTGTCCAGCCGGGCGCACCCGCGCCGATCTCGGCGAGGGTGTCCTGCAACCCGGTGAACTCCGGGCCGGTGACCGGGGTGAAGCCGGCCTCTTGGCACGCGGACATCACCGAGTTGAACAGGATGGAGTTCTCGTTGCGCCCGGTGATGCGCAACGGCACGTCCGCGAGATCCCGCAGGTCGAGCACGGGTTTCTGGGCCAGGGGGTGGGCCGCGGGCAGGACGACGATCAGTGGGTCGTGCCACAGGGTGAGCAGCCGCAGGCCGGGCGCGCTCTCGATGCCGCGGATGAACGCGGCGTCCAGGCGACCGGACCGCACCTCGTCCAGACGGGCCGACGCGGAAATGGCCCGGAATTCGAAACTGGCACCCGAGGCGTGCTCAGGCAGGGCGTCGAGAAAGTAGTCCAGTCGCTGGCCTATGGCCGAGCTGATACCCAGCCGGAACGTTCCCTCTTCATGTTCCCCAAGGCGTCGAGCCTTTGCCGTG
This sequence comes from Actinobacteria bacterium OK074, assembly GCA_001298575.1. Taxonomy (GTDB): domain Bacteria; phylum Actinomycetota; class Actinomycetes; order Streptomycetales; family Streptomycetaceae; genus Streptomyces. Next base: position 29,388 of record LJCV01000268.1, read on the forward strand.
AAAGCGTCGAAGGCGCCGAGTAATTCCCGGCCCTCGGCAAGCAGTGCGCGGCCGACCGGAGTGAGCTGAACCAGCCGGCCGGAACGGTCGAACAGTTCCACCCCCAGTTCGCGTTCCAGTCGGCGCACCTGCTGACTCACCGCGGGCTGGCCAATGTGCAGCCGGTCCGCCGCCCGTCCGAAATGAAGCTCCTCGGCAACGGCGACGAAGTACTGAACCTGTCTTATCTCCACGGAGTCCCCCTCTGGCGGGTGACCCCTTTTCTGATTTTTCCGCACGTGTCTTGTATTACGGGACCGCCCCCGGGGAAGCATATCCGTTCGCGAACCCGATCATGCGGGGCAGCCGCCCCGCGCCATCGGGTTCACTGTCGGAACATTTCCTTCCGTTACCGGGTGGTGGCCTCCTGCCCGGTCTCCTGCCCGGTCTCCTGCCCGGTCTCCTGCTTGGTCTCCGCCCGCTGGGCGACCGGTTCCCGGGCGGCCGGTTCCCGGGCGACGACGACGGTGGCGGCGTCGGCGTCGCGCTGCCGCCCGGCCAGCGTCAGGAACGAGGCGAACGCCACGATGCCCAGGAGCGAGGCGGTCAGCACGAACCAGCCCAGGCTGAACAGATCGCCGGCGGGCAGCCTGCTGGACAGGAAGATGCCCGTCGAGGCCCCGAGCAACTGCAACGCGCCCATCAGCCCGGACGCCGACCCCGCCGTCGAGCGGAAGGTGGTCACACCCGCGCTCATCGACAGGGGAAGCAGGAATCCGTTGCCGAACGTCATCACCGGCATGAACACCAGCACCAGCAGTCCCCAGCGTCCCTCGGTCCCGGCCAGCCCCAGGCCCAGCATCAGCAGGGCTCCGCCGAAGAAGAACCCGTGCCCCCACCACAGCAGTTGGTTCACCTGCCGGTTGCGGACCAGCGTGCGCGAGCACAGGTTGCCCGCCACGTACCCGACCGACACCGTGATGTAGCAGAAGCTGGTGGTCTGCGTCGCCAGCCCCATCTTCTCGAAGATCAGCGGAGACGCCGCGAGGTAACCGAAGTAACCGCCGTACGCCACCGCGAGGTTGAGGGTGTACGCCCAGAACAACGGCTTGGTCAGCAGCCGCGGATAGCCCCGCAGTGTGGCCCCCAGCCGTCGGCTGCGGCGTTCCGGCGGCAGGCTCTCCGGAACCCTCGTCACCATCACGGCCAGGGTGACCGCCGCGATTGCCGCGGTCACCAGGAAGGGCGCGCGCCAGCTGACGTACGTCGTCAGGAACCCTCCGACGAGCGGCGCGACGGACGGCGAGATCCCCACGATCGGCATGACCGTGCTGAACATCCGTGCCGCGTCCTTCTCCTCGTACAGGTCACTGATCACCGCGCGCCCGACGACCATGCCCGACCCCGCGCCCATCGCCTGCAACAGCCGCCCGGCCGCGAAGACCTCCACGGTCGGCGCGACGGCGCACAGCACCGAGGCCGCGACGAACAGCCCCAGCCCGGAGACGATCACGCGCTTGCGGCCGTACGCGTCCGAGACCGGCCCGTACACCGCCTGCGAGATCGCGATCCCGATCATGAAGGCGCTGAACGTCCACTGCACGGACGAGACCGGTGTGTCGAAGGCCCGTGCCGTGGCCGGTACACCCGGCAGATTGATGTCGGAGGCGAACAGCCCGCCGGCGTTCAGCGAGCACAGCACGGCGAGCAACAGCGCATACGGTGTGCGGGCGGGAATGCTCTTCATGACGGACTTCTCTCTGTCCGGTGCCAACTGCGGGGCGCCCAAGGGCTGTTCCTTGAGCCGGTCGGGAAGGGGCGCCCGCGGAACGGCAGTTGCGGGCGGCGGGCGGTGGGCTGCGGGCAGGCCCGGGTCAGCTCTTCGCGGCGCGAGCGGCCAGCGTCTCCCCGGCGATCGACCAGCTGTCGGCGGCGATCTCCTCCACCGTGACCCACACGCTCTCCGGCTTCCCACCGGTGGCCCGTACGTACGCGTCGGTCAGTTCCCGCACCAACTCGCTCTTCTGCTCGGCGGTCTTGCCGGGGGTCTGCTTCACGTGGATGAGAGGCATAGGGTGCTCCAGCGGGGTCGGCGGCGAGGGCACAGAACGGTGCGGACTGTGCGGTTGCCGCGGATTCGGTGTGGATCAAGTGCACCATCGCGAACCGGCCCGTCCTAGACCCGATTCGATCTGATGGCCATCACGAATCGTGATCGGCTGGGGTGGGGGACGACGAGACCGTCGTCGAGGCTGCAAAATTCACCCTTTTGGCAGGCGTTTCCTTTATAGGCGTGAATATAAAAATATGGTTCATTACTGCGGAATCGAAAGAGCGCCTGGACCGACACGGTCCGGCGCATTCACCTGAAGGGGACGTTCATGCCTGCCTTCTCCCGCCGTCCTGCCCTCGCGGCCGTCTCGCTCTCCCTCTCCCTGGCCGCCGGATTCGCGGCCGTGACCACACCGGTCGCCCACGCCGCCCCGGCCGAGGTGTGCGGCGGCCAGGTCACCGACTACGTGGGCGGGAGCGCCCTCGACACGGCGTTCACCGGCTCCGTCGACCTGCCCGGCGACACCAGGACCTTCTCCGTCACCCCGCTGGGCGCGGGCAGCGTGGTGCTCCAGGCGGACATCAGCGCCCCGAACAACGCCGGTATCCGCAGCGCGGTGGGCGCCCTCACCCTCAGAGTGAACGCGCTCGGCAACGGCAGACTCGAGTTCCCGGTGTACGCGGGCAAGGCGTACGTCAACGACGTGGTGTGTGCTGCCGGCAGCACCCGCGTCACGAAGATGATCGGCTCCGTGGACGTGGAGGACCAGGCCAATAGCGTGCCGTTCACGCTCCAGCGCACCTGACGCGGCGGGATCCTCCCATGATCTTTCGCCTGCGCGGACTTGTCGCCGCCGCGGCCGTGGCCGTCGCCGCTCTGGTACCCGCACCGGCCCATGCCGAGCCGGGCTACCGGTCCTGGAACGCGGTGCTGGAGCGGGTCAGCCCGACCGGCACGATCTCGGTCAACGACAAGGAGTGCTTCACCCTCACGGTCAAGGGGCACGGCTTCATGCCGCTCAAGGACGGTGCACGCCGCGAGACGAGGGCCATCACGATCGAAGTCGTCTCCGCCCTTCGGGGCGAAAAGACGGTGGCCTACCCGGACCAGGACGGCAACCTCCGCCCGACCACCCTGCACCCGTGCGGGATCACCACGCACGGAGGCACTTCAGAGGACCACACGTGCAAGGGGGAAGACCGTTTCCCGACTGCGGCCTACTACCGGGCGTGCTCCGGCATTCCCAACGGTGGCGTGGTCACGGCCGCCAGTAGCTGGACCGCCAGCCGTGTGACGGTCACCGCTGTCCAGGAAGACAAGTTCGGGCTGGTCCGCGACCTGGACGGGCTTCTGAAGCTGATCCGGCAAGAGTGCGGCGAAGAGCGGCTCGACCGCGCGCGGTGCGACAAGCGGCTGGCGCAGGAGGAATACGCGTACGGCAAGGAGAAGTACGGTACGCAAGCGGGCTTCACCGATGAGGCGTCGGAGATCAAGAACGCCTACGACCAAGGTCGCATCGGGTATTGGGAATACCACTCCAAGATGGGGCCGCTTCAGGAGAAATACGCTTGCAAGGCCGACCCCAATCCGGTGTGCCTGAAAAGGATCAACTGCCCGCCCAACGAGTCCTGTCCGCCCTACGAGCCGCCTGACCCCAAGAAAAAGCCGACATCGGCGGGAGGCCAGACCGGTACCGCCAGTCCCTCCGGCAATGGATATCGGCCCGGCAGGCACTCCTCGTACTACTCCCCTCCCGCCCCCCGTCCTCCGTCCGCTCCCAAACTTGCCACAGCAAAGGTCGCCTGGCCACTGGACCCGATTATCAGGCCGCGCTAGCCCTGATCGTTCATGAGGGGCCGTCAGCTCGCTGGCGGCCCCTTGGTGATCGACGCCGGATCCTGCGGCGGGAAGCGACGACGGCCCCACCACCCGGGGCCCGGCCGGTCACGTCAAAGGTCACGTCAAACCGGGACGCCGTTCTCCAGGCGGACCGTCTCCCCGCGCTCGCGAGCGGCCGTGCACGCCTCCACCCGCCGCGCGAGCAGCGGGATCAACCGTGCGCGGACCTGGTCCGGGCCGACGAACTCGAAGGCGCGGATCTCCTCGGCCCGCAACCGGATCCCGGCGACCTGCTCGGGGCCCAGCACGCCGCCGTCGAAGACCGCGGCCATGCCCTCACTACGGCCGGGCCACGGACCGGCCCAGTCGATCCCGAGCTGCCGACCCGGCTGCCAGAGCAGCCCGAGTTCCTCCTTCACCTCCCGCACGGCGCCGTCGCGGGGCGACTCGTCCCGCTCCACCGTGCCGCCGGGGATCTCCCACGGGTCCTTGCAGACCGGATCGACCAGCATCACGCGGCCGACCGCGTCGAAGAACAGCACACCGGCCGCCACGCGGCGGCTGTTCCGTCGCGTTCACCCCAGAGGACGGGGGCGGCGGCGGCCGTTACGGGCGGCCGGTGGTCTGGACGGGGTGCGGGTTGCCACGCTGGGGGGTTTCCTCGTCGGGCCCCATGCAGGCGGTGAGGTGCGCGGTCCCGAGGGCGGAGACGTAGTCCGACTCGACGACGTCCTCCCACGGTTGGGACCGGTCCTGCTCAAGGGGCGCCGGGGAGAGATCGAAGGTCATCATCGCGACTCCGGCGCTGATGCCCGCGATGACGTACAGGTGGTTCCGCCCGGCGGCGGCCAGACCGTTGTTGTCGGCCGCCGTCGTTGTCCGGTGCTTCAGGTAATCGAGGTCGTCGTCCTCGAGGACGTAGAACTGGTTCTCCGCCACGGAGAACCGGAAAGGGCCGTGGATCACGGTGGTTCCGTGCCCAACGCGACCACGCACTCCGTCCGGGCGTCGCTGATGGCCAAGCTGGGACACATCGCGTGGGAATATTCGATTACCTGTTCGAAAAACGTCCCCATCTGCAACCTGGCGGGTGACGCAGGCACGTCAGGCGATGTCATGGACGTTGTGCTCGCTCAGGTCGAATGCATGACGGGCGACAGCGCGGTAGTCGGCATCGTCGTGGAGGATGGTCAGGCCGTGATGGGCAGCAGTGGCGGCGATGATGAGATCCACCGCTGAGGCGCTGCGATGCTCCCCGGCCTGGGCCATCCGGCGTTGCACCGCACTGATCCAGCGCCCCGCGTTTTTCGGCACCGACACGTCAGGGTACAGGTCAGTGAACATCTCCGCGATTTCGTCATACTCGCGCTTGTTCCGGGCGCTGTAGAGGAATTCGGCGCGTTGCGCGTAGCAGGACGCGACAGTCCCGGCGTCGATCGCGTCGTACCAGGCCGATTGCAGTTTGGGATCGCGGAGCAGCCGGACCAGGCCGGATGTGTCGAACAGGTAGATCACCGGTTGTTCTTCTCCGCCTGGTGCAGGCGCTCGGCGTCCTCGACGGCACCCCACTCACGCGCACGCTCGAAGTGTCGGCTTATGCGCGCTGCTCGCTCCTGCTGCTCGGCGTAGAAGTGCAGCGCGAGATTGACCGCCTCCTTCTTGGTCCTGACCTTGGACAGAGCCATGGCGCGCTCCAGGGCATCGTCATCGATGTCGATCTGTGTCACAGACATGCGGTGCCTCCTGCGCAATGTTGGTGATGTGTATAGAAGGATACGTCACCAACATTCACGGGTCCACGCCTGAGTGTCGGACCCCGGCATGTGCAGTCGCGACGGACACTCCACCGACGACGCGGGCATCTGCGGGATACGACGACGGCCCCCGCGGTGCTTGGGCGGGGGCCGGTCAACTCGTGGGTGGGGGAAGGGGGTTCAGCCCTGCTTCACCGCGGCCACGAAGGACGTCCAGGCGGCCGACGTGAAGAGGACGGCGGGGCCGGTGGCGGCCTTGGAGTCGCGGACGGGGACGATGGTGGCGATGCCTTCGCCGATTTCGAGGCAGTCGCCGCCGTTGGGGCTGCTGTAGCTGCTCTTGCGCCAGGCGACGGGCAGTTCGCTCGCGGTGATCGGGCCCCCGACTTCAAGGCATTCGCCCCCGTTGGGGCTGCTGTAGCTGCTCTTGCGCCACATGGTGGGCAGCTTGCTTGCGCTGATCATGTGCCTAGCTCCTTCAGATGCCTGCCGATCAACTCGGCTGACGCGTCGGGTGACAGGGCCAACGCCCTGAGCAGATCATAGGCATGGGTCCCATAAGCCACCTCCCCCTGGTCAAGAGCCGTTCGCCCCTGGGAGAAGCCGTCTACGTGGAGTACGTCTGGCCCCTCGTCGAAACCGAGCAGTGTGAACGGTCCTGCAAGCCCGGGGTGCTCGGCAACCGTGCGAGGAATGATCTGGATCACCGTGCGGGGTACCTGGCCCGCCGTCAGTAGCTGTTGGAGCTGAGCGCGCATCACGGCCTCACCGCCGATGTGCCGCATGAGGACGTACTCGTCCATGATGAACCAGGCCCGCGGGCGGTCCGTGCGCTCGAAGATCTCCTGACGGGTCATTCGAGCGGCTACCAGGTCATCGAGGTTGTCCGGTCGCCCCTGAACCAACGTCGCTCGCGCGTACTCCTCGGTTTGCAACAAGCCAGGGAGGATCTGGTTCTGGAACGACCGAATAGACACGGCCTCCTTCTCCAGTTCCACCACCGGCAGGAACCAGGACGGGTACGCGTAATGGACGACGAGCGGGTACAGCCGTGCGAAGTGCCCATCCGTCTTCAACGCGATGTCGAGGTCGCGCGCGAGGTCCAGGGACGGAACGCGCTTCGCAGCTTCGACTTTCGAAATCATGGACTGGGTGGTGTGGGCGAGTCGTGCTGTCTGCTCTTGTGACAGCCCCGCCTTGGTGCGAAGGCGGGTCAACTCCGTGCCGAAGAAGGCGAGGATCGACGTAGTCGGGTCGGGTGCCTGTTCGGTTTCTTCCGTCATTGTGCAAACCCCCTAGGGCATGACCACGGCCTGGTCATGGCGTCCTCCCATGACCCCGTTCCTGTCATGGCGTTCTCTCTGGCGAAGGTACCCAACACAGGGCAACGCTGTCTTCACAACCGGTAGTTGCCCGTTCCGTCGGACGCGCAGAGGCGAGAGGCACGAAAGGTATGGCGAAACAGATCAATCCCCCGGAGCCTGGATCGGTCCTGTACGACGTGGATTCGAGAAAGGTGGGGGAGTTCCAGGCGAAGGCCGGGCCCTATTTCATGTTGCGGCCGCTCGGCGGTGGGCGGGAGTGGGAGGCTGATCCGGCGGCCGTGCGCCCGGCGACCGCGATGGAATTGCTGAGCGCGAAGGTCAAGGCGGTCAACAAGCAGACGGGACGGAAGCGATGAGCTGGAAACCGAGCGACCACAAACTCACCCCGCCCACGGCGGTGCCCGGCTGTGCCGAGTGCGCCGCACTCGACATCCAACGGGCCGCCGCCCGCGCCGAGTTCGACTGGAGCGCGGAGACGGACGCGAACGTGTTCCTCCGCCGTCACCAGCGCGCCGAGCACCCGGAGTTGGCCGAGCACCCGGAGTCGGGGGAGGGCGCATGACGCGGATGACGTTCCGATACGTGCCTTACGTCATCGTCCAGGACCCGGCGGTCAGGGCGGAGTACTCGGCGCGGTGCGTCGACGACGGCTGCGGCGCCGACTCCGGCGTACGGCGGCACCCGCTGGACGTCGAGGTGTGGCAGCGCGGGCACACGGAGACGACCCGGCACACGCGGTACCGCCGTACGGCCGCCAACTACGCGGTGATGCAGCCGCGGGAGGGGTCCGGGGGGTCGGGGCGGGTGCGTGGCGCGTTGGTGTCCGCGCTGCTGACGGCGTTGAGCGTCGGGTGTCTGCTGGGCACGATCATCGCGACCGCGGTGACGGGGCACTCGCCGTGACCAGCCGCTTCTCGAACCAGTGCGCCGCGTAGACGTTGTCGCCGTAGCGCGGGATCTCCGTGTAGCCGCAGGCCCGGTACATCGACCGGGCCTCCGTGAGCGCGGCGTGGGTGTCCAGCCGGACCGTCGTCAAGTCCCGTTCCAGCGCGGCCTGTTCGAGGCCGTCGAGGAGGCGGCGGGCCAGGCCCAGGCGGCGGGCGGACGGGGCCACCCACACGTGCCGGATCTCGCCCACCCGGGGTTCGAGGGTGCGCAACGCTCCGCAGCCGACGGGGCGTTGCTCCTCGTACGCGACCAGGAAGGCGCCCGTGGTTCCTGATACTTCCTCGGGGGCCACCAGTGCGGCCGGGTCGAATCCTTCCGGGAAGCGGGAGTTGAGGTCGGCCGCGTATGCGGTCAGGCAGGCGCGGGCGTCGGGGGCGGCGCCGTTCACCGTCTCTATGCGGATCGCCGCCAGGCGGAGCAGGCGGTGCGCTGTGCCGAGCGCGGACGTCAACTCGGTGCGCTGGCGCGGGGCGAGGGGGTGCAGCAGGCCGGCCACGAGTGCGTCGGAGCGGAGGTTCTGCTCCTCGACCTCCGCCCGTCCGGCGGTCGTCAGCTCGGCCAGGCGCAGGCGGGTGTCGTCCGGGTGCACGGTGACGCGGATCAGGCCCTGGGTCTCCAGGGCGTGGGTCATGCGGCTCAGGTAGCCGGCGTCCAGGGTCAGTCTTGTGCGCAACTCCCTTAGCGAAGCGCCTTGTTCGCCGATCTCGTACAGGAGCCTCGCCTCGGCCAGGGGGCGGTCCCGGCCCAGGTAGCGGTCGTCCAGGGCGCCGATGCGGCGGGTGTAGTAGCGGTTGAAGTCGCGGAGTGCGGCTATGTCGGTGAGCGGGGTGGGTGTGTTCTCTCCCATGTGCCCTGCTTCTTCCGCCTTGTTCTCGGCCCTGTTCTCGGCCCTGTTCTCCATGTGTCCATGTTTCTTTGACTTTTGTCAAAGGTCAATCCCTGCCCTCAAGACTGCCCTCGTGGACCTGGTGCTCATCTCGCTCTCGCTGGACGGTCGTTGGTGGTCTCGGTGCACCCCGGCCCGTGGAGGACATGCGCATGTGGCAGCGGCAGGTCGGTTCCGGTGGGCACGGGGGACGTGAGGGGCGTGGCGGGCGGGAAGGCCGGCGGCCTCTGCCGGGGAGGTCTCCGTCACCGCCGCCGCGGCGGCGCTCGGGTGAGCTCAGCCCCGCCGACGTGGCCGCGTTACAGGGCTCGGCGGGGAACGCCGCCGTCGGCCTGACGCTCGGCGGGAACTCCGCCTCGCGGCCCGTCCAGCGGATGGAGGCCGAGGGCTCGGGATCGTCGTCGTCCCAACAGCAGGCCGCGCCACAGCAGACCGCGTCACCGCAGGCCGCGCCGCCGCAGATGGAACCCGACGAGGTCCTGGCCGAGATCGGCGAACTCGTCGACAACCCGCCGATGGTGAGCTACGGCGCCCGGCGGCAGGGCCGGGCGCACGACGATTTCTGGATGCGGTTCCCGCGCGACAAAGTGGGCGAGGAAGCCGAGCAGACCATCTCGGAGACGAGCGCCCTGCTCTTCGACAGTATGAAGGGCGCCCAGGAGCGCGCCCGCGCGGGCGACGAGGACGGCGGCGCGGACGACGCCAACAACCGTGAAGTACAAGGCATGTTGATCAACGACCGGCTGGTGTTCGCCAGCAACTTCAACTCGTCGGTCGACACCCTCGTGGAACAGGGCGAGGAGGAGTTCGGCGAAACCCCCAGCCTCACGCAGCTGTTGACGATCGAGCAGAGCAACACGGGGCGCACCAAGGGCCTGCGCCACCACGAGGCCAAGAACCTCCTCGACGGGCTGGCCTCCGCCCGCCGCAAGAACCGGGCGATCGTCAAGGGGCAGCGCGGCGACGGCGAACAGGGCCGGGGGCCGGACCCCGCCGCCATCGCGCTGCGCGCGAAACTCAACAGCCCGGTCGTCGTCGTCGACATCGAGGACGAGAACCTGCACACGCTGCTCACCTCCGAGGAGGGCGCCGGGCGGGTGTTCCTGCTCCGCTTCGGCGCCCTCGACCCCAAGGAGATGACCAAAGGCAAGGGCAAGGGCAAGCAGACGCAGGAGAAGGCGGTGCACGCCGAGCAGAAACTGCTGCTGGCCCTGCACCACGCGAAGATCAACCCGCGCAAGGACATCAAGGGGCCCATCGCCATCATGGGCAAGTTCCGCCCCTGCATGGGCTGCGCGGCGGCGCTGAAGTACTACCGCGAACGGCTGGGCTTCGAAGGGCTGAAGTTCGACGAGAACTACGGCCACTACTTCCAGGGCTCCGTCGACCAACTCGCCACGCACCAGCAGCACATCATGGACGAGCACTACCTTGAGTACATCCGGCAGATGGTCGCCGACGACATCACCAGCACCCCGGCCGCCCGCAACGAGGCGGCACCCGAGGGCGCCGTAACCCGCCGCGGCGGCCCGTCCGTTCGGGTGCCCGGCCGCTACGCGTCCCGCCAGGCCGACGTCACCCCGGCCGCCAGCGACGCCGAGTTCGACTCCGACGACGAGTACGTACGCACCTCACAGCGACCGCTCGACGACATGTGGACGCTGGAGACGGCCAACACGGGCATCGGCAAGGGCGCGGCGGCCCACACGGTGCCGCGGCGCCGGCACGAATACCTCACCGAGGAGCAGGGGCAACAGCTCACGGACCTCTGGAACGGGGGCGAGAGCGGGATTCCCACCAGCAAGGGTCGCCAACAGGCGCTGGAACTCGCGGACAAGTACAACGGGCCGCACAAGATGACGTTCGACTACATCGCCCCGTACTTCCGCCTGGCGCCCAACCGTCTCAACGAGTACGTCAGCCGCTACCGCAAGGAAGGTCACTGGGACCACGTGCCGTCGAGGTCCAACAAGGTTCCCAACCAGCCGAAGAACAGGAAGAAGGGCGACCCCGCCAAGCAGTTCACCAAGGGCGGCGCGCTCGACGACGAGGGGAGGCAGCTGATCGAGGCCGTCATCCGCAGCCTCGGCGGTGACCCGTGGTGCGAGGAGTGGATCAGGCTCCGTGATCGCGAGGCCGGGGGTGAGGAACTGCCGGAGACCGAGCAGCTCAGTCCCACCAAGGCGCCCGAAGAAATTCTCCGCACGCTTGCCCAGCTCCGCCGTGACCGCCAATACAGCGTGCCGGATATATCCAGGTTCCTGTATGGCGGCAAGAACGGCGACAAGTTGCGGAAGGCCATTGCGAATAAGGGGATGAAGGCGCTTGAGAAGCATGAGAAGTCGTCGGGGCCGGGGGTTGTGAAGAGCGAGGACGTCGAGATGGGGGAGGCGTCGTCGTCCGTCGCGGGGCCGTCGTCGGCTTCGGCCTCGGCTGTGGCGGGGCCGTCGACCGGGCCTTCTCGCAAGCGGCGGGCTTCCAGCGAGCGGGAGTCCGGGCGAGAGGGGACGGCTCCGCCGTTCGAGCGGGAGCGGATCACGTTGCCGTTGCGGCTGGGGGCTCCGCAGGTGCCGGGGTATGAGCTCCGGGTCGGGGCGGGGGGTCAGCCCTATTACGTGGATGAGGAGACCGGGTTCTCCTACGTTCGGGTGGAGGGGCGGATGGTTCGGCTGCGGGAGGAGGACGTGGACAGCGATGCGGAGATGAGTGGGGCGGGGGGCGCGTGACGGTTTGGGGAGGGCCTGGTAGCTCGGGGGCGGGGCTGTATCTGATATGTGGCTCCGCCGCGTGGGCGTGATCAGCCCCCACCGGCCCGCATATACCCCACACCCCACGGAAAATAATGGAACGGTTTTGGTTGTTCCCCCGCCGGAGGCGGAAGGTAAGTTGACTCCGACTGCCGCCGCACTCAGGGCACGGGGCTCTGCTGAGAAAGGTGGTTGTCGGAAGGATCTCCCCCCATGAGGAATTCCACGTGCGCCTACCGCCGCACCGGCACCGAACCGATCCGTGGAATATCCCGGGTGAATCGTCTGACGGGCCGTGAGAGAGAAGTACTTCTCCTGCTCGGTGTGGGTTTGAGTAATCGTCAGCTCGCGCGGGAACTCCAGATAACGGAACGGACCGTGAAAGCGCACGTCGCGCGGGTCGTCGAGAAACTGGGGCAGCGGACGCGGCTACAGGCCGCCGTGCTCGCCGTTCTCGCGCATGACGCGTTGTGTGCGGATGACGACTGCGCCCATCCGCAGGACGACCACGCGTCGGCCGCCTGGCGGGCCGCAGGCTAGAACGCGCTGAGGAGCGCGATCACGTACAGCGCACCCGCCGCACCAGTGACGATTCCGACCACGCACTGCGCGCGGCGGAGATTGTGGTTCAGGCCGAGCACTCCGAACGTGACGGCGAGGGCTCCGGCGAGCACCGGGATGCCGATGCCGGCGATTCCGAGAAACGCGGCACTCACGGCGGCGACGATGCCGAAGACCAGCGCGACGGGCCCGTAGGCGCGGGCGGGGGTGTCGACGGGGCCGGTGGTCATGCTGGACTCCTCGGTCTGGCGGTCTGGCGGTCTGGCGGTCTGGCGGTCTGGCGGTCTGGCGGTCTGGCGGTTTTCGGTCTTTGGATCGCCTGCGTCCTGGGGCGCTCCGACCATGATGGCACCGTGCGGGCGGGGTGCGGGATGCGTGGCTTTGCCGGGCGCTCGCAGGGGGATCTTTGAGAGGAAACTCACCCCCGCGCAAGTGTCCAAAGGGGCAATATCGCCGGGTGCCGGGTCTGCCTAGGGTTGGGCGCTCAGTAGACCGCACAGACCACGGGGAATTCCATGAAGAGCACTCGTTCCATGACCAGAGCGAGTTCCTTGGCGATAGTTCCGTTCGCCCTCCTGGCGACAGGATTTCCGGCATCGGCATCGGCATCGGCATCGGCATCCGCGGCCTCCGCCGTACCCACTCCCGACGCATTCTCGCTCTCCGCCCTGAAGTCCCAGAGCCTGACCGATGTCACCGGCGTCGACGCCCGGAGTTTCGCGGGCCGGACCCTCGCCGCCCAGGGATTCGGCGCCGCGCGTACCGCCTCGGGCCAGACCGCCGTCGTCGACCGTTCGATGGCGGATCAGGGAATCGTCGCCGCCGCGGGCCCGTCCTTCGTCGACCTTTCCTGGAAGGGGTACGCGAAGAACGCCAAGTACGTCGTCACCCGGAACGGCAAGGAAGTCGCCGCGCCGGCGGCGGGGGTGCGGAGTTTCCGTGACACGGCCGTCACTCCGGGTGCCGATTACGAGTACGTCGTCGCGCCCGTACTGGGCAGGGGCGGGGCCAGTAAGGCGCGGAAGTGGGGGATGAATGTCGAGGTTCCGGCCGCGTCCGCCGGCAAGACCTCGCTCGTCGCCATGCGGGACCAGGCCGTCGCGCGGGCCACGGCCGCCTCCGTCGCCAGTACGACCACGCTGAGCTGGATGGCCTTCATACCGCAGAACCGGATCGACGCCCCGCCCGCGGGCTGCGACTACGGCAGCGGGTACCAGTTCGCGGGCGACAACCACTCCGACTTCAACTGGAAGTCGTCGGCGTACCGCACCGCCCTGAACGCCGTCGTCACCTGGAGTTCCAAGTCGGTCGCGGGCTACACGTCCGTGCACGCCAGCCACGTCTACAAGAAGAGCACCGGGAAGCTCGTCGCCACCAAGACCGCGTCCGCGAAGGACATGGTGGCCAGGAAGCTGGGGTCCGGCAGTAACTACGTCGACATCCGGATGGTGATGCACGCCTCCAACCCGTTCTGCCATGTCGGTGCCATCGACGGCGCGTTGTCGTTCCACCTGACGACGAGCGGCAACTGGTCCATCATCTCCGGCACCCACCGGCTGATGCCCGACCACTACATCTACATCTACGACGGCGGCCGGGTCACCAACGTCTACGAGCGCAAGTACGCGAGCGCGGCGTGCCTCATCGGCTCGGCGGCCTGCCCGGTCGCGGACCTCACGGGGTACTACGGCAAGTTCTCCTGACCAGGGTCTGTCGGGCCCCGGTTGGGGAGCACCCGGCGGCTGCGAGCAGCTCCTCCGAGAGCGCCCACAGCCGCCGGGCGCCCGCCGGGTCCAGGGCGTAGCGGGCCACGCCGTGCAGGGTGCCGGTACGGCGGTCCACCGTCTCGGCCTCCGCGCGGTCGACGAAGTACCGACCGCCGACTCCCGCCAACCGGGGTGAGACGGCGAGGAGTACGGAGGTGGCGGCGCCCTGCTCGACCGTCTTGATCAGCTCGGCCGGGACCCTGCCGCTGCCCCGGCCGCCGGTGTGGCGCTGGAGGTCGGTGTAAATGGCGCCGGGCATCAGGGCGTTGGCGGTGATGTCGTCCTCGGCCCAGCGGCGGGTGGCCCCCATCGCGAACAGGACGTTGGCGGTCTTGGACCGGCGGTAGACGAGCCAGGGGGCGTAGGGCCGGAAGGCGAAGCCGACGTCGTCCCACACCACCGGGGGCTACTGGTGGTCGCCCGGCCGGTAGTGGCCGGGGACCATGCGGGTGGTCACGGCGAAGCGGTTCCACGCGTTGATGACGGTGATGGCGGAGATGAGGTGCGCCAGCTCCGTCTCGTCGAAGTGCTTCGCCGCGCGCTCGTAGACGTCGTCGGGGACGAAGCCGTCCGTCAACACCGTTATGGCTTCGGTCAGTTCGATCGCCGCGAGCTCCTTCGGCGTGTAGAAGTGCTTCGACTCCTCCCACGCGCCGAGCTGCACGATCCGCTCGATGCTCTCGCCCGCCGCGAGCGCGTCCTTGGTGTGCATGTCCAGGCAGAACGCGCAGTGGTTGAGCTGCGAGGCCCGGATCTTCACCAGCTCGTCCAGCTTCGGGTCGATGCCCTTACGGGCCGCCGCGGACAGCCGTTCCATGGCCTTGTACACCTCGGGCACGAGCTTGGCCCAGGCGAGACGGGGGGTGTGCTCGGGGCAGAGGTCCACGGCTTCGGCGCTGTTGTTCTCGGTCGTCGTCATGGTTCGACCCTACGAGCCGGGCGGCCCGGCAGTATGGTCCATTTCCATGGCGAATCATTGGGCCACTTCCGGGGTCGACCTGCGGCTGGCGGCAGGGGTCGACCTGCATCTGGAACCCGGCGGCGGCGGGTTGCGCCGCGGGCTCACCGACGCACTGCGCGACGCCGTCCGCAGCGGCCGTCTGGCCCCCGGCACCCGGCTGCCGTCCTCCCGCACCCTTGCCGTCGACCTGGGCATCGCCCGCAACACGGTCGCGGAGGCGTACGCGGACCTGGTGGCGGAGGGGTGGCTCACGGCCCGGCAGGGGTCGGGGACGCGGGTGGTGGAGCGCGGGGCGGTGGAGCGGGGGGACCTTGAACGGCCGTCGCGGGAGAGGGAGTTGCCCTCGCGGTCGTCGCCTTCACGGCCGTCGTCCCCGCAGTCCTCGTCCCCGCAACCGTCGTCCCCGCAGGCGTCGTCCCCACGGCCGTCGTCGGCGCTGTGGCCGTCGGTCGAAGGGATGGCGGCCCGGCGCCGTCGTGCCGAGGGCGGGCGCCCCGTGCACGACCTCCGCCCCGGCACCCCCGACCTCGGCGCCTTCCCGCGCGCCGAATGGCTCCGCGCGGCCCGCCGCGCCCTGACCGCCGCCCCGCACGAGGCGTTCGGCTACGGCGACCCGCGCGGCCGGACCGAACTGCGCACCGCGCTGGCCGACTACCTCTCCCGGGCCCGGGGCGTGCGCGCGAACCCCGAACGGGTCCTCGTCACCGCCGGGTTCGCGCACGCGCTGCGGCTGCTGGGCACCGTACTGCGGGCGCGCGGCGTACGGACGGTCGCGGTGGAGGCGTACGGCGTCGACGTCTACTGGGAGCTGCTGGAGGCGGCCGGGCTGCGCACCGTACCGCTGCGCATCGACGAACTCGGCCCGCGCACCGAGGAGTTGGGCGCCACCGGGGCCGTACTGCTGACCCCCGCGCACCAGATGCCGCTGGGCATGGCGCTGCACCCCGAACGCCGCGCCGCCGCGCTGGACTGGGCGCGCCGGACGGGCGGCCTGGTCCTGGAGGACGACTACGACGGCGAGTTCCGTTACGATCGCCAACCGGTGGGCGCGCTTCAGGGGTTGGACCCCGACCGCGTGGTGTACCTCGGCACCGCGAGCAAGGCGCTCGCGCCCGGACTGCGGCTCGGCTGGGCGGTGTTGCCCCCGTCGCTGGTCCCGGAGGTCGCCGTGGTCAAGGGCGAGGCCGACAACCGCGGGGTACTGGACCAGCTGACCCTCGCGGAGTTCATCGCGTCGGGCGCCTACGACCGCCACGTCCGCGCCGCCCGGCTGCGTTACCGGCGCCGCCGGGACACCCTGGTCGAGGCGCTGGCCCGGCACGCCCCCGCCGTCCACGTCACCGGCATCGCGGCGGGCCTGCATGCCGTCCTCCAACTCCCGCCCGGCACAAGGCAGTGGTTGCTACGGGCGGCGGCCTGGCAGGGCCTGGCGGTGGAGGACCTCGACCGCTTCCGGCACCCTCGCTCGACCGCGGGGCCCACGGACGCGCTGGTGGTGGGGTACGGGACGCCGCCGGAGCACGGCTGGGCGGGGGCACTGGAGGCGCTGTGCGCGGCGCTGCCGGACGCATCTTCCTGATCACGTACGTCAACGGGCGCTGCCCGGCCCCACGTTGCGGTGGTGGGGCCGGGCAGCGCCAGGATCCGTCACTCGTACCAGTAGGCGTCCTCGATGGACTCGCGGCCGGTCAGCCACCAGACTTCCATGCTGCCCGGGATCCGCGACACGGCGGCGATGCCGTCACCGGTGGAGGCGTCGGCGGGCGCCAGTTGGTAGCGGGCCCACGCGTTGCCCTCGTACCAGTAGGCGCCCTGGACCGAGTTGTCGGTGCCGGTCCACCACAGCTCCATGCTGCCGGGGATGCGGGACACGGCGGTGATCGCCGACCCGCGGTAGCCGCTGCCGTTGGGTGCGATCTGGTACCGGGCCCACGGGTGGCCGTCGTACCAATAGGCCCCCTCCACCGACTCGTTGCGGCTCACCCACCACACCTCCATGCTGCCGGGGATCCGGGAGACCGAGGTGATACCGCCGACGGCGGACGCGGAGTTGTCGGGTGCGATCTGGTAGCGGGCCCAGGGGTGGCCGTCGTACCAATAGGCGCCTTCCACCGACTCGTTGGGGCCCACCCACCACAGCTCCATGCTGCCGGGGATCCGGGACACCGCCGTGATGCCCCCGTTCGTGGAGGCGCTGCCGTCGGGTGCGATCTGGTAGCGGGCCCAGGGGTGGCCGTCGTACCAATAGGCGCCTTCCACCGACTCGTTGGGGCCCACCCACCACAGCTCCATGCTGCCCGGGATACGGGACACCGCCGTGATCGCCCGGTGCCGGGCGCTGCCGTCGGGGGCGATCTGGTAGCGGGCCCAGGGGCTGCCCTCGTACCAATAGGCGCCCTCCACCGAGCCGTTGGGGCCGGTCCACCACAGCTCCATGCTGCCGGGGATGCGCGACACGGCGGTGAGGGAACTGGCTTGTGAGGCACTGCCGTTGGGGGCGATCTGGTACCGCGCCCACGGGCTGCCCTCGTACCAGTACGCTCCCTCCACCGAGCCGGCCGGGCCCACCCACCAGACCTCCATGTGGCCGGGGATGCGGGACACCGCGGCAACTCCGGTGTCCGGGTCGGCACTTCCTCCGGGCGAAAGTTCGAATAAGGTCCAATCGCTCATATGGTCGCTCCTCTCGCTTCTTGCCCTTCTCGGTCGAAAGTAGCGTTACGCGCGTAACCCGGCATAGGCGTGAAAACGGTCCCTGGTGTCGCGTTGTACCACTGGCGCCAGGGGGTTCGCGGCGCGGCTTCCGGTGGGGTGCCTGGTGCGGCTTACGGCGCGATGGGTGCCGGTTTCGGCGTCGGCGTGGGCGTCGGCGTCAGGACGGCGTTCCTTCCAGGCGGTTCGGTACGGCGGCGGGCTGTGGGCCGGGCGTTCCGCTCCGGCGGCGGGGCAGCACGACGACGGCCACGACCGCCGCGAGCGCGAAGACGGCGGCGGCGACGGCCAGGCCCAGCGCGTAGCCGTCGCTGAGCGCGGCGGGGCCGGTGGCCGTGCCGAGGCGGCGGGCGGCGAGGGTCGCCAGCGCGGCCAGGCCGACGCAACCGCCCAGCTGGCGTGAGCTGTTGAACAGGCCGGAGGCCATGCCGGCCTCGCGGGCGGCGACGCCGGTGGTCGCGGCGGAGGCGATCGGGGCCAGGACCAGTCCGACGCCGATGCCGGTGACGACGCTGGGGCCGAGCACGTCGGTGAGGAAGCCGCCGTCGGGACTGATGAAGGCGAACCAGACCAGGCCCGCGGTGGCCAGCAACGCGCCGGGCACCAGGGCGGCTCGGGGGGTGCGGGCCGAGGTGACGCGGGTCGCGACGACGCTGCCCACGACCAGGCACACGGGGAACGGCAGAAACGCGGCGCCGGTCGCCGCGGCGCCCATGCCCAGGACCTGCTGCATGTACAGGGACACGAAGTAGAACGCCGCGAACTGCCCGGCCGCCGCCAGGAATACGAGCACGTTGGCGCCCGCCACCCAACGGCTGCGCAGCAGGCCGAGGCGTAACAGCGGTGCGGGCACCCGGAGTTCGGCGACCGCGAAGGCGGCCAGGAGCACGGCCGCGGCGGCGAGGGTCGCCACGGTGGCCGGAGAGCCCCAGCCCCGGACGTCGGTCCGGACGACGCCGAACACCAGCAGGCCGACGCCGGCGGTTGCGAGGACGGCGCCGAGCACGTCCAGCCGTTCGGGCCGTTCGCGCTGGTCGTGTTGGTCGGTCTGTGCGGCCGGTATGCCCGCGAGCGCCGGCGCCAAAGCCGCCGCAACGAAAGGCAAGTTGACCAGCATCACCCAGCGCCAGCCCGCGTACTCGGTCAGCAGGCCGCCCGCCAGCACCCCCAGGCCACCCCCCGCCGCGTTCGCCGCGCTCCACACCCCGAGCGCCCGGACCCGGCGGGGGCCTTCGGGGAAGGTGGCGGTGAGCATCCCCAGCGCGGCCGGGGCGGCCGCGGCGGCACCCACCCCCTGACCGGCGCGGGCGGCGATCAACTGCCAGGGTTCCTGGGCCAGTCCGCCCGCCAGTGAGCACAGTCCGAAGACGGTCAGGCCCGCCAGGAACAGCCGACGGTGACCGTACAGGTCACAGGCGCGGCCTCCCAGGAGCAGCAGCCCGCCGAAGGTGAGCGCGTAGACGTGCACGATCCACGACAGGCCGAGCGGCGCGAACCCCAGCGCGGTGCGGATCGCGGGCAGTGCGACGTTGACCACCGACATGTCCAGGGCGAAGACGAACTGGGCGACGGAGGCCGCCGCGAGCACCGCTGCCGGGCGCCCTCGTAAGTTTTTATACATGTATAGAAAGTACCCCTGAGAGATCGCGGCTGTCGACACCCGGGTGATGATGAGGGCATGCCGCAACCGCCCGCCCCGCGCAAAGCCACCGGCCGACCTCCCCGTATCTCCCGCGAGGAGGTAGTGGAGACGGCCCGCCGGATCGTGGCCGAGGAGGGTGTGGACCGGCTGACCATGCGGCGGCTGGCCAAAGAGATCGGCAGTACGCCGATGGCGCTCTACCACCACGTCCGCGACAAGGAAGAACTGCTCCTCCTGCTGCTGGACGACTACGCCGCGCGGACGCTGCACCGGACCGAACCGTCCGCCGAGCCGCGCGAGCGCGTGGTCCTCGCCGCCGCCACGATCCACGAGGCGCTCGCCGCCTGCCCCTGGATCGTGGGGGTGCTGACCGCCGACGACCTGACGGCCACCTCCGCTCTCTGGTTCGTCGAGCAGATCGTCGACGGCCTGATCGAGTGCGGACTGTCCCCCGAGCGGGCCGTGCACGGGTACCGCGCGATCTGGTACTACACCGCCGGAGAGATCCTGGTCCGGGCGACGGCGGCCCGGCGGCGCACGGACGACGACCGGCCCACCTACCGGGAGCGGGTCTTCGCCGATCTCGACCCGGCCGAACTGCCCCGCCTGGCGCAGGTCGCCGACCAGTGGGCGCCGCTGACCGCCAAGGACACGTATCTGGACGGGCTCGGGGCGCTGGTGGACGGGCTTCTCGCTGCCCGGTGAGGCTTCTCGCTGCTGCCCGCTGAAGGTGCCGGGAATTTGGCGGATTCCCCGCGGGCTGTTTCGCCGTTTCGGTGCCCTCTCCGGTTTGTCGGCGATACATTCGTCCCATGAACCTCCCCGCGAGCAAAAGCGAGCCCATATCCCGCGTCGCCCTGAAGAAGACAACTCCCGACGTCTCCGCCGCGATGGGTGCCCTGCATGCGGCGGCCGTTTCCGCGGCCCGGGAAGCCAAGGTCGAGCCGGAAATCCTGGAGCTGCTGCGGATTCGGGCGTCCCAGCTCAACGGCTGCGCCTTCTGTCTCGACATGCACACCAAGGACGCCCGCGCGCAGGGCGAGACCGAGCAGCGGATCTATGCCCTGAGCGCCTGGCGCGAGACGCCGTTCTTCACCGAACGGGAGCGTGCCGCACTGGAGTTGACCGAGGCTGTGACCCTGGTCCACGACGGTCATGTTCCGGATGCCGTGTACGCCGTGGCCGCGGAGGTCTTTGATGAGGGGCAGATTGCGGCGATTATTTGGGCGGCCACGGTTATTAACGCCTACAACCGGATCGCTATCGCTACGCGGATGGTTCCCGGAGGTTATCAGCCCGATCAGTCCGCGCAGAAGTAGAAACCGCGCAGAAGTAGAAATAGCCGCCCTAGCTATTTATATCTGGCAGTCGCTCCGCCGTCCCGTTCAGCCATTGTTGCCATTCCGGGGCCCGTACCGCCGGAGGTGTCGTCATCGGGCGGCCGGTCCATTCCGTTACGGGTCTGATGCCGTGCAGGGCGTTCACCAGCCACACCTCGTGGCCGTCGAGTTCGGCGACGGTGCGTTCGCGGTGGGCGATGCGGAGGGCGAGGGCCCGGGCGCGGTCCTGGACCAGGGCGGTGGTGACGCCGGGGAGGAGGGGCAGCCGGGGCGGGGGCAGGCAGAGGGTGTCGTCCTCCCACCACAGGACGCTCGTGGTGGCGCCTTCCAGGAGGACCCCGGAGGAGCCGATCAGGACGGCCTCGTCCGCGCCCTCGGTGATGGCGCGGCGGCGTACCCGGGCCAGGGCGTCCAGGTCGGGGCCCTTGCGGCGGGGCACGGTCCGCGGGTCGAGCTGTCCGGCCGCCCAGACGCGCACGGCCGTGCCGAGGGGTGGCGCGGGCCGCAGCAGGAGGCGCAACTCCAGGGAACCGGCGGCGAGTTCGACGCGCGGGAACCACTCGCCGGTGCGGGGCAGCGCGGCGGTCATGTCCCGCCAGAACGCGGTGAGTTGGTCGAGGGCGGGGCCGCCGCACTCCGTACAGGACCGCAGGAAGCGGTCGCGGTGCCGGTCGAAGGCGCGGACCCGGCCCTCGCGCACCAGCCACGAGTCGGCGACGAGGAGATGGCCGCCCGCCGTGCGCACCGCCGCCGCGGGGCCCGTGGTCGGGGCCGGGGCGAGCCCTTGGCCGGGCGTCCAGGCCAACAGCCTTTCGGCAACCGCAGGTTGGGTCACGTCTGGTTCCTCTCCGCCTGTGCTGTGCGAGTCCGCCGTGCTCAATACTTACCGCCCGGAGCCGCGGGCGCCCCCTGGCGGGGTCCGTACGGGGCGTGTTCCAACCAGGCCCCGCACCACGGCAGCACGGGCGCGAGCGCCGCCGCCGTGCGCTGCTTGGCCCTGACGATGCGCCGGCTCGGCCGTAGGTGCTCCAGGGCGAGCCCGGCCGCCGCGCTGTTGAACAGCCCTGCCGCGTGCCGGACTTCGGCGAACTCGTCGACCGCCGCCGGGGTCCCGGCGACGATCGCGCGCGCCGCTGCCGCCGCGTCCGCGATGCCGCTGTTCATGCCGCGGGCGCCGAACGGCGGGAACAGGTGGGCCGCCTCGCCGACCAGCAGCACCCGGCGGTGCGGATCGGTGAACGTCGCCGCGACCTTGCGCAGGAAGCGGTACGTCGACACCCACAAGATCCGTTCGGCGTAACCGAGTCCGACCACGCCGGGCAGCCACTGCCGTACGGCGTCGGCGGTGCCGTACTCCTCCTCGGTGTCGTCGTCGCGGCACTGGAGGTCGACCTGGAAGCCGCCGGTGAACGGCACCCGCATCACGCTGCGACCGCCGACGCCCGGGTGCTCGTAGTGGAAGACGCGCTCCAACGGCAGTTCGGCGCCCGGGATGTCGGCGACGTCCACGACGACGTGGAAGCCGTCGGAGCGGTCGCCCTCCATCGGGATGCCGAGGGCGTGGCGCACCGCCGAGCGGGCGCCGTCGGCGGCGACCACGTACCGCGCGGCCCAGTTGCGCCGCCCGTTCCGCGCGGTCAACACGACGTGTTCGGCGCCGACTTCGACGCCCGCGATCTCGGCGTCCCACGCGAACTCCACCCCCGCGGACGTACACGCGGACAGCAGGAACCGTTCGGTGTCCACCTGCCGGAGGCTGGTGAACGGCGGGGTGCCGGCCGGGGGCGGGAAGGTGCGGGCGTACACCTCGCGGCCCCGGTACAGGGTCCGCGAGGTGTGCCAGGTGCGCCCGTACGCGGTGATCCGCGCGGCCAGCCCGGGGCGCATCCCGTCGAGCAGCCGCAACGACTCCCGGTGCACGAACAGGGCCCGGCTGCCCGGCCGTTCACGCCCCTGCCCCTCCGCCTCCAGCACCAGCACGGGCAGCCCGTGCCCCCGCAGCGCGAGCGCCGCGGACAGCCCGACGGGCCCCGCGCCCACGACGACGACCGGTCGGGTACGGGGCGCGCGGTGCCGGCCGGCGGGGTGGGCGTGGGGGGAGTCGTCGAGGGCGGCGCCGGGGGTGATGGCGGGGAAGTCACCGATGGCGGTGGGGTGTTGGTGGCGACTGCGGCCCACCGACGGGGGGTGCGTCGGCTTCGGCGGTGGGGTGGTGGGGGGTGGGGGGGGAGGCGGAGGCGTGGGGGGCTTGTCCCGGTGGTCGGGCGTGGTCACGGGGTGCGGGAGCCTTCCGTCAGCATGCGGGTGATCTCCACCCGCTTCACCTTCCACGTGGCGGTCATCGGCAGTTCCTCGAAGCGCCATTGGCGGGGTTCGGCCCGCGGGGGCAGGTCGGCGGGGGCCGCACGCCAGCGTGCCGCGTCCAGGGGGCGTTCGTCGCGCACGCACACCACCGGCACCGGCTCGCGGTCCACGCCGGGCACGATGACCACCTCGCGCAACTCCTCCAGGCGGTCCATCAGGACGTCCTCCACTTCCAGGTTGCTGTGCACCGAGTCGATCCGATCGATCTCACGGTCCATCAGATGCAGTACCCCCAGGCGGCTTTGGCGGCCCATGTCCCCCATCTGCCACCAGCCGTCGGAGAGTTGGCGCTCGTACTGCTCCCGGGCACCGAGGTAGGTGAGGATCCGGCCCCGCGTCCGCGCCTCGATCCGGCCCGGCTGGCCCGGAGCCGCCCGCCTGCCCGCGTCGTCCGTGATCCGGACGCGGGTGAAGCCCGGTATCCCGATCCCCACCCGCCGCCCGGCCGCCCGTGCCGCGCCGCGGCGCGTGAACCACTGGAACGCCACCGGGCCCGTCTCGCTCTGCCCGTAGAGCTGGATCAGCCAGGGCGTACGGCGCTTCGAGGCGCTCAACAGCCGCCGTACCGTGCGCGGATGGATCGCGTCGAACGTCGAGCCGTACGACCGCACGCGGGACAGCGGTGCGCCGGGCGCGTTGGCCAACTCCTCCCACAGCACGAAGGTGTTGGGGTGCGTCTCGACGATCCCGGGGCGGTGGCGCGCGAGCAGCGGCCCCACCTTCGCCGGGTCCGGGTCGGTGATCAGCACCAGCGGGCTGCCGAACCGCAGCAGTACGCCCAGCAGATGGTAGAAGCGCGAGTGCACGAACGACATGTGCAGCGCGGCCGTCTCGCCCCGCGTCGGCCAGCCCATCGCCTGCTGCGGAACGAGCCGGTTCCACATGGTGTTCGGGCAGTGCACGGCGAGCTTGGGCACCCCGGTCGTGCCCGAACTGTGCGTGATCAGCGAGGGCTCACGCGGGTGCAGCCGTACGGGAGCCGGCGTCTCTGCGCCCGCGTACTTCGACAACGGCACCGCCCCGTGGCCGCCGTCGACCGACAGCGTCTGCCGGACGAGATCGGAGAGGCCCAACTCCTTCAGCCCGCCGTCCAGTTTCGCTCTGTCGGTGACCAGCCAGGGCCCCGGCAGCCGGGCGAGCAGCTGCCCGACCACGGGTCCGGCCAGCGCGGGGGAGAGGAGCACCGGGACCGCGCCGATCAGCGAGACGGCACAGGTCAGCAGCAGGATGTCGACGTTGTCGCTCTTGTGCACGACCACCTGCTCCGACGGCCGCACCCCCGCGTCCCACAGCCGCCCCGCCAACTCGTCGACGACGTCGGCCAGTTCGGTGTAGCTGAGGTCCACGCCACGGCCGGGGGCCACGTCCAGCGGCCGGTCCAGGGTGACGAAGACACCGCCGTGGCGGTCGGCGGCCTGCCGGAAGACCGGGCCCAGATAGAAGCCGCGGTCGAACCCCCGGTCGAAGCCGCGGTCGGTGAACCGGCGTTCCGCGGGCGGCAGTTGTTCGTGCTGGTACATGTGCCCGTTCCTTTCGGTCATGGTCACCACGCGCCCTCGCGGACCAGGTGACGGCGGAGCTTCCCGGTCGCGGTGCGGGGCAGGGAGGCGACGAAACTGACGCTGCGGGGGACCTTGAACGCGGCCAGCCGGGCGCGGACCAGGGCGAGCAACTCGCCCTCCACGACCGCCGCTTCGTGCGCCACGGCCACGGTCGGCACGACGAAGGCCCGCAACCGGCTCGCCCCCCGCCCGTCCGCGACGGCCGCGACCGCGACCTCCTTCACCGCCGGATGGGTCCGCAACAGGGCCTCGATCTCCAGCGGGGAGACGGTGATCCCGCCGACCATCTCCATGTCGTCGGCGCGTCCCAAGTGCCGGTAGGAACCGTCGGGTTCGCGCACCGCCCGGTCCCGGGTGGCCAACCAGCCGTCCACCAGCGTGCGTTCGGACTCGTCCGGCCGGTTGAGGTAGCCGGGCGTCAACGTCGGCCCCCGCACCCAGAGTTCACCCGGATCGCCGTCGGCCACGGCCTTGCCGGTACGGTCGCGCAGTTCCACTTCGAAGCCGGGTACGGGGCGGCCGACAGTCCCGGGGCGGTTGTGCCCGAGGCCGTTGGCGCAGAACGCGTGCCCGGCCTCGGTCGAGCCGATCTGCTCCAGGACGGGGGCGCCCAGCAGCGCGGCCACCTGCTCCCCGACCGCCCGGGGCAGCCCCTCCCCGGCCGACACCGCCGCCCGCACCGAGGCGAAACAGGCGCCGTGCCCGCTGCCCCGGTCCGCCACCAGCGCCGCGTACGCGGACGGCACCGAGTACAGCAGCGTCACCCGGTGGCGGGCCACCAGGTCGTCGACGGCGGCCGGGCTCGGCCGCCGGTCCACGAGCACGGCGGCCGAGCCGGAGAACAGCGGGAAGACGAAGGCGTTGCCGAAGCCGTAGGCGAAGTACAGCTTCGAGACGGACAGGGTGACGTCGTCCGCGGTGATCCGCAGCAGATGCCGGCCGATCAGGTCGTGGTACGACCGCGGGTCGCCGTGGCCGTGCACAACTCCCTTGGGGCGCCCGGTCGTTCCGGAGGTGTACTGCACGTACAGCGGGGTGCGCGCGTCGACCGGGTGCGCGGCGGCGGGCTCGGCGGCGGCGGGGAGTGCGACGAACTGGTCGGCGCCGAGCCGCGCCCGCCCCGCGAACCGCCCCTCGTCCTCCGCCGGCCCCGGCCCGGTCACGCAGAGCACGGCCCCGGTGTCCTGCGCCATGAACGCGTGGTCGGCGGCGGGGAGTTCGGGATTGACCAGCACGGCGACGGCACCGAGCCGGGCCACCGCGAGGAAGGCGGTCACCCAGGCGATCGAGTCGGGCAGCGCGAGCAGCACCCGGTCCCCGGCCCGTACTCCGTGCCCGGCCAGCACGGTGGCGGCCCGGGCACCGAGGTCGTGCACCTCGCCGTGCGTCCACACCCGGTGGTCCTGGAGGAACGCGGCCCGGTCGGACCAGCCGCGCCGGGCGGCGAGTTGGGCGAGATGCTCGGCGAGGTTGCCACGGGCGCGGGGGCGCGAGTCGGCCGGCGGGTCGGCAACGGCCGTAGGCGGCAGGGGAGTTGCGGTGCGGTGCTGGACGGTCATCGCGCGGGCTCCTCTACGGCCGTCGCCGAGTCGGCCGCGGGGTCCCCTGCTTGAGGCGGATCCGCGTCCGCGCATGGCCGCAGGGCCGCCATCTGCGCCGCCGTCTTCAGCAGCATCTCGTCGTACTCGGCGGCCGGTTCGGAGCCGAGGACGATCGCGCCGCCCGCGCCCAACTGCACCAGCCCGTCGGCGAACACGGCCGTCCGGATGACGATGCCGAGGTCCGCGCCACCGCCGCAGCCCAGGTAGCCGAGGGCGCCGGAGTACACCCCGCGGGCCTCGGTCTCCAGCCCGTCGATGATCTCCATCGTGCGCAGCTTCGGCGCGCCCGTCATCGACCCGCCGGGGAAGCACGCCCGCACGCAGTCCACCGCGTCCGTGCCCGCGCGCAACCGCCCCTCGACGGTGGACACGAGCTGGTGCACGGTCGCGTACGTCTCGGCGGCCATGAGCCGCGAGACGCGGACCGTGCCGGTGCGGCAGACCCGGCCGAGGTCGTTGCGGAGCAGGTCGACGATCATCAGGTTCTCGGCGCGTGTCTTGGCGTCCGTGGCGAGCGCGTCCCGCAGCCGGGCGTCCTCCGCCGGATCGGCGGCGCGCGGCGCGGTGCCCTTGATCGGCCTGGCCTCGGCGACGCCGTCCCGGGTGATCCGCAGGAACCGTTCCGGCGAGGAACCGGCCACGTCCAGCTCGCCGAACTTCAGGAAGGCGGCGTACGGGGCCGGGTTCACGCGGCGCAGCGCCCGGTAGAACGCGTACGCGTCCGGCGGCGCGGGCAGCCGGGCGGCGTTGGTCAGACAGATCTCGTAGCTGGTGCCGGCGGCCAACTCCCGCTGACAGGAGGCGATGTCGGCGAGGTAGGCCGTACGGTCGCGCACCAGCCAGGGTTCGGCGGCGGTCGGGTCGGGCGTGCCCACGGGCGGGGCTGTCACCTCGGGGACGGATATGGATGGTCCGGTGTCGGCGGCGGCCGAGGAGACGAACGTCAGCCCGGTCAGGGCGGCGTCGATCCAGTCGGCGGCCTCGCGCGCGGCCCGCGGAGTGTCCTCGGCGAGGCAGACGGCGTAGGTGAGGCCCTCCTGGTGGTCCACCGCGATCAGCCGGTCGGCGAACAGCCAGCAGGCGTCCGGGGTTTCGGCGCGGTGCCGGTTCGGGGAGCCGCAGTCGGCCTTCAACTCGTAGCCGAAGTAACCGACATAGCCGCAGGCGAAGTCGAACGGCAGTCCGCCGCCGTCGATCTGACGGGCACTCAGCTGCTGCTTCAGATAGTCGAAGACGCTCGCCCGGACCCGGCGCGGCGGCCGTCCCTCCCGCTCGACCTCGCAGACCCCGGTGCCGACGTCGTAGTGCACGAACTCGGCCAGCGGCCCGCTGCCGTCCCCGAAGAACGAGAACCGCGCCAGCCCGGCCTCCACCCGCGAACTGTCCAGCCAGAACGCCCGGTTGGAGGCCGAGTACAGCCGTGTGAAGGCGGCCTCGGCGTCGACGGCGACGGGGAGGCGGCCGGTGTGCAGCCGGTAACCGGAGGGGGTGGGGACGGGGGCGGGGAGGCTGTTGGCGCGGTCGGGGCGGTGGGGGTCGCGCGGGCTTCGGGGGTTCTGCGGGGTGCGGGGGCCGC
>LJCV01000269.1 GCA_001298575.1 Actinobacteria bacterium OK074
GCGGCGGCCCCCCGCAAGCGCGGGTGAGCGGACCCTCCCCCCGGCCACCACCACCCCCCGGTCCCCCGCACCCCCCGCCGCACCCCGCCAGCACCAACCCCCGGCAACCAGCAACCCCAGGCCCGCTCGGCCGGCATCAGCCCCGGGTGCCGTCGAACCTCCCCCCGGCCGGGGCCCCGTACGCTTAGCCCCGTGAGCAGCCCCCCCGACGCCCTCCTGAGCCCCGCCGACATTCGTGAACTGGCCACCGCGCTCAACATCCGCCCCACCAAGCAACGCGGCCAGAACTTCGTCATCGACGCCAACACCGTCCGCCGTATCGTCCGCACCGCGGGCGTGCGCGAGGACGACGTCGTCGTCGAGGTCGGCCCGGGGCTCGGCTCGCTGACGCTCGCGCTGCTGGAGGCCGCGGGCCACGTCGTCGCCGTGGAGATCGACGACGCCCTCGCCGCCGCACTGCCCACCACCATCGCCGCCCGGCTGCCGGACCGCGCCGGCAACTTCACGCTCGTGCACCGCGATGCCCTACAGGTCCACGAGCTGCCCGGGCCCGCGCCCACCGCCCTCGTCGCGAACCTGCCGTACAACGTCTCCGTCCCCGTCCTGCTGCACATGCTCGACACCTTCCCGAGCATCGAGCGCACCCTCGTGATGGTGCAGGCCGAGGTCGCCGACCGGCTCGCCGCGCCCCCCGGCTCGCGGGTCTACGGGGTGCCGTCCGTGAAGGCCGCCTGGTACGCGGAGGTCAAGCGCGCCGGGTCCATCGGGCGCAACGTCTTCTGGCCCGCGCCCAACGTCGACAGCGGACTCGTCTCGCTGGTGCGGCGGACCGAGCCGATCAAGACGTCCGCCACCAAGGCGCAGGTGTTCGCCGTCGTCGATGCCGCCTTCGCCCAGCGGCGGAAGACGCTGCGGGCCGCGCTCGCCGGGTGGGCCGGGTCCGCCGCCGCCGCCGAGGCCGCGCTCGTCGCCGCGGGGGTCTCGCCGCAGGCCCGCGGCGAGGCGCTCACCGTCGAGGAGTTCGCCCGTATCGCCGAGCACGGCAGCACGGTTGGGGACGAGGGGGAGGGGCAGTCGTGAGTGTGACGGTACGTGTGCCGGCCAAGGTCAATGTGCAGCTTGCGGTGGGTGCCGCTCGCCCGGACGGCTTTCACGATCTCGCCAATGTCTTTCTCGCCGTCAGTCTGTACGACGAGGTCACCGTCACCCCCGCCGAACAGCTCCGGGTGAGTTGTGAGGGGCCCGGCGCCGATCAAGTGCCCCTCGACCGGACAAATCTCGCCGCCCGCGCGGCCGTTGCCCTCGCGGAGCGGTACGGGCGGGACGACGCCGTACATATCCATATCGCCAAGGACATCCCCGTCGCCGGTGGCATGGCGGGCGGCAGCGCGGACGCCGCCGGTGCGCTGCTCGCCTGCGACGCGCTGTGGGGGATCGGTGCCTCGCGTGAGGAACTTCTGGGTATCTGCGCCGAGTTGGGCAGTGACGTGCCGTTTAGCCTGGTTGGTGGTGCCGCGCTCGGTACCGGGCGGGGTGAGCGGCTTCGGCCCCTTGAAGTGGGTGGCACCTTTCACTGGGTGTTCGCGGTCGCGGACGGGGGGCTGTCAACTCCCGCTGTTTATGGGGAATTTGATCGGCTGGTGGGTGGTTCGGGTGCGGTCGTTCCTGAGCCTGTCGTGTCCGCGGAGTTGCTGGCCGCCCTGGCCAAGGGGGACTCGGACGCCCTCGCCGCCGTGCTCGTCGGCTCCAACGACCTTCAGCCCGCCGCCCTTTCGCTCTTTCCCTCCCTCGCGGACACCCTCGCCGTGGGGCGCGAAGCCGGTGCGCTGGCTGCGCTGGTGTCCGGGTCGGGGCCGACCACGGCGTACCTGGCGCGTGACGCGGACTCCGCCGAAGCGGTCGCGGGCGCCCTGCGCGCGTCCGGAAGTTGCCGGGCCGCCCGGACGGCGACGGCGCCTGCGCCCGGGGCGACGATTCTCTGACGTCCGTTCGCGGTGGTGGAGTTCACCGTTCTTCGTCAAACCTTCACGAACAACTCCCCATCTCTGTCCGAAAAGCAGCGGTGGGTAGTTGTCGTGGTACGTACGGTCTGGCCCGTACAGGGCGGAAAACATGCAGGTCAAGGCGGGTTGGCCTGTGAGATACCGCACGGTAATCCAATTCTCATAAATCTCCCCCCTGGTCCCTTTCGCGCCCATCTGACCCACGGTCAACGCTGGCAGGATTCGACGCCCCGGTTTCCACCGGCGGTGTACTTCCGTGCGCGCGGTCCCATTCCGCGCGGCGGCGAGAGGGGTTCCCCATGGGTCACATGGACCACTTCAGCGCGGGATGGGTCACACCCGTCCTCTCCTATCTGATGGCCTGCGTCGGCTCGGCGCTCGGACTGCGCTGTACCGTGCGGGCGTTGGAGTCCGACGGCGCCTCCAAGCGGAACTGGCTGCTGCTGGCTTCCGTCGCCCTCGGCTCGGGCATCTGGACGATGCACTTCATCGCGATGCTCGGCTTCAGCGTCGAGGGCACGCCGATCCGCTACGACATCCCGCTCACCGTGCTGAGCCTGCTGATCGCCTTCGCGGTCGTGGCGGCGGGGGTGTTCACCGCCGGGTACGGGCGCTCGCAGGTGCGGTCCGTGATCCTCGGCGGGCTCGGTGCGGGGTTGGGGGTCGCGGCGATGCACTACACGGGCATGGCGGCGCTCAACCTGCACGGCACGGTCTCCTACGATCCCGCGCTCGTCGCCGCGTCGGTCGTGATCGCGGTGGTGGCGGCGACCGCGGCGTTGGCGCTGACGCTGGTTGTGCGGGGGTCGGTGCTGGCGGTGGTGGCGGCGCTGGTGATGGGGGTCGCGGTGACCAGCATGCATTACACCGCGATGTACGCGGTGAGCATCCAACTGAGGCCCAGCAGTGTGGAGTTGGCGGGGGCTACGCCCACGCAGTTCATCTTTCCGCTGGCGGTGGTGTTGGGGTCGTTCCTGTTTCTTACGTCGGCGTATGTGGCGTTGTCTCCGACGGGGAAGCGGGGGGAGGCGGAGGAGTTGCTTCGTGAGGTGGAGTTGTCTACGGCGTGAGTTTTTGTCTGCGGGTTCGGTGGGGGTTGCTCGCGCAGTTCCCCGCGCCCCTTGGGTGGGTTGGGGGTCGGGGCCGCCACGGGGGTATCCGTCCTCGGTCTGGCGCGGAATGGGTACGGCGGTGGAGGTGCGGGTTGGTTGACGCGCCATCCGCTGCGGGCGGACACCCCCGTACCGTCCCCTTGCCGCCGTGGGTGGCGGACGGGTCCGCGGGGGCTCGCGTCACCACCCCGAAGTCCCGGGGCGCCACTACGGCCAGACGCGAGCGCTAGAACCGGCAGCCGCACGGCCGCTTCCGCTGCGCTGCGGGCAGCTGCACCCCGCGGGACCCGGCAGCCCCACCCCGCCCTCACTGCGGCCCGCAGCGCCATACACTCCCGGCCACCCCGCCCTCACTGCGGCCCGCAGCGCCGCACACTCCCGGCCACCCCGCCCTCACTGCGGCCCGCAGCGCCGCACACTCCCGCCGCCCCGCGCCGCCGCGCGCAGCAGCGACGCGAGCCCCGGCAACCCCACCCCGCGCCGCTGCGGGCATGCGTGCCGCTAGGGGCGGCACGGGTGGGCGCAGCGGCACCCCGCAAGCGCGGGTGAGCGGACCCTACCCCCGGCCAGCACCAACCCCGGGCGCCCCGTAACCCCGTCCCACCCAACCCGCACCAACCCCCGGCACCCAACAACCCCGTCGCACCCAACCCGCACCAGCCCCCGGGCAACCCAGTAACCCCCGCCCCACCCCAACCCCCGCCCCAAGCGAGGCCCAGCATGCGTGCTACATCCGCAGGAACTCCCCGTACGACTCCCCGTTCAAACCCCCTCCGTCCCCGCTCCGTCCGAGCGAAGATCGTCGCGCTGCTGATGCTGCCGATCGTCTCGCTCATGGCGCTCTGGGGCTTCGCCGCCGTCACCACGGCGTCGAGCATCGGCGACACCGAGCGCGCCAAGGACGTGGACGCCGAACTCCTCACCCCCGTCGCCGACTTCGTCACCGCGCTGCAAGCGGAGCGCACCGCGGCGATGCGGTACGCGACCGCCCCCACGGCCGCCGACCGGGCCGGCCTCAAGTCCGCTCGGGCGGATACCGACAAGACCGTCACAGAGCTCAACGACGGCGTGAACACCGCGAGTTCGGACGCCGCGCTCATCAACTCCGCGCTGCCCGGCCGTATCAGCCGGCTTCAGAGCGACGCCAAGGGTCTCTCCAGCCTGCGTACCGACACCACCACCCCCGCCGCCGCGGCCACCGCGTACACGGGCTACTCCGCCGTCATCGAGCACGGCTTCGCCGTCACCGGCGCGCTCACCGAGGAGGAGGGCACCGCGGACAGCTCCGAGGGCCGCGTCGTCCTCGAACTCTCCCGCGTACGCGAGGCAGTTGCCCAGGAACGCGCCCTGCTCGCCGCCGCCCGCGGCACCGGCACCCTGGGCCGCGAGCAGTACGCCGAGTTCGTCGGCGCCGTCGCCACGCAACGCGAACTGCTCGCCCCCGCGGTGGCCGACCTCAAGGCCCAGCACCGCGCGGCGTACACGAAGATCCTCGGCAGCGAGGCGTACCTCCGGATGGTGGCGGGCGAGAACCGGGTCCGGACCGCCGGGCCGGGCACGACCGCCGCCACCGCGCCCGCCCTCGCGCAGTGGGACACCGCCGCCGACACCGTCCTGAAGGGCTTCGCGGACGCCGAGGCCGAGGCCGGTACCGCGGCCACCGCGAAGGCGAACCCGTTCGGCTGGGACACCCTGGGCGCCTCGGGCGTCGCGGTCGTCCTGGGCCTGGTCGGCGTGCTGCTCTCGCTGCTGGTCTCCGTCCTCGTCGGCCGCGGCCTGATCGTCGAGCTCCTCGACCTGCGCAACTCCGCCCTGGAGGTGGCCGGCCGCCGCCTCCCGCAGGCCATGCGGCGGCTGCACGCCGGCCAGGGCGTCGACATCGACGCCGAGGCCCCCATGCGCCGCCTCGTCGGCGACGAACTCGCCCAGGTGGGAACGGCGTTGACGGCCGTCCAGCGCGCCGCGCTCAAGGCCGCCGCCGAACGCGCCGAACTCCTCTCCGGCATCTCCGGCGTCTACGTCAGCCTCGCCCGCCGCAGCCAGGTCCTCCTGCACCGCCAACTCGACCTGCTCGACGGCCTGGAGAACCGCCCCCGCGACACCGCCGAACTGCAAGAGCTGTACCGCATCGACTACTTGGCCACCCGCATGCGCCGCCACTCCGAGAGCCTGCTCATCCTCTCCGGCATCGCCCCCGGCCGCGGCTGGCGCGAACCGATCGCCCTCTCGGACGTACTGCGCGCGGCAGTTGCCGAGATCGAGCACACCGACCGCGTACAGATCTGGGCGGTGCCGCGGATGTCGGTCGCGGGCGGCTCGGTCGCGGACGTCATCCACCTGCTCGCCGAACTCGTCGAGAACGCCGCCGCGTTCAGCCCGCCGTCCACCAAGGTCCACCTGCGCGCCGCCCGGTTGCGCGACGGCGTCCTCATCGAGGTCGAGGACAGCGGCTTCGGCATGAACGAGCAGGCCATGGCCGACGCCAACCGCAAGATCCAGTCCGAGAAGGTCGACCTCCTGGACGCCAAACAGATCGGCCTGTTCGTGGTCAACCGGCTGCGCGAACGCCAGGGCCTGCGGGTGGAGGTACGTGAATCATCGAGTGGCGGCGTCACCGCGGGCGTCCTCATCCCGGAGAACCTGCTTCGCGACGACATGCCCATGGCCGGAGAGGTGCTGACCGCGGCCCCGGGCGGTCCCGGTGCTCACAGCCGGGCGTTGGCCCCCGCATCGGCCCTGATACCGAAACAGAGCGGCGGCCGTCCCCGCGACTGACGCACGTGGAGGGGGAGGGGGGGGGAGGGGGGGCGGCGCATTGCGGCGCCCCCCTCCCGCTCCCTCCACAGGAATCAAATAACCCCGTCCACCCCATTGACGTGCCCCTGTCTCTTCCCTACCTTCTGATCGATTTCCCGAACCTTGTTCGAGATTTCGGATTGCCGGAAACCGACACCGTGGTCGTACCTCTGGAGAGCCGCATGAGAACCAACGGAACCGCTGGCACCAACGAAACCGCCGGCACCAACGGAACACACCCCTCGCGCCGCCGGATCCTCGGCATGGCCGCGACCCTGCCGCTGGCCGCGACCGGCGCCCGGGCCCTGGGCGCCGGGACCGCCCGGGCCGCCGACTCCGCCTACGTCATGTGCTACTTCACCGAGTCGACCAGCCTGGGGCTCGGCACCGACTACGGCCTGCACCTCGCGGTCAGCACGGACGGGCTCAACTGGGCGCCGCTGAACCAGAACGACCCCGTCGTCACCCCCACCGAGGGCGACCTCGGCCTGCGCGACCCGTTCATCCTGCGCAAGCAGGACGGCACGTTCGTCGTCATCGCCACCGACCTCAAGGGCACCGACTGGACGTACGTCAGTCAGTACGTGCACGTCTGGAACTCGCCCGACCTGCGCACCTTCACCGGCTACCACCGCCTGAAGGTGCACGACATGGACACCCACGCCTGGGCACCGGAGGCGTTCTGGGACGCGGGCCGCGGCCAGTACGCGCTCATCTACTCGGCCGTCAACGACAGCGGCCACAACGTCATCATGGTCAACTACACGAGCGACTTCGTGACGGCGTCCGACCCGCAGGTCTTCTACGACCCGGGCTACGACATCATCGACGGCGACATGGCCGTGGGCGTGAACGGCGTCAACTACCTCTACTACAAGAAGGACCAGACCCTGGTCGGCGCCCGCTCCACCTCACTGGACCCGGGCAGCTTCACCGAGTTCACCACCGGCGTCGCCCACGGCGGCACCGAGGCCCCCACCCTCGTCAAGTCCCTTGCTTCCAGCAGCACTTGGTACCTGTGGGGCGACACCTACACCCCCAACGGCGTCTTCTACGCCTGGCAGACCAACGACCTGTCCGCCGGCACCTGGACCGCGCTCGACCAGAAGACCTACACCCAGCCGGTCAACTCCAAGCACTGCGGCATCGCGCCGATCACGTCCACGGAGTACACCAACCTGCTGGCCAAGTGGGGCGCCCCGGCCTGGAACCGCCTCAAGTCGTACAACTACCCGGCCCGTTACGTCCGCCACAGCAACTTCGTCGGCCGCATCGACGAGTACCCCTTCGACCTCTACACCGACTCGGAGTGGAAACTCGTCCCCGGCCTCGCGGACTCCGCCGGCGTCTCCTTCCAGTCGGTCAACTACCCGACCCGCTACCTGCGCCACTACAACTACCAACTCCAACTCGACGTCAACGACGGCACATCCACGTACGCGGCCGACGCCACCTTCTACCGCACCGCGGGCCTCGCCGACGCGGCCTGGTCCTCCTTCCGCTCCTACAACAACCCCACCCGCTACATCCGTCACTCCAACTACGTCCTGCGCATTGACGAGATCACCACGGCCACGGGGCAGCAGGACGCCACGTTCCGCGTCGGCTACTGATCCGCTACTGATCGGGTACTGATCGGGTACTGATCGGGTACTGAGCAGGCGGGGCGTTGACCGGGGGGACCGCCGATCACCGACCGGGGGTCCCCGCTCCGTCAGGCGTGCCGTGCAACCTTCCTCCCACCTCACGGGTCTTCGTGCTGTACTTCCTGCCCGCACAGCGCGAAAGGCCCCCGTGCACCGCAAGACGCACCGCAAGACTCTCCGCACCCCCCGGACCGCCGGTGTCCTGTCCGCCGTCGTCCTCGGCGGCCTGGTGGGCGGTGTCCCGCAGGCGGACGCCGCCGTGGACGCCGCCGGTGTCAGCTGCTCGACGAACGTCTACAAGCGGACGTTCTACAAGAACACCTCGTTCTCCGGCTCCCCGGTGAGGACCGACTGCGACAAGGCCGTCAATGAGAAGTGGTCCGGCAGCCCGGCCTCCGGCGTGCCGTCGAACAACTTCGGGGTCCGCTGGTCGGTGAAGCGCGACTTCGGCTCCGGCGGTCCCTTCGCGTTCGCGGTCTCCGCCACCGACGGTGTCCGCGTCTATCTGGACGGCGTCCGCAAGATCGACCTGTGGAAGAACACCGGTGACTCCGCCCGTGGCAAGAGCGTCAACCTCACCGTGCCCTCCGGCAAGCACACCCTCCGCGTCGACTACGTGAACTGGACCGGCGTCGCGAAGGTCAAGTACACGTACGCGCCCCGGACTTCGGTGACGTACGACAAGAAGAAGCCACTCGCCCCCACCGGCGTGAAGACCGCCTACAACACCACGACCCGCAGGGCGACCGTCTCCTGGTCCGCCAACAAGGAGATGGACCTGGCGGGTTACTCCCTCTACCGGCGGCCCGTCGACTCCAGCACGTGGACGAAGGTCACCACGACCACCGCCCGCAGTCACACCGACCCCCTGGTGAACCCCGACGACCGCACGTCGTACTACTACGAGGTCCGCGCCAGGGACAAGGCGGGCAACACCTCGGCGGGCAGCAAGGACACCATCGTCCGCCCCCTGCCCGTCGTCACCTCCCTGACCGGTGCCTACGACGAGGCCACCGGCAAGGTCACCCTGAAGTGGCCCCTCAACACCGAGCCGCACTTCGACCACTACACGGTCCTGAGCAACGACAAGGTCGACGGCCGCTGGGTCTGGGCCAAGCTCGGCACCACCAAGGGCCACACCTGGACCACCGGCCCCGTCACCGCCGACGGCGAGACCCGCCACTACCGGGTCCTCGTCACCAACGACGGCGGCACCACCACCTACAACCCGGCGTGGCTCGACCCCGAGGCCACCAACGAACTCTGGCTCGACATCCCCGACCGCATCGGCCCCGTCTACGCCCCCTACCTGACCCTGGGCTCCTGCACGAGCGGCATCCAGGCGACCGCCACCGACGACATGCCGGCCCCGATCCGCGACTCCTACGGCCTTGAGATCGAGCGCCGCGAGACGGGCACGGACCCCTGGTCGGTCGTCCTGCACGAGGCGTACGACCCCCGCGACGACCCCGCCACGGCCACCGTCTGCGACCCGCTGCCCGCCGACGGGCGTGCCTACGAGTACCGGGCCCGCACCTATGACACGGCCGGCAACTACTCGCCGTACAGCGAACTCCAGACGATGACCATGCCGGTGCCGGTGGGCTGATCCGTACGGGGGAGCGGTACGACGGCGCCGTCGTCACTCATGCCGTGACTCCCATCCCCAGGTGCGCCATTCCTCGCCCATGGCTTCCCGCACGTACGGGCGGACCAGGTCGTCGGAGGTGTCCCAGTCGGGTTCCCGGGGGCGGGGCGACGGCCGGTCGGTGTGCTCGGACGGCCGCGTCGGCGCCCAACACGCCTCCTCGCTGGGGCGCAGCACAGGCCGCCCAGCCGCGCGAGCGTGCTTGAACCAGCGTCGTTCACGTGCCCTGCGCGGGGGTGGCAGAGGCAGGACGTACGGGTCCGGCTGCCGTACCGGCGCGGTGACGATGCTCGGGGGGTCCGGCACCGGGTGCGGGCGTCCGCGTCGTGCTCCGAGCATCACCAGAACGCCCGTCAGAGTGGCCAGTAACGCGATAATGTCCGCCATGTCGACAGCTCCTTGTTCAGGTTTTGGCTGTTGGCAGCGCCCGGGGCGGCGTCGCAGGCCGCACCCGGGCATCTCCGCGTAGTTGGGCATCAGGGCCCCGCCCACTTCTACGGGGGAGGAAGTGAGCGGGGCGGCTTGGGATGCGGGATACGGGCGGGGGCCGCTGAGGGCGCGGAGGGCCGACCTCATCGGCTCCGCACCGCCACCCCCGCCCGTCCCTACCGTCGGCGTAAGGCGGGAGCCGACGGCAGTTCGTGGGGCCGTTTCCGGATGAGGACGCCCCTAGGGGAAGGGCCCTTCAAAGGGTCGGCCCGGGCTTCAGCGAGAGGCTGAACAGGGCGGTCAGCACAACCCGGAAGCCGTCGTGGCCGATGTGCGTTCCCTGGTGTTCCTGCGCCCAGACGTGCGCGCCGTACCCGGCCCCCAACGCCTGAACGCCCTCCCGGCACGTCCGGCACTCCACCCAGCACCGGCTGGGCAAGTCCCCAAGTTTGAGTGGCCCGATGGAGTCGGTGGGGAGTCCCACTTCGTCGTCGGTGGCCGGGGGTGACGTCTTCATGGCCGTCACCGTCGCTCTTTCAGCAACACCAGGTCCTCGTGGGGGTGCCGGCCGATCATGACCGCGAGGTCCGTCGCGTGTGACGGGTCGTGTGCCGGACCGTTCGGCTCGGTGGCCTGCCGCCACAGCCGCATGTAGTCGCCGCACACGTCACACCCCGGTACTGGTCGGGGTTCGGCGTTCCTGTTGAACGGATCCAGAAGCACGTTCTTCGTCTTCGGGCCGTCCGCCGTCGTTTGCTCCTCCACGGTCACAGCCACACCTCCCAGGGCGGGTGCCGGCTCTTACGAACTCGGCATGCTGACGTGCACCAGCACACGATCACTTGCAGTGCGCGTAATGACACGCCCAGTGTGGCCTGGCTGGGCTTTAAAAGCAACAAGAAATCTGAATCGGCAATATTGCTCGCTCGAACCCTCGCTCGGGAGCACGCTGTGGAAAGCTGTTTCGCGCGCCGCTCGTCTGGCGTCAGACTTGCGGTACAGACCTACGGGAGGCGGAACGGTGAGTGCACCCACAGTGCGGCGGCGACGGCTCGGCGCGGAGTTGCGGCGCCTTCGAGAGGCTGCCGGGCTGAAGATGGGGGACGTCACCGAGCGCACGGGCATCCCGGCGTCCAAGGTGTCCCGGATCGAGTCCGCTCAAGTCAACGTCAAGGCAGCCGACTTGAGTACTCTCCTGGACTGCTACGGCGTCGACGGGGCGTCCGACGCCGGTAAGCGCGAGGCGCTGCACGCACTGGCCAAGCAGGGCGGACGGCGCGGATGGTGGCAGCCGTACCGCGACATCATCAGCACTGACTACGCGGACCTGATCAGCTTGGAAGCTGAGGCGAAGAGCATGCGCTCATTCGAGACGCTGCTCATCCCCGGCCTCCTCCAGACGGCGGCGTACGCCCGTGCCACGATCGCGGCCATCAACATGACGGACCCGCCGGAACGCGTCAACGCCCTGGCGGAGGTTCGCGTCGCACGGCAGTCGGTTCTGACGACCCGCGAAGACCCCCTAGAGTTCTGGGCGATCATCCACGAATCCGCGCTGCGTTCTGGTATCGGCAGCAGCCCACAGGTGATGCGGGACCAGCTTCAGCGCCTTCTGGATCTTCAAGAGCTTCCGAACGTCTCGATACAGGCGCTCGCGTGGGACACCGCGCCACACCCGGGGATGGCCGGTCCGTTTGCCGTCCTGTCGTTCCCGGAGTCGGCGGACCTTGACGTCGTCCTGGTTGAGAACCTGACGAGTGCCCTCTACGTCGAAGACGCTGCGGAGGTGAGTCGGTACGGGAGCGCGTTCGAGCGGCTGAGAGCTGCCGCGCTGCCGTTCGACAAAACGGCCGACCTCATCGCTCAACTGAAGGACAGCACCACATGACCAGGATCAACAACGCGGCAGCCACGGGTTTCGCGTGGGTTGCCTCTTCCTACAGCGGGGGTAACAACAACTGCGTGGAGGTGGCCCACGGCGCCATCCCCTCCGCCCTGCCCGTGCGGGACTCGAAGGCCCCCGCGGGCCCCGCGGTCGTCATGGGCGGAGCCGCGTGGGCGGCGTTCGTCGACGGCGTGAAGGCGGGTGACGTCGCCTGACGTAGCCCGGAACGCGAAGAGCCCCGTCAGCGAGCTGAGCCTGACGGGGCTCTTCCCTGCGGCTTCAGGCGGCCCGCCGGCCCCACGCCGGTCGGGACGCCAACCCAGGTCAGCCAACTCCCGCCCGGGCGACCGCTGGCCCATACCACCCATGCCATATAGCATCGGGATTATGAGCGGTGAGCGGTGAGCGGTGAGCGGTACGCGATCGAGATCGAGCCCGAGGTGCGCCTCTGGCTGGAGAACATCCCCGCCCGCCACTATGTCGTCGCCGAGCAGAAGGTCGACCGGCTAGCCGAGAACGCCACCACGCTCGGTGAGCCCTACACTCGCCATCTTGGCGGCAAGCTCCGAGAGTTGCGCTTCGACCTTGACGGCAACGCCCAGCGCATCACCTACTGGATCGCTTCCGGCCGTCGCATCGTGCTCCTGACGGTGTTCCGCAAGACCAGGATGCGCGAAACGGCGGAGGTGGAACGCGCCCATGCCGCCCAGGCAGCCTGCGAGGCCCGCCACGAACCGGCCGCCGAACACACCGTCTACAGCCGCGACATCAAGGAGGAACCGCGATGAACCACGCTGAGTGGAAGACCCGCCGCCACCGCGAGCTCCTGGGTGAAGCGGCCGAGGGCAATCCCGAGTACGACCGCCTCTACGAAGAGGCCGAACTGGCCCATGACCTCGGCCAGATGGTCTACGACCGGCGTACCGCTCTCGGGCTGTCCCAGACCGAACTCGCCGAGCGCTGCGGTATGAAGCAACCCCAGATCTCCCGCATCGAAGGCGGCGGCACCGTCCCCACCATCCCCCTTCTGCGACGCCTGGCCCGTGCCCTCGACGCCGATCTGACCATCAACCTCACTCCGCACGGCAACGCGGCCTGAACGAACGCCGGGGTGCCGCCGTGGCCCGGGGTGGCTTCCCCGTCGGCGGCCCCCGGCCCCGTCACTTCCCCGGCTCGGGCAACCCCCGCTTCCGCCGCCGTCGTTCCTCCTCCGCGTCCATCAGCCGCTTCAACTCCATCGTGCGCTCGTCGAGTTGGATCGGCTTGGAGTCGTAGTCCTCGTCCCACAGGCCCTGTTCCTTGAGCTGGCGGACGTGGATGTCGATGGGGGGTTCGGGGTCCCAGTCGGAGGGGCGGGGGCCCTCGGGGCCGTCGGGGCCCACGCGGATGAGGCGTTCTACGCGGGTGACGCGGTGGCGGACGCCGTCGATCGTGGTGACGTTCGAGCGGGACTCGTCGAGGCGGTCGGCCAGGGCGGCGTACTCCGCGCGTCTGTCCTCGTCGAGTTGGAGGGTGAAGGGGCCCATGACCCGTAGCCAGGAGGCGAGGGAGTCGCGGGCGCCCTGCGGGGTGGAGGAGCCGAGGCCGGGGTTGAACGGGCCCCATTTGCCGTTCTGCCGTAGGGAGATCATGAAGACGGCGGGCAGCAGCACCCCGCCCGGGTGCGTGACCCGGGCCCGCCGCGCCTCCGCACCGACCTCCGGCGGTGCGCCCGGGACGACGCCGACGAACTGGAACAGGTCCAGTTTCAGCAGGCCCGTCGACAGCCCCGTACCCGTGTAGGGGTCGATCACCAGGCCCTCCGTCTCCGGTCCCAGCCGGTACGCCTCGCCCACCTCCGCGGTGTCCGGGTCCGACGGGCGCGGCGGTTCGGGGCCGCCGGCGCCCATCCTGATGAACCGCGAGGCGCGCACGACCCGGAAGTGCTCGCCCCTGACGCGCACGTCGTTGACGACCTCGCGGTCCATCCGCAGCGCCGCCGCCATCCACGTACGGTGGGCCTTCTCGTCGCCCGCGTCCTTCGCGTCCTTGGCCTGCATCCGGAAGTGCGAGCCGAGCGAGTCGCGCGACCCCTGCGGGGTGTCGGTGCCGCAGCTCAGCAACTCCCAGCCCCCGGTGTCGAGTTCACGGGCGTAGAAGAACTCGGGCGAGGCCACCCCCATCAGCTCCGGATACCGTTTGGTGGCCTCCCACGCCTCCTGCTCCGCGAAAGCCGCGATCGGCCCCTCCTGCGGAGTGACGCGGATCGTCAGGTAGGCGGGAACTTCATCTCGGTAGTCGGTCACCTACCGAGCGTGCACGTAAAGCGACTGCCGGGAAAGGCGTTTCGGTGGATTCATCGGATTCGGTGAAGTGAGGGTTGTGGGGTTTGGGCGCGTTGGTCCGCTCGGCCGCCGGGTGTTGATCTCATCCATGGGTGAAATGCGCATAATCTCCACGGGGAATTCACCCTTCTGTTCGTGGGGTATGCCTGGGGCGGGCCGTAGTCTCGGTTGAGACTTCAAGCGCCGTCGTCGGCGGAGTCCGAAGTCGACGGTGCCGTCACCTCTCCCCCCTAGTCGGTGACGGCACCGTTTTTTCCTGCCCCGATGCCCATCGCCTGCCTCGACGTCTTATGCGATGTCGATCTCCACCGCGTACGGCACCTTGAGGCTCAGGCGGTCGCGGTGGATGCCCGTCAGCATGTACGCGCCGGTCGCGTGGCCGCGTTCGTAGACCTCGACGACCGGGTGGGCGCCCGGGCCCGCCGTCTCGACCAGCCAGAAGTGCGGGATGCCCGCCGCCGCGTACTTGTGCGGCTTGGTGTCCCGGTCGCGGGCCTCCGAGTCCGGCGAGACCACCTCCACCGCGAGCAGCACGTCCGCCGCCGCCACGTGCGACTGCCACTTCGTGGTCAGCGCCTCCGTGCGGACGACGGTGACGTCCGGCTCGTGGCCGTTGCGCCGGTCCAGGACGACCGCCAGCTCCTGCCTGACCCGCAGGTCCGGCGGCATCGTGCGGCGCAGTCCGGCGAACAGCAGCTCCACCGCCGCCGCGTGCGCCGGGCGCTGCGCGCTGCGGAAGACCAGGCTGCCGTCGATCAGCTGGGTGTGCGGGGGCAGGTCGGGCAGCGTGAAGAGGTCGTCCACGGTGTAGCCGTCCGGCGGCGGCACCGGCCAGCGCCCCGCCACGGAGTCGGAGTCAGTGAGGTGGGTGGAGTCGGTGGTCATGGGTTCTCCCCCGCGCGGGATGCCTGGGGGCGTGCCGGGGGCCGCCCGTCGGCATGGTTCGACCTGCCGCTCCACGGTAGCGCCTAGCTGTACGAAACCGGTTACCGGTCAGTTTCCGATCACCGGGGACGCGGTCGTTTCCGGCCCCGTTCGGACGGCTCCGCGGTGCCCGGCCCGGAGGGCATACGCTGGAACGCTGATCGATCCCCCTGTCAGGAGAGAAATGGCCGTCAATCTCGTCAATGTCGAGAACGTCAGCAAGGTGTACGGCACCCGTGCCCTGCTCGACGGTGTCTCCCTCGGCGTGTCCGAAGGGGACCGGATCGGTGTCGTCGGGCGCAACGGCGACGGCAAGACCACCATGATCCGCCTGCTCGCCAAGCTGGAGGAGGCCGACACCGGCCGCGTCACCCACTCCGGCGGGCTGCGCCTGGGCGTGCTCACCCAGCACGACTCCCTCGACCCGGCCGCGACCGTACGGCACGAGGTCATCGGCGACATGGCCGACCACGAGTGGGCGGGCAACGCCAAGGTCAGGGACGTGCTCACCGGGCTGTTCGGCGGGCTCGACATGCCGGGGTTCCCGCAGGGTCTTGACACGGTCATCGCGCCGCTCTCCGGTGGCGAGCGCCGCCGTATCGCGCTCGCCAAGCTGCTCATCGAGGACCAGGACCTCGTCGTCCTCGACGAGCCCACCAACCACCTCGACGTCGAGGGCATCGCCTGGCTCGCCGCGCACCTCGCCGCCCGCCGCTCCGCGCTCGTCTGCGTCACCCACGACCGGTGGTTCCTCGACCAGGTCTGCACCCGCATGTGGGACGTGCAGAAGGGCGCCGTCTACGAGTACGAGGGCGGGTACTCCGACTACGTCTTCGCGCGCGCCGAGCGGGAGCGGATCGCCGCGACGGAGGAGGTCAAGCGGCAGAACCTCGTCCGGAAGGAACTGGCCTGGCTGCGGCGCGGCGCACCCGCCCGAACCTCCAAGCCCCGCTTCCGTGTTGAGGCCGCCAACGAGCTGATCGCCGACGTACCGCCGCCGCGCGACAGCAGCGAGCTGATGAAGTTCGCCTCGTCGCGGCTGGGCAAGACCGTCTTCGAGCTGGAGGACGTCACCGTCCAGGCCGGGCCCAAAGTGCTGCTCAAGCACGTCACTTGGCAGCTCGGGCCGGGGGACCGCATCGGTCTGGTGGGGGTGAACGGGGCCGGCAAGACCTCGCTGCTGCGGGCCATGGCCGAGGCCGCGCGCAGCGAGGGGGAGACGCAGCCGGTCGGCGGCCGGGTCTCCGTCGGGCGGACCGTCAAGCTCGCCTACCTCTCCCAGGAGGTCGCCGAACTCAACCCCGCCCTGCGGGTGTTGGAGGCCGTGCAGCAGGTGCGCGAACGCGTCGACCTCGGCAAGGGGCGCGAGATGACCGCCGGGCAGCTCTGCGAGACCTTCGGGTTCAACAAGGAGAAGCAGTGGACTCCGGTCGGTGATCTGTCGGGTGGCGAACGGCGACGACTCCAACTCCTGCGGCTGCTCATGGACGAGCCCAACGTCCTCTTCCTCGACGAGCCCACCAACGACCTCGACATCGAGACGCTCACTCAACTTGAGGATCTCCTCGACGGCTGGCCCGGGTCGATGATCGTCATCTCCCACGACCGGTTCTTCGTCGAGCGCACCACCGACCGGGTGTTCGCGCTCCTCGGCGACGCGACGTTGCGGATGCTGCCGCGGGGGATCGACGAGTACCTGGAGCGGCGGCACGCCATGGAGGCGGGGGCGTCTGCGTCTGTGGCCGCGGTTGCGGCTGCGGTTTCGGCGAAGCCGGCGGGGAAGAGTGCGGCGGAGTCGCGCGCCGCGCAGAAGGAACTTCAGCGGATCGAGCGGCAGTTGGACAAGGTGTCCGAGCGGGAGCGGAAGTTGCACGATCAGATCGCGGTGAATGCGACCGATTTCGCGAAGGTCGCCGAACTGGACGCGGAGTTGCGGGGGTTGGCGGGGGAGCGGGAGGAGTTGGAGATGCGGTGGTTGGAGTTGGCTGAGGACGAGTAGAGGGGGTCTTTGAGCTGCGGGCCGGTGGGGGTTGTTCGCGCCCGCGCGGCGGAGCCGCACATGTCACAGCCCCGCGCCCCTGAAAGCGCCCCTGACGGGGCACCGCTGTGGCTGAACTGTGGTTGTCCGTGGCTGTCATGTGAACGATGTCGTTCCCCCTCGTCCCAG
This sequence comes from Actinobacteria bacterium OK074, assembly GCA_001298575.1. Classification (GTDB taxonomy): domain Bacteria; phylum Actinomycetota; class Actinomycetes; order Streptomycetales; family Streptomycetaceae; genus Streptomyces. The sequence continues at coordinate 16,935 of LJCV01000269.1, forward strand.
TGGTAGAAAGAGGCCCCTGAGCACTGTCTGAAATCCACTGGTGGCGGAAAGCGAGCGTTGCCGGCGTCGTCTGACCAGCGGCGGCCGGGGCGGGGCGCGCCGCATCGGTGCAGCGAGGGGGGAAACCCGCTGATGAACCAGCAGCCCGGACCGGACCGTCACCCACACCGAGCCCTCGGCAGACCCCTGCCCGTCGTCGCGGCCGTCGCCGCCGCGCTGCTCGTCGTCGGCGGGACGGTCTGGGCCGTGGCGGCCCGCGGCGGTGGCGGCGACGTCGGCGACCGGACGCTCGCGCAGAGCGGCGAGGGCCTCGACCCCGCCGTCACGCCCGTCGACCCGGCCGCCCCCGTCGACCCCACCGCCGTCAACGCGAACCGCGCGCCCGGCGAGGACCGGTTGTTGTGGGCCGCGCGGGCCCCGCAGCCGCCGTCCGGCATGGGGGCCGACGCGCCCGGCATGTGGATCACCGGCACCACCGCCGTGAAGGCCGCGTACGACGAACTCCTCGCCTACGGCGTCGCCGACGGCGCGACCGCCTGGGGCCCCATCACCTTCCCGCGGCCGATCTGCGCGGTCACCCCGCAGCAGACCTCGGACGACCGCATCGTCGTCGCCTACCCGGGCAACAGCGGCGACGGCACCCGCTGCGACCGGCTCCAGGAGGTCGACCTCCGTACCGGCGCGCGCGGCTGGTCGGCCACCGTCGACCGGGCCGTCGCGCCCGCGCTCGGGCTGACGCTCAGCGGGCGCACGCTCGTGGTGGGCCGGGCGACGTCCGGTACGGCGTACGACGTCGACACCGGCCGCAAGCTGTGGGAGAAGGCGAAGTACGGGGCGGCGGCGTGCCTGCCGGTCGCGTTCGCGGGCGCCCCCGGCCGGCTGCTCGCCGTCTCCTCCTGCGGCGCGGGCACGGCCGCCGAGCACGACGAGGTGCAGGAGCTGGACCCGGCCACCGGCAAGGCCGCGTGGACGCGGCGGATCCCCAACGGCTGGACGGTGGAACGGACTTACTCCGTCGACCCCGTCGTCCTCTACCTCACCGACCAGGACGAACGGCGCTGGAACATCTCCGTCCTCGACGACGACGGCACCCCGCGCTCCCAGGTCCACGTCGACGACACCTTCGCCCCCGAGTGCGGCCGGACGCTCATGGACCGCGACCTCCAGGGCTGCCAGGGCGTGGCCGCCGACGCGGACACCCTCTACCTGCCGACCGGGGCGACCAGCGGTGCGGGGCCGAACTCCGTCGTCGCCGTCGACCTCGGTACCGGCGAGGAGAAGTGGCGCGTGCCGTCCCCGGGCGCGGCCCCGATGCTGCCGTTGCGAACGGCCGACGGCGGCAAGCGGCTGATCGCCTACGTCGAGGCGGCCCCGGGCGCGGGCGGCCGGGTGGTGTCCCTGCCCACCGGCGGAAACGGCCGCCGGACGATCACCACACTGCTGCGCGACCCGGCGGGGGCCGCGGCGGCGGAGAGCGGTTTCGCGTCAGAGACCATTGCGTATGCGGACAGTCGCTTCTACATTTCGACCACCCGTCTCACGGGTGACACGTCGAGCGGGCAGAATCTGATGCTCGCCTACGGCAAGTGAGGACGTCCCCTCCTCACGGGCCCGCGCGACGCCACCAACACGCCCTACCCGCATGTACGTTTCCCCCCCACCGCTCCCCGAGGTGTCCTCCCCGTCATGACCCAACCGCCTCCGCCACCACCCCCGCCGGGCCGTCCGCCGCGTCTGGGGCCGCCGCCGGGCCCGTCGCAGCCGTACGGCCAGGGAGAGCAGCCGCCGCCGAGTGTGCCGGGTGCACCGAGCGCGCCGGGTGGTGGCCGCCGGGGGCCCAGTGGCCTCGCCTGGACCGTCGTCGCGGCCCTGGCGGCCATCGCGCTGATCATCGGGGGTGGCGTCTGGTACGCCAACTGGTCGCAGAGCGGGGGCATTTCGGGCGGTGGGCCGTCCGTCGGGCCGTCCCAGCCGCCGGACGCGAAGAACACGTCCGGCGCGACCGACTCGACGGCGGAGCAGGCGCCCGCGGACCCGGCCGCGCGCACGCTGCTGCGGGTGTCCGCGCCCAAGGTCACCGGCCGTGGCGCGACCGACAGCGTCGCGGGCTCCTGGCTCACCGACTCGGTGTACGCGAAGGCGGGGCTGTACCGGATCGTCGGCTACGACGCCGATTCCGGCGCCGTGAAGTGGACGCTGCCACTGCCGGGGCAGACCTGCGCGGGCTCGCCCGAGACGACGTCCAAGGGCATCGCCGTCGTCGTCACCGAGGCGGCCCGGCGCGCCAACTCCCGTTCGTACCACCCGTGTACGGAGGTCACGGCCTTCGAGATGGCCACCGGGCGGAAGTTGTGGACGTCGAGCATCCAACTCGGCGGCGCGAAGCTGGAGTTCAAGGAAGTCACGATCTCCGGTACGACGGTGGCGGTCGGCGGCGGCAACGACGGCGGCGCGGCCTTCGCGGCGGCCACCGGCGAGGTGCTGTGGCAGCCCAAGAACGACGTCTGCGAGGACGTCGGCTACGCGGGCGGCGACGCGCTCGTGGCCGTCCGCCGCTGCGGGCTCGGCGTCCAGGCGCGCTACCAGGTGCAACTCCTCGAACCCAAGTCCGGTGCCGCGCAGTGGACTTACAAGCTGCCGACCGGCGTGGCCGACAGCCCGAAGCTGATCTCCACGGACCCGGTGGTCTTCGGCGTGGACCGGGGCACGACGACCGCGTCCGGCGCGACGGAGGTCTACTCGATGGACGACGACGGCGACCTCCAGGCCCGTATCGCCCTCACCGACGGTACGTACGCCCACAGTTGCGAGCCGGGACTGGTCGACGACTGCCACGGCATCGTCGTGGGAAACGAGAAGCTGTACGTGCCGACGATGCGCCACAAGGTGAGCAACGGCAGCGGCTCGGCGGACTCGACGGACTCGACTGCTCTGACGAACGAGATCGTGGCGTTCTCGCTGGCCTCCGGGAAGCTCACGGACGACCGGGTCGCGGCCGGGGCCGGGCGGACGGTGTTCCCGGTCCGGATGGACGGCGGGAACCTGCTGGTGTACCGGGACGGGACCGCGGCCAGGTCCGCCGCGCAGGTGCTGTCGGTGGACGGCACGTCGCTGCGGCAGACGACGCTGCTGGAGACCCCGGCGACCGCGGTCTCCCACACACTGATCGCCGCGCTCGCGCCGGAGACCGCCGAACTGCACTACTCCGGCGGCCGGTTGTTCCTGGCGCGGAAACTGGTGAGCGCGACGGCGAGGGGGGCGGCGGCGCGGCCGTACGCGGCGGTGGGGTTCGCCTTACGGGGCTGAGGGCGCCCGTACGCCCGTACGTATGGGTGGCGGCGCACGGCCGTCCGTCGAGGCACGGCGGGGGCGTGCGGGGCGCGGGGGGGGCGTGGGGCGGGGTGCCGTACTCCTCACCTACTCCCCACCTACTCCCCAACACTCACGAATGAGAGGTATTTCGGTAATCCGGGGCACTTCTCACCTGTAGGGGAAGCGCAACGTCGAACAAGCGTGTAGCTTCCGGGGGCATCCGTGGGAATCCAGGGGCATCTATGGGGGTCCTGGGGGCATCCCTTGCGATCCGCGGGGCATGCATGGTGGGCATCCATGGGGGGGACTGGGGGGTTGCTCGATGGGAGTGCGGCTCATGGTGGTCGACGACCACCGATTGCTCGCCGAGGCACTGGCCTCGGCGTTGAAACTGCGCGGACACCGTGTCCTCGCGGCGGCTGCGCCTGCCGCGGGCGCGGCCGAACTGGTCATCACACGCGCACCGGAGGTGTGCCTGTTCGGTACGGCCGCACCGGGCGAGCCGGGCACGTTCGACCCGGTCGTCCGCATCAAGCGCGAACGCCCGCAGGTGGCGGTGCTGGTGCTCGGCCCGGTCCCGAACCCGCGCGGTATCGCGGCGGCGTTCGCGGCGGGCGCGTCGGGCTACGTGCGCCACGACGAGCGCATAGAGGGGGTCGAACGGGCCATCATGAAGGCCCGGGGCGGCGAAGCGGCGGTCGCGCCGCAGCTGCTCCAGGGCGCGTTCAGCGAACTGCTCAACCCCGTCGCCCAACCGGACGACGAGGGCCAGCGGTTGCTCCAGATGCTGACGCCGAGAGAGGTCGAGGTCCTGGTCCGCGTCGCGGACGGCGAGGACACCCGGCTGATCGCGGCGGGCATGGGCATAGCGCCCTCCACGGCCCGCACCCACGTGCAACGGGTCCTGATGAAGCTGGGCGTGGGCTCCCGGCTGGAGGCGGCGGCGCTGGCGGCACGGACGGGGTTGCTGGACCGGGCGGGGGGAGGGGTCTCCGAGGGCTGACATCCATGTGCCTTCCTACGGGGCCGCCGGGGCCCGCTCCGGCGAGCCGGGCAACCCGACCCCGCTCGTGCCCGACCGCGTCGGTCGCGGAGTATTTCGCGGCGCGGCGCGGGGAGTCGACGGGCTGACCCGCCGGAGTCGACCGGCTGACCCGCCGAGAGCCGAGCGGGTCCCCGCGCCGCGCCGCGCCGCGAACTCCCCTACCCGAACGCCAACTTCGTCGTGGCCCACCCGCTCCCCGCGCTGATCACCACCGTTCCCGAACCGATGGCCGTCGCGCCGCCCTTGTGGACGACGACCGAACCGTCCGCCGCCAGGGCCCAGATGTCGGGGACGCCGTCGTTGGTGACGTCGGGCGTGCCGTACAGGTGGGTCACCGGCGTGGCCGTCGTGGACCAGCCCTCCGCGTAGGTCTCGTCGGCGCCCGTCCGCGAACCACCGGCCGTGGCAAGGGAGTCGACGGTCGAGCCGGCGGTGCCGTTCTTGATGCCGTACCGAAGGAGCAGGCGGCTGGAGGACTCCGCGCGGAACAGCAGGTCCGGGGCGCCGTCCTTGTCGAAGTCGCCGACCGCGACGAGGTCACGGGTCGCCCACGCCGTCGTCGTCATCTTCGTCGCGGTGGAGAAGGTGACCCCCGTGTAGCCGTCGAACGCCCAGAACGTGCCCGCCGAGTCGGTGGCGAACAGGTCCGCGCGGCCGTCCACGTCGTAGTCCCCGACGATGATCTGGGTCAGCGTCGCGGGGGCGGGCGCCCCGCTCGGCAGCCGGACCTTCGTCCGCCCGGCGATGTCCACGCTGCCGTAGCCGTCGCCCGGGTACACGTACAACTGCCCGTCCGGCATCCGTGCGAACAGGTCGCCCACGCCGTCCCCGCCGCTCACGTCACCGCCGTGCGCGATCAGCGCCGGTTTGCCGTTCGTGCCCAACCAGTAGCCCGGCAGGTGCGGTTGGTTGTTGTTGTCGGGATCGGCGGCGAGCAGGCCGAGGCCGTTGTCGTGCGCGGCCTCCAACGCCTTGTGCATGTCTCCGCCCAACGAGGCGGCGTACATGGACAGGTCGCCTTCGTCGTCGATCACGAACAGGTCCGGCACGGTGTCGCCCGTGACGTCGCCCGCCACGTCGCCGACGTCGCGCGGGGTGACGTAGAACAGGTACTTCGTGCCGGGCGAGACGTTGCCGGCACTGTCAACAGACCTGACGTAGAGGACATTTGGCCCGGCGTTCGGCGGGTTCAGGGGCGGTGTGTTGCCCGACGCGCCCGCCGTGACCGTCTTCGGTTCCGTGTAGGTCGGCGTGTTGAAGGAGTACCAGAACCGCGTGACGTCCGTCTCCCCGTTCGGGTCGAACGTGAAGGTGCCCGCTGTGCCGAGCTTCTCCTTCGACCACACGGAACCGTCCTCGTCCGCCGCGGGGAAGGCGTCGGAGGTGACGACGGGCGGGGAGGGCACGGAACTGTCGAAGACGAAGTGGCACTCCCTGGGCTTGGTGGCGGGCGCGTACGCGGAGCCCGCCCCGGACTCGTCCAGCGCCCGCACCCGCCACGCGTACTCGACGCCGTCCTTGAACACGGACTTGAGGACCGTCGTGGACGCCTTGCCCGCGGACGTCACGGTCACGTTCCTGTTCACGAGCATGACGTCGGGGTCCTCGACGTTCCACAACTCGAAGTCCAGGTACTTCAGATCCTGCCGCGTGGAGGTGTCGTCCGCGTCCGACGAGGCCGCCGACAGGATCATGTCCCGCTTGCCGACGTGGACGTACGGCTTGGCGCGGTCGCACGAGCCGCCCGGGGTCTGCGCCAGCGAACTCGGCGTCCTGGGCCTGCGGTTGTACTCGATGACCAGCACCGGCGCATACGCGCCCTCCGCGCGGAACTTCTTCCACGCGGACGCCGAGTCCTCCGTCGTCGCCCGCAGCCCGAAGTTCAGCTCCTTCCAGCCCGCGTCGGCGGCGTCCTGCGTGACCTCCTTGGCGCTGTAGAGGACGTCCTCGTCCGGGCAGGAGGAGTTGTAGCCGTGCGCGAAGGACTTGGCGCCGATCTGGGTCTTGAAGTCCGGCTGGTTGTTCCACGTCGTCTTGGAGGAGATGCCGCTCGTCGTCCACACCTGCATCTCCCGCGCCGAGCAGGACCACGCGTACGTCTCGCGCAGCCTGAGCGACGCCGACTTGATCTCCGCGCCCTTGATGTTCGTCGACCAGCTGAGCCGGAAGAAGGAACGCGACAGCCCCCACGTCGTCGACTCGAAGCCGACCCGCGCCTCGGTCGTACCGCTGTTGTAGTTGGTGCCGTCGTAGAAGCTGGAGGTGGGGTACTTCTTGTACGCGGTCGTCCAGTTCTTCCGCTTGCCGTAGATCGTCGGGTCGATGAAGACGGGGTACGCCGTGTCCGCCGCCGTCAGCAACTCCGCGTCCGGCACGATCGACAGGGCCGTCGAGGCCGCCCCCGGATCGCTCAACTCGGCGCCCGCGACGGCCAGATGGGTACCCGGGTCGGGGCCCGCGAGCCCCTTCAGGGCGAACACCTCGTCGTCGCTGAGGGATGCTTGGAGCACGGCGCCGGTGGACGTCCGCCCGTGCGCGGCGGTCCGGCGGTACGCCACCGGGTCGGCCGTCGTGTCGTCGGTCACCGGGTCGGCCGTCGTGTCGTCGGTCACCGGGTCGGCCGTCGTGTCGTCGGTCACCGGGTCGGCCGTCGCGTCGTCGCCGGGCGTGGCCGCGGGCCCGGTGGCCGGGCTCTCCTCCGGCAGGGTCTCCGGCGTGGGGCCCTCCGTGTCCAGCCCGTCCTCCGGTCCGGCGCTCTCCCGGTCCACGTCCTCACCGGGCTCTTCAGAGAAGGACGGTGACGGTTCGTCAGGTTCGGCGGACGGCTGGGGGTCGTCGCCCTCCGTCTCGGCGTACGTGCCCGCCGAGTCCCACAGGTACGGCGTCGGCGACACGGCGAACTCGTCGCCGTCGCGGTCTTCCGCGGTGACGACCTTCGTGACCGGGTCCAGGCTGAACGTCAGATCGGGGGAGGACAGCCCGTACGACAGCGTCGCCAGCGCCGGGTTGGCCGCGGCCGCCGCACTGTGCACGATCAACACGTGGCTGAAACCGCTGTCCTGGGCGGTCAGCAGCAGGTCCACGCCGTCGAAGACCTCGCGGTACAGCGCGCTCGGGCCGCTCACGACCGGCTCGGGCAGCGTGCCCGGCCAGCTCAGCGTCACCTCGTGGCCGTCGCTGGTGAGGGTCGCCAACTCGCTGTAGCCGTCGGTGACTTCGGCCGTCCGGACGGCGCCGGTCGCGTCGCTCCGGGCGACCGTGAACACCGCCGGGCGGGCGGCCGTCGCGGCCCCGGTCCCAGCTCCGGCCTCCGCCCCGGTCCCAGCCCCGGCCCCCGCCGTGCGCGCAACCGCCTTGTCCGCACCGGTGGTTGTGGAGCCGCCGCGCCCGCCCGCCGTGAACACCACCGGATCCGCAGCTGCCTTGGGCGCCCAGCCGCCGCCCTCGGCCCGCACGAGATCCGTGTCGAGCGGCTTCCAGACGCCGTCGACCTTCGCCCGCACCGGGGCGCCGTACGCGACGAGCTGGAAGCTGCCGTCCGGGCGCGCGTACGTCGTGGACGTCTCGTCGCGCAGCGCGGTCACCTCGACGCGCTTGCCGGTGGCCACGGCGCGCTCCTGGGCGGCGTCCTGGCCGAGCGGGCCGGCGGCGGCCTTCTTCGCGCGCGCACCGGAATCCACGGGCTTTGTACCGTCGTCGCCGAAGAGGGGAACGGACAGCAGCCCGAGACCGAGCGCGCCCGCGACCAACGCGGCGACGCCCACTCCGGTCCGGCTGGGTCCGGGCAGGCCAAAACGACGACGTTCCATGGTGGTTGGGTCCCCTCCCCCTGAAAGCCCCCTGAATCTCCACGCCTGCCGCACCAAAGTCCGGTGGCGCGGACAGAGCATGACCGAAGCACGGTGGATTGCGCCATAGCCTTCCGGTCCTTTGCCAATTCATGCCCTGTTGAGGGGAGCGAAACGGCCCGCTCGTGCGTATCTATCTCTGCGTGGACCTGCGGCGATCCGGCTGGTCCGGCACCGCTGGAGCAAAATGGACAACTCGCCCCAAAGCTTGATCAATTACCTTTCCTTGGTGAGTGATTGACTCCGCTTTGAGGTGAACATTCCGAATGCTTTACGTATGGGAAAACTGTGCATTCGGCCACGGAAAGCGCTCCGGTATCCCCTTCTCCGTAGAGCGCCGCCTTTGTGTCGTGACCTAAATCACCCACTGTCAAATACTTGTTGACTTTCCGTGAAAACCTGCCGGAGCATTCGTGCTCGTCAAATGCAGAGAGCGGGGGGCCGCGCTATGTGGGGATCGATGTCGTGGTGCGGCCGGGGCCGGACCACGCGGACGCGTGCTGAGCGGCGCCGCCGGGCGCGGCTGCGGACGTCGGTCGTCGCCGGGCTGACGCTCGCCCTGGCCCTGGGCGTCCTGCCCGCCGCCTCCGCGCTGCCGCCCGGCGACGACCGCAGCGGCGTCGACCTGGTCGACCTGCCCGAGACGGCGGCCACCGAGGGCGAGGACGGCGGCTCCCTCGGCGAACTCACCACCGCGGAGACCGAACAGCCCGCCGAGTACGACCCGACAGCCGTGGCCGCCCCCGTCGGCGGCACCGCGAGCCAGACCCTCGACGGCCTCGCCCCCGGCGACCTCGTCCCGCTGAAGACCACCGACGGCGATCAGCTGCCGGTCGCGGTCGGCGCCCCCGAGGACGCGACGACCGCCGAGGCCACCGCACTTGAGGGCCCTTGGCAGGTCACGGTCGCCGAGCAGAGCGAGATCGACGCGACCGCGATCGAGGGCGTCGCCCTGACGGTGACCCCGCCGACGGCGGCCACCGGGGACGCCGTGATCGCCCTGGACTACACCGACTTCTCCGAGCGGTACGGCGCCAACTGGGCCGACCGGCTCGCCTTCGTGCAGTACCCGGCGTGCTTCCTGACCACCCCGGACACCGCGGGCTGCGCCGAGCCCACCGAGGTGTCCACCACCAACGTCGTCGAGCAGACCGGCACGGACGCCGACGGCAACGCGGTCTTCGAACGCCGCATCCTCGCCACGGTGGACGTCGAATCCCTTGCGGCGGGCGGGAGTTCGGCCACGACGGCCGCCGCCACCGGCGAGGGCACGGTCACCGACGGTGTCTACCGCGAGAGCGAGGCGGCCGAAGCGGCCGGGAGCACGAAGCTCGCCAGCCTGCGGGCCGCCGCCTCCTCCGGCGGCTCCTCCGTCCTCCTCGGCACCGACCTCGGCGCCGGCTCCAAGGGCGACTTCTCCGCGACCCCGCTGGTGAGCGCCGGTTCGTGGTCGGCGGGCGGCAACTCCGGTGCGTTCACGTACGCGTACCAGCTCCAGGCGCCCAGCGTGCCCGGCGGGCCGTCCCCGTCCGTGGCGTTCTCCTACAACTCCCAGGTCGTGGACGGCCGTACGTCCTCGACCAACAACCAGCCCTCCTGGATCGGCGACGGCTGGGAGTACAACGCGGGCTCCATTACCCGCACTTACCGCTCCTGCGGGGACGATCGCACCGACGGTAACAACACCAAGAAGACCGACGACCTGTGCTGGGGCTCGTACAACGCGACCCTCACCCTCGGCGGCACCACCACCGAACTCGTGCTGCCCGACGGGGCCGCGCCCGAGAGCGACCGGTGGGTCACCGCCAACGGCGACGGCTCCCGCGTCGAGCTGATCAAGCGGGCCGCCTCGGACAACGGCGACGCCGACGGCGAGTACTGGCGCGTCACCACCCGCGACGGCACCCAGTACTACTTCGGCCGCCACAAGCTGACTTCGGACTGGGCGGCCGGCGACCCGGTGACGAACTCGGTCCTGTCCGTGCCCGTCGCGGGCAACCAGAGCGGTGAACCCTGCTACAAGGCAGGCGACTTCGCGGGTTCCTTCTGCGACCAGGCGTGGCGCTGGAACCTCGATTACGTCGTCGACACCGACGGCAACGCCATGACCCTCACCTGGGCGAAGGAGACCAACCACTACGCCAGGAACGGGCAGTACGCGAAGGGGAAGTCGGTCTCCTACGACCGGGGCGGCTACCTCAAGCGGATCGACTACGGCCTGCGGTCCGCCGCCCCGTACGCGGCCCCCGTCGCCCAGGTCACCTTCGACGTCGACGAACGCTGCTTCAAGGAAGGCCAGCTCGCCTGCACGACGGAGGGCGACGACAACGACAACTTCGCCTCGGGCGAGTCCGACAGGAACCGCATCTGGTACGACACCCCGGCCGACCTGTACTGCGCCAAGGACGCCGAGTGCTACGTCCCCGTGCCCACCTTCTGGTCGCGCAAGCGCCTGACCCAGGTGACCACGTGGGCGCAGCGCGAGCGGGGCTCAACGGGCCTGTCGAAGGTGGACAGTTGGACCCTCCAGCAGTCCCTGCCGGCCGACCTCACCGACGAGGGCACCGCGTTGTGGCTGGAGTCGATCACGCGCACCGGCTACGGCACGGACGGCGAGTCGCTCACCCTCAACCCGGTGCAGTTCCTTGCCAATTCGGCCTCCATGCCCAACCGCGTGCAGGAGTCCGGAGGCGACCCGCACGCGCGGTTCGACCGGCTGCGCATCGCCCGTGTCGTCAGCGAGTACGGCGGCGAGACCGTCGTCACCTACAAGAAGCCCACGGGCGCCTGCGACACGGGCAGCGGCTTCCCGGCGCCCGAGGCCAACACGGGGCTCTGCTTCCCCGTGTACTGGCACCCCGACCCGACGAAGGAGGAGGCGATCGCCTGGTTCCACAAGTACGTCGTCGCCTCCGTGCAGGAACTCCCCGCGGTCACCGGGGTGGACCCGCTCATCACCGAGTACGACTACCTCGGCGACGCCGCATGGGCCCTGAACCAGGCCGAGTTCAGCAAGAAGAAGACCCGGACGTACGACCAGTGGCGCGGTTTCGCGCGGGTACGGACGTACACCGGCGCGGACTCCTCGACCGCGTACATGTCGACCGTGCGCGGCATGACCGAGGTCCGCTACTTCCGGGGCATGAACGGCGATCCGCTGCCCGGTGGCGGCAGCCGTTCGGTCACGGTCACCGACTCCGACGGTGCGACCGTCGCCGTCGACAAGGAGCCGTTCGCGGGCCGGGTCGCGGAGACGCTGACGTACACGAAGAAGGGCGGCGTCCTCGTCACCCGGGACGTCGACTACCCGGTGGCCAGGGAACTCGCCAGCCGTGAACGCGCGGACGGCGTACCGCCGTTGAAGGCGTACCGGGTCCTGGACGACCGGAGCCTGACGGTCACCCGCTCCTCCGGCACCGGCGACGACACCCGGCTGTGGCGCCGGACCCGGACCGTCAACACCTACGAGGACACCTACGGCCTGCCGGTCAAGGTCGAGTCGCAGGGCAACATCGACGAGAGTGGCGACGAGTCCTGCACGGTCATGTCGTACGTCCACAACACCGACAAGCACCTCATCGGCCTGCCCGCGCAGACCCTCACCACCGCGGGCACCTGCGCCGCGGCGGACACGGCGACGGCGGCCGACTGGATCGACGGCTCGCGGGTCGCCTACGACGACCTCGCCTTCAACGCCACGCCCAACTCCGGCTCGGCGACCACGACGTGGGCGGTCAGCGGAGCGGGCGGCGGCTGGGTCCGGGACGGCAGGATCGGCTACGACAGCTACGGCCGCACCACGTCCAGCGAGGACGCCAAGGGCTACGTCAGCGCGACGGCGTACACCCCGGACAGCGGCCAGGTCTACGAGGTCGAGACGGTCAACCCGGCCCAGCAGTCCGAGATCACCACCCTGGAGCCGGGCCGCGGCGTCTCGTTGACGGAACGCGACGCCAACGGCCGTACGACGGGCTACGCGTACGACGCGCTCGGCCGCACCACCTCCGCGTGGGGCCCGACCGCGAGCGCGGCCGAGCCGTCGGCGAGGTTCACCTACGACACCACCATCGGCAAGCCGGTCTCGGTGACCACCGAATCCCGCACCGACGAGGGCGACTTCGAGACCTCCACCGTCATCTACGACGGCCTCGGCCGCGAACGCCAGAAGCAGGAACCGGCCGTCGGCGGCGGCCGGTTGATCACCGACATCCTGTACAGCACCAACGGCACCATCAAACAGACCAACAACGCCTACTTCGTGACCGGCGACCCGGCCACGACCCTCTTCGAACCCGCCGCGGACTCCGTCGTCCCCAACGCCACGCTGTACGCCTACGACGGTCTCGGCCGCACGATCTCCGAAACGCCGTACGAGAACGGCGCGGAGAAACCGGAGAAGGCCACCCGGTACGAGTACGGCTACGACTACTCCACCGTCATCGAACCCAACGGCGCGGCCGCACAACGGAGTTGGTCCGACGCGCTGGGCCGCACCGTCCGCGTCGACACCTACACGGACGCCCTGCGCAGCGCGTACCGCTCGACGAGGTACGAGTTCGACGAGCGCGGCGACCAGGTCCGCGCCGAGGACTCGGCGGGCAACGCCTGGACCTGGACGTACGACGCCCGCGGCCGGCAGGTGGCGGCCACCGACCCGGACACCGGCACGACGACCACGCGGTACGACGACCTCAACCGCCCCGAACTGGTCACCGACGAGAACGCGGCGGTGTGGACGCTCTACGACAAGCTGTCCCGCCCCACCGAGCAGCACCTCGACTCGGCGTCGGGGACGCTGCTTTCGACGACCGAGTACGACACCCTCGTCGGCGGCGCCGGCCTGCCCACCTCCCAGACCCGCTACACAGACGGCCTCGCCTACACGACGGCGGTGACCGGCTACACGGCCGACTACCAGCCGACCGGCAAGAAGATCACCATCCCGGCGTCGGTGGCCATGTCGTACGGCCTGAAGGAGTCGTACTCCTACGCCTACGAGTACTCCGCCACCGGCCTGTTGGAGTCGGTGAACCTGCCGGAGGCCGGCAGCCTGCCCGCCGAGCGGCTCGAAGTCCGGTACAACGACGACGGGTTGCCCGTCTCGACGTCGGGCCTGGCCTGGTACACCGCGCAGACCACGTACTCGCCCTACGGCGAGGTCCTGCGCACGGTCAGCGGCGAGAACCCCAACCGGGTGTGGACGACCAACCTGTTCGACGAGGCGACCGGCGAGCTGACGCGGTCGATCGTGGACCGCCAGTCGACGAGCGACACGACCGGGGTGACCGGCACCCGCGTCAACGACCGTACGTACGCGTACGACGCGGCGGGCAACGTCACCTCGATAGCCGACCGCGCGAACGCGGCGACGGACCGCCAGTGCTTCACCTACGACGCGCTGGGCCAGTTGACGCAGGCGTGGACGGCCCCGAGCAGCTGCACGGCGAGCGGCAAGACGACGGCCGCCCCGTCCTACTCCGACGGCACCACCAACGTCACGGCCGCGAACAGCGGTTACTGGCAGACCTACGAGTACGACGAGTTGGGCAACCGCAAGAAGCTCACCGAGCACGACCCCGGCCTGGACACGACGAAGGACGCGACGACGACGTACGGCTACGGCGCCGCGGACGGCACCCAGCCGCACACGCTGACGTCCATGTCGTCGACGTACAAGGCGGATTCGGGCGCGCAGGTGACGAAGGCGACCTCGCTGACGTACGACGACGCGGGCCAGACCGGGACCCGCACGTACGACGGCTCCGAACAGGCGCTGGACTGGACCTACGACGGCCAGGTCGCCAAGATCACCGGTTTCGGCGAGAACGGTTCGGGCGCGTGGCTCGGCCTGGCGAACAAGTGCCTTGACCTGACCTCGGCTTCGACGACGGCGAGCACGGCCGTGCAGCTGTACTCGTGCAACGGCTCGAAGGCGCAGAGGTTCCGGGTGGACGGGGCGTCGTCGGCCGACCCGTCGACGGGTGCGTTGAAGATCCTCGGCAAGTGCGTGGTGCCCAAGGACGGCGCAACGGCCAACGGCACGGCGGTCGTTCTGGCGGACTGCACGGGCGCGGCGGCGCAGCAGTGGACGGCGACCTCGACGGGCGCGCTGAAGCACGTGTCGTCGGGCCGGTGCCTGGACGTGCCCAGCGGGAACACGGCCGACGGCACGGACCTGCAACTCTGGACGTGCAGCGGCGCGGCGCAGCAGACCTGGACGCCGGACAAGGAGACGAAGTACGTCTACGGCGGCGACGGCACCCGCCTGATGGCGATCAGCGGCACCGCACGCACGTTGTACCTGGGCGAGGCGACGATCTCCGTCAACGCGGCGGGCGGTATCGCGTACGTCGAGCGGTACTACAGCCAGCCGGGCGCGCCGACGGTGATGCGGTACGCCAACGGCGGTGGTACGGGCCAGCTTTCGGTTCAGGTGACGGACCAGAACGGCACGGCGTACGTGAACGTCGCGCTGTCGTCCGGGAGTCAGGTCAAGTTCTCCAAGACAGACCCCTTCGGCGGGGAACGCTCGGAGACGACAAACTGGCGCTCGCAACGCGGTTACGTCGGCGGTGACGACGACGCGGGCAGTGGCCTGGTCCACCTGGGCGCCCGCGAGTACGACCCGGCGACGGGCCGGTTCCTCTCCGCCGACCCGGTGTTGGACCTTGCGGACCCGGTGCAGATGAACGGGTACGTGTACTGCGAGAACAACCCGGTGACGTACGCGGACCCGAGCGGTCTGGCATCGGCGCCGACCTCGGGCGGTGGTGACGGCAGCGGTACGTCTTCTTCGGAGGCGTGGGCCAAGCGGCAGTTGAACACGTCGTTGGCGGACGTGATCCTGTCGGTCGGCTGGGCGGCGCTGAAGGACTTCGTCGGCTGGAACGACGTGATGGGCTGCTTCTCCCGGGGCGACCTGTGGGCCTGCGGCAGCCTGTTCATCCAGGCGATCCCGTGGACGAAGCTCGGCAAGATCCCCTCGGTCCTCAAGGCGGTCAACAAGATCGCGGGCGCGATCAACGCGTGGATGAAGGCCAAGGAGAAGGCCCGCAAGATCATCGAAATGGCCAAGAAGGCCAGGGAGTTGGCCCGCAAGGCCAAGGAGGCGAAGAAGCGGGCGGCGGCAGCGGCGGCCCAACTCCGCAAGAAGGCCAGGGAAGCGGCGACCCGCCAGGCGAAGAAGGCGGCCCAGAAAACGGGCAACGCGGTTCAGAAGACGCAGCGGGTGGCGGCGAAGAAGGCGGAACCGAAGCCGCGGCAGTCGTCCGGGGGCACCGGCGGAAGCTGCGAGTCCAACAGCTTCGTTCCCGGCACACACGTCCTGATGGCCGACGGCACGACGAAGCCGATCGAGGACGTACGCAACGGTGACAAGGTCACGGCGACGGACCCGGAGACGGGTGAGACGTCGGTGGAGACGGTCACCGCCGAGATCCAGGGCAAGGGCGTCAAGCACCTGGTGAAGATCACGATCGCCACCGGCAAGGGCGACCGCACGGCCACGGCCGAGGTGACGGCGACGGAGGGCCACCCGTTCTGGGTACCGGAACTGGGCCGGTGGACCGACGCGACGGACCTGAGGGCCGGCGAATGGCTGCGCACGAGCGCCGGCACGTACGTCCAGGTGACGGCGGTCGAGCGGTGGACGACGCTGCGGGCGGTTGTTCACAACCTGACCGTTAGTGATCTGCATACGTACTATGTGGTGGCGGGCGGGGCTTCGGTACTCGTTCACAATTGCGGTGGTGAGGTTGATGGGCACTCGCCGCATTGCGAATGTGACCCTGAGAACCCCAGGAGTGAGGTCACCATCGAGACGGATTCGTTCGAACAGGCCAGGAATATGGGTTTGGACCTCGTGGGGCCCCTGGATGATGGTTTGAGAAGGTCACTTGTCGGACGGCTTGAAGCCGCGACCGAAACCTTCGGAAGAGTGACCGGGTTCACTGGAAGAAGTGGTGGTGAATATCGAGAGTTCCGCCTTGATGTCGACGGAACGAAAGGCACGCACATCAACGTAATGACTGGAAAAGGTGCTTCGGTTCGCAAATGGGCTATCAAGTGGCCGGGTACGAGTGTTTCACCCTGGCTGAGGCGGAACACGTGACTCATGACAACTCCTACGCAAGTCGCCCGGACTACCTACCGGATTTCATGAATGATCCTGGTGATGACGGTGGTCGTCACGTCGTGAAACTGGGACTTGCCGAGAGCCGGGAGCTTGAAGCGCTGAGTCTGAACAGGTTTCCGGCCACTACCAGTGCTGGCCTGGACTGGGATGCCATTTCGTACGAGACCCGGCTCTGGTGGGAGGACGAGGATGACTGGTCGAGGATGGCAACGGAACTGCTCTCCCCCTATGCGCGGGAAGAGAGGCGTGTTGCCGTCTTCTGGGGAAATCTTGTGATGCCGACCGTGACCATGCCCGCAGGTGTGGCGGCACGGTACGCACGAGAGATTCTTGACGCTGCGCCACACTTCTGGATTTATCCCCTGGGTAGTCCGGTCCTCATCGAGTGCCTTATGGATGGGCAGGTGACGGTTGCGACAATTCCGTCGGAGGGGGAGTCTTGCCTCGCCCCTGGGTAGTCGCGGTTCTGCTGTTGTGCCTGATTCCAGTAACTGGTTGCAATTCTGTGAGTGGCGGTGGAGGCAATGGCACCGGCGACGGCCTGAACCTGAAGGCCGTGCCGCAGGCGAGCGTGAGCAGAGCCGTTGCCCAGGAACAGGAAGCGGACGCGGTGGCCCTCCAGGTCCGGGACGCCGACGGGTTCGTCGTGTCCGTGCCCGCCGGGCGTGACGTCGTGCGGCAGCGGGCTGTGCAGGTGTCGGACGATGCCTGTGCCCCGGTGGCGTTCGCCCTGGCCGGGGCGGCCGTCGGGAAGCCTGCCTCCACCGTGGTGCGGCACGCCACCGGTGACGGTGCCGACGTGACCGTCGTGCTCGCCTTCTACGACGCCGAGCGTGCACCCGCGGCCATGGACGCCCTCGCCGCCGCCCTCGACACGTGCGCCGACGGATTCACCGTGACCGTCGACGGTCAGGAACGGCGGGTCAGTGACCTCGTCCCCGAACTCGCCCCGCAGGGCGCCGATCAGGCGATGGCCCTCGGAGGGTTCAGCGTGACCGGTGACGAGACCAAGGTGCCTGTCGAGGTCGTTGTGTTCCGGGAGGGACCCACCGTCGGGTATCTCCGCGCCGTGCCCCAAGGGCGGGCCGCGGGGCGGGACTTCGGGGTTCCCGCCGCCATTGTCCAAGCCCAACTCGCCAAGTTCAGCTGAGAATTCGGCGTTCGCCTCCGGACGCCGTGTATCCGTGTACGTACAAAACAATGAGGAATCCTCCGTTGCGCCACCGCATCACCCCCGCCGCCCTCTGCGGCCTGCTCACCCTCGCCGCCGTCGGCCTCGCCTCCCCCTCCGCGTACGCCGCCGAGAGTGACGCCGTCTTCTCGGACTTCGTCGTGAACGGTGGCAAGCCGGTCGTCGTTGGTACGTCGAAGACCGTGTACGTGCTGGTCTCGTACACGTTCAAGAACTCCGTGAAGGTCGATGAACAATACGTGTTTCTGTATCGCGACTCGATCGAGGACGGCAAGGCTGTCGGTACGGAGTACCAGGGTCCGTACTGCAAGAGCGGCACCAGTGACAAGAAGTACTGCGAGATGACCGTCGTCATCGTGCCGAAGGACGACCTGGTCAACGCCGACGCCACTCTCTGGAAGACGGGTGGTATCGCCTACAAGTCGAGTGGTGGCGACGACATCGACAAGTCCTCGGTGACCGCCCGCCTCAAGCGCCAGTCCCGCGTCACCCTCACCCTCGCCGCGACCAAGCCCGTCCAGGGCAAGAAGTTCACGATCACCGGGAAGATCACCCGCGCGAACTGGAACACCCACAAGTTCGGCCCTTATGGCGGCCGTTCGGTCACCCTCCAGTTCAAGGCCAAGGGCAGCAGCACCTACACGGACGTCCGCAAGGTCACCGCGACCTCCACCGGCGCCCTCAAGACCACCGTCACCGCCGGCAAGGACGGCTCCTACCGGTGGGCCTACTTCGGCAACACCACCAGCAGCACCGCGAGGAGCGGGGGCGGGGCCGTCGACGTCCAGTAACCCCCTCGCCACAGCAGTCAGCCAGGAAGCCAACAACGAAAGCAGCAGCACCACACCATGAACAGACCCACCGGCATACGCCGTACCCACCGCACCGCCACCACCCTCGCCACCCTCTCCCTCCCCCTCGCCCTCCTCACCGCCTGCGGTTCCTCCGGCGACTCCGGCAGTGACTCCGCCGCAGTCAAGGAGACCGCCGTCGGCGCCAAACCCCTCACCGCCGCCCAGCTCGACGCCGTCTCGCTCGCCAAGAGTGATCTCACGGGTGACCTCAAGGGGTACATCGTCCGGGCGCAGAGCAAGGCCGAACTCGCCGATGGTGCCAAGACCGTTGCGGAGGACGACGCCTGTACCTCGGTCGGTCGTGTCCTCGGCGGTGGGGCCCTGGACGAACCCGCCGACCTCGCGGGGCGTCGCGTCACCGCCAAGGCCGACCGGAGTGCCGTCGACCCCGACGCGGACGCCGAGGAACTCGCGCTCGCCGCGTTCAACGTCACCACCACCTCGGTCGCCCTCGCCGCCTACGACACCCAGGCGGCGGCCGAGGCCGCGCTCGCCTCCCTCGGGGACGCCGTCGACGCGTGCGGCGGGGGCTTCGCGTTCACCGTGGCCGGGGAGCAGTGGACCGTCAACCAGGTCACCACCGACACCGCCCCCGAAGCCGGCCAGGACGCGGTCGCGCTCACCGCCGTCACCAAGCAGAGCGCCGACAGCGCGGGCCCGGTGAAGGCGGTCGTCTTCCGGCAGGGCTCCACCCTCGCCCACTTCGTCTCCTTCAACGCCGCCTCCATGGTCACCCAGGACGACTTCGCCTTCCCCACCGCCCTCGTCACCACCCAGGCCACCAAGCTCGGTTGAGCCACAAGGCTCACAACAGCCGTACGGGGCCGCCGTCCCCTCGCGCGACGGCTGCCCCGTACTGCACCCCCGTACGGCAACAACCGGTAGAACCGGCCGAGTTGCCCCTCGGACAGGGCCGTCCCGCAGTGGGACGACCCCGCTACCCGCTGCCCCGGCTCAGCAGTTACCGGCCGTCGCCGCGGCGAACCGCTTGAAGGCGGCTATGGAGTTGGTGCCGAATATCCCGTCGATCGGGCCGGGGTAGCCGTAGTTCGCCAGCAGGAAGCGTTGCAGCGCCTTGTTGGTGTTGGGGCCGGGGATTCCGTCGATCGTGTCCGTGTAGCCCCAGTTCGCCTTGAGGAAGCGCTGCATCGCCATCCAGCTGTTGGGGCCCAACTGGCCGTCGAGCGGGCCCGGGTAGCCCCACCAGTCGATCAGCCAGCACTGGACGTGCGTGGCCTCCGTGGTGGTCAGGCCGTGGTTGTCGACCGCGGCGGCCTGGAAGCTGCTCACCGCCGGCCGCGCGGCCGTCCCGGTCGCCGCGAAGCTCGCGCTCGCACCCGCCAGGCTCCCGGCGACGATCCCGGCGACCGCCGTGGCGCTGACGAGCGTCTTGGTCAAAGTCCGCATTCGTTTCCCCCTTCGTGGTCCGTTCTGTTCTCCGATTTCCGACTGGCGCGAACTCATGTTCCCGGCCCCCGCTGTCGCTGTCATGCTCCAAGGACCCTGCTGACACAACGCAGGTCGGAGCCCATGCGCCCAAGGGGAAAAGGATGCTCCGCTTTCATTTCACACCCGAAGACCTGACCAGACTCAGAATCGCGGACGAACCTCACCCGCTCTGGGAGATCGCCGCCAGCCTGCACCGTTTCCAGACCCGTGACGGACGCTGGGCCTACGCCCACTGGCACCGGACCGCCGTATCCGCGCTCCGCGACAACGGCCTGGAGCGCGCCGTGAAATCCGTATTGCTGCCGCTCTTTCCACGGGCGAGCTACTTACCGGACTTCCTCACTCCGCTGGACGGAAAAGAAGGACTCGCCGCCGGTATCGATGCCATCCTGGCCACCCCGTCCGCGCAGGTGGCGAGCGAGACCGAGCGGCTCGCCCGGACCGTGGGCGCCCCGCCCTGGGTGCACCGGCTCACCGAGGGGGAGCCGCGGGAGGGGGTGGTCCGGGTGCTGCGCGACTACTACGACGCCGTGATCGCCCCGTACGAGGAGACCCTCCAGGACCGCCTGTGCACCGAGCGGGTCCGCCGCGCCGCCGCCCTGTTCCACGGCGGCATCGGAGACGTGCTCGGAAGCCTCGCGCCGACGATCAGCTGGCGCCCTCCCGTCCTGGAGGTCGGCCTGTACCCCGAGGACCGCGACGTCCGCCTCGACGGCCGCGGCCTGCTGCTCATCCCCTCCTACTTCTGCTGGAACTCCGCCATCGCGCTGGCCGACTCCGACCTGCCGCCGGTCCTGCTGTATCCGCTCCACCACGCGCCCGCGCCGGCACCGGGCGCCGACCGGGAGCCCCTGCACGCGCTGCTCGGCGCCACCCGCTTCGCCATCCTGCGGGCCACCGCCATCGGCGCCACCACCGGCGAGGCCGCCCGGCGCTCCGGCGTCACCCCCACCACCGCCAGCCACCACACCGCCGTACTGCGCGACGCGGGCCTCATCGCCAGCCACCGCCACGCCAACACGGTCCTGCACACCCTGACCCCGCTCGGCGCCGCCCTCCTGAAACAGCACGCGCTGCCCTGAGACACAACGCCTCCCAACACGGCGGTACGGGGCCGCCATCGCCTCGCGCGACCACGGCCCCGTACGACAACGGGCGGTACAACCAGGGGAGTTACTCCACCGGCCCGCCCTCCCCGCCCGTCTCCTCCGCGGGCACCGGCGGCGGTGTCGGCCGCAGCCACAGCCAGCCCAGGAAGAACAGGCCCAGCAGCAGCATCCCCAACCCCGTCCAGAGGTTGATGTTCACGCCCTCCGACTTGTCGATCGACGCGTCCGACGCCGTGATCCCCGCGATCGTGACGATCACGCCGTAGACCACGAACAGGCCGCCGATGATGCGGCGGATGTCGAAGAGCCGGGCCGCGGTCGTGGACTTGCTCTGCAGTTCGGTGACTTCGCGCTGGAGGTCGTGTTCCGAGTACTCAGACATGTTCGTTCAACTCCCCAACGCTCAGAACGAGAACGGGATGTAGCAGATGGCCGCCAGCGCCACCGCGCCCCAGCCCAGCAGGGCCGGACGGCGGTACCAGGCGTCGTCGCCCGCGCCGGGCGGTTCCTCCATGCCCGGCGAGCGGGTGCCGTAGACGAGGCCCTGGAGTTCGGCCGCCGACTTCGGCTCCGTGAACAGTGTCACCGCGACCATGACCACCGCGCCGGCCACGAAGCCCGCGATTGCGGAGACGAAGTTGGCGCCCTGGTCGGACGGGATGTCGATGATGCCCTGCTTGTAGATGACGAAGTAGTTGATCATCGCCGCCGTCGTACCCGAAAGCAGGCCCCAGAAGCCCGACTTCGTCGAGGCCCGCTTCCAGAACATGCCGACGATGAACACCACGAACATCGGCACGTTGAAGAAGCTGAAGAGGGTTTGCAGGTAGCTCATGATGTTGGAGAAGGAGGAGGCCAGGAACGCCGTTCCCACCGACGCCGCCACCCCGATCGCCGTGATCAGGCGGCCGAACTTCAGGTAGTACTCGTCCGGTTCACCCTTCTTCACGTACTTCGCCCAGATGTCCGTCGTGAACACCGTGTTGAACGACGAGATGTTGGCCGCCATGCCCGCCATGAACGCCGCCAGCAGGCCCGTCACCGCGATGCCCAGGACGCCGTTCGGGAGCAGTGACTCCATCAAGTACGGGATCGCGTCGTTGTATTGGAGGCTCGATCCGCTGGTGCCGATCTTCGGGACCAGCACCGCCGCCACCAGACCCGGGATCATCACCAGGAACACGATGAAGATCTTCGGGAACGCGGCGATGAGCGGGGTGCGCTGGCCCGCCGACAAGTTCTTTGCCGACAGGGCCCGTTGGACCTCGGCGAAGTTCGTCGTCCAGTAGCCGAACGACAGCACGAAGCCCAGACCCAGCACGATCGTCAGCCAGTTGGCGCCCAGCGGGTTGACGGAACCGATGCCCGTACCGCCCCACGCCGTCGTGAAGTTGCTGCCGTGGGACTGGTCGAGGGAGTGGGTCAGGCCGTCCCAGCCGCCGACCTTCTTCAGGCCGAGGACCGAGAGGGGGATCAGCGCGGCCAGGATCACGAAGAACTGGAGGACCTCGTTGTAGATCGCCGAGGACAGCCCGCCCAGCGTGATGTAGGCCAGCACGAACGCGCCCGCGACGACGATCGCCACCCACTGCGGCCAGCCCAGCAGCGCCTCCACGACGATGGCGAGGGCGTAGAGGTTGACGCCCGCGATCAGGATCGCCGCGAACGCGAACAGGATCGAGCTGAGCAGGTGCGCCCACTTGTCGAACCGCAGCAACAGGAACTCGGGGACGGACCTGACCTTGCTGCCGTAGTAGAAGGGCATCATCACCAGGCCGAGGAAGACCATGGCCGGGATGGCGCCGATCCAGTACCAGTGGACGGTGTACACGCCGTACTGCGCGCTGTTGGCGGCCATGCCGAGGATCTCGGTGGCGCCGAGGTTGGCGGCGATGAAGGCCAGGCCGGTGACCCAGGCCGGCAGGGAGCGGCCGGAGAGGAAGAAGTCGAGGCTGGTCTTCACGGATCTGCGGGCGGCGAAGCCGATGCCCAGCACGACCACGAAATAGATGCCGAGGATCGTGTAGTCGAGCCAGTTCGTGGGGAGCCGCAGCTCAGCCGCCAGATATGCGGTGTTTGTGGGGGTTTGCATATGAACTCGCTTCGTTGTGTGAAGTGATCCAGAGCGGAAACTACGCCCCTGTGTTCATGTTTCAAACACTTCCGAACGTGTCCTTTGGGGGATTGTGATGTTGACTGCGATGGGTAATCGTGGTTGATTGTGTTCGGTTCTGTTTGAAGGCTGTAAAGACTCATGGAGCATGGAGGGGCGAAGAGGCGTGAAGAAGACCTCGACCCGGCTGGCCGACGGTCGCGAGCTGATCTACTACGACCTGCGGGACGACTCCGTACGCGACGCGGTCGACCGCCGCCCGCTGGACCCGACCCACACGACGTCCGAGGTCCGCCACGACGTGCTGCTCGGTGACTCCGTCGCCATCGCCTCGCACCGCCAGGGCCGCACCTACCACCCCCCGGCCGACGAGTGCCCCCTGTGCCCCTCCGGGGGCGACCGGCTCAGCGAGATCCCGGACTCGTCGTACGACGTCGTCGTCTTCGAGAACCGGTTCCCCTCGCTCGCCGGTGACGCCGGGCGCTGCGAGGTGGTCTGCTTCACCTCCGACCACAACGCGTCCTTCGGCAGCCTCACCGAGGAACAGGCGGGGCTCGTGCTCGACGCGTGGACGGACCGGACCTCGGAGCTGTCGCATCTCGCCTCCGTCGAGCAGGTGTTCTGCTTCGAGAACCGGGGCGCCGAGATCGGCGTGACCCTCGGCCACCCCCACGGACAGATCTACGCCTACCCGTTCACCACCCCGCGCACCGCGCTGATGCTGCGTTCACTGGCAACTCATAAGGACGCCACCGGCGGCGAGAACCTCTTCGACGCCGTCCTGGCGCGGGAGTCGGCCGGCGAGCGGGTGGTCCTGGACGCCGAGCACTGGATCGCCTTCGTGCCGTACGCCGCGCACTGGCCGTACGAGGTCCACCTCTACCCCAAGCGCCGGGTGCCGGACCTGCTCGGTCTGGACGAGGGCGCACGCACAGAGTTCCCCAAGGTTTATTTGGAACTCTTGAGGCGCTTCGACCGGATCTTCGGCAAGGCTGAGTCTCCGACGCCGTACATCGCCGCCTGGCACCAGGCGCCGTTCGGTGCGCTGGAGGAGTTCGAGGGCGTCAACCGGGACGACTTCGCGCTGCACCTCGAACTGTTCACGATCCGCCGTACGTCCGGCAAGCTCAAGTTCCTCGCGGGCTCCGAGTCCGGCATGAGCGTCTTCATCAACGACGTGCCACCGGAGGCCGCGGCCAAGCGACTCCGAGAGGTAGCGAGTTCATGAGCGGCACGACCACCGGTAACAGTGGCAAGTATCTGGTCACGGGCGGCGCGGGGTACGTCGGCGGCGTCGTCGCCACGCACCTGCTGGAGGCGGGGCACGAGGTCGTCGTCCTCGACAACCTGTCCACCGGCTTCCGCGAGGGCGTCCCGGCCGGGGCGACTTTCGTCGAGGGCGACATCCGCGACGCCGCCAAGTGGCTCGATTCCTCCTTCGACGCCGTCCTCCACTTCGCCGCGTTCTCGCAGGTCGGCGAGTCGGTCGTGAAGCCCGAGAAGTACTGGGACAACAACGTCGGCGGCACCATGGCGCTGCTCGGCGCGATGCGCGAGGCGGGTGTGCGGCGGCTCGTCTTCTCCTCGACGGCGGCCACGTACGGCGAGCCGAAGGAGGTCCCGATCGTCGAGACCGCCGAGACGAGGCCGACCAACCCGTACGGCGCCTCCAAGCTCGCCGTCGACCACATGATCACCGGCGAGGCGGCGGCCCACGGCCTGGCCGCGGTGTCGCTGCGCTACTTCAACGTGGCGGGCGCGTACGGCAGTTGCGGCGAACGCCACGCCCCCGAGTCGCACCTCATCCCGCTCGTACTGCAAGTAGCGCAGGGCAAGCGCGAAGCGATCTCCGTCTACGGCGACGACTACCCGACGCCGGACGGCACCTGTGTCCGCGACTACATCCACGTCGCCGACCTGGCCGAGGCACACCTGCTGGCGGTCGCGGTGGCCGTGCCCGGCGAGCACCTGATCTGCAACCTCGGCAACGGCAACGGGTTCTCCGTCCGCGAGGTCATCGAGACGGTACGGCAGGTCACCGGGCACCCGATCCCCGAGGTCATGGCCCCGCGGCGCGGCGGCGACCCGGCGGTCCTGGTCGCCTCGGCGGCGACCGCGCGCGAGCGGCTGGGGTGGAACCCGTCGCGGGCGGATCTGGCGGGAATCGTCGCGGACGCGTGGGAGTTCGCGCAGCGGCGCGGAGAGTAACGTCTTCGAAGTTTGGTCAAGTGACCAGGTACAGGGTCGAGTTCTGAAGGGTCAGGGCAGGACATGAGCGAGGCTGTCGCCGCGTCGGTGGTCGCCGAAGGGTTCAAGGAGCTGTACGGGGCGGAGCCGGAGGGCGTGTGGGCGGCGCCCGGCCGGGTCAACCTCATCGGCGAACACACCGACTACAACGACGGTTTCGTGATGCCGTTCGCGCTGCCGCACACCGCGGTGGCGGCGGTGTCCCGGCGTACGGACGGCGTACTGCGCCTGCACTCGGCGGACATCGACGGCGGCGTCGTCGAGTTGGGCGTCGAGGCGCTCGTCCCCGAGTCGGACCGGTCGTGGACGGCGTACCCGGCGGGCGTGGTCTGGGCGCTGCGCGAGGCGGGCCACGCGGTGACGGGCGCGGACATCCACCTGGCGTCGACGGTCCCGACGGGCGCGGGCCTGTCGTCGTCGGCGGCGCTGGAGGTCGTGGTCGCGCTCGCGCTGAACGACCTGTACGAACTGGGCCTGCGCGGCTGGCAGTTGGCGCGGCTGTGCCAGCGTGCGGAGAACGTGTACGTGGGCGCGCCGACCGGGATCATGGACCAGACGGCGTCGGCGTGCTGCGAGGCGGGCCACGCGCTGTTCCTGGACACGCGGGACCTGTCACAGCGTCAGATCCCGCTGGACCTGGCCGCGGAGGGCCTGCGCCTGCTGGTGGTGGACACCCAGGTCAAGCACGCGCACAGCAACGGCGAGTACGGAAAGCGGCGCGCGGGCTGCGAGTTGGGCGCGGAGTTGCTGGGCGTCGAGGCGCTGCGGGACGTCCGCTACGAGGATCTGGACGCGTCGCTCGCCCGGTTGGAGGACGAGGAGATCCGCCGTCTGGTCCGGCACGTGGTGACGGAGGACGAACGGGTCGAGCGCGTCGTCTCGTTGATGACGTCCGGCGGCGACACGCGCGCGATCGGCCCGATCCTGACGGAGGGTCACGCGTCCCTGCGCGACGACTTCCGCATCTCCTGCCCGGAGTTGGACCTCGTCGTCGACACGGGGCTTGCCGCGGGTGCGCTGGGCGCCCGGATGACGGGCGGCGGCTTCGGCGGCTCGGCGATCGTCCTCACGGAGGCGGGCGACGCGGACGCGATCACCAAGGCGGTGGAGGAGGCGTTCGCCGCGGCGGGGTTCACGGCACCACGGGTGTTCTCGGCGGTGCCTTCGGCGGGGGCTCGGCGGGTGGGTTGAGGCGGGTGCCGGGTGGGGTGAGGGGAGTGCCGGTCCGTGGCCCGGCGGGTGGGCTGAGAAGGGCGCCGGGTGGGCTGAGGGGAGTGCCGGACCGTGGCCCGGCTGACCTGGGCCGTGTGCCGGTGGTCGTCGGGGCGCGGGCCGCCAGCGCCTCCAGCAGCAGGTCCACCGCCTCCTCGAACGAGCTGTCCGCCATCCCGGGCAGCTCGGGGCGTACCGCGGTGAGCGCGGGGAACGCCACCGGGTCCAGCTTCTGGTAGACGTCCCGCCACGCCCGGCGATCGGCCTCGCGCCGCTGCGGCGGGAGCGCGTGGAACGCCGCGTCCGTGGCCGCATGGCTGAGCACGGTGTCGATGAATGCCAGGTAGAGCCGCGCGGCCCGGGCGGGCTCGAAGCCCGCGGACAACAGCAGACCGATGCCCGTCTCCACCGCCCGGATCTCGTTCCCGCGCCGGGTCACCCGGTACGAGGCCAGGGCGGCGGCCCGCGGATGGGCGAGGTAGCCGGCGCGCACCCGCAGGGCCATCTCGCGCAGCGAGGCCACCCAGTCGTCGCCGGGGACGAACCCCGCCATCGCGTCGCCGATGATCCGGTCGGCGACGGCGAGCACCAGGTCGTCCGTGCCCTGGAAGTAGCGGTACAGGGCGGTCGGGTCGCAGCCGAGCGCCGCACCGAGCCGGCGCACGCTCAGCGCTTCGGGGCCGTGCTCGCCGATCAGCCGCAGGGCGGTCTCCACGATCAGGCTCTCGGAGAGCAGCACCCCGGAACGGGTGGGCCGACGGCGCCTGCGCTCCTGCGGGACACGGGTGGACATTGACCGGGTTCCTCTCCTGGCGGGCACGCTCAGTGAACGGCCTGCGGGCGCCTTACGTCAACAGGGTTGACCCAATGCGGACACCGGCGGTTCCATATGGCCGCCGTCGCCCAGCGCGTCCGGCACTCGCCGTACTTCACGACGGTCGACGGCACCGACGCCGAGGCCCTGGTCCCAGCCCTCCCAACACGCCGATCCCCTCTCTCCAACTGCCTTCGTTTTCTCTGGAGTTCGTACCCATGCGGCATCCCCTCCCGACCACGGCACCGGCCGACCTCGTCTTCACCGGCGGCCCCGTGCACACCGTCGACCCCGCCCGCAGCCGCGCCACCGCCGTGGCCGTGCACGGCGGGCGGATCACCGCCGTCGGCCACGACGAGGTGCGCGAGCTGATCGGGGCGCGCACCGAGGTCGTCGACCTGGCCGGAAAGCTGCTGCTGCCCGGCTTCCAGGACGCCCACGTCCACCCGCAGGGCGCGGGCCTCGAACTCGGCCTGTGCCACCTCGGCGACACGGTCGATCCGGCCGAGTACCTCCGCCGGATCGGGGCGTACGCGCACGAGCACCCCGACCGCGAATGGATCACCGGTGGCGGCTGGTCCCTGGAGGCGTTCCCCGGCGGCACCCCCACCGCCGCGGCCCTGGACGCGGTCGTCCCGGACCGCCCGGTGTTCCTGCCCAACCGCGACCACCATGGCGCGTGGGTCAACAGCAGGGCGCTGGAACGGGCCGGCATCGACGCCCGCACGCCCGACCCCGCCGACGGCCGCATCGAGCGCGACGCGGCGGGCAACCCCACCGGGATGCTCCAGGAGGGCGCGGTCCACCTCGTGGGAAGGCTGCTGCCGCAGCCCACGCCGGAGGAGCAACTCGCCGCCCTGCTGCGGGCGCAGGCCGTACTGCACGCGCACGGCGTCACCGCCTGGCAGGACGCCATCGTCGGCACGTACGCCAACATGCCCGACCCGGCGCCCGCCTACCGGGAGGCGCTCGACCGGGGCCTGCTCACCGCCCGAGTCGTCGGCGCGCTGTGGTGGGACCGGACGCGCGGCGCCGAACAGATCCCCGAACTCGTCGCGCGGCGCGAGGAGTTGACCAGGGACCGGTTCCGCGCCGGCACGGTGAAGATCATGCAGGACGGCATCGCGGAGAACCGCACCGCCGCCATGCTCAGCCCCTACCTGACCGGCTGCGGCTGCGCCTCGGACAACAGCGGCATCAGCTTCGTGGACCCGGCGGAGCTGAGGAAGTACGTCACAGAGCTCG
Source organism: Actinobacteria bacterium OK074 (assembly GCA_001298575.1). Lineage (GTDB taxonomy): Bacteria > Actinomycetota > Actinomycetes > Streptomycetales > Streptomycetaceae > Streptomyces. Next base: position 45,509 of record LJCV01000269.1, read on the forward strand.
ACGCCGTCGGCTTCCAGGTCCACTTCCACGCGCTCGGCGACCGCGCGGTGCGCGAGGCGCTGGACGCCGTCGAGGCCGCGCGGGCGGCCAACGGGTGGCGCGACACGCGGCACCACCTGGCGCATCTCCAGGTCGTCCACCCCGACGACGTACCGCGCTTCCGCGCCCTGGGCGCGGGCGCCAACCTACAGATGCTGTGGGCCGCCCACGAACCCCAGATGGACGAACTGACCCTGCCCTTCCTCGGCGCGGAACGCGGCGCACGGCAGTACCCCTTCGCCGATCTGCTGCGCGCGGGCGCGACGTCGGCCGCCGGCAGCGACTGGCCGGTCAGCAGCCCCGACCCGCTCCAGGCCATCCACGTGGCCGTCAACCGCATCGCCCCCGACGCCCCCGAAGGCACCCCCGCCTTCCTCCCCGAACAACGCCTCGACCTGGGCACCGCGATCACCGCCCACACGGCGGGCAGCGCCTACACGAACCACCTCGACACCACCACCGGCAGCATCACGGCCGGCAGATCGGCCGACCTGATCGTCCTGGACCGCGACCCGTTCACGGGCCCACCGGAGGAGATCGCGACGACTCGTGTGCTGCAGACGTTTGTTGAAGGGCGGCGGGTTTATGGGGTGGGTGGTTGACGGGGGGTGTTTTCCTGGCGTCCGCGTCACATGGTGGGCGACTCCGACGCGGACTGCGGGGTCGACTCCGGCAGCCGGACGCCTGCGCGGCGGGCGCGGGCGAGGGCTTCGGGGCCGGCGTTCTGGGGGTCGGCGAGGTCGCGTTTGTCCGGGCGCTGGGAGAGCAGGTAGAAGCGGCGGGGGCCGGGGGCGGCGATGACGGCGGCGAAGCGGGGGTCGCCCGCGAACCAGATCTCGCGGACCTGGGCTTTGCGTTCGGGTTTGGCGCGCTTCCCCAGGCGCCTTGACCACCACCAGGCTCGCACGTGAGTGTCCATGGCGATCGTCACGTGTTCGTCCGGTGCTTCGGGGTTGGGGAACTTCAGCCAGGCCATGCCGCGTTGGGCGCCCGGAATGTCACCGAGATTGATGCCACTCTCCGGTTCCTCGAACATCTGCCAGGGATAGTGCCGTAGGAAGGGTCGGGCGTGGTACGCCCCCATCCAGTAGAAGCGCTGGAGGAAGGTCCGGTAGAACGAGTAAATCATCGGGACGAAGAAGAACCACAAGGTCCAGATGGGCATGCGCACATACCAGGCCATCAGGCCCACGCAGGTGGCGGGCCAGAGGATCTGACCCAGGACGGCCCAGGTCATGAGCTTTCTCCAGGCGCGGCGGGTGGCCGGGTCGTCCCAGGCTGTGGGGTGCTGGGTGGGGGGCATGTCAGTCCTCGTCGGGTACGTCGTCGGATGCGGTCGGCAGCGGATTGTCGAAAGTAACCGTCTCGGCGATATCTCGGAGCAGTAGCCGATAGTTGTGCACGTGGTCGACCGCTGTCGTGGCCAGGGTAAGGATCGCGATCCGTCGGCCGTCGGGGCAGGGTACGTAGGCCGTGGCCTGGAGGAGTTGCCGTTGGGCGGCGATGCCTGCCTCCGGTGGCCCGGTCAGGCGCGACTGTACGAGCGCGGCCGGTCCGGCGGGCGGCTCGATGGTCTCGATGTGTTCGGCGTCCGCCGCACCCGCGGCCGCGCGGGCCGCGAGGACACTGCGCGGAGCCCACTCGCACGCTCGCCAGGCGAGTGTGAAGAAGGAAAGGAGCAGGCCGCCGTCGCCCTCGTCGTCGGCGTGCAGGCCGAGTGAGCAGTGGATGGTTCCGGCTTCCATCAGGACCTGGGCCAGCCGCATGACCGGCACCAGGTCGGTCAACAACTGCTGCCGGACGGCCGGATCGGGCAGTGTCTCCAGAACCGGCCCCAGTGCGGCGCCCAGTTGTACGTCTTCCGCCGGGCCGTTCTCCGCCTCTGCCAGTTCCCGCAAGGGCAGAGGGAGGAAGCCTGCGGGCAGCGCGAACCAGATGTCGGCGTCCTGGTTCACGGCCGACGCGTCGATCACGTAAGGAGGCGCACTCACGACGCTCCCCTTGCGCCTGCGATGAGGAAGTGGAGCGCCCCCGCTGTCGCCGGAAGGTCCACGGCTACGGTGCGAGTGCTGTCCAGGACGTTGATGATCTTGTTGGCGGTGTCGTTGTCCAGGCTCTTCACGCTGCTTGCCGCCACGCCGAAGACGGCGGTGCCGGCGCCCAGAAACGTCGCCGGTTTGTCGACTTTCTCGACGGCCGGAGCCAGCCGTCCTCCGAGCACCCTTGGATGGGACAGGAAGCTCAGCGCGCCTTCGGCCGCCTGGGCTTGTGATTTGATCTCGACCCCGACCGTCTTCGCCGAGGTCACGGTATTGGTCCCGACCCGCGCGATCTTCTGACCAAGTGTCAGGACTTCGTCGGCCCCTCCCGCGAGGGACAGCAGTTCGCCGGACTCTCCAACGAGTTGGACACCTTTGAACCCACCCTTGAGTGCCGCCCCCAGCCCCGGCAGCATCCCCAGGGCATCTCCCGTCACCCCCAACGTGTTGCTCCAGAAGTCGGGATCCGAGGGACCCGCTTCGATGGACGCGCGGACGTCGGCGTCACTGACCCGCATAGTGAACGCAACCCCACTCAACAACCCCGCCGCCAAAAACAACACCCAAGGCGCAATAGCCGTCAGTCCGATCAGTGCGATCACCCCCAACACCGCCGCACAAGCGCTGAGAATGTCCGGCAGGTTGTCCCCCAGCCAATCCCCGAACTTGTCCCACGCACTCGGCTCGTGCGGAGCCAGTTTGTGGGTGGCGTCGCCGATGTTGCGGGCGCGGTCGCGGGCGGTGGTCTCGTGGTCGGTCGCGAGGGTGCGGGCGCGGTTCAGTACGCCGTCGAGGTCGCCCTGGGCGTTGATGACGGCTGCGTCCGCTTTGGCGAGGGCGGTGTTGGCGTCGTCGTACGCCTTGTCCTTGCCGCTCTTGCCCTTCTTCAGCGCGGGGGCGTTCTTCGCGGTGGCCGCGTGGCCCTGGGCGCGTTCCAGCGCGTCGCGCGCATCCCTCGCCTCGGCGTCGAGTTTCTTCGCGCGTCGCTGGTAGTCCTCCAACTCGCCCGTCCACAGGTCGAGTTGTTTCGCGGCCTTGCGTACGGAGTGGGCGCCGTTCTGGAGGTTGAGGGGGAGTGGGCCGTTCTCCAGCTGCTCGCGGAACGCGACCGCCGCGTCGCCCTCCCAGTAGCTGCCGGCCATCAGCTTGGTGACCTTGGCGTGGGCCCGTTCCATCTCCTTCGCGCAGGAGGACAGGCGTTGGTGCAGGGCGCGCACCAACTCGGTGCTGCCCGGTACCGGGTTGAAGCCGAGGTGGGGGTAGGGGTTGGTGGTGTCGGGGTGGGACTTCAGGCCCTGCGGCAGGTCCGTGTCCACCGCTGGAACGGGAACCGTCACTTCGCCGTCCCCTTCCGCTGCCCTGTGGACTTCCCCGTCGACTTCTCCAGCGCCTTCGTCAGTGCCACGTCCACCTCGTGGAAGTCCTCCTTGGCCTTCTTCGTGATGGCCGTGAGTTCACCGATCTGGTCGGCGATCTCCTTGGCCCCGTAGTGCCAGTCCTCCTGGAAACGGTCGCACGCCCGGTCCAGGTCGTCCGTGCCGAGACCCTGCACCCCGGCGTCCCGCAACACCTTCTGGAGCGCGGTGAAGGAGTCCCTCGCCCTGGTCAAGTCCCGGTAGAACTTGTCCAGTTCGGTGCCGTCGACCTTCAGGCGGTCAGCCATGCGCCCCTCTCCCTCTCCTTCTCGTTACGTGGGCAGCGGTTGACGGGCTGGATGCCTCTCGCCGGAACGCGGTGTCGGTGGCGATGGGTCCGTCCGGAAGGCGCCCCGTGTTGCCCGTGCCCATGCGGGGATTACTCAAGCGAACAGGCTATCGGCGGAGATGTGCCGGTACCAGCGTGAATCCTGTCGACGGGGGAGGCGTCCGCGGGTGTGTTTCGGCACAGGTGGAGCCCTGCGCGCCGTCTTGCGGTCAAGGGCGCGACGTGTGTTTCGTCTTCGTCCGCCGCAGCGGTGAACTGCCGAAGGGATCTTCGTGTGGACGCCTTTCCCTGTCCGGTGTCCGGCAAAGGGGATCGACGCGGGTCGAGGTACGGTCTGGCCGGTCGGCCGGATCCGGGCATGGCGCCCCTGAACCCGCCGAGGTCGACGTTGGTTCTGCTCATGCCACCCCCGTCCCGTCGCACAGCGGTCCCCCGTACACGGACCTCAACAAGGACACGTCGGGCCGACGCGGGCGTGGCTGGACGCGGCGGACTCCAGGCCGGTGTCGGTGGGGGCCGAGCCGGGGACGTCGGACGCCGTGACGTGTCCGGCCTCCGGCGCGCGCACTCGACGGCGACCGGATCGGGGAGCCGTACGCGAAGGGCGAGCCGGACGAGACCCGACCCCGCGGGGTGAAGCACCTGCGCTCCTCCGGTGACGGCTCCCTCCGGCTCGGGGCCACGGCCACCTGGAAGATCCACTGGACCGGCACCGACGATCCCGGCGACAACTTTCCCGACGTTCGAGGTCGACCACGTTCATGTTGCCGAGCGGGCCACCGTCACCGTCACCGTTACTGTCACCGTCGTCGTCGCGGCCGAGTATCGGGAATTGACCGCCCGAGCCGGACGCCTCTTCGCCGGGCGGCCATGGACGCTGCCCACTACCGCGTAAAACCCTGAAAAGGCATCGCTTTCGTGAGCCCGCCGAGGGAATTCCGCAGATTGCTATCGACTCTTCCTGGGCGGCGGACGAAACCTGCCCGCACTCCCGGCGTACGGAGCGAGATCGACGACGGTGCCGGTGCGGCGGCGACCCGCGGTGGAATTGATTGCCCTGGTGGACGGGGGTGCCGAACAACGTTCTGGTTGCCAGCGTGGGTCACGTCATCGGCCGGGTCCTGGCCGACCGAGCGTCTGGAGAACAGTGCGTATGTCCCACCCACACCCCACGGCGGTCCCCGAACAGGGAGCCTTGCGAAGGCACGCGATCGTGTCGATGGTGACGCTCCTGCTGGCGCTGACCGCTGTCCTGGTCGGCCCGTTCGGCGCACTGTCGAGCGCCCACGCCGCGAACAACACCTGCCCCGGGGAATCCCACTCGGGAGAGGGATCCTCCTCCGGACAGGGAACCTGCTCCAACCTGCACAACGACGATCTCCTGGACCAGCCGACGCTCCCGGGTGACCTGTATCGGGGAGACTCCCGGCAGCCGTACGAGATCTTCACCCACGGATTCGCGGCCCGGGGCACCAATTACGACGTTGTGCAGCATGTCCGTGGAGACCGTGCCGGGAACAGCGGTTACATCTCGACGACGGGGGCCACGAGTGTGGCACGGCAGTTCGCGAGGAGTCAGGGACAGCGCAATCTGGACGCCGCCCTTTCGCTCTGTGCGCCCGCGCGGCACGCGAACTACAGTACCGTTCCGGGATTCGGGCGCATTGTCTGGGAAGGCTGCGCGAACGGGCAGGTAACCGCGGATTCCTTCATCTACGCGATTTCGCCCGCGTGGGCAAGGAACGCGATGCACATTCCCAGCCAGATCCGGGGTAACTCGGACCTGTACAACCACTATCAAAGCCAGGACGAATGGGCCTACGTCCATCGGATCCCGAACTACGCGATCAACGGTGTGTACATCTACCGGATGACGGCTCAGGTCAACCGTGGAGGACTCGTCCAGAACAGCATCACCTTCAACCTCGACCACTTCGTCATCAATCCCTACTACCTCCAGTCCCGAACGATCTACGATCCGGCCAGCGACGCGCAGGCCAGATGGAACTTCCGCACGAGGCTGAACATCCCCAGCCTTCCCGCCAACTCGTACAACCGAGGGTGCAGCCGCGTAGACCGCTGCCGGGACGGCTCCGGTGGCTCGGGCGGTTCCGGCGGCTGAGTCCGACAAGAACCGCTCCCACGGCAGGCACGGCCCGGGTTGGCCGTGCCTGCCGACGCGTCCGACGCGTCCGGCGGGGCACCGGGCGCCGGCGGCCGGGGTACGGCATCACCGCGGGCGCCCTCAAGGAACGTCGGCGCCCTCAAGCAACGCCGAGTGAGCCCTCGGCTCACCCCCACCGCTTCGCCAACGTGTACTCCGTAACCCCCGGCGGATAGTCCGCGATCACGCACACCACCTCGTACCCGAACCGGCGGTAGAAGTCCGGCGCCTGGAAGTCCCACGTCTCCAGGCGCGCCGCCGTGCAGCCCCGTTCCGTGCGGGCGATGCGTTCCGCCTCGGCCAGCAGGCGGGTGCCCAGGCCCGCGCCGCGGTGGGGGGCGTCGACCCACAGGTAGGTGACGTGGAGCCAGGTCGCCCAGGTGTGGCCGACCAGCCCGCCCGCCAGTTCGCCGTCCGCCGACAGCACCCACACGTGCAGCGGAGCCTCGCGTTCCGCCGGGGTGCCGCGCAGGGCGCGCAGCACGGGGGAGGCCGCCGTGTTGGTGTCCCGCAGCCGGGTACGAAGCAGATCGCGCCGTTGTCTGTCGACTCCTGTCTCCATCCGAAACATGCGGCTCACCATAAACGCGTCGGACGGCCAGTTCTGCAAATAACCTTCCGCTGTCGGCCCGCGGCCCTACCCTGTGAACAGCACCGGTGGGGGCCGGTGCTGATCAGGGGGCGAGACAGTCGGGTACGACGCCCGAAGTGGGGGTAGCTGTTCCGCAACGGCGGCGGCCGTACGGCAACATCAGCCCCGGGCGTCGTACCCGCACACCGGTCGGTGTCCTCCGATTCCGGTTTTTTCCCCGGCCCGCCCCGGGCCAGGGATAGGGGGTTTCGTGGTTCGCATCCGAGTTCTCGTCGTCGACGACCATCGCATCTTCGCCGAGTCGCTGGCCGCCGCGCTGGCAGCCGAGCCGGACGTCGACGTGTCCGCGGCCGGCAGCGGCCCCGCCGCGCTGCGCTGCCTGGAGCGGGCGGCGGCGGAGGGCCGCAGATACGACGTCATGCTCGTCGACGCCGACCTCGGCGGCACCGTCGGCACGGTCACCCACACGGGTGGGGGCCTCGGCAACGGGAACTACGGCGGACGCCCCGCCGTTCACCCGATACAGCCCGTGCCGTCCGCACACTCCGCGCACTCCGTCCAGTCCGTGCAGGCCGTCCCGTCACCCCGCACCGCGCTCTCCGCCCGGGACGCCCGCGATGCCCGCGACGGCAGGCAGGACGAGAACGGCGGCGTCGGTACCGGTGGCGTCGGCGGTGCCGGCGGTGCCAGCGGCGCCTTTGATGGTCTCTCACTCGTCGCCGGTGTCCGCATCGCCCATCCCGGCGTGCGCACCGTCGTCCTCGCCGAGAAGGACGACCCGCGGCGCGCCGCGCTCGCCCTCCAGGCCGGGGCGGGCGGCTGGGTCGCCAAGGACTGTTCGCTGTCGCGGCTGCTCACCGTCATCCGGGGGGTGCTGCGCGACGAGACGCATCTGCCGCCCGCGCTCCTCACCGGTGTACTGCGCGAACTCACCGCCGCCCGCAAGCACCGCACCGAGAGCGAACGGCTGGTGGAGTCGCTCACGCCGCGGGAGCGGGAGGTGCTGCGCTGCATGGTCGCAGGACTGGGCCGCAAGGCGGTCGCCGAACGGCTGTTCCTCTCCCCGCACACCGTCCGCACCCACATGCAGAACGTGCTGGGCAAGCTCGGCGTGCACTCCACCCTCGCGGCGGTCGCGCTCGCCCGCCGGGCCGGGGTCGGGCCCGTCGACCTAGCCGGGGATGTTGTCGAACGGGGCGGTCAACTGGCGTAGCAGCCCCGCGAGTTCGCCGCGCTGGGCGTCGCTCAGCTCGGCGAGGATCGCGCGCTCCTGGGCGAGCAGACCCGCGAGGGCCTGGTCGGCGCGGTCCCGGCCCTCGTCCGTCAGCCGCACCAGCACACCGCGGCGGTCGGTGGGGTCGGGCAACCGCTCGACCAGGTCCTTCTTGGTCAGCCGGTCGATCCGGTTGGTCATCGTGCCCGAGGTCACCAGAGTCTGCGTCAGCAACTGGCCGGGGGAGAGCTGGTACGGGGCTCCCGCGCGCCGCAGCGCGGTCAGCACGTCGAACTCCCAGGGCTCCAGGCTGTGTTCCGCGAACGCCAGCCGGCGCGCCCGGTCCAGGTGCCGCGCCAGTCGGGTCACCCGGCTGAGTACTTCCAGCGGCTCCACGTCGAGGTCCGGGCGCTCCCGGCGCCACGCAGCGACCAGCCGATCGACCTCGTCCTCCATGCGATCAGTGTAGGGGTTGTGTCGATGTGAAGTCTCTTGACGTCGATCCTCTTGAACAACACCCTCTTGACGCTCACTATCTCGACGTCCACTATCTTGATGTCGAGATAAATAGCCAAGGTGCCAGCACACTCCGAGGAGGGCCCATGCCCACCACCGCCACCCCCGATTCCGCCGCCAACCCCACCCCCCCCTGGGACCCCGCCCAGTACCTCCGCCACGCCGACCACCGCTCCCGCCCCTTCGTCGACCTCCTGGCCCGCGTCCCGGCCCTCCCCGGCCCCTCTTCGGGCGCACCCCGTATCGCCGACCTCGGCTGCGGCCCCGGCAACGCCACCGTCCTGCTCGCCGACCGCTGGCCCACCGCGCACATCACCGGCTACGACAACTCGCCCGAGATGCTCGACCGGGCCCGCGTCGACCACGAGGGGGCCACCCCGGGCGGCGGGCGCCTCGACTTCGCCGAGGCCGACGCGCGGACGTGGGCGCCCGCGGAACCGTACGGCCTGATCATCAGCAACGCGACGTTCCAGTGGGTGCCGGGGCATCTCGGCCGGTTCGGGGACTGGGTGGGTGCGCTCGTGCCCGGCGGGACCTTCGCCTTCCAGGTACCGGGCAACTTCGACTCCCCGAGCCACCTCCTGATGCGCGAACTCGCCCACTCCGCCCGCTGGCGCTCCCGCCTCGGCGAGACCCTGCGGCATGCCGACGCCGTCCACACGCCGATCGCGTACGGCGAGACGCTCGCCGGTCTCGGCTGCGTGGACGTGGACGTGTGGGAGACGACGTACGTGCACGTGCTCCAGGGCGAGGACCCGGTGCTCGACTGGGTCCGGGGCACCGGCCTGCGCCCCGTCCTCACCGAACTCGCCGACGACCCCGAGGCCACGGACGCCTTCGTCACCGAGTACCGAACCGCCCTGCGCACCGCGTACCCACCGACCGCGCACGGCACCCCGTTCCCGTTCCGGCGGATCTTCGCGGTGGCCAGGAAGGGGAGGTAGCCGGGGATGCTTTTCACCACTGCCGTCACTGTCCTCGCCCGAAAGGCAGGAACCTGATGCTCGCCGCCGTCGATCACGTCCAACTCGCCGCGCCGCCCGGCTCCGAGGACCTCCTGCGGCCGTACTACGTCGACGCCCTCGGCATGGCCGAAATCCCCAAGCCACCGGTCCTCGCCGCACGCGGCGGCTGCTGGTTCGAGGCGGGGCCCGTGCAGCTGCACCTGGGCATCGAGGAGGACTTCCACCCGGCCCGCAAGGCCCACCCCGGCCTCCGCGTCACCGGCATCGACCTGTTCGCCGCCCGCCTCACGGCCCACGGCGCGCCCGTCACCTGGGACTACGACCTCCCCGGCCACCGGCGGTTCTTCTCCTACGATCCCGTCGGCAACCGACTGGAGTTCCTGGAGCCGGTGCTCAGGCGGTCCGGCCCGGGTGAGTAGGGAGGACGCAGCCCCAGTCGCCTGCGTACCTCTGCCATGGGAACGCCGGGTTCGAGTGTTCCCTCGGCCTTGCGCCGCTCGTAACCGGCGACGGCGAGGGAGTCTTCGAGATCCTCGATCGCCTGGGGTGGGACAAGCAGCGCGGCCACGTACCCGTGGTCGGTGAGGGCGATGGTCTCGCGCTCATGGGCTACGCGGCGGACGAGGTCTTCGAGCTGGGAACCGGCCTCGCTGATCGAAATCTTGGTCATGAGCGCATGCTGCCCCAGCAACGGGCTCAACTCCGCCGAAGCCGCCCGTGCCGAAGCCGCCGCAGGGTTCACCTCCGCCAAAGCCGCCCGCAGGGCACCGCTCAGCTGCGCCGATGCCCGATCAACCGCGGCTTCGCCTCCATGCCGTCCAAGCCGTGCCACGCCAGGTTGACCAGATGCGCCGCCACCTCCGCCTTGCGGGGGCGGCGGACGTCCAGCCACCACTGGCCCGTCAGGGCGACCATGCCCACCAGGGCCTGGGCGTAGAGCGGGGCCAGTTTGGGGTCGAAGCCGCGGCTCTTGAACTCGCGGCCCAGGATGTCCTCCACCTGCGTCGCGATGTCCGAGATCAGGGACGCGAAGGAGCCCGTCGACTGGGGGATGGGGGAGTCGCGGACCAGGATGCGGAAGCCGTCCGTGTACTCCTCGATGTAGTCCAGGAGCGCGAAGGCGGCCTGTTCGCAGAGTTCGCGGGGGTGGCCGGCCGTCAGGGAGCTGGTCACCATGTCCAGCAGGCGGCGCATCTCGCGGTCCACCACCACCGCGTACAGCCCCTCCTTGCCGCCGAAGTGCTCGTACACCACCGGCTTGGAGACCCCGGCCTTCGCCGCGATCTCCTCCACCGACGTGCCTTCGAAGCCCTTCGTGGCGAAGAGGGTGCGACCGATCTCCAGCAGCTGCTGCCGCCGCTCCGCCCCCGTCATCCGGGTGCGACGGGGGCGCCGCGGCTTTTCGCCGTTGCTGCTGGGGAGGTTGTTCGAGTCGGTCGCCACGCCGACCATCATGCCGCCTTCGCCGTCTCCTTCTGGCGCCGGGAGTCCGCCTCGCCCGTGTTCCGGCGCGAATCGATACGCGAGCGTGACGGCCAGCGCACGTCCGAGGCCCAGCCGAGCTGTTCGAACCAGCGGATCAGCCGCGCGGAGGAGTCCAGCTGCCCGCGCATCACACCGTGCCGCGCCGACGTCGGGTCCGCGTGGTGCAGGTTGTGCCACGACTCACCGCAGGACAGCACCGCCAGCCACCACACGTTGCCCGACTTGTCGCGCGACTTGAAGGGGCGCTTGCCCACCGCGTGGCAGATCGAGTTGATCGACCACGTCACGTGGTGCAGCAACGCCACCCGAACGAGTGAGCCCCAGAAGAACCCGGTGAACGCGCCCCACCACGACATCGTCGCCAGCCCGCCGATCAGCGGCGGCAGCGCCAGCGACAGCATCGTCCACCAGACGAACTGGCGGGAGATCGCCCGGATCGCCGGGTCCTTCACCAGGTCCGGCGCGTACTTCTCCTGCGGGGTCTGCTCTTCGTCGAACATCCATGCGATGTGGGCCCACCACAGGCCCTTCATCAGCGCCGGCAGCGTCTCGCCGAACCGCCACGGCGAGTGCGGGTCGCCCTCCGCGTCGGAGAACTTGTGGTGCTTGCGGTGGTCCGCCACCCACCGCACCAGGGGCCCCTCCACCGCCATCGAGCCCGCGATGGCCAGCGCGATCCGCAGTGGCCGCCTGGCCTTGAAGGAACCGTGGGTGAAGTAGCGGTGGAAACCGATCGTGATGCCGTGGCAGCCCAGGTAGTAGAAGAACACGAGTAGCCCGAGGTCGAGCCAGCTCACGCCCCAGCCCCAGGCCAGGGGCACCGCCGCGAGCACGGCCAGGAACGGAACGATGATGAACACCAGCAGCGCGATCTGCTCGATCGACCGCTTCTGCTCGCCACCCAGGGTGGCGGAGGGGCCGGTGGCATGGGGGGAAGTGTCGGAGCCGGTCGCCTTCGGGGCGTCTTCGATCACATCAGAAGAACTTGTGGTCGTCATTGGGGGCGTCCCCTGGGGGGTCGAGGGTGGAAGCAACTGCCGGGCAGTGGAACACGGCAACAAGGCAGCTATGCCTACGGTTCCGTAACCTACGGCATCGTAAGTATGGCAGTGCGTCGCCCGGCGGCAAGAGCCGGTGAGCCTGCGCGTCCACCCGGACACCTATCCTGGGTGTCGGTCGGACAGCGCGGTCCGCACTGATTCATGCCCGGATGCCCGGTCCCTATGCGGCCCCACCCCGCCCGGCCCGAGCCCGGAACCCTCCCCGGACGAGCTTCAACACTGCAAGGAGCCGCACCTGTGAGCAGTGCCGACGACACCAAGACAACCCCCGGTGCGCCGACCGCCAGCGGCGACCCCACAGCCACCACGCACGGCCAGGCCACCGGCACCCCGCACGGCACGGCCCCGGCCGCCCCCGAGGCCACCAGCAGCGCCCTGCGCGCCGACATCCGCCGCCTCGGCGACCTCCTCGGCGAGACCCTCGTCCGCCAGGAGGGCCCCGAGCTGCTCGAACTGGTCGAGAAGGTCCGCCGCCTCACCCGCGAGGACGGCGAAGCCGCCGCCGAGCTGCTGCGCGGCACCGAACTGGAGACCGCCGCCAAGCTCGTGCGCGCCTTCTCCACCTACTTCCACCTCGCCAACGTCACCGAGCAGGTGCACCGCGGCCGTGAGCTGCGCGCCCGCCGTGCCGCCGAGGGCGGACTCCTGGCCCGCACCGCCGACCGCCTCAAGGACGCCGACCCCGACCACCTGCGCGAGACGGTCCAGCACCTCAACGTCCGCCCGGTGTTCACGGCCCACCCGACCGAGGCCGCACGCCGGTCGGTCCTCAACAAGCTCCGGCGCATCGCCGCGCTCCTGGACACCCCGGTCATCGAGTCCGACCGCCGCCGCTACGACACCCGTCTCGCCGAGAACATCGACCTCGTCTGGCAGACGGACGAACTCCGGGTCGTGCGTCCGGAACCGGCCGACGAAGCCCGGAACGCCGTCTACTACCTCGACGAACTCCACGCCGGTGCCGTCGGCGACGTCCTGGAGGACCTCACCGCGGAGCTGGAGCGCGTCGGCGTCAAGCTGCCCGACGAGACCCGCCCCGTCACCTTCGGCACCTGGATCGGCGGCGACCGCGACGGCAACCCGAACGTCACCCCGCAGGTCACCTGGGACGTGCTGATCCTCCAGCACGAGCACGGCATCAACGACGCCCTCGACCTCATCGACGAACTCCGCGGCTTCCTCTCCAACTCCATCCGCTACACCGGAGCCACCGAGGAACTCCTGGAGTCCCTGCGCGCCGACCTCGAACAGCTGCCCGGGATCAGCCCCCGCTACAAGCGCCTCAACGCCGAAGAGCCCTACCGGCTCAAGGCCACCTGCATCCGCCAGAAGCTCGTCAACACCAAGCAGCGCCTGGCCAAGGGCACCCCGCACGAGCCCGGCCGCGACTACCTCGGCACCGCCGAACTCCTGCGCGACCTCACCCTCATCCAGACCTCCCTGCGCGAACACCGCGGCGGCCTCTTCGCCGACGGCCGCATGAACCGCACCATCCGCACCCTGGCCGCCTTCGGCCTCCAGCTCGCCACCATGGACGTCCGCGAGCACGCCGACGCCCACCACCACGCCCTCGGCCAGCTCTTCGACCGCCTCGGCGAGGAATCCTGGCGCTACGAGGACATGCCGCGCGAGTACCGCCACAAGCTCCTCGCGAAGGAGCTGCGCTCGCGCAGGCCGCTGGCGCCCACCCCCGCGCCCCTCGACGCGGCCGGCACCAAGACCATCGGCGTGTTCGAGACCGTCAAGAGGGCCCTCGCCGTCTTCGGGCCCGAGGTCATCGAGTCGTACATCATCTCGATGTGCCAGGGCGCCGACGACGTCTTCGCCGCCGCCGTCCTGGCCCGCGAGGCCGGGCTGATCGACCTGCACGCGGGCTGGGCGCAGATCGGCATCGTGCCGCTGCTTGAGACCACCGACGAGCTGAAGGCCGCCGACACCATCCTGGAGGACATGCTCTCCGACCCGTCCTACCGGCGCCTGGTCGCGCTCCGGGGCGACGTCCAGGAGGTCATGCTCGGGTACTCGGACTCCTCCAAGTTCGGCGGCATCACCACCTCCCAGTGGGAGATCCACCGCGCCCAGCGCCGGCTGCGCGACGTCGCCCACCGCTACGGCGTCCGGCTGCGCCTCTTCCACGGCCGCGGCGGCACCGTCGGGCGCGGCGGCGGCCCCTCGCACGACGCGATCCTCGCGCAGCCGTGGGGCACGCTGGAGGGCGAGATCAAGGTCACCGAGCAGGGCGAGGTGATCTCCGACAAGTACCTGATCCCGGCGCTCGCGCGGGAGAACCTCGAACTGACGGTGGCGGCCACCCTCCAGGCGTCCGCCCTGCACACCTCCCCCCGCCAGTCGGTGGAGGCGCTGGCCCGCTGGGACGCCGCCATGGACGTCGTCAGCGAGGCCGCCCACTCCGCCTACCGCGGGCTGGTCGAGGACCCGGACCTGCCGACGTACTTCCTCGCCTCCACGCCGGTGGACCAGCTCGCCGAACTGCACCTGGGCTCGCGGCCCTCCCGCCGCCCCGGCTCGGGTGTCTCGCTCGACGGACTGCGCGCCATCCCGTGGGTGTTCGGCTGGACGCAGTCCCGGCAGATCGTGCCCGGCTGGTTCGGCGTCGGCTCCGGCCTCAAGGCCCTGCGCGAGGCGGGCCTGGACACCGTCCTGGACGAGATGCACGAACAGTGGCACTTCTTCCGCAACTTCGTCTCCAACGTCGAGATGACGCTGGCCAAGACGGATCTGCGGATCGCCCAGCACTACGTCGACACCCTCGTCCCGGAGAACCTGAAGCACGTCTTCGACGCGATCAGGACCGAGCACGAGCTGACGGTCGCCGAGATCCTGCGCGTCACGGGAGAGGCCGAACTCCTGGACGCCCAGCCGGTGTTGAAGCAGACGTTCACCATCCGTGACGCCTACCTCGACCCGATCTCCTACCTCCAGGTCGCCCTCCTCAAGCGCCAGCGCGACGCGGCGACGGCGGGCGTCGAGGCCGACCCGATACTGGCCAGGGCACTGCTCCTGACGGTCAACGGCGTGGCGGCGGGCCTGCGCAACACGGGCTGAGCGCACACGAGTTGGGGGCCGCCGATCTCGTACGAGACCGGCGGCCCCCAACGCGTTCCTCAACGCATTCCCCAACCACTGGGCGTGCCCTACGAGTTGTACGCCCCCTGCGCCCGCTCCAACCCCTCGGTCACCAGGGACTCCACCGCGTCGGTGGCCCGGTCCACGAAGTAGTCGAGTTCCTTGCGCTCGGCGGACGAGAAGTCCTTCAGCACGAAGTCGGCGACCTGCATGCGCCCCGGCGGCCGTCCGATCCCGAACCGCACCCGGTGGTAGTCCGGGCCCATCGCCTTCGTCATGGACTTCAGCCCGTTGTGCCCGTTGTCACCCCCGCCGAGCTTGAGCCGCAGGGTGCCGTAGTCGATGTCCAACTCGTCGTGTACGGCAATGATGTTGGCGAGGGGCACCTTGTAGAAGTCGCGCAGCGCGTTCACGGGGCCCCCGGAGAGGTTCATGAACGACATCGGCTTGGCCAGCACCACCCGGCGGCTCGCGGGACCCGGCGCGCCGAGCCGTCCCTCGACCACCTGGGCCTGCGCCTTCCCGGCCCGCTTGAACCTGCCGCCGATCCGCTCGGCCAGCAGATCGGCCACCATGAAACCGACGTTGTGCCGGTTCGCGGCGTACTCGGGCCCGGGGTTGCCCAACCCGACGACGAGCCAAGGGGCGTTGGGGTCGGTGCTCACGTCGTCCGCGTCTCCTTACGCGACAGCCGCCGCTCCCGTACGAGAGCGGCGGCTCCTACCGCTGTATTGCCAGAGGCTGCCTGGAGGCTAGCCCGCGGCTCAGGCGTCGGCGGACTCGTCCGTGCCCTCGGCCGGGGCCTCCTCCGCCTGGGCGGCGAGGACCTGGAGGACGACCGCGTCCTCGTCGATGGCCAGGGTCGTACCGGCCGGGAGCGGGATGTCCTTGGCGGAGATGGAGGCACCGGCCTCCAGGCCCGCGATGGACACGGTGACCGACTCGGGGATGTGCGTGGCCTCGGCCTCGACCGTCAGCGTGCTCAGCACGTGCTCAAGCAGGTACGCGCCCGGGGCCAGCTCGCCCTCGGTGTGGACGTAGACCTCGACGGTGACCTTCTCGCCGCGCTTCACGGTGAGCAGGTCGACGTGCTCCAGGAAGCCCTTGATGGCGTCGCGCTGGACGGCCTTCGGGATCGCCAGCTCGGTGCGGCCCTCGATGTCCAGGGTCAGCAGGACGTTCGGGGTGCGCAGCGCGAGCTGGAGGTCGTGGCCCGGCAGCGTGATGTGCACGGGGTCGGCGCCGTGGCCGTAGACGACCGCGGGAACCTTGTTCTCGCGGCGGATGCGGCGGGCGGCGCCCTTGCCGAACTCGGTACGGGTCTCGGCGGTGAGCTTGACGTCGGCCATGGTCACTCCTCGTAGATCGTTTGGGGAAGGTGGTCACCCGGCCAATAAATCGGCCTGCTACGAAGAGCGCGTCGATAACGGACCGCCGTACCCGTGAAGCGGTACGGCCTCCCTCGCCGAGCAACTGTGACAGCTTACGCGGCGGGGAGGCCGTACCAGAAATCGATCTACGGGAGAGCTACGGCAGCGGGGCCTACTGCTCGTCGAAGAGGCTGGTCACCGAGCCGTCCTCGAAGACCTCGCGGACCGCGCTGGCGATCGTCGGGGCGATCGACAGGACGGTCATCTTGTCGAGGTTGGCGGCCAGTTCGCCGGGGGTGGGGAGCGTGTTGGTGAAGACGAACTCGCTGACCCGGGAGTTCTTCAGCCGGTCGGCCGCCGGACCCGACAGCACACCGTGCGTCGCCGTCACGATGACGTCCTCGGCGCCATGCGCGAACAGGGCGTCCGCGGCGGCGCAGATGGTGCCACCGGTGTCGATCATGTCGTCGACCAGGACGCAGACGCGGCCCTCGACCTCACCCACGACCTCGTGGACGGTCACCTGGTTCGCGACGTCCTTGTCGCGCCGCTTGTGCACGATCGCCAGCGGGGCGCCGAGGCGGTCGCACCAGCGGTCGGCGACGCGCACGCGGCCGGCGTCCGGGGAGACGACGGTCAGCTTGGAGCGGTCCACCTTGCCGCCGACGTAGTCCGCGAGCAGCGGCAGCGCGAACAGGTGGTCGACCGGGCCGTCGAAGAAGCCCTGGATCTGGTCGGTGTGCAGGTCGACGGTGAGGAGGCGGTCGGCGCCCGCCGTCTTCATCATGTCCGCGATCAGCCGGGCCGAGATCGGCTCCCGGCCGCGGTGCTTCTTGTCCTGGCGGGCGTAGCCGTAGAACGGCACGATCACCGTGATCGAGCGGGCCGACGCGCGCTTCAGCGCGTCGATCATGATCAGCTGCTCCATGATCCACTGGTTGATCGGAGCGGTGTGGCTCTGGATCACGAAGCAGTCGGCGCCGCGCGCGGACTCCTCGTAACGGACGTAGATCTCGCCGTTGGCGAAGTCGAAGGCCCTCGTCGGGACGACCCCGACACCCAGCTGCTGGGCGACCTCCTCGGCAAGCTCGGGGTGGGCGCGGCCGGAGAAGAACATCATCTTCTTCTCGCCGGTCGTCTTGATCCCGGTCACAGCACTGTCTCCTCAGAGGTTTCACAGCTGGATATTCGAGTGGACGAACGAGGTCCCGGCCCGCGCAGGCCGCACGGAACCGTCACAGCTGGGGGGTGGTGCGGGTGTGCGCTTATCACGGTACGCCGTCCCGGACGCACCTGTTTCCGGTCACTCTTCGCCATGGGCCCGGCCCTCCGTACGTCCGCCGCCGCCCAGGGCCGCCTCGGCCGCCTGCGCCGCCGCGCTGCCCGGACGCTTACGGGCCACCCAGCCCTCGATATTGCGCTGCTGGCCACGGGCCACGGCCAGCGAACCGGGCGGCACGTCCTTCGTCAGGACCGAGCCCGCCGCGCTGTACGCGCCGTCCCCGACCGTGACAGGAGCCACATACATGTTGTCCGCCCCGAGCCGGCAGTGCGACCCGACGGTGGTGTGATGCTTGTTCTCCCCGTCGTAGTTCACGAACACACTCGCGGCGCCGATGTTCGAGTGCGCGCCGATCGTCGCGTCCCCGACGTAGGAGAGGTGCGGCACCTTCGTGCCCTCGCCGATCGTCGCGTTCTTGGTCTCGACGTACGTCCCGACCTTCGACTTCAGCCCCAGCCGGGTCCCGGGCCGCAGATACGCGTACGGGCCCACGGCCGCCTTCGCGCCGACCTCCGCGCCCTCCGACACGGTGTTGTCCAGCCGCGCCCCGGCGCCCACCCGGGTGTTGGAGATACGGGAGTTGGGCCCGACCTCCGCCCCCTCGCCGAGATGCGTGGTGCCGAGCAGCTGGGTGCCCGGGTGGACCAGGACGTCGCGCTCGAAGGTGACGGTGACGTCGACGAAGGTGGTGGCCGGGTCGACGACCGTGACGCCGTCGAGCATGGCGGCGGTCAGCAGCCGGTCGTTGAGCACCCGGCGGGCCTCGGCCAGCTGCACGCGGTTGTTGATCCCGGCGATCTCGCGGTGGTCGGCGGCCACGGAGGCGCCCACGCGGTGCCCGGCCTCGCGCAGGATCCCGAGCACGTCGGTGAGGTACTCCTCACCCTGGCTGTTGTCGGTGCGCACCTTCTTCAGCGCGTCCGCGAGGAGTTGGCCGTCGAAGGCGAACACCCCGGAGTTGATCTCCCGGATCGCGAGCTGCTCCGCGCTCGCGTCCTTGTGCTCGACGATCGCGGTGACGGCCCCGGAGGCGCCGTCGCGCACGATCCGCCCGTAGCCGGTGGCGTCCGGGACCTCGGCGGTGAGCACGGTGACGGCGTTGGCGTCCGCGGTGTGGGTGGCGGAGAGCCGCGCGAGCGTCTCACCGGTCAGCAGCGGGGTGTCGCCGCAGACGACCACGACGGTGCCGTCGACCCCGCCGCCCAGCTCGTCCAGGGCGGTGCGGACGGCGTGGCCGGTGCCGTTCTGCCGCTCCTGCACGGCGGTGCGGACACCGGGCGCGGTGTCGGCGAGATGAGCGGTCACCTGCTCACGGGCGTGCCCCACGACGACGACCAGGTTGGCCGGGTCCAACTCCCCGGCGGCGGCGAGCACATGCCCGACGAGGGAACGGCCACAGATGTCGTGCAGAACCTTGGGCGTGGCCGACTTCATACGGGTGCCCTCACCCGCAGCGAGAACGACGACGACGGCCGGGCGGCTGGCGCTCACGGGATGTCCTTCGGCTTTTGTGTGGGTGGGGTGGACATCCGCAGGATACCGGGGTGTTTCTTGAGCGACATGAGAGCGGGCCCTGACGGTGCTGTCACCGGTCAGGGCCCGAACGTGAGCTTGGCTCCCCCGCCAGGACTCGAACCCGGACATATGGCACCAAAAGCCACAGTGCTGCCAATTACACCACAGGGGAACAATACGACTTAACCGGACATGTGCCCGGGCTGTCGAGTGGCGCCTCCTACTATGCCGTACCAGGCGCCTTCCGTGCGACGGTACAAGTCGGTACTCCGGGGCGTACGTCACATGGTGTAGGCCAGTCGCCGAAACTCCCCGGAAAACCCGGGCGGGGCCCCCGTAGGCTGGTGCCATGACCACGACGGGGGTAGACCACTCCGCGGCCGTCGGTGGCCCATGGTGGTGGGCTCGGCGGCGTAGTGCGGTGCTCGACGTGTCGCTCGCGCTGGTGTCCGCCGTGGAGTGCGCCGTCGAGGGGGTGCCGTTCGCGCGGGACGCGGGGCTGCCCGTCTCGGTGGGGATGACCTTCGGGCTGCTGGCCGGGATGACGCTGCTGGTGCGGCGGAAGTGGCCCATCGCCGTCGTCCTCGTGTCCATCGCCATCACGCCCGCCCAGATGGGCTTCCTGATGGGGCTCGTCGGGCTGTACACGCTCGCCGCCGCCGAGTTGCCGCGGCGGATCATCGGGTCGCTCGCCGGAATGTCCTTCGCGGGCATGTTCATCGTGACCTACGTGCGGGCGCACCAGGGGATGGTGCGGGGGGACCTGACCATCGGGGACTGGTCCGTCCCCGTCGTCTCCATCACGACCGCCATCGGGATGACCGCCCCGCCCGTCCTGCTCGGGATGTACGTCGGCGCCCGGCGGCGGCTCATGGAGAGCCTCCGGGAGCGGGCCGACTCCCTCGAACGGGAGCTGATGCTGCTCGCCGAGCGGGCCGAGGAACGGGCCGAGTGGGCCCGCAACGAGGAGCGGACCCGGATCGCGCGGGAGATGCACGACGTCGTCGCGCACCGGGTGAGCCTGATGGTCGTGCACGCTGCCGCCTTGCAAGCCGTCGCCCGCAAGGACCCCGAGAAGGCCGTGCGCAACGCCGCCCTCGTCGGGGACATGGGGCGCCAGGCGCTCACCGAACTGCGGCAGATGCTCGGGGTGTTGAGGAGCGGGGACGGCTCCGACACACCTGCCCGCGGGGTGCCGCTGGCCGCCGTGGGGGCCGCCGCCGCGGCAGCCGCCTCGCGGGCCGAGGCAGACCAGGGCGGGGACGGCGGCGACGGGCCCCGGCTCGACGAACTCGACGAGCTGGTCGGGCAGTCGGCCGCCGCCGGGATGGTGGTGGACCTCTCCGTCGAGGGGGACGCGCGCGCGTACGCGCCCGAGGTGGAGGCGACGGCGTACCGGGTGGTGCAGGAGGCGCTGACCAACGTCCACAAGCACGCGGCGGGCGCCAAGGCGCACGTACGGCTGGCGCACCGGGCGGCGGAGATCGCGATGCAGGTGGAGAACGGACCGCCGCCGGAGCCCGCCTCCGCGGAGTCGGCGCGGCTGCCGAGCGGGGGAAACGGGCTGGTGGGGATGAAGGAGCGGGTCAGCGCGCTGGGCGGGGTGTTCGTGTCGGGGCCGACGGACGCGGGCGGGTTCCGGGTGTCGGCGGTGATTCCGGCGGCGGGGCGGGTTGCGGCGTGAAGGCTTTGACCTGTTTTTAGGATGCGGGCTGCTCCTTGGCGTGCGGCCCGCTTCTCGTTTCTTACTCTCTTACTCTCTTACGCGCTCAGCCTGCCGTCAGGCGTACCGGCTCTATCCCCGTCAGCAGGGTGGTGAGGGCCTGGTCGATGTCCGGGCCGAGGTACCAGTCGCCGGTGTGGTCCAGGGCGTAGACGCGGCCCGCGGTGTCGATGGCGAGGAGGGCGTGGCTGTCGGACTCCTCGCCGAGGGGGCAGACCTCGGTGGTGAGGGCGCGGCCGAGGTCGCCGAGGGTGCGGGCCATGTGGAGGCCGTGCAGGGGGTCCAAGTGCGCGGTCGGGGGCGCGAGTTGGCGGCCGGGGGTGTGGGCGGTGAGGTGCAGTCCGCCGAACTCGGCCCAGGCTTCCACGGCGGCGGGAAAGACGGCGTGGCGGTGGCCGGCGGGGGAGGTGTGGCCGCGCAGGGTGTCCGCCCAGATCTCGGCCTGCTGCATGTCCCAGCGCCCGGGGGCCCAGCCGGCGGCGCGGAGGGCGGCGTCCACGGGGGGGGGGAAGCGGGGGGTGGTGCGGTCGG
>LJCV01000270.1 GCA_001298575.1 Actinobacteria bacterium OK074
CCGGGGACGCCCGGGCGCGCGCCGAGTTCGTCGCTCAGGTGGTCGGGCAGGGGGGACGGCCAGGTCGGCGGGTACGACGGGTGGACCGGGGCGCGCTGCCCGAACGGGCGGAGGACCTGGGCCCGGTAAACCCCCCCCCGCGCCCCGCCGTCTCGACCCGCCTACCCGCGCAGCGTCGCACTCCCGCGCCGGCCGACCCCCGGTCGGATCGACTCGGTTCCCGTGGAACCACTGCGGGACGGTGGAGACGCAAGCTGCCCGCCACCACTGCGCGAGCACCGCTCGGCCGTAATCGTTGATGTCGGTGTCCGCCGCCAGGTCCCGACTCGGCATGGATCGGAGTGCGCCCTCAACAACGGCTACCGGTAGTTCGTCATACCCGGTAGTAGCGCGGGGTACGGAGGAGACCGCCACCCCGGCCGTCCCCATGTAGCCGTGACTTCGCTGTGGGGCGGGCACCTTCCACCGCCATTCTCCTCGGAGGTGGCCACCGAGATCCGCCGCCGGATCGGCAGGGCGGTGCCCCCCCGGACGGAGACCCTGAAGAGGTGCTGGAGTCGATCGCGGAGGTGGTGCGGTAGGAGGACCGGTACGGCAGGGGCGGGTTGTCCTGGCGCGGAGAGGCGGTTCGGAACGTGGCCAACGCGGAGACGGCCGGGAAGCAGGCGCTCCGTGTGCGCGTTGTGCTGTCGCATGAGCCTGCGATTTTCACTGATGGGTCCGGTACGAGCCTGGCGCGACGAGGAGGAGATCGAGCTGGGGCCCCGCCAACAGCGTTCGGTGCTGGCGGCGTTGCTGCTGAACAACGGCGTCAGGCTGAGCAACGACCAGCTGATCGGCATGGTCTGGGACGACCCGACGCCGAGCGCGGTGATGGCGTTGCGGACGTACGTGTACAAGATCCGCAAGGCGCTTCCGGAGCTGGACCTGAAGTCCAGGGACGGCGGGTACATGGTCCGCGCGGAGATCGTCGACGACTGGGGTGGCGAACCCCTGGAGGGCCTCCAAAGTGCCTATTTCGACGCGCAGCGGGTGCGGCTCGGCGACCACCGGCTCAAGGCGCGCGAGGACTTCCTGGAACGCGAGTTCGACGTACTTCAGCTGCAGGCCCATGTCGACGTCTTCCCCCTCAGAGAGCGTGCCCGCGCCCTCCTGATGCGCGCGCTCTACCTGGAGGGCAGGCAGGGCGAGGCACTCGACCACTTCCACCGGGCACGCGTCCTCCTGCGCGAGGAGCTCGGTCTCGAACCGGGGCCGGAGCTGCGCAGGGTCCACGCGCAGATCCTCAGCGGCGATCTCACCGCGCCGCGCAGGCCGGAGCAACTGCCGCCGGACCTGGTCGACTTCACCGGCCGTGCCGAGGAGATCGCGCAGGCTCTGCGGACGCTGCCGGGCACCGTGGGCATCACCGGCATGCGGGGCAGCGGCAAGACCGTGCTGGCCACCCGGATCGGCCATCTCGTGAAGGGCCGCTTCCCGGACGGGCAGATCTTCGTCAGAGGCAGGGACGTCGCCGGTGAGCTGTTGCGGGCGGTCGGTGTGGAGAACCCCGTCGGCGACAAGGCCACGCTGTGGCGGGAGAAGGCCCGCGGCCAGCGGTTCCTCGTCGTGGTCGACGACGTGCGCAACGCGGCTTCCGTGCGCGATCTGGCCACGCCCGGCTCGGCGATGATCCTCACGGGCGTCCGCCGGTTGCACGAGCTGCCCGGCGTGAGCTGGGTGCAGATCGCCGGGCTGAGCGGGCCGGAGGCCCGGGAGTTCTTGCGCGGGAGCATCGGAGCGGTGCGCGCGGACGCGGAACCCGAGCAGGTCGAGGTACTGCTGGAACACCTCTCGCGACTGCCCGCCCCGATCAGGGTGGCCGGCGGCAAGCTCGGCTCCCGCCCCGACTGGACGATAGGGATGTTTCTGCTGAAGATGCGGCGGGAGGCCGAGTCCGCCGACGCACTCCCGTCCGACTGCGCCGCGATGCTGGCCCCGGTGATCGCGGCCGATCAGGATCTCACCGAGGCCGAACGCCGCCTGCTCAGGTGGTTCGCGCGCCAGGGCACCGAGGTGATCGACTACCACGAGGCGGCGCGGATGTCCGGGGCCGACCCCGGTGAGAGCGAGCGGGTGCTGGAGTCGCTCGCCGGGGCCCACCTCATCGAGCCGCTCGTGGTCGGCCGCTACCGGTTGCCGCCGTTCGTGCGCGCCTACTTCGCGACGCGCACACCGGTGCCGGTCAGCTGAGGGGCGAGTGAGGGGCGAGGCGAGGCGCAGCGCGTCGAGACCGGGCCGCTTCCTTCCTACCGCCCCGACCAGGCGGTATATACGGAATTTATGCGCTGACGATCCAGCGGGGCCACGTTTGCACACATGTCAACCAAGGAACTTCAGGGCAAGAAGGCACTCGTCACCGGTGCCACCTCGGGCATCGGCCGCGCCATCGCGCTCAAGCTCGCCAAGGCGGGTGCCACCGTCTACGCGACCGGTCGCAGGGCCGAACTCGGCAAGCAGACCGTCGAGCTGATCGAGCGGGCGGGCGGCACGGGCCACTTCGTCGTCGCGGACGTCGCGAACCTCGACGACGTCCGCAGGCTCGCCGCGGAGGTCGGCGCAGTGGACGTGCTCGTGAACAACGCGGGCGTCTTCCCGTCCTCGCCGACCACCGAGCAGTCGCGCCACGACTACGAGCAGATATTCGACGTCAACGTCCGCGCGACCTACTTCCTGACGGCCGCGCTCGTGCCGGCCATGGTGGCCAGGAAGAAGGGTGCGATCGTCAACGTGTCGTCGATGGCCGGGCAGATCGGCACCCCGGAAAGCTCGGTGTACAACGCCTCCAAGGCCGCGGTGGACGCGCTGACCCGGTCGTGGGCCGTCGAGTTCGGCGCGGCGGGCGTGCGCGTCAACTCCGTGGCACCCGGTCTGATCCGTACCGACATGGCGGTCGGCATGCTGGGCGAGATCTTCGTGCCGGTCAGCCAGAGCACGCCGCTCGCCCGGGCCGGCGAACCCGAGGAGGTCGCCGAGGCCGTGGCGTTCCTGGCCTCCGACAGGGCCAGCTACATCACCGGTGCGGTGCTCCTCGCCGACGGCGGCTACGTCGCGACGTGATGCGTCGACCGGATCGGCTGCGTAGTCATCGTCACCCTCGTTGTCTCGTCGGCCCCCTCCCAGAACGTGCGGGAGGGGGCCGACGCCGCGTCGTAGGCACCCCTCGTCCTCCTCAACGGCACCGTCGGCCCCCGTATCCCCGGCGCCCAGGGCTCAGCGGCCGTCGCCGGGCTTCTCCGCCCTGGCCTTCCTGCCGGTGGGCGTCGTGGTCGCACGGCAGCCGCCCACCGCCGGGGCCGTCGGCTACGCGGCGGTGGACTCTCCCATGGACCGGAGGAAGCATGCCGGGTTCGAGGCGACGGGTGAGATCCGGCGCAGCGACTTCGGGCTGGACTTCGGCACCGGGCTTCTCGACGATGTTGTCAAGCTCCACCTGGACATGCACTTCGTCGGACCGCAGGCCCAGGACGGCTGACCGAGGACGGGCAGCGCCTCGCCGGGAGTCTCCGTGGGGCGCAGCCCGGCAAACGGCCGGCGTCGTCATGATCAGATCGGCCGCAGCTCCTGTCGTTGGGTGATGGCAGCATCGTCGGGAAGCGTGTCACGGCGCCGGTCTTGCGGTGGTCGCCGGGCAGCGCGCCCTCGTCGGCCGCGTCGCAGCCGTGTGGGATGAGCAGGACTGCCGACAGCCTTGGCGTCGGCCTGGACGTGCTGGGCCAGGCGGTTCAACACCCGCTCGTGAGCGCCGGTTCGTCCCGCTCGACCTGGACTTCCTGAAGCCACGCCTCGCCTCCACGTCGAACGGTATGGGCCCGCACATCATGCTCTGTTCGGCACTCGGCGCGAGGTGTCGCCCTCGTCCACGATGCCGCCGCGGCCCGCCTGTGGTCCGGCGGGTCGCGGGTGTGGTGAGGGACCGGAGAGTTCGTCGATGAAGTCGTGCACGTCGCCGAGGTTCCCGTCTGGTGTGCTCTCCTCCAGTAGGAGGCATCCGTGCACGGCCGACCACACCGATACAGCGGCCGCCTCGGGGATCTGCGTCACGCGGAAGCTGGTGGGGGTGTGCTGGGCGAAGCGGCAGTAGGCGTGGGCCATGTCGGCCAGCCGTCGGGCCGGGGGTGAGCGGCCGAAGTCTCCTCCGCTCGGTCCATCTCGTCCAGGAACTGTTCGTAGAGCATGTTCACCGCGGCGCGCGAGAGTTCTTCCCTGTCCGCGAAGTGCCGGTAGCTGGCCGGGCGGTGACTCCTGCCTCGCGCGCCACCTCCCGCGGGGGACAGCGGCACGATGCGCGTCCGGCTCTCGTCGGCGATGAGGCGCAGCATCGCTTGAAGGATCTCTTCGCGGAGCTTGTCTCCTTCGCCCCGGGCGTTGCGGGGTCTGCGCCTGATGGCGGAGTCCGCCGGTGACATCGGGTTTCGGACAGGGGCGGCCATGCCCTCCAGCCTCGCATAC
Source organism: Actinobacteria bacterium OK074 (assembly GCA_001298575.1). Lineage (GTDB taxonomy): Bacteria > Actinomycetota > Actinomycetes > Streptomycetales > Streptomycetaceae > Streptomyces. The sequence goes on from LJCV01000270.1 coordinate 4,492, forward strand.
GCCCGCACGTTGCCAGCCCAGTAGAACCCCCTGACGCCCCGGCCGGCACCCGACCCAGCGCTCCGCACGCAGGCAGAGGAACAGCCGTGAGCGCACGCCTGCACGGGAAGACCGCGGTGGTGGTCGGCGGCGGACGAACTCCGGGCACCACCATGGGCAATGGCCGCGCCGCGGCGCTGACCTACGCCCGAGAGGGCGCCCACGTCCTGGTCGTCGACCGGACGAGAAGTCGGCCGAGGAGACCGCCGCACTGATCCGCGACCGCGGAGGCAAGGCCGCTGCCCACCGCGATGGCAGGACTGCTCGCGGGCGGCGGAGCCATCGCCTGCACCACCTCCAAGTCGGCGGTACACGCGATGACCCGCAGCCTGGCGCTGGAATACGCACCCCACGGCGTCCGCATCAACGCCATCGCTCCCGGCATGATGGACACCCCGACGGGCGTGGACTCCGTCGCCCGGTCAACCGGCGCCCGACGAGACGACGTCGCCACCCAGCGCGCAAGCCTCGTTCCCATGGGCCACCAGGGCACCGCTCAGGATGTCGCCGACGCGGCTCTCTTCCTCGCCTCGGACGAATCCGCGTTCATCACCGGCGTCGTTCTCCCCGTCGACGGCGGCTTCACCCTGAAAACCGGCACGCACTGAACTCGAAGGTCAAGCCCCGACCGCCGCCGGACCATCCGAACCGGCACACTGACGGACGGCCGGCTCGCATCCGCACGCGGGTCCGCCCACCCTGGGCCTCCACAACTCCGCGAACCCGCGCGCTCCCTGCATCGGCACCAGGGAGGCGAGCGCCATCGTCAGTCGAAACAACCGCATGACCTGCGATCCGAAACTCTCAGGGAGAAAAACGGGGGCTCAAGTGAGAGAGGGCGGGCCGCCCGCGAACCAGAGGGAGTCCGCGGGCGGCCCGTCTGTCGGGACCGGCAAGGGGGCGGCTACGGCGTGACCTTGAGAGACATACGCCCCACGATCGTCGATCCGTCCCCGAACTCGACGACTCCGACGTACCGTTCACCGCGTGTCGCACCCGGCCAAGACACCGTGATCTCGGGATGGTCACCCGCAATGACCCTCTGTTCGGCCGGAGTGACCGTCGGTGTCACCGCCGGGTTGCCCTGGCCGATCTCCCAGCTCCGCAGGGTGTATTGCTGGCTGGTGTGGCCGGTCGGCAGTGCGTACTGGAGGACGTAGACGTCGTAGTCGCCGGGCGGCAGGTCGACTTGTTCGTCGGAGCCGGCGTCGGGCCACTCGCCGATGTGGTTGCCGTCGGTGTCGAAGGCGTAGAGGTCGAGGTCGGTGCCGGGGAGGTGGTCGGCGGCTGTGATGGCGACCCGGGTGAAGTCGGCGCTCTCGGGGACGTGGATCCGGTGGCGTACCACGGCCTCGTTCTCGTGCCGGCTGTCCCAGAACGGGGACGTGTCGGTGCCGGTGAGGGTGCCGATGGTCTTCTCGCCGGCGTAGAGGGACGCCTTGGCGGTCAGTTCGCCGCTCCAGCCGACGCCCGGAGTGAGCTTCACGGAGTCCCCGCCGGTGACCGTGACCTCCCTCGGGGCCGCCAACTGCGTGGCGCGCAGGGAGATCGGGCTGGTGACCTCGTGGTGCCCGTGGGCGTCGCCGAGGGTGAGGGAGCCGAAGGACCAGGCGCCGTACGCGGCGCTCGTGCGTTCGAAGGCCACCTTGTACGACGCGGACGCGCCTGGTGCGAGCGTCAGCCGCTTCGGGGTGACCTCGACGCGGAAGCCCGGCGGGGTCTGGAGCTTCGTCTCGTATGTGGCGGTCTGTGCCGAGACGTTGGTGACCGTGCGCGTCACCGTCTGCCCGCCCAACAGATCACCGACCGCGATCGAGGGGTAGTTGAGGTCGCTGGGGGCGGTCTTCGGGGCCGTGGCGCAGGCGTCGGTGCCGTCCTCGGTGGCCGGCTTCTGGCCGATCGCGCAGAGATACGCGGTCCAGTCGGCGGAGGTGGAGTCGTAGACCAGGCCGGGGTCGGCCGCCCGGGTGACCCGGGGCAGGCCCGCGCCGTAGTCGAGGGGTGAGGCGGCGTCGGCCTGGGCGCGATCGATGGGGTCGCCGTTCTCGTCGGTGGTCGTGGCCGTCGTCATCAGCGCCGACTTGATCTCCATCGGCGACCAGTCGGGATGCAGCTGCCGCAGCAGCGCCGCGAGGCCCGCGATGTGCGGCGACGACATCGACGTACCGTCCATGAAACCGAACTGGCCGGTGAAGACCCTGCTGCCGGGCACCACGCCCGCCGGGACGCTCTGGCCGAAGGAGGCGATGTCGGGCTTGAGCAGGTCGCCGTCGCTGAAGTGGTCCGGGCCACCGGAGGAGAAGGAGGTGACCTCCCGGGTGGCCCGGTGGCTGCTCCGGGTGGGCGTGAACTCGGCCGTCGCGTCCGCACCGGAGGCGTACGCGTGGACCGCGTTCGCGTCCTCGGTGCTCACCTGGATGACGGGCACCGCGAAGACGTAGGCGAACATGTCCTGGTCGCTGGTCGGGGTGTGGGTGAGGACGAGCCCCTTCCCGCCCGCCGCGGCGACCTCGCGCGCCTTGGTCTCGGCCCAGACGCCGTCACCGCCGCGGTCGCAGACGATGATCTTCCCCTTCGCCTTGTCCGGATCGAGCGTGCCCGCCGCGCACAGCGCGGCCGGGCCGGCGTCCGCGCCGTCCTTGCGTACGGCGGCGGCCTCGACCAGTGGGGTCGGCGCGATGCCCGGGTTCAGGCTGAGGCTGGTGTAGCGGCGGCCGTCGCCGAGGACCAGGGTGGCGGTGTACTCGGTGTCGTGCGTCGCGGCGGCGACCGTCGTGACCCACGGGCCGGTGTGCTGCACCGTGTCGGGGCCGCCGTTGCCGGCCGACGCGGCGATGAAGACGCCCGCCTTGGCCGCGTTGAACAGCGCCTCCGTGGACGCCGGGGCGGACAGCGAACCGCCGATGGAGTAGTTGAGGACGTCGACGCCGTCCGCCACCGCCCTGTCGATCGCGGCCGTGGTGTCCACGGTCGGGCAGCCGAGGCTCCAGCACGCCTTGTAGTACGCGAGACGGGCGGCCGGGGCGATGCCGCTGAGCCGGCCCTCGGCGTTGCTGCCGGGGACCGAGGCGGCGACGCCGTGGTTCCCGGCGGCCGTGGTGCCGGTGTGCGTGCCGTGGCTGCCGGTGTCCATCGCCGAGGGGATGTCCACGCCTTCGGGGTCGGGCCTGTCCGCGCCGAACCACTGCGCGCCGATCACCTTGTTGTTGCAGTTCACCTTATGTGCGGGGGCCTGGCCCGGGTCGCAGTCGCCGTGCCACTTCTTGGCGATGGTCCTGGCGTCGGGGCGCGGCTCCGGCAGGGCGGCGAGCATCGGATTCGACGGGTCGACCCCGGTGTCCACGATTCCGACGATGACGCCTTCTCCGGCGTGCTCGGGGCCACCCGCCTTCGCCCAGAGCCCCTTGTCCCCCGAGAGGCCGAGGAGGCGGGGGGTGTCGGGGAACCGGGCGGAGCCGGTGGCTTCGCCCGCCGCCTCGTCCGTGATCTTGTCGGTGGTCCGGCCGGGAGAGGGCGCCTGCTGGGGCGTGGGGCTCGGGGCCTTGTCCCCGGTCCCGGTGCGGACGCCGTCCTTGCCCCGGACGTCGGCTTCCGCCCCTGGCCCGTGGTCCAAAGACGCCGAGGTCAGCTGGGCGATCGTGTTGCGGGTCACCGAGACGACGCCCGGTGTCGCGGCCAGCTTCGCGGCCTGCTTGCCGGTCAGGTCGGCGGCGAATCCGCTGAACGTGTAGGAGTAGTCGTAGAGCGTCTTGACGCCGGGCACGGCGTCGAGGACCCGCTCCCGGCGGTCGTCCAGGTGGGCCACGTATTTCTCGACCGGTGCGGAGTCGCCGTCGAGCCGCTTACCCGTGGCGGGTGCCGTCCGCTTCAGCCGGGGCAGTCCGCCCTCGTACGCGGCGGCGGGTGGGTCGGAGAGCTTCACGATGTAGGTGCCCTGGACGTAACTCGCCTTGGTCGCGGGGGAATTGGTCTCAGATGCCTGAGCCGGGGGTATGACGGTGGTCAGCGTCAGGGTTCCGGCGAGGAGTGGTACGAGTGCGGTCAGGGCCGCTCTCGGCTGTTTGTGATGATGTGTCAACTGTGGTCCATGTCAGTCGATCCGGAAGGGCTCGCCCCCCGGGGGCTCATTCAATAGACGACTCGCCAGTAGCAGATCTTGAACCATCAAGTACGAGCAGGTCGCCACAGCTGTTTCACAGACTGCCGCCGCAGTCGGCGTGAAGCAGCGCGGGTTCACCCGCCGTCGGCTCTCACGACTTCCCAAGTCTGGTCACCACTCGGCCATGGACGGTGGTGGACCGGCCGTGTCAGCAGGGCGTCCTGTGCCTGCTCCACGACGGCATAGCCTGGCCATCGCTGCCGCTGGAGCTGGGGTTCGGCTCCGGACAGACCCGTCCCCCAGACCCTCGCCCTGGTCACGGCATCCCGCCCGTGGTCGGATGCCCCGAACTCTCCGATGCCTTCGTCTCATTGGCCTGCGGCCTCATCTGCTGGAGGCGACCGCAGAAGCACCGATCATGATCAGTCGAGGTGGCCAGGACGACATGTCTGTTTCATGCAGCGTCGTCGCCCGGTGCAGGCCCGGTGCGGGACGCAGGATCGCCTACGTCCGGATCCACCGGCTCAGCGCCTCGGCTGTGTTCTCCGGCGACGTGTTGAAGCACAGCCGGATCCCGGGGGCCTCCTCGGTGAGGAGGTTGACCAGCCGTTCGAACAGCAGGGTGTTCTCCGGCACCATACGTACGCCGCCGCCGATCATCGCCAGGCCGAACGCATGCTCCTGGAGAAGCTCCCGGACAGTCGCCTCGGCGCGGTCCCACGAGGTGTCGATGAGACAGGGGACAGCGTCGAACCCCGCCTCGCGCAGCGCCGCGATCCCGGCCTCTATCCGGGCGGTGAGGATCGCCTCGTTGTCGAAACCGTCGAGCATCCTGCTGTAGTCGGGCGCACTGGGATGCAGGCCGATGGATAGTACCTTCGTGTCGCTCGGCAAGGGAGTTGCGGTTGTCAGCCGGCTCACGGGCGATGCCTCTCTGTTCGCGTCGCGGGTTCTTCATGTCGCCGGACGGCCTTCGGGAGCCGAGGGGGCAACAGCGTGAGCCATGAGAACCCCCGGCGAAGGGTCTGTGGAGCGATCAACTTCGACTCTTCGCCGGGGTCCCTAGTCTGGTCGGCTCACGCCGCGCTGATACGTCTTTGCTGCCGCCTCAGTCGGTGAGCCCCCTCAGCCGGTGAGCTGCATCTGCATCTGGAGTTGCAGCAGTTCCTCGACGTGCCGGACCTCGACGATCCGGCCGTCGACCACGCGCGCGAGGTCGATGCCGGAGCAGGTCACGTCACGGCCGGTCGCGGGCAGTCCGAACCAAGGGCCGGTGTGGGTCGCTGTGACCACCCACTGGGAGACGACCCAGCCGTCGTCGGTCTCGGCCTGGTAGACGATCTCGTGGTGAGGGTTGGTGAACCCGTCGCGCATGGCGGCGATCATCCCCTTCATCCCCTCGATCGCCGAGGGAGCCCCTGGGGGCAGGTTGTGGTCGACGAGATCGGGCGAGACCAGGGTGTCCACCGCAGCGATGTCGCCCGCGTCGAAGGCGGCGAACAGGCGGGTAGGAACATCACGGGCGGACGTGATGTGAGTGTTCATCAGGGGTTTTCCTCTCACTTCGGTGGGCCGGCTCTCGGAGTCGGTCAGGCTGTGGGGTCGGTGGGGTAGAAGGCGTTGATCTCGGCCAGGACGCGGTCGGGTGCTTCGTGGAGGAGGAAGTGTCCGGCGCCGGGGACGTCGGCGGAGGTGGCGTCGGGGGCGGCGTCCTGGAGGGGCGCCAGGACCATGTCGGCGAGACCGGCCTGGGTGATCATGCGGACCGGGATGGTCAGCGGGGTCTCCTGGAATGTGGTGTTGTCGGCCTCGTCCTGGGTCTCGGTCCGGTAGAGCTCGAAGCCGGCGTGCAGGACCTGGGGGCGGGAGAACAGTCGGACGAACTCGGCCATTTCGTCGTCGGAGATGTTCTCGCCGGCGGTCTTCATGCCCTGGAAGAAGTGGGTGAGGAAGGTCTCGACCCGGCCGGTTACCAGCTCCTCCGCGAGCGGGCGCTGCTTGTTGAAGGAGAAGTGCCAGAACATCGACTCGATGGTGGCGAACTTCAGGTTCTTGCCGACCAGGCCGTAGTCCATGAGGAACAGCCCCGACACCTGCTCGCGGTACTGGGCGGCCAGCGGGTACGCGACGCTGACGCCGAAGTCGTGGGCGACGACGTGCACGTTCTCGCGGTGGCCGAGGCGGTCGAGCAGCTTGTGGACGTAGGTGGCCAGGACCGCCTTGGTCCGGGAGTGCGGGTTCCCGGTCGAGTCGCCCATGCCCGGCAGGTCGATGGCGATGACGGTGCGGCCGGGCAGCAGGGAGGGCATGACCTGGCGGTACTCGTACCAGCTCTGCGGCCAGCCGTGCAGCAGCACCATGACCTGCGGGCCGTCGCCGCCGATGACGTAGTGCATCTGCAGGTCGTCGACGGTGGTGAAGCCGTGCCGGAAGAGCTTGTTGAACTCGGCGTCGCCCTTGGTCGCCGCGTCGTAGCCGGGGCTGAGCGGCTCCTCCGACCCGACGGCCAGGGCGGTCGTGGAGGCTGTGGTGATGGCGTTCATGATGGTGGTACGTCCTTTTTGTAAGAGAGGGTGTTGTCGTGCACGGCGGTGCGGCTGGAGGCCGGTGGCGGCCTGCTGCGTGACTGTTCGACGTTGGCGCCGGTCGAGAACTCTGCGTCGAGCGCGGGCACCGGGATGTTCGGGTGGTTTGCGGCCACCGGGGGTGGGCGGTCAGACGGAGGAGCCGCCGTCGATGTTCCAGGTGCTGCCGGAGACGAAATGGGCTTCGGGGCCGGCGAGGTAGGCGACGGCGCTGGCGATGTCGGCGGGCTTGCCGTAGTGGCCGACCGTGGTGAGCTGCCTCATCCACTCCGCGGCCGGGCCGGAGTCGGGGTTCATGTCCGTGTCGGTGGGGCCGGGCTGCACGGTGTTGACGGTGATGCCGCGCGGACCGAGTTCGCGGGCCAGGCCGCGGGTGAACCCGGCGACGGCGGCCTTGGTCAGGGCGTAGACGGTTATGCCGGGCTGGGGGGCGCGGTCCGCGCTGACGCTGCCGACGGTGATGATGCGACCACCCTGGCCGAGGTGGGCGGCAGCGGCCTGCACGGCGCTGAACACACCCCGGACGTTGACCGCGATGATCCGGTCGAACTCCGCCAGCGTGAAGTCCTCGATCGGCGCGGCGAGGGTGACGGCGGCGTTGTTGACGAGGATGTCCAGTCCGCCGAAATGCTCCGTGGTGCGGCTTACCGCGGCCCGGACGGCTTGATCGTCCGCGTTGTCCGCCTGCACGGCCAGGGCACCCGTCGCCTCGGCCACGGCGTCGGCCTGAACCTTGGCACTGGTGTAGGTGAAGGCGACCTGGGCGCCGTCGGCGGTCAGACGGCGCACGATCGCGGCACCGATGCCCCGGGACCCGCCCGTGACCAGGGCGGTCTTGCCTTCGAGGGGCCGTACGCCGGACCGGGTGGTGCCGGGGGCGAGCTGGGTGCCCATAGGTGTCTCCAATGCTTCAGCACTTCACTTACGAACCGAACCGCTCGGTTACTATAACCATGACGACACTGACCTGAGCAACCACGGAGTCGTTCCGCAGCGGCGAACTTTCCCTGAAGAGGCTTTCCGTGACGCTGCGGGATCCGAACACGACGTTCAAAAAGCCCTGGTCGGAGAGCTGGTCAGTTCGCCGGGAGTGATCGCCGGGGCCGCCCGGTGTACTGCACGATCTCGATCAGCAGACCGCCCAACGTGCCTTCGGCGGACAGGACAGCGGACCGGGTCAGCGTGAGAACTTCCACCATCGGAAGACCTCGACCCTCAGCCCAGGACCGACGCGCCAGCCTCCTCTACGCCCTCCACTGCGAGGAGCCGTCTCAGGTCGTGCAGGCAAGGCCGGGCGCAGTGACGAGAGTCGTGGTCGTTGGCGTGGACGGCGACCGCCGCACGCCGGCGCCGGCCAGGTCGATGGGCAACGGCAACCACGCGCGCGAGCCGGGGCTGAGGTGCCGCGCGGTGAACTTCTCGAGGAACGAGCCGAGCAGGTCGACGTGTTCGCGAGTGTCAGCCACCTCCGGCGCGTACGCCGACAAGACGCTCGACAGGATGGTCGCAGCCGCGGCGAGCCGAGGACGACGCAACCCGTACCGGGCCACGTCCAGCCACAGGTCGCTCGTGTCCGGCAGTCGCTCGTGGAGCTCCTCGCGGACGCCTGACTGACTGATGGTCGCGACCGCCAACGCAGCGGCGGCGCGCTCGGCGCGAGGCAGCGCGTCCAGGACGTCCCGGCCCCTCCGTGGGGATGAAGGACACGAGCGCGTCGAGCGCGTGGCGCAGCCGGCTGCCGCTGGGGTCGTCCGGCATCGGGACCGGCCGGGTGCGCGTGGGGTCGATGTGCCACCAGATGCCCTGCCGTGCCGATTCCCAGGTGGCACCGGAGGCGTCGACGGCGCGGGAGTTCGCGAACATCGCCACCAGCACCGGTGCGGTCAGGTTGAGGACCCGCCATCGACCGAGCGGGTCCGCGGGGGCGTTGCTGATGTCGACCTGCGCTGACGAGGTGTTGGTCATCATCCAGCGACCCGCGGCTCCCTGCTGGTCGAAGTGCTCGTTCATGGCCCGGTATCGGGGCTGGTCGAGGATACGGACGGGGTCGCGCACGTCCACGGCCCTGCTCTCTGCCCGAAGGCCGAGTCGAGACAGCCTCTGCTCGAGCACGGCGGCGTCGGTGTCCACGGCGCGGATCGCGTCCGAGACGGATGGCTGAGGGACCGAGGACAGCTCGATCTGGCCGCCCGGCTCGACGGTGACACGTCCTGCCTCGGGCAGCGGGGAGTCGGCCAGGGTCAGCAGCCGACCCAGGTCGGGGCGGGTCACCGGGTCCGCCACCGGATGGACCGCCTATTCGGTCTCGCATCCCAGCAGGTCGTCCTCCGTCTCGGCGAACATGGCGTCCGTGACCTCACGCAGCCTCTCGTACGTGATCGAGCGGTGTGTTGCCGGCATGGCCGGCTCCTCGAAGCCCCTGGTGAATGTCGGGTGTGACGACCTGCTGACGACCGCGGCGCGCCTACGCCGTCTTCTCGATGAGGTTCCAGAGGGCGATCTGAGGTTTCTCGCCGTACAGCTCCTCGATCTGGGAGAACCCCACGGAGGAGGTGATGTTGATCTCGGTGACGTGATCGTCGATGACGTCGATGCCGCAGATGTAGATTCCTCGCTCGACCAGCTTCGGCCCCAGCAGTCGTGCGAGCTCCTCCTCGCGCGGGGTGATGGTGGTCCGGTGGATCGAACCGCCCTGCGCGATGTTGGCGATGTAGCTGCCGTGCTTCGGGATCCGGACGAAGGCTCCGGCCACGTCGCCACCGATGAAGAAGATGCGCTTGTCGCCCGCGGTGATGCGGGGCAGGAATGCCTGGGACACGAGCGGGGGTCTGCCTTCGGCCAGCCGAGCCCTGACGAGCTCCTCGTCGAACGCCGCCGAGGTCATCCTCGCGATCCCGCGTCCGCCGTACTCGTAGAGCGGCTTGATGACGACGTCCTGGTGACGGTCGGTGAAGTCGCGGATCTCGTCGACGTCGCGGCTGATCAGGGTGGGTGGCGTGAACTCGGGGAACTCGAGGGGGAAGATCTTCTCCGGGAAGCGGATGATGCTCTCCGGGTCGTTGATGACGAGGACCTTGTCCTTTATCCGGTCCAGCAGGTAGAGCGTCGTGAGGTAGGACATGTCGACCGGCGGGTTGGGCCGGAAGTGGATCACGTCCATGTCCTCGAGGTCGACACGGATGTGTTCCTGCCTGTCGGCCGCGTCGCCACCTGTGTACAGGCGCGCTTTGGCGATCAGGCGCCCCTCGACCTGGCTCATGTCTGCGGGATAGATCTCGTGGACCGTGTGGCCTCGCACGAGCGCCTCGTCGGCGATCTTGGTCGTGTCCCGGGAAGCGTAGGTCCCCAGCTTCTCGGAGATGACGGCGACGGTGAGCGGCATGGCACCTTCCTGTTCACGGGACACCTCGACGTGTCCGGGCGCTCCGGTGGGCGGGCGTGTGCGTCGCCGTGCCCTCCGTCCCACCGGGATGGGTGGGCTCGTAGCGCCTCATGCGGGGTTGAAGGCCAGCTTGAGCTCGGGGTACCAGGTCTCCTGGATGTTCTGGATGTAGCGACCCAGGTTCGGGATCGTCCGTACGAAGTCGGTGATCTCCGGGTGCATGCCGCGGGCCTGGAAGAACGCCTGCGTGAAGCCGAACAGCGTTGCGTCGTAGGAGCTCGGGGCGTCGTTGCCGAGGAGGAAGCGGTTCTCGCCCAGGATGACCGAGATGGCCTCGAAGTCCCGCTTGGCCTTGTCGATGATCTCCGCCTGCGTGTACCGCGCGATGCCCTGGTCGTAGCAGCGCTTGCGGAAGTCGTCGCGGCGCACCCGGATGGCCTCCTGGACTTCGGCGGGCAGCACCGACGTGTCGCCGAGCGTGTTGCTGACGATGAAGTCGAAGCCCTGCTGGTCGAAGAACTCGAAGTAGATGATGATCCAGTAGAGGTGGTCCTCCAGCATGCGCTTCACGGCGTGACCGATGGCCTTCTGCTCCTCGGCGAGGTGCGTGTCGGGGTCGGAGACCGTCCGCTTCAGCCAGTCGATGATGAGCTGGGAGTCGGAGATCCTGGTCTTCCCGACGGTGATGTACGGCACCTTCCCACGCGGGCCGACGTCGGGGACGGGCTCGGCGACGACCTTGTGCTTGACGTCGAAGAGGCGGAAGTACGCCTCCAGCTTCGCGACGTACGGCGACAGGCTCGTCACGTAGGCCGCCAGCTCGCTCTCGCCGAGCGTTACCCCGTGCAACTCGAACTCGGTGTCGCTGTCGATCTGGAGGTTGTCGTAGGGATTCTCGTAGAGCGGGTACTGCGTCACTGTCGGCTCCATCAGTAGTACGCCGGCCTGGGCGGTGCCGCGGGTGGGCCAAGGCCCATGAAAGTTACGAACCGAATCGATCGGTTACTATATGCACGATGACACTAACCTGAGCAACCACGGGATTCCTTCCGTGACGGCGAACTTTTCTCAAGGAGGCTTCGATGCCCAGCACGGGACGGCCCCGGTCCTTCGACACCGACGAGGCGCTGGAGGTGGCGATGCGGGTGTTCTGGGCCGAGGGTTACGAGGGTGCCTCGCTCGCCGCGCTGACCGAGGCCATGGGGATCAACCGGCGCAGCATCTACGCCGCCTTCGGCAACAAGGAGGAGCTGTTCCGCAAGGCCGTCGACCGCTATGTGGAGGGCCCGGGAGCCTTTGTGGCCCCGGCTCTTGAGCTGCCCACCGCCCGGCAGGTCGCCGAGGCGATGCTGCACGGAGGCGTCAACGCCCACACCCTCCCCGGCTGCCCGCGCGGCTGCCTGCTGGTGCAGTCCGCGCTGGCCGCCGGCCCCGAAAGCGAAGCGGTCCGCCGCGACCTGGCCGAACGCCGCGAGGCCGGGGTCGCCGCCCTGCGGAAACGGTTCGAACAAGCCCAGGCCGAGGGCGACTTGCCCCCCACCGCCGATCCGGAAACCCTCGCCCGCTATGTACACACCGTCGGACAGGGCCTCGCCGTACAAGCCTCCGGCGGCGCCGGCCCAGAAGACTTGCACCGCGTCGCCGACCACGCCCTCAGTACGTGGCCGAGCACCTGAACGCATGACTGAGACGCATCACGACAGTCGGCTCACCGGCGTTCCTGCAGTACACGCCGACCGCGGCGCTCCGCTCCTCGCCGCGGAACGGCTGGACACCGTGTGCGTCCCACCGTCCCGCCGCCCCGCACGGCACTCCCCCGCGCTCGACCGGCGGGCATGGGCGGACCCACCCGGACTGCCTGTCGTCACCTTCCTGCCGTTCGCCCGGAGGGCGGGCGCCGCGGAGCAGGCGGGAATGCGATGGCAGGACCTGGGACCCTTCTGATGGATCTCCGTGGGAGAAGGAGCGGCGTCCGGTGCGGCGAGCGTGCGTACCGAACGCCGTGGAGATCCATCAGAAGGGCTAGTTCCCGGGCAGGCGGTGGCCGGCCCGGTACACAGCCCGGATGTCGGTGAGGGCGGAGAGGTCAGCGACGGGTGAGCTGCCGACGACCAGCAGGTCCGCGTCCGTGCCGGGCCCCAGTACGCCCTGGCGGCCGGGCAGGCCCACCGCTTCGGCGGCCTCGGTCGTCGGGGACCGCAACACGTCGCGATTGGGCATGCCCAACTCAGCGAGCTGCACCAGCGCGTACGGAAAGACGTTGCGTGGCTTTCCCGGCTCGATGCCCGCGTCCCGCGTCAATGCCGACGACGGCCCGTGCGCCCGAGGCGATCGCTTTGGTCAAGACGTCGATCAGGGCGTCGATGCGGGCGGCAATGGCCAGTGGCGGCGGCGGTGCGCCCGGTGTCTCTCCCAGCGTGAGACTGACGCAGATCCCCTGCTTCACAACCCGGTCGAGCAGGTCGTCCCGCAGTGAGCCTTCGCCCACTTGAAGTCGCAGGTCAAAGGGCTGGTGTGCCCGGCTCTGGGAGTGCTCACACTGGTCGTCGGCCGCAGTCTGCGGAGTAGATCGTCCGTCAGCGGCTGACTTCGAGGTTCGTCAGAACGAGCAGGGCGCGCAGGAGGTGGGTGGCGCGAGCGGGATCGGTGCGGAGCTTGGTGAGGATCCGCCAGTTCTTGAGGTGGGCGAAGCCGTGTTCGACCGGTGCGCGGCCAACGGCGATCACGCGGTTGGCGGTCTTCTGCCCGGGGGTGAGCTTGTGGGTGCGGCTGGGGTGGAAGCCGGTGACGATCACGGGATCGAGTACGTCGTTGTCCAGGCCGCGGAAGCCGAGGTCCGCCAGGGCCCCGAGGCCGGCGGCGCGCAGGTGGGCCAGGACGTGATCCTGGCGGGCTGCGGTGTTGTCGTGGGTGCGGCCGGGCCTGGCGGCGGATATCCAGATCGGTCGGCCCCTCTCGTCGGTCAGGGCGAGGAAGTGCAGGCCGTGATGGTGGTGTTTGCCAGAGTAATTCCGCCGGTCGGTCTTACCGGTGCGGCGCTGGGTGGCGATGAGGGTGCCGTCGATCAGGACCACCTCCCCGCCCTGCCTGGCGACCTTCTTCAGGGCGCGGTCCAGGCTCGGCACCTGCGCGGCGAGCAGGACGATCAGCTCGTCGCGCCAGCGGCGGACGGTCGACTCGGACACGTTGTTTCCGCCGGCCATGTCGGCCAGGCGCTGGTCGTGGCGCAGCATGGCCAGGACGATCACCGCGATCTTCCCGGTCGGCAGGATCCGCCACCTGGACCGAATCACTTTCAGGTGGCGTCGCAGCAGCTCGGCGAGGTGGTTGACGGTGCGCGTGGACAGCGGCAGGCGGCACTGGTAGACAGGCGAGCAGGTTGTCCTCGGCGCGCTTTTTGGTTTTCGTCACACAATCCCAACGGTCGCCGGGGGCACCCCGGTTACGCCCGCGCCGCGCTGCTGCAGGCTCAGGTCACAAACGGGTGGTGAACCGGCCGTCGGGTAGTTTGCCCAGCCAGCCGCGATCGACGAGTCTGACCAGCTTCCCGCGCGGCGGCTCCAGCTTGGCCCGCACGCTGATGTCGATTCCCAACGCGTCGCCGACCTGCCGGGCCATGACCGGACCGGCGGCCTGCCGCACGGCGGCGAGAATGCGCTGGTAGTCCGGCGGAAAAGTGGTCCGCACCTCCGCCAGCCGCTTGGCCAGCTGTTCTTCGAGTTCGTCCAGCTCCGCGCGCCGCGCGATGATCCGTTCCAGAAGCTCGGTATCCAGCATGCACCGGGTCCTAGTGGCTTGTCACGCGGCCTTGGCCGGGTAATCGACCCGCTGGGCGTCGGCCAGCAGACGGCCTTCAAGATCTGATCTCGGAGATGGTCGTGGACGTCGACCCCCTGTAGGAGTGCGCTGGTCGGCGGACCATGAAGGCGCACGGTGCAACAGGTCGTGGCCCTCGTAGTGCGGACGGGGTGCCCCACCGCAGCGTGGTCATGCTTCCAACCTCAGCGGGAGGCACCAGCGGGCGCTCGGTTGAAGCTCGCGCGATAGGCCGTGGGAGTGAGTCCCACCCGGCCGACCATGTGCTTGCGGAGGGAGTCCGCGCTGCCCAGACCGCTCTTCTGGGCTACCTGATCCATGGGCAGCTCGGTGGTCTCCAGCAGCTCTCTGGCCCGGTCGATGCGCCGGTGCAGCAACCATTGGAGCGGGCTCAGCCCAGTCTCTGCGTGGAAGCGCCGGCTGAGGGTGCGCACGCTCATCTTGGCGTGACCGGCCAGGTCGGCCAGGGTGAGCGGGCGATCGAGGTGTTCGAGCGCCCAGACGCGAGTGAGGGCGAGAGAGGTGCCGCGCTCCAGCGGTAGCGGTGTCTCGATGAACTGGGACTGCCCGCCCGGGCGTACGGGAGGGACGACGGCGAGCCGCGCCGCCGTGTTGGCGACCGCCGCGCCGTAGTCGACTCTGACCAGATGCAGGCACAGATCGATGGCGGCGGCTGCGCCCGCCGAGGTGAAGATGCCGCCGTCCTCGACGAAGAGGAGGTCGGGCTGCACATCGATGGACGGGAAGCGAGTGGCGAGGTCGCCGGCCAGGCCCCAGTGGGTCGTGGCGCGCAGTCCGTCGAGCAAGCCTGCTTGGGCCAGTACGAAAGCGCCCGTACACAGGGAGGCGATCCGCGCGCCGGTGGCCGCGGCTTTCCGCAGGGCGTCGAGGGCTTCCGTGGGAGCCTGCTCGCCACCGCTGCCGACAGCGATGACCGTGTCGGCGCCCTCAACCGCGTCCAGGCCGTCCGCCACCACGATGGCGGGGCCGTTGACGGTTGGCATCGGGCCGGGCCGCGCCGTACAGACGCGCACGTCGTAGTGCGGGACGCTGTTGAACACCATGAGCGGGATCGAGACGTCGAAGCTGAGCACGGGCGGCACGATGACTGCGGCGACGCGGTGCATGGCTAGATCCTCCGGATGGTTGGCATTCTGGCCACTATCCTACGAGGCCGTGGAGCGGCACCGTAATCGGCATGAAATCTCATGTGATCGTGGGCCGCGGGGCCGCCGCGTCGAAGACCGCTCTGCTGCTGGCCGAGGACGGCGAGCGGGTGCGAATGATCAGCCGAACCGGCGGCGGGCCCGACCACCCGCTCATCGACAAGGTCGCCGCGGACGCGACCGACACCGACCGGCTCACCGAGCTGGCAGAGGGGGCGGACACGCTGTTCACCACTGCCGCGCCGCCGTACCACCTCTGGCCTGAGCAGTTTCCGATCTTGTCGGCGTCGCTCCTCGGTGCGGTGAAGCGGACTGGGGTCGCGTACGTCATGCTCGGCAATCTCTACGCCTATGGGCCGGTAAGTGGGCCGATCACGCCGGACCTCTCCCTGGCCGCGACTGGCCCCAAGGGGCGGGCCAGGGCGCGGGTATGGGAGGAGGCTGCGGCTTCAGGGGTGAAGGTCACCGAAGTGCGGGCCGCCCAGTTCTACGGCGCCGGCGCCGTCTCGGTGTTCAGCCTCATGGTGCAGCGGCAGGTGATGGAAGGCCAGCTGGTCCTGGTGCCGCAAGAGCTCGACGTGCCGCACGGTTACTCGGCGGTCGGCGACACCGCACGCACGCTGGTCGCCGCGAGCCGCAGCGAGCAGGCGTACGGCCGGGCCTGGCACGTACCCACCGCGACCCTGTCGGTGCGGGAACTGGCCGTGCGACTGGCCGAACTCGCGGGAGCACCGGAACCGCGGATGGAAGAGATGACCGAACGCGACCTGACCCTGCTCGCGTTCACGGAACCGTTCTGGGCGGAGATGCACGAAGTACTCACCAAGCCCGGCGAGCCGTTCGTCGTCGACTACTCTGAGACTGAGAAGACCTTTGGCGTGAGCGCCACCCCGGTGAACGACGTGCTCCGGGAAGTGATCTAACGGCTTGTCACGCGGCCTTGGCCGGGTATTCGGTCCATGACCGGATCGGCGAATCGGTGCCGTTGAGTGCGACGGAGCGCAGGGCGGCGAACTCGGCCTCGATCCGGTTCAGTCAGGAGCCGTAGGTCGGCAGGAAGACCAACTCGACCTCGTGGTCGGCTGCCCAGGTGCGGACCTTGGCGTGCTCGTGCGGGGAGAAGTTGTCCAGCACCACATACAGCTTCTGACCGGGCCGGCGGGCACGCAGAGCCTTGAGGAGGTCGAGGAACATCCGCCACCGCTTGCGTGGGCGGATGCGGCAGTACAGCTTGGCGGTGGCCAGATCGAGGGCGGCGAGCATCTGTCTCACGCCGCCGTGGCGGTTGTAGGTGGCCCGCAGCCTGCGAGGACGCCTCACCGGCCCCCACGCCTTGCCCTTGCGGGGCATCAGGTTCAGCGGCCCGAACTCATCGACGCGTATCACCCGCCCGTCGGCGGGCGGGGTGTCGTACAACGCCAGGACGCGGTGCATCTGGGCGATGAACTCCGGGTCGGTGGAAGCCTTCCACGTGGTGGTGGTCTTCCAGTCGGCAGGGGACGTCCGAGCGATCAGGCAGATGTGCTCGCGCACCTCGTCACTGATCGTCTTGGGGCGTTCCCCGCTCCATTTTGGGTCCAGCAAGACCAGCCCCTGCTCGTTGAAGGCGTGGATGACGTCTCGGATGTAGCCTCGCTGACCTGCATCAGCACGGTGATGTCCTTGACGGTCCGACCTTGGGCGGACATCAGCACCACGATCGCACCTCCAAGATCAGATCTTGGAGACAGTCTGCCGCCCAACGACCAGCAGGTCGATTACCTGGCCAGGGCTGCGTGACGAGCCACTGGAAGGCCGGCCGGTCACGGTGAGTGCGAACCGACAAGCTGGTTCCGGAATGAGAGATGGCGGTCCTCGAACTGACAAAGACGCGCCAAGCGTCGCTCGGCTTAAAGCACACGCTGGTAGCGGAACTCCGTGAGCGTGATCCCGTCGTAGACGTCGTCCTGAGTCGCACCGTCAGCCTGATAGCCGGCCCGTTCGTAGAAGCGCTGGGCTCGTTGGTTGTCACACAGAACCCACAAAGCCGCCGCCTCGAAGCCCTGGCCCTTCATCTGAGCATGAGCCTCACCCAGGAGGATCCGGCCGATGCCCTGGCCCATCAGATCCGGCGAGATGTACAGGGCGTAGACCTCACCGACGCGTCCCGGACCGGGCACCTCACTTCGACACGGCCCGAAGCAGATCCACCCCACCGGGCCACGGTCACCGAGCGCCACAAGATCTCGTGACTTTCGTCCGGGTTGAGAAAACCACTGCCGCCTTTGACTGGCATCACCTTCCACCGTCATGGCGTCCAAATACGTCCGGGGAACGACGCCGGCGTACGCCGCCTGCCATCCTCGGACTCGGATCGTCGAAACGGCCTCGATGTCGGCCGCATCCATCTCCCTCACGTGCACCATCGCGCCACCGTCATGGCACAGGTACCTCCTGCGACTTCAAGTTGGCGAAGGCTCAGTCCGGCACCGTCGGGGGTCATGAAGGTGAAGTGCTCGATGGTGTCGAAGCCGGCGTCGATCACATCCCCGATCGCGTCGGCGGCATGGACGTGCGCGACCGCGCTGAGCCCGAGACGATGCGCCTCCTCGGCGATCAGCCGCAGATCTGCCGGACCGTCCTGCTGGTGCAGGGGGCTGGAGCCGGGCGTCATGCTGCCACCGTCGGCCATCACCTTCACCACGCCACATCCACGCTCGGTCCGCTCGCGCAGCGCGGCCAGCAGCGCGTCGGCTCCCTCGGCCTCGCCGCCAAGGAAGTGGCAGTGGCCGCCGCGGGTGGTGATCGGCGGACCGGCGGCGATGACCTCGGGGCGCCGGCTGGGCGGCACCTGGTCACGGAGGGCGAGGGCGAGGTAGTCGCGGTCGCCGAGATCCCGGACTGTGGTGACGCCGGTCCGCAGTGCGGTCGCCGCCGCGGTGCGGGCGGTGTCGAGGATGGTGCCGGGGTCGCCGTTCGTGACGTGGGCCACGGCATCCGTGCTCGCGTCCCAGCACAGGTGGACGTGCGCGTCCACCAGCCCCGGAAGCAGCCATGCCTCCGCTCCGAAATCGGTGACGGTGGCGTACTCCGGCGGGACCGCTCCCGTGAAGTCCACGTCCCGGATCAGACCGTGCTCGATCAGCACCAGGCCAGGCCCTCTGGTCTGGACGCCGTCGAAGACATTCCCGGCTCTGAGTACATGAAGTTCGCTCAGCGGCGCTGTGCTCTTTACTCTTTCGTCCGGAGTGGGCGGACGGCGGCTGTGTGGGGGTGGGCCACGAGAGACTCCGGCTCACCGGCGGCCGAACCATGTCCATCTCTGCCGCCGGGAACCGGGGTACGTCTTTTGTCACAGGTTGTTCGGAGTGGTCTGGTGAATTGACTCCGCCTGGGTGGGCGGTCAGACGGTGATGCCGCCGTCGACGTTCCAGTTGGTGCCGGTGATGAAGTGGGCTTCGGGGCCGGCGAGGTAGGCGACGGCGCTGGCGATGTCGGCGGGCTGGGCGAAGTGGTCGAGCGGCATGAGCTGCTTCAGGGATTCCGCGTACGGGCCGGAGTCGGGGGTCATGTCCGTAGTGGTGGGGCCGGGCTGCACGTTGTTGACGGTGATGCCGCGCGGACCGAGTTCGCGGGCCAGGCCGCGGGTGAGACCGGCGACGGCGGCCTTGGTCAGGGCGTAGACGGTTGCGTGGGGGAAGGGGACGCGGTCGACGATGACGCTGCCGATGGTGATGATGCGACCGCCCTGGCCGAGGTGGGGAGCGGCGGCCTGGACGGCGCTGAACACGCCCCGGACGTTGACCGCGATGATCCGGTCGAACTCCGCCAGCGGGAAGTCCTCGATCGGCGCGGCGTGGGAGATGCCGGCGTTGTTGACGAGGATGTCCAGTGCGCCGAAGTGCTGTGTGGTGCGGCTGACCGCGTCCCGGACGGCTTCGTGGTCCGCGTTGTCCGCCTGCACGGCCAGGGCACCCGTCGCCTCGGCCACGGCGTCGGCCTGTTCCTTGGCGTTGGCGTAGGTGAAGGCGACGTGGGCGCCGTCGGCGGTCAGACGACGCACGATCGCGGCACCGATGCCCCGGGACCCGCCCGTGACCAGGGCGGTCTTGCCGTCGAGCGGACGCAGGCCGGATCGGGTAGTGCCGGGGGCGGGCTGAGTGCTCACAGAGGGGGCTCCGATTTCTTCAGTACTACACTTCCGAACCGAACTGTTCGGTTACTCTAACTACGATGACACTAACCTGAGCAACCAACAAGATCCCTCCGTGGCGGCGCACGTTTTCTCTAGGATGCTCCGATGCCCAGCGCTGCTGATGGTGGCCGAACTGGTCAGCAATGCGGTGCCACGGTGGCGGAGTGACCGGCTTCGGGCTGCGGTCCGGACCAGGCGCCGTCCACGTCGTCGGCTCAGCCGACGGGCTGGTCAGCGGCTTGGAGGGAGGGGCCGTACTGGTTGGCGCCCGGGGTGCTGTCGACCGTCATGCCCAGGAGGTAGACGATGGGGCCGATGGCCGGGATCAGGGCGATGAGCATGTGCCATCCGGACTTGCCGGTGTCGTGCAACCGGCGGACGGAGACGCTCAGCATCGGCACGACGAACGGCAGCAGGGAGACGCTGAGCAACGGAGCCTCGATCGCGAAGCTGACCCCGGCGATCACGGCGGCGGCGCCCGTGTACAGCAAGGAGAACCACCAGTACTCCGCGCGCCGTGCGCGGCCGGAGAACGTGGCGAACTTGGAGGTCAGGCACGTGCGTGCCGCATCGGTGAACGACATGCTGGTCACGGCGGTCCTTTCGTAGAAGTGTCACGGGGGCGGTGGTGTCGTGGACGCTGATCGGGATGTCCGGCTCGTAGACCGGCAGGCCGCCTCGCACCGCTGCCCCGCCCATGGCGCGCAGCTCACGGACGTCGGCGAACGACACGTCGCCGAACGGCCCGTCGGGGAACAGGTCGAGCCAGGGCGTGATCTCGGGGTCGTACGCGTAGGCCATGAAGCCTCCCCGGCGAGGTCGGGCGAGGTGGGGGTCCGGTGGACGCGGTGACGGGCGATCTGGCAGGGCTTGGTGCCGTGTCACTGGTGTCGGTGCGTGCCCAGAAAGATGGACGTAAGGCTGAGCAGGCCGCGTTGAACGCGGTGGCCGGGCTCCTTGCGGCGGATGTGGAGGCCCATGGCCAGGACCCTGATCATGATCATCGCAGGGCCGGTGGAGTGAGCACCATGGCGATGTCCAGGGCAGCGAGGAGGATCAGCCCGAGGGCCACAGGTACACGTTCGTCGGAGCGGAGCCTTCTTCGGGGTCGCGTCGCGGCGCTGGGGCGCCGCGACGCGATCGGGGTTCGGCGAGAGGCCGGGCCAGCAGAGCCGGCGCGGTGTCAGGCGCGTGGGAAGCCCTCGGCGTCGAGGCGGAAGACGAGCTCGGCCTCGTCGCGCTTGGTGGTGTGCAACTCCCAGTAGAGGGGGGCGATCTGCTCGGGCTTGGCCGCCTCGACGCCAGGGATGACAGAGACGCCGATCGAGGAGTCGATGCCGATGTGGGCAGCCTGGATGCCGGTGCCGTCGAGTTCCTTGTGCAGGTTCATCGCCCAGTTGCGCAGCGCCGCGGCGGCGGCGTTGACGTTGGCGACCCGCGGGTCGGGCCAGATCGAGCCGGCGCCGGTGGTGTAGAGCAGGGTCCCCGCGCCGGCCTCCCGCATCGCCGGCAGCACCGCCTTGGTGGCGGCGATGGCGCCGTAGAGCTGGAAGTTCATCTCGAACTCCACATGAGACGGCTCGGTCTCGGCCGGAGCGGTCAGCTTGATGACACCGAACGACCCCACCGGGGAGTACTCCAGGACGTCGATCCCGCCGAACCGCGCGGTGGCGTCCTTGAGGGCCTGGGTGAGCGCGTCGCGGTCGAGGACGTCCGCGGGGAACGCGGCGGCGGTGATGCCCTCGGCGGCGAGCTCGCCGACAAGACCGTCGAGCTTCTCACGGTTACGGGAGATCAGGGCGACGTCGAAGCCCTGGGAGCCGAAGGTACGGGCGATGGCCAGACCCAGCTGGGGGCCGGCTCCAACGATGGCGATGCTGGTCACAGCGATCCTTTCCAAAAACCAGTCGAAGAAAGAGAGCAATACGGATAGCTTTATCCACATCGGGGATCTGGATAAGCCGCTCCGGTTCAGCAGTGCCACCGTACCACCAAAAATGGATAGGGCAATCCGATTGCTAGACTCCCCGGCATGACCCCTGCCACCGAGCATCCTGACGGCCCCGCCGCCCAGCCCCTGCGCAGTGACGCCGAGCGCAACCGTGAACGGATCGCCGCCGCAGCGCGCAAGGTGTTCGCGCGGGACGGTCTGGGTGCCTCGATGGCCTCCGTGGCCCGTGAGGCGGGGGTGGGGATCGCCACCATGTTCCGCCGCTTCCCCACCAAGGAGGAACTGGTCGACGCCGTCTTCATCGACCGCATGGACGCCTACGCCCATGCCGTCGCCGTCGCCCTGGACGACCCCGACCCCTGGCACGGCTTCGTCGGCTACATCGAGACCGCCTGCGCCATGCAGGCCGCCGACAGCGGCTTCGCCGACGTCCTGACCACGACCTTCCCCACCGCCAAGGCACTGGAACGACGCCGCAACGAGGCATACCAGGGCATGGTGGAACTCATCGGCCGCGCCAAGGCGACGGGCCGGCTGCGCGAGGACTTCGACTCCTCGGACCTGGTCCTGCTGCACATGGCCAACGCCGGCGTCGTCAACGCCACCGGCGACGCCGCCCCCGACGCCTGGCGCCGCGTCGTCGCCCTGCTCGTCCAGTCCTTCGAGGCCCCGGCCCGCGGCCCCCTGCCCGCCTCACCCGAACACGACGCCCTCTACAAGGCCATGCTCCGCACCGCTCCCGCGGCTACCGCGACACCGAAGCCGGATGTGCATAACAACTGACCTGGGGCCTGGTCGCCGTGGTGGACGACGCGTCACTCGGGGTAGGAGCCCGCGGGCCTTGGCCCAAGGCCGGGTAGTTAGCCTCGGGCTTTCACGAGGTGGGTTGTCCGACAGGCGGTCAGGTAAGCAGAAAGTGCCTCTGACCAGCGAGAATGAGAATTTCCTAGGTCCTTGTTCCCGCTGAATCCAGAGGCACTTTCCAGGTGAAGAAGCCTGCCGGCTCCTACCCCCATGTCCGCGTCCGGGAGGACGGCCGGGCTGTGGTCTCGCAGGCTGGTTCGGTCCTGCTGATTGAAACCGTCCGCAAGACCCGCCTTGACCAGGCCATATCCGCAGTTCTCGCCCCGTGGCGGAAGCCCCGAGCCGTCCACGGCCCGGGCAAGATACTGGTGGATTTTGCGCCGTCGGTCACGCTCAGCGGGGACTGCCTTGCCGACATCGCTCTGCTGCGGTCCGAGCCGGCCGTGTTCGGGCCGGTTGCCTCCGATCCGACGGTCTCCCGACTGATCGGCACCCTCGCCACTTCGGGCGAGAAGGCGCTGACCGCGATCCGCGCCGCACGTTCCGAAGTCCGCAACCATGTCTGGGAGTTGGCCGGCGACCAGGCTCCGGATTCCAGCGGGCAGGTGATTGTGGACCTGGACGGGGTGCTGATCGTCGCGCACTCGGACAAGCAGGACGCCGCCCCGACCTGGCAGACATCCTACGGCCACCACCCGCTCATGGGCTTCGTCGACCATGGCCCGGGAGGAACCGGAGAACCCGTCGCCGCTCTCCTGCGCCCCGGCAACGCGGGCTCGAACACGGCCGCCGACCACATCACCGCCGCCCGACTCGCCCTGGCTCAGCTGCCCAAGAAGTACCGGCGGGGACGACGGACACTTATCCGCTGCGACTCCGGCGGCGACACCCATGAATTCGTGGCCTGGCTCGCCCAGCACCTACTTCGCCACCAACACCCCCGACCAGCCGATCGTCGGCCTCGAGCTCCGTCACCGGCTGCGGGCCCGCGCGGAGGACCGCGTCCGGGCCGCACGTTCGACCGGCCTGCGCAACTTGCCCCTGCACGATCACAGACGCCCTCGAACGGCTCGCACTCCTGCCGAACCCCGGATGACCAGCCAACTCGCCTGCCCCTACGCGAAGAGGATCCGCAGATGGCCAGACGCACCAGTAGATGAAGAAAGCCGAGCACGCAGTCGCGCCAAACAGATTCTCCGCAGTTACTCCGTCCTGATGTAAAGCCCGGCAAAGCTGCGCCAGACCCGACCACCCTCACGCCGTACTCGCGGGCCGGCGAAGCAACGGCCGTGAGTTCCTCCCGAGTGCGGACGACCCCTGTCGGGTTGTGCGGGTTGGACAGCAGATAGACCGCCCTTCACCTCTCGAGCACGACAGCGAGACCTTGGCCGACGCCGATGCAGATGGCCACGACTGCGATGCCGCCACCCCGGCGGGCGAGTTCGTGGGCCGCGCGACCGATGATGCGCCCTCCGGACGCTCCGAGCGGGTGCCCCATCGCGATTGCACCGCCGTACGCGTTCACCTTCTGCGGGTCGAGGTCGCTCCACAGCCGCAGACAGGCGAGCGACTGCGCCGCGAATGCTTCGTTCAGCTCGACCAGGTCGACGTCGGCCCACGTGCGCCCGGCACGGGCGAGTGCGCGGTTGGCCGCCTCGACGGGAGCGACTCCGAAGATGTCAGGGTCGTTGCCGAACGCCGCGCGGCCGGCGATGCGGGCGAGAGGTTCGCCGTCGAGCACACCCTCGCGTGCGACGAGCACGGCGGAGGCGCCGTCATTGAGGGGCGAGGAGTTCCCGGCGGTCACGGTGCCGTTGGCGGCGAACGCCGGGCGCAGGCCGGCGAGTACCTCCGCGGTGGACTCGTCGCGGATGCTTTCGTCGCGGGCGAGGTGGTGACCGTCGACCTGGACGATCTCGCGGTCGAAGATGCCGTCCGCCCATGCGCGGGCGGCCAGGCGATGGCTGCGTGCAGCGAACGCGTCCTGCTCCTCACGTGAGATCCGGTGGATGCCGGCCAGCTTCTCGGCAGTCTCTCCGTTGGAGATCGTCCATTCCTTCGGCAGGCGGGGGTTGACCATGCGCCATCCGATCGAGGTGTTCCACATCGTCTGGTTGCCCGCGGGGAAGGGCTTGGTGTTCTTTTCGACGACGTACGGTGCGCGGCTCTTCGATTCCACGCCGCCCGCGAGCACGATGTCGGCGTCTCCTGCCTCGACGGTTCGTGACGCCTGGATGACGGCCTCCACCGAGGACCCGCACAGACGGTTGACCGTGACTCCCGTGACCGAGGTGGGGAATCCGGCGAGCAGCGCGCCGAAGCGTGCGACGTCGCGGTTGTCCTCGCCGGCCTGGTTCGCATCGCCGAAGATCACGTCGTCGATGCGGGCGGGATCCAGGCCGGTGCGCGAGACGGTCGCGCGCATGACGATCGCGGCGAGGTCGTCGGGGCGCACGTCGGCGAGGGCCTTGCCGTACCGTCCGAAGGGGGTGCGGACGGCGTCGTACACGAAGCTCGCGGGCATGTCAGATACCTTCCAGGGATGCCGCAGCGTCGGTGGCGTCGGCGAGGTCGAGGCCGGTCAGGGCGGCCAGGGAGTCCACCGTGTTGTCGCCGAACGTCTCGCACACGCGTAGTCCGTCGGGCGTGACGTCGAACACCGCGTGGTCGGTGTAGACGCGGGTCACGCAGCGCACTCCGGTCAGCGGGTAGGTGCAGGCGGCGACGAGTTTCGGCGTGCCCTGCTTGGTGAGCAGGTCGGTCATCACGTAGACCGACTTCGCGCCGATCGCGAGATCCATCGCTCCGCCGACGCCCGGAATCGCGCCGGGCTCGCCGGTCGACCAGTTCGCGAGATCGCCGGTTTCCGACACCTGGAACGCGCCGAGCACACACACGTCCAGGTGTCCGCCGCGCATCATCGCGAACGAGTCGGCGTGGTGGAAGTACGCCGAGCCAGGCAGCGCGGTTACCGGCTGCTTGCCGGCGTTGATCAGGTCGGGGTCGACGCTGCCGGGCTCGGGTGCGGGCCCCATGCCGAGCATCCCGTTCTCGGTGTGCAGGACGACCTCCGTGTCGTCCGGCAGGTAGTTGGCCACAAGGGTGGGGGCGCCGATCCCGAGGTTCACGACCGATCCCTGGGGGATGTCGGCCGCGATGCGACGCGCGAGGTCGGTCCGGCTGATGCGCGTGCTCATCGGCTCTCCTCCTGTGCCAGCGGACTTCCCGCGATGTCGACGCCGCCGACGAACACGCCTTCGTCGAGCCAGCGGCGTTCTCCCACCGCGACGACGTGGTCGATGAAGATGCCGGGCGTCACAACGGTCTCGGGGTCGATGTCCCCGAGCGGCACGATCTGGTCGACCTGGGCGATGGCGGTGGCCGCCGCGGCCGCCATGATCGGGCCGAAGTTGCGGGCGGTCCGGCGGTAGACCAGGTTGCCCCAGCGGTCGGCCCGCAAGGCGCTGATCAAGGCGACATCGGCTCGGATCGGGTACTCGAGCACATAGTCGCGGCCGTCGATCGTGCGCACCTCCTTCCCCTCCGCCAGCTGCGTGCCGACACCCGTGGGCGAGAAGAAGGCGCCGATACCCGCGCCCGCGGCGCGGATGCGTTCGGCGAGATTCCCCTGCGGCACGAGCTCCAGCTCGATTGCTCCGGCGCGGTAGAGGCCGTCGAACACCCACGAGTCGCTTTGTCTCGGGAACGAGCAGATGATCTTCCGTACCCTTCGCGCCGCGAGAAGCGCGGCAAGACCCGTGTCGCCGTTGCCCGCGTTGTTGTTGACGACGGTCAGGTCGCGTGCGCCATGGGCGATGAGTGCGTCGATCAGCTCCACCGGCTGGCCCGCGCGGCCGAATCCACCAATCGATGAGCGTGAAGTGCAGCGCCCCCGCTCTTACGGTCACCACGCGATGCCGCGCGCTCGCCGGCGCGCCGAACGCACGGCGTCGCCGTTTACGGTCTTTCCGGCGGTGACCCCGTTCTCCTCGCCAATGAAGACTGGAGCTAATAAGCTATGCCTATGTCTGAACTAGCGAGCGAACGCTACACCGACCGCATCGCCACCGGCCCGCTCATCCTCGTCCAAGAGGTCCTGAACACCCGTGCCGCCGGCAAGCCCGCGCTCGATGACCTGCTCTCGACGCCGGATTCCGCGACGTCGTGGCTCTCCGGCGCGCTGGACGAGTGGAGCCGGCGTACCGGGGCGGAGGCGCCGGCGATCGAGGTCGACGAACCGGGGCTGGTGCGGCTCCAGCAGCTGCGCGCGTCGCTGCAGATGACGGTGTCCGGTGCGGTGCGCGACGCTCCGGTCCGATCCGCGCCGAAGGGGGTGAGCGGCGCGCTCGAAGTGCGGATCGACGGCGATGGCGTCTTCTCGGTGGCGCCGCGCGGCAAGGACGTCGCGTGGGTCGTCGCGGCCGTGCTCAACGAGATCACGAATGCCCAACTGACGGGTACGTGGCGTCGTTTGAAGATGTGCCGCAACCGGGTCTGCTCGGTTGCGTTCTACGACGGCACGAATCCCAACAACGGCGTCTGGCACGACGTGCGCATCTGCGGTAACGCCGTGAACCTGCGGGCCTCGCGCCAGCGCCCGGCGGCCACGCGCGCGTAACGCGCCGCGGGCCGACCGGCCAACGCGCCGCCTGCTCAGCCTTTCGCGGCCCGGCAGGAGCCCCACAGCGCACCGGGATTGATGCGCGACGGGTGACGCTCCAGCATGTACTCGTACAGTTCGAGGGTGCTGTCGGTGCGGCGCACCCCGCTGTTGAAATCGAGGATGTAGCGGCGGGTCTCCTCGATGTGACGCGGATCGTCATCGGCGGCCGGATCCTTGTGGCCCGCGACAATCGCGGTCGGCGCCAGCCCCTCGACCGTGTCGAGAGCCCTCAGCCACTCGTCTCGCCCGTCCGCGTCCGATGCCGCGAGCATGAGGTGCACGTTGTTGTAGATCACGTCGCCTGCGACGACCAGGCCCAGGTCGGGCACGTGCAGGCAGGTGGTGTTGTCGCTGTCGGTATGTCCCAGGCGGACCGGGCGGACCTCCGTTCCGCCCACGGTCAGGACCTCGCCCTCAAGCGGTTCGGCGAGTACGAGCCGCTCAGGGATCTGCTCGGGGAACCAGGCGCGCCAGACCGCTTTGAGGACCTCGGGCGAGGACTGCTGGGCCATGTCCTCGACGACCTCGGGCAGCGCGAAGGCGCGCGCACCGGGGTACTGCTCCAATACCGCTCCGAGGCCGAATCAGTGGTCCCCGTGGCCGTGCGTGACGTACACGCTCGTCACAGGGGCCTCACGCTCGCTGAGCCAGTGCAGCAGGCCCTCCGACTGCGCGATCGTGAACAGCGGATCCACCAGCAGCGCCTCCCCCTCGTTCGAGATGAGGATGCTCGACGTCGGCGACCAGGAACGCTCGCTCCGATCGGGCGGCACGTCGGCGTTGGTGGTCGGCATGCCGTCCGCGATGTGCACGGCGTAGGCCAAGGCGTTCGACGTCATTGGTGGACTCCTCGGATTCTCGGGTGGTCGCTCCCACTCCGGCCGGAACGTGGAGGGAGCCCGAGGGCCCGGTCCTCGTTCCGTCGCGCACGGAGCGATGACATTGACGTAAGCATAGACCCTATGCTTACGTCATAGAGCTCGCGTCGACCAAGAATCCCGAGAGCCACGGGCTCCGATTCGTCGCCGCAAGGGAGCGATCGTCAAAGGAGACACGAGATGAACAGCCCAGCGACGAAGGCGCCGACCGTGGTGCTCGTCCACGGATACCTGGACGACGGCGCGATCTGGAACAGCGTCCGCACCGTCCTCGACGAGCGGTCGATCCCGTCGCTCGCGTTCGAGCTCGCCGGCATGGGTACGCGCGCCTCGGATCACGGGCCGTTCACGCTCGCCCGCTGGGCCGACGACCTCGAGAGCGTCGTGCGCGCGACGGAGGGCCCCGTCGTGCTCGTCGGCCACAGCATGGGAGGCCAGATCGCCGAGCTCGCCGCTGCCCGCCTGGCCGAGCAGGTGCGTTCGCTCGTCCTGGTCGACCCGATCCCGCTGGCGGGCACCCACCTCCCCCCGGAGCGGATCGCCCCCTTCCAGGCACCCGATCTCGGGCTCGACGCGCAGCGCGCCTTCCGCGGTGCGCTCGCCACCGCGTTCCCCGCCGAGGAGAACGACCGGCTCGCCCAAGTGACGCTGCACGTCGACCCGTCGACGATCTCCGACACGGCGACGGCGTGGAACGACGGCCACCCGGACGGACAGCAGCCCAGCAAGTTCCACGGGAGCGTCACCGTCCTGCGCGGCGAGAACGACCCCTTCGTCACGGAAGAGGTCGTCTCCGCGTATGTCGCGCCCCGCTTCCCCGGCGCCGACTCGCAGACGATCGCCGGCGCGGGTCACTGGGCGCACGCCGAGAACCCGGCAGCCGTCGCCGCCGTCATCACCGCGGTCGTCGAGGAGATCACGTCGAACCCCGCCGACGGCCGCCCGGCCAAGACCTGGACGGCCGCGTTCGAACAGCGCACCGAGGATGCCTTCGCGGCTGTCCTCTCGCCGAACGTGCGGATGGAGGCGAGCGCCCTCGCCAAGCCGCTGGAGCGCAAGGAGCAGGTCGAGTCCCTCATGGCCGCGGTGAGCTCCGTGTACGAGCGGCTCGAGTTCGTCCGGAAGGTGCAGGACGGCCCGCGGACGTATCTGGAGTGGGAGGCCAGCGCGTTCGGTGGCTTCGAGATGAAGGGGATCACCATCCTCACGCGTGATGACGAGGGGCTCATCACGGAGATCGCCATTCACCACCGCCCCCTCGGCGCCGTGGTACAGATCAACGCGAAGGTCGGGGCGGCCCTGACCGCGGCCGGCCTCGTCCCCGCCGAGTACTTCGACTTCACGGAAGGCGAATGACCATGACGGAACGCATCGACGTGGAGTTCACGGCCGACGGGGGCGTGACGCTGCGCGGCTGGCTCTACCTGCCGGACGCCGAGGGTCCGCGCCCCGCGATCACGATGGCGCACGGATTCGGCGGCAACCGCGAGATGGGCCTCGACCCGTACGCGCGCAAGTTCGCCGACGCCGGGTTCGTGGTGCTCGTCCACGATCACCGCACGTTCGGCGCCAGCGACGGCGAGCCCCGCAACGACGTCGACCCGTGGCGTCAGATCGCGGACTGGCGCCGCGCGATCAGCTTCCTGGAGGCCCGACCCGAGGTCGACGCGGACCGCATCGGGGTGTGGGGCACGAGCTTCGCGGGCGGTCATGCGATCGTGCTCGGCGCGACCGAGGTGCGGATCAAGTGCGTGGTGTCGCAGGTGCCCACCATCAGCGGATTCGAGCAGTGGCAGCGCAAGGTCCCGCCGGAGCGCATCGCGGCCTTCGAGCTCGCCCAGGCCGACGACGAACGCGCCCAGGCCGCCGGCGGTGAACTGCGGTACCAGACCTCCATCGGCGACGATCCGGCCGACCCGGCCCTGTACACCAGCCCGGACGCGCTGCGCTTCTACCGTGACCTGGTTCCGCCGGGCCGCGAGAACAACACGGTGACGGCGCGCTCCAGCCGGGCCGCGCGGCTGTACGAGCCGGGCGTATGGATCACTCGGGTCTCGCCCAAGCCGCTCATGATGATCGTCGGGACCGGCGAGACGGTGATCCCGGCCGACATCCAGCTCGCCGCCTTCGAGCGGGCGCTGGCCCCGAAGGAGCTGGTGCTGCTGCCCGGTGGGCACTTCGACGCCTACAAGGTGCACTTCGAGGAATCCAGCGGCGCCGCGCTGTCATGGTTCCAAACTCACCTCGCCCCGGTCCCGGCCTCAACCGGCTCGTGAGACGGAGGCGGTTGCGGCCACTGCTGGAACCGCCTCCCCGGGCGGGCGACCGCCGCCGTGTGTGTACCGGCGCGGACAAGCAGAAGACCCGTCGCAGGCGGGACCTGAGCGAGGCCGAGGGGCATCTCGTGCTCTTCGAAAGCGACTTCCTCGATCCGGCCGCGGTGGTCGCGGCGCGCTTGGAGACGCCGGGCAGCCCGGCGCAGTACGACGTTGTCGACACCTTCCACCGATTCCGCGAGGCGGTCGAGCGCGACTTCACCAAGACCCGTGAGGTCGCTGACTACGCAAGAAACCTGGGCTACTCCCCCGCGCACGCTCACGAGGGCAACCGCATCCGCGGTCGGTATTAGCGCCAAGGGGTTCATCGACGAACGAGTCGGCTTCGGACAAGCGTTGAAGTCGAACTCCTCCATGACGGCCAGGGGCACGCCGATGGGAGGCGCCGCGAACGGGGCGGGCGCGGCGCCGGTGCTCCCTGCCTGGCCGCCGGCTGCGGACGTGCATCACCGACCCGGCGGACTGCTTTCAGTCGTCGGCCCCTGCGGTGAGCTCCGTCCGCGTGTCCGGCGAGGTCGCCGGGGCACACGGACGGACCGATGGGCGGCCCGCCGAGGGCCGTCCCGACCCGTGTGCCGTAGCGGCCGTAATCCGGCGTGGTGAGAGCGAGATCCCACCCGCCAGGCGAGGAACCTACTGGAACGCAAAGGGGCGTTCTGTTTTCGTGAACGCCCCTCAGATTCAGAACATCGTGTTGTCGTTGGCGGAAGTGGCCGGCACGTCCTGAAGCACGTCCCAGTGCTCTACGATCTTCCCGCCCTGTACCCGGAACAGATCCACGACCGACTGCCCGCGCTCGCCGGGCGCGTTCACGTAGTGACTGTGGACGGCGACCAGATCCCCCTCGGCGCCATCGGGCGCGAGGGGGTTGTGCTGGATGTAGTCGGCCCGCACGAACCTGTCCACGACCGCGGTGTCACCCCGCTCGAACGCCCCCTTGAGGACGCGTACGGCAACGGTCTTCTGGTAGTCGAGCCGGGCGCCGCCGTCGACGTGCCCGTACGCGTGACCCGCGCTGACGGGCGGCGAGGTGAAGGCGGGGACGGTCGCGGCGCCCAGCAGGGCGGACGTGGCGGCCGTGGCGGCCGTGGCGACGAGGATGCGACGGGTGGTCATGCTCCGGCTGGGCATGCGGGACGTCACGATGTTCCCTCTCCTGGGACTCGGGCGGTTTGCTGGAACGTCGGGGCGGACTCAGTTCTTGGGGCCGAACATGTAGGCGTTGGCGACGTCGATGAGGGCTGCGCCCTGGTAGGCGGGGTAGCGCTCGGTGATGGCCTTCTTGTAGGCGTCGCCGTCGTCGCCGAGCAGCTCCCGGCCGGCGTTGACGTAGTCGGTGAGCTCGGCCCAGACGGCGGGGGTGGTCGGCTCGCCGTGGCCGGGCAGGATGGTGTCGTACTCGGTCTCTGCCGCGAAGCGGTCGATGTTGGCCTGCCAGCCGTCGAAGTCCTTGTCCAGGAACCACAGGTGGGTTCGGTTGTAGACGACGTCCTGAGCGACCAGGACACCCTCCTCGGGCAGCTTGATCACGAGGGTGGTGTGGATCTCGCCGCCGGTGACCTTCTCGAACACGAACGGGATGCCGTCGATGACCTCGGTGCCCGGGGTGATCTCCACGGTCGGAGTCATGTCGGCGAGCGGGATCGCGGCGCCGGTGGGCAGGTCCGTCTTGGCACCCATGGCGACGATCTCCGCGGTGGTCTCCGGCAGCGCGTGCACGGGGACGCCGAAGCGGGCCGCACCCTGGTAGTGGTCGGGATGCGCATGGCTGACGACGAGGCGGTCGAGCGGCTTGCCCAGGCTCTTGGCGTAGGCGACGACCTCGTCGGCGTAGGCCAGGACGAACTGCGCGTCGACGGCGATGATCCGCGACGGCGTCTCGATCAGCTGGGTGGTGACGCCCAGGCCGTCCTCGGGCGCGCCATAGCTGTGGATACGGACCGAGCCCTTGTCGATGACCGTGAGGGTGCCGTGCATGGCTGTGCTCCTGTCGGAATGCGGGTGAGCGGTGATGAGGGGACGCGGGAAGGGGCGGATCGCTGATGGCCGGCTCACGACCGACCATCGGCCGCAACGGACACGGCCGGTTTTCCATCCCCACGGGCCCGCGCCCCTGGAACAGTTCCATACTGGGACGGAACCGGAGGTCCAGCGAGGTACGCTGCGGTCTCGTGATGGTCCACAGGCGACACGCGCGGCAGAAGCCCGGTCGGCGGGAGACGGGCCTGCCGAAGGTGGTTTTCCAGCCTCCGGCCGGAACCCCGGCGGGCATCGAGGTCATGACCCTGGCCGACTTCCGCGAACGCACCCGTGGCTGGCACATCGCCACCCCGCACCGGCAGGACTTCCACGCCCTGATGCTGGTCACCGCCGGCACCCTGCGCCACCGCGTCGACTTCACCGGGTACGTACTGCCGCCCGGTTCCTGGCTGTGGATCCAGCCCGGCCAGGTGCACCAGTGGCAGAACCCCGACCAGGCCGAGGCCGTCCTGATCTTCTTCCAGGAGGACTTCGTCGCCCCCGAGACCGCGGAACTGGCCGGACTCGGCACCGGCACCGCCCCGATGCCCTTGTACAGCCCCGATCCTTCGGAGGCCCCCGGGCTGGCAGCCGCGGCCGAGCAACTGGCCGCGGAGTTCTCCCAGCCGGACCGCCATCCGCTGCCGGTGCACACCGCCCTGCTGCACCGCCTGCTCGACGTCGTACTCCTGCGCCTGGCCCACCTGCGGCAGCACGGCCAGGCTGCGGAATCCGCCCCCGAGCCCTTCCTGCGCTTTCGCGACGCTGTCGAACGAGGCTTTTCCCGCACCCATCGCATCGACGACTACGCCCGCGAACTCGGCTACTCCACCCGCACCCTCACCCGCGCCACCCAGACCGCGGCGGGCCTGAGTGCCAAGGACTACCTCGACCAGCGCCTCACCCTGGAGGCCAAGCGACTCCTCGCCCACGGCACCGAACCCGCCTCCACCATCGCGGCCCACCTCGGCTTCACCAGCGCCACCCACTTCGGCAAGTTCTTCCAACGCCACACCGGCCGCACCCCCCTGGCCTTCCGCGCCTCCCAACGCGCGTCGCCGCCTGCGTAGCCGCCCACGCCACCTGACCGCGTGAACGAGTTCGGCGAGGGCTGCTTCGGGCGCCGGCCCGTTGGAGCCACAAGCAACACATTCCATCCCTTGGGTCAAAAGCCTGACTGTGCCGATCGCGTCGGCCCGAAAGGGGGCGCCGAACCCGGTCGCAGCAGTTCGCCCTTCCAAGGTGGCTACTTCCGGCTCAGAGCCTCCAAACACCTCCGACGGCACGCCCAGTTCCTTGGGTCCGACAAGCCCGAACGAGGTACCTCGGGTGAGCCAGAGCACCATGGGCAGGGCACGGTCGGGGTGTCGGCGGCTCATTTCGCGGGCGACATCGGCGACGGGCACCCGTGGCTTGACCACCTCCTGGTAGTCCTCCAGCCAGGCGCGGGTGTCGTCGAACACCTCTTCCCGCCCACCGGGCCATGGCCCGGGACCACGGTCCGATGTTCTCCCAGCGCCTGGACCTGATCCAGCGCGGTGAGCCATGACGCGGGGTTGTTGGTGTCCGCCATGTAGCAGTGCGAGTGGTGGTTGAGCAGATCTGCCAGTGCAGGCGCTTGGCCAGCCACTCCAGGATCCCGTCGATGACGCCTTGCCGGGCCAGGATCCGGGCGCCCGGGAAGACGGAGGCGATCTCCCCCATGCCGCCGTAGTGGTCCGGGTGCGCGTGCGTGATGAAGACCACCTGGAGCTGCTTACCGCTGTCACGGACGCGCTCGGCGAGTTCGCGGGCCTCGCCGATGACGAACCGCACGTCGATCAGAATCGCGTCGTGCTCGCCGCTGATGAGGACGCAGTTCGGCGACAGAGCCGCTTCGGAACCCGCGAACACAAGGAATCCTGGCAATCCATGACACGACTGGGAGCGCGCCGTTTCCGGCACCACAGCGCAGCTACGACGCCGAAAGGCGTTACACCACGCTCGGCCTGGACCATGACCCGTGGGACTACTGGAGCGAGGTGACGCGCACGGCGTTCGTCGCCATGCGGGCGGATCCGCATGAGGCCGCTCGTACGCCTGACCTGGTCAGGAGGGCGGCAAGAGAGGACTTCTTCCTGACGCTGCTCACCGAGGGATCGGCCAGGCTCCGGCAAGGCGACCGCGCCGCCGAGATGGGTCCCGGCGAGTTCGCTCTCGCGGACAGCGCCCACCTCTACGTGTTCCGCTTCGATCACCCGTTCCGCTCGGTGGTCCTTCAGGTACCCCGCGCGATGCTCACCCCTCGCTCCGCCGTCGCCGAGCACGTCACCGCCGTACCGTTCCGGACCATGCGCGGCACGGGCGCCTTCGTCAGCCAGCGGTCCCTTCATGGTCCAGGCGCACTACGCGTCGGGCGACAGGAGGATCGTTCAGCAATCCCCGGGCGGTGTCACTGTAAACCGCCCGGTTTCCGCTGGGCAACGGAAAGTGCCGTTCTCTCCCGTGCCGGGTGCTCAAAAAGTGACCACCGGCTTGAGCGTGACCCCGCTCTCGCTGTCCTCGAATGCCTGGTTGATGTCCTCGAAGCCGTACTGCTTGATGAGTCTGTCGAACGGGAACCTGCCGGCCTCGTAGAGGGCGATCAGCTGCGGAATCAACACCTGGGGCACGGCGTCGCCCTCAAGGACGAAGGTCACGCCGACGCCGGTGAGCATCGAGCTGCCGATGTCGACGGGCGACTCCGTGCCGGGCTTCGCCAGGCCCACGATCGCGGCGTGGCCGAGCAGGCCCATCGAGTCGATCATCTGGCGGAAGACGACCTTGTTGCCGGTTGCGTCCAGCGCGTAGTCCGCGCCGCCTCCGGTGATCTCCTTGATGCGGGCGACCGGGTCCTCGTTCCTGCTGTTGATCGTGTGCGTGGCGCCGAGGCTCTTGGCGAACTCGAGGCGGCTGTCGACGATGTCGACGGCGATCACGGTCGTGGCGCCTGCGGCCACCGCCGCGAGCAGGCCGGAGAGGCCGACCGCGCCCGTACCGAAGAGCACGAAGTTCGAGCCGGGCTTCGGCTTGAGCACGTCGAGCACGGCGCCCGCGCCGGTCAGGACGCCACAGCCGAGCGGGCCGAGGATGTCGAGCGGGACGGTCTCGGACACCTTCACCACGCTCCGCTCGGCGACGTTCGTCACGCCGGCGAAGGAGGACTGTCCGAAGAAGTGGGAGGAGACGGCGGAGCCGTCCTCGGCACGGAAGGCCGTGCTGCGGTCCGGGCGAGCGCCACCGAAGTTGCGCATGGCGAAGTCGGTGCAGTACGCGGGGTGGCCGGCGTTGCAGCCGGCGCAGGCACCGCAGCTGGCGAAGCTGAGCACGACGCGGTCGCCGGGCGTGATGCCGGTGACCGCGGAGCCGACCTTCTCCACGATGCCCGCGCCCTCGTGGCCGAGTACCGCCGGAAGCGGCGTGGGGTACCACTGGTCGCGCACGATCGCGTCGGTGTGACAGACACCGGTGGCGACCAGGCGAACCTGCACCTCGTCAGGGCGGGGCTCCGTCGATCTCGACGTTCTGGATGACGAGCGGCTGTTCCTTGGCGGTCGCGATGGCGGCCTTCACCTTCATGGCGGTCTCTTTCTGTGCATGACTCCCCTACAGATCGACTCGGTGACGGGCACGGCGAGCCATGGGCAGAGGGGTGGGTGGGGCACCGTGTTCGAACGGCCCGGTGCCGTAGCGAAGCTCGGGCGTGTCAGTGGCCGGGCCCATTCGACGAGCGCATCTGCCACTGGGTCATCGCGCCGAAGGCCAGAACGTTGGCTCGGCGGGTGGTGAAGCGCGAGGTGAGAGTCATCACCCAGTTGAATGTGCCGGAGACGACGCTGGGCGGAGGGTTGCGCCGGTCCAGCGTGCGCAGCGCGGTCGTGACCACCTGGCTCGGCGTCTGCAACCGGACTCCGCGGGCCATGTCGTCGGAGCCGGCCGCGTCGAAGAACTCGGTGCGGGTCGGGCCCGGGGAGAGAGCGAGCACACGCAGCCCGGTCCCTCTCGATTCCTGCCACAGCGCCTCGGTGAAACTCAGCACGAATGCCTTGGTCGCCCCATAGACGGCGGCGTTCGGCCACGGCTGGTACCCGAGGGAGCTGGCGACGTTGACCAGGACACCGGTCAGCCGGCCGATGAACGCCCTGGTGACGTCGACCAGGCCGGCCACGTTCAGGCCGATCTCCTGCTGGACACGCTCCGCGTTCTCCTGGCGGAACGGGCTGTGGGTGCCGAAGCCAGCATTGTTGACGAGGCTGGTGACGGTGATCCCGCGCCGGGCCACCTCCTTGGCCAGCGCTTCGCCCGCGGCCGGCACGGTGAGGTCGAACGGCACCGCCGTGACGGTGACCTTGTACTTCGAGGACAGTTCGTCGGCCAGGGCCTCCAGCCGGTCCGCGCGGCGGGCGACCAGCACGAGGTCCGAGCCGCGCTCGGCGAACTGACGGGCGAACTCCGCGCCGAGTCCGGCACTCGCCCCGGTGATCAATGTGGTCTGGGTACGGTAGTCGATCTTGTTCATGGCGATCGGGGAGACGACGCCCTTGCGGGTGCCTCTTCCCCTTCTCCTCTCGGTCTTGCGACGGTCGGCGACCGTCATCTGGTGCCAGGACGGGCCCGGAGGCCCACCTCGGCGACAGTCGTGACATTCAGGGGCATCGTCCCTGGCTGCGGGGCGGTGAGCATCTCGACCGCACCCTCTTGCCCGTCGTCGATCCGGCTCACGCGATGCGTCGCAGGATGCGGTCC
This sequence comes from Actinobacteria bacterium OK074, assembly GCA_001298575.1. Lineage (GTDB taxonomy): Bacteria > Actinomycetota > Actinomycetes > Streptomycetales > Streptomycetaceae > Streptomyces. The sequence goes on from LJCV01000270.1 coordinate 41,168, forward strand.
TTGCCACGGGTGTAGGGCGGGGTGGCCACGCCCAGCGTGTCCGGCTTGAGCGGCTTGTCGAGGACGGACTTGAGGTGACTGAAGGTGTCCAGGGAGTACGAGCCGTGGTAACGGCCCATGCCGCTCTCACCGACGCCGCCGAAGGGCAGGTCGAGCGCGCCGAGTTGGAGGAGCGAGAGGCCGAAGGCCAGGCCACCGGAGGACGTCTCCGCCATCAGGCGCCGCTTGGAGCGCTTGGTCGCGGTGAAGGCGTACAGGGCCAGCGGCTTGTCCCGGCCGGTGATGAAGGCAATGGCGGCGTCCAGGTCGGGGACCCGGACGACGGGCAGGATGGGGCCGAAGATCTCGTCGCGCATCACCGGGGAGCGGGGGTCGACGTCGGCCAGCACGGTCGGGGCGATGTAGCGGGCGTCGCGGTCGTGGTCGCCGCCGACGACGGTCCGGCCGTCGTTCAGCAGGCCGGCCAGCCGGTCGAAGTGGCGCTCGTTGACGATACGGCCGTAGTCGTTGCTGCGAGCCGGATCGGTGCCGTACATCTCGCGGACCGCCTGCGTCAGGTGCGCCTCCACCTCGGCGCCCGCCTCACCTATCGCCAGCACGTAGTCGGGTGCGACGCAGGTTTGGCCCGCGTTCATGAACTTGCTGAGGGCGATGCGGCGGGCGGCCGTCGCGAGGTCGGTGCCGGGTTCGACGACGGCGGGGCTCTTGCCGCCCAGCTCCAGGGTGACCGGGGTGAGATGACGGGCCGCGGCGGTCATCACGATGCGCCCGACCGCGCCGTTGCCGGTGTAGAAGATGTGGTCGAAGCGCTGATTCAGCAGGGCGGTCGTCTCCGGCACGCCGCCCTCGACGACAGCCACGGCCTGCGGGTCCAGGACCAGGGGCAGCCAGTGGGCGAGCACGGCGGAGGTCGCGGGGGCGACCTCGCTGGGCTTGAGGACGACGGCGTTGCCGGCGGCCAGGGCGCCGATGACCGGCGCGAGCGCCAGATTGACCGGGTAGTTCCAGGGCGCGATGACCAGCACGACACCCAGCGGCTCACGCACGGTCCAGGCCCGGGACGGCATGAGCGACAGGGGCACGGAGGCTCTCTTCGGACGCAGCCACCGGTCGAGATGACGCAGGGTGTGGTCGATCTCCCTGACCAGGAAGCCGATCTCCGTCATGCGCGACTCGGTCGCGCTCTTGCCGAGGTCGGTCCGCAGCGCCTGGACGAACACGTCCTCGTGCTCCGTCAGCAGACGCCTCAACGCCTGCAGCTGCTGCTTGCGCCAGGCGACGGGCTTGGTGCGGCCGGTGTTGAACGTGGCCCGCAGTCGCGCGACGGTGTCCGCCGCGGAGGCCGCCGTGACGGCGATGTCCGGCTGACCGCCGGTGGGTGCGTTGGTGTTCATGCCGAGAAGCATATACGAAACGAAAGTATTTCGTTTCGTTTGTTTGTATACTTGCCGTGTGACCTACCGCACCCTTACTCAACGTTCCGTACGGCAGCCCGCCCGACCAGCGCGTTCCGCCGCCCGTACACCCCACCGGATCCCTTCGGGAGCCGTCCGATGACCGGGGCGCAGGCACGCCGGGGGCGCCCCCGCGATGCCTCCCGCGACCGTGCGCTGCTGGAGGCGACCATGGCCGTCCTGACCGAGAGCGGCTACCGCGCGCTCACCACCGCCGCCGTCGCGTCCCGCGCCGGAGTGTCCACCGCCACTCTCTACCGCCGCTGGCCGTCCAAGGAGGTCATGGTCGTCGACGCTGCCGCCGCCTACGCCCAGGAACTCACGACACACACCGACACCGGCACCCTCGAAGGCGACCTCCACGCCCTGCTCCGGGACAAGGCGGCTTCCCTGACCGGGAAGGAAGGAGGGGTGTTGCAGACATTGATCGGGGAGGCCCGGCACAACACCCCGCTGGCCGAGGCCCTCACGAACACGTTCGTGCTGCCCATGCGCCGGCGCATGGAGGAGATCACGAAGCGTGCGGCGGAGCGGGGCGAGATCCCGCCGGTGGAACATGCCGACCTGCTCGGGGACCTGGTCCTCGGTCCCATGGTCAGCAGGTTCTTCCTCAGCCCGCTGCCGCCGGACCAGGTGGACGCGGCAACCGCGGCGGAGACCGCCGACCGCCTCCTGCCCTTTCTCCTGCGCGCCGTCGGGCACAAAGGGCACGCCTGAGCGAAGGCGGCCCCGAACGCGTCCGAGAAGGGCACGTTCACCGGGCCGCCTTTCGCGCGGCGACGCCGCCAGCGGCGGACCGTGACCCGGAAGACGGGCCGGGCCGGGCCACCGAGATTGGTGTCCGACTGCGCCGCGCACCTCGGAGCGGCGGCCGGGGGCGGCGGTCAGCTGTTCAGGAAGCCCAGGATGTGGTCGGCGACGGCCTTGGGCTGCTCCAGGTGCAGGAAGTGCCCTGCGCCGGGCACCACGACGCGTTCGAAGCCGCTCGTGAACACGGCCTCCATGCCGTCGCTCAACTTCACGGACATGCAGTTGTCGTCGGCCCCGTGGAGGTAGAGGGACGGGACGGTGATGGCACCGCTCGCCCGGGCTTCCGTGGCCTGGGTCCCCTCGTCGGCGGGAGGCGTGAACAACTGGCGGTAATAGCCCAGGATCTCGGTCAGGACTCCGGGAGCACCCAGGGTTTCCTTGAGCGCGGCCCGCTCCGCGTCCGGCAGCTCGTAACCGGGCGACCACTCCCGCCAGAGCCGGTCGATGAAGGCGAAGTCCTCGAACTCTACGGCCGCCTCCGCCATGGCCGTCTGGAAGAAGAACATGTACCAACTGCGTCGCTGCTGGTCGCCGTCGGTGATCCATGCGGTCCGCAGTCGAGGGCCGTAGGGAACCGACATGCCGACAAGCTTGCGGACACGCGTCGCGTCGAGGCCGGCTGCCGCGTACGCCGCCCGGGCACCGAGGTCGTGACCGATGAGGTCCGCCTGCTCGCGCCCGAGCGCTTCGATCAGGGCGAGGACGTCCTGGCCGGTCGCGGACGCGCGATAGGAGCCGTCGGGTGCCGCGCCACCGGGCCAGTATCCGCGCTGTGCGGGTGCTACCGCCCAATACCCTTCCTGTGCGAGGCGGTCGAGAAGTCCTGCCCAGCTGGCGGCGTGGTCGGGAAACCCGTGGAGGCACAGAACGAGTGGCCCGCTGCCGGCCTCGATGATCGGAACCTCCAGCCTGCCGGCCTGAACCGTCCGATGACGGACACGATCGGCCGCGTGGGACGTGCCGGTCGAGGAGTCCTCGACAAACGGCGGTCGCCGGGTCACCTGTGTCATGCGTTCGACCTCCAAGCCGCCCTGGCGGCGGCGCGGTCCTGCAGGCCCGGACCGAGTAGTGGGTTGCGTGTTCTGCTCCAGCCGAAAGAGCGGCTGCCCCGCGCCAAGGATCTGCACCGGATGCAATGAGCGTAAGTCTTTTGATTATGTTGCTCAAGTAGCTCTTGAGATGAGCAAGTAGGTCACAGTTGTTTCAGCGGGCATCCGGCCGTCGGACGACTCCCGCCGGACTGGACACGCACGGGACCTTGTCGCGACGGTGGCATCCGCATCTCGTGGGGCACCGGCGACAAGGCCGGCGCCTTCACGATGTTCCGCAGCGCCGAACTGCTCCTCGACGCCGTCCCCACCGACGTCCTCGATGCCGCCGTACGCACCGGTGGTCCGGCTCACCCGCCCTGCTCGAATGGCTGCTCGGCTCGCGCCTGGGGTCGGCGATGAGTGATCTCCAGCAGATGACCGACCAGGACAACCGCGCCGCGGTCTCCCTTCTCGCCTCCCACCCGGAGGACCTGCTGGAAAGGGGCTCGGTGGATCAGGATCCGTTGACGCTCTGGCGGGATCGTCTCAGCGGAACCGCTAGAGGGACAACGGGCAGATCACGAACCCTGGCCTCCTACCCGGTGGTCCGCACGCGCTGACGCGCCCGGTGGGCTCGCAGGTTCTCCGGGTTGCCGCAGGTCTTGGTGGAGTGCCACACACCGCTGTTGTTGCGGGAGCGGTCGAAGAAGGCCGTCGCGCAACGGGCGTTGCGGCAGATCTTGAGCCGGCGCCAGGTGTCCGCCTGCTGGGCCTGGAACATTTCGAGGAGCGCCAGGGCGGCCACATACCGCCAACCCTGTCCGCGCGGTTCCAGGACGACCCGCCCGCTGCGGTCCATCCGCAAGGCCGCCGCCGCGACGTGAACGGCGGGCGCCACGTCAGCGTCTTCGCCGCGTGGGCCGTCGCCGTCCGGTGTGGCGAGAAGCCGTCTCAACTCGGCACGCAGGCCGCGGAGTTCTTCGAGATCGCTCTCGGTGAGCCGCACCTGCGCGGCGGCCTGCGCCGTCTCCTGGGCCCAGCACCCCAGCGCCTGGTCGGCCCATGCCTGCGCGTCGGTGAGGTCGTCCAGAAGATCTGCTGCCCGGGGGCGGCCGGCGGAGATGGTGTTGAGCAGGTCGTGCACCAGCGCCAGCCCGAGGGGAGCGGGCTCGACTTCGTACCGCGTGGATGCGGACCACGCCATGGCCCTGCCCCCTTCACTCGTCGTCATGGCCGACATGACCGTGGCCATGTGGCCACTGCCTCAGAGTACGACACCCCCTGCCACCTTGAAATGAAATGAGCTACCGGCATACATTCCTTTCAGTTGGATCGGCAACGCAGCCACACGAAGGGTGTCGCTCATGAGCTCGTCAGCCTCCACAGCGCCCAGGAACCTCTTGGCTCTCCGGAGCGGGAGAACCGTGGCGGCACCGCTGTCGCGCCGCCGATGACCCCCGCATCACCGCGGAACATGTCGGCCCCGTCGTGCCATCACGCCTCCTTCCCTCCCGCCCGCACTGCCGTCGTCGACGGAGCAGCCACAACGCGTTCTTGACCTGGTACCGCTGACGCGCCCGCGCCGGCGCGCCGCGGACAGGTCCTGAAACCCGGCCGGCTGACACTCATCGGCGGCGGAGGCCAGTTCGCCCCGCACAGCGCTCAGTTCCCCACCGTCGCGCAATCCGCCCCCAGCCGGTTTTGCGACCGCCTCACCCGATGGGCCGCGAGCCCGCCCCTCCTGTCGAGAGCCAAGGAAATGTCATGCCCGTTCTCACCCACTCCATCGATGGCGATGTCGCCACGATCGTCCTCGACAACCCCCCGCAGAACCGCTTCGCACCCGAGTTCGCCCAGGAACTCAGCGACATCGTCGATGCCCTCACGCGCAGCCAGGCCCGCGCCGTCGTACTGCGGGCCGAGGGACCCGACTTCAGCTACGGCGGCGACTTCCGGCCCTGGGTCGGCGCCGACCGCACCAGCCTGCGGGCCGACTTCGACCAAGCCCTGGCCGTGATCAACCGGTTCGAACAGCTCCCGATCCCGGTCGTGGCCGCGGTCCAGGGGCTGTGCTACGGCGGCGGCTTCGAACTCGCGCTGCGGGCCGACATCATCCTCGCCGCCGAGAGCGCCCGCTTCGGCCATCCCGAGCAGTCGCTCGGCATCGTCACCCTCCTCGGCGGGATCCACCGCGTCGCCGAACGGGCCGGTCGGGCCCGCGCCTTCGAATGGGCACTGACCTCCGAGCAGGTGCCCGCCACGGTCATGGCCGAGGCCGGGGTCATCAACCGCGTCGTCCCCGACGACGAACTGCGCACCGAAGCCGATGCCTTCGCCCAAAAGATCGCCCAGGGCCCCACCCGGGCGCACGTCGTGCACAAGGCGTTGCTGCGCGCCTGGGCCACCGGCGGCATTCCGGCCGCCGACCAGCAGCTGTTCGACCTGGCCGTCCCGCTCTTCGAGACCGAGGACGTCAAGGACGGCCTGGCCTCCGCCGCCAAGGCCCTCAAAGAAGGCCGCCCCCGGCCCGTCCTCCCCTTCAAGGGCCGCTGATCCCCCACTCCCCCACTCACCGCCAGCCAGAGGACACCACATGATCATCGATTCCGCCGACCTGGACGTGAAGTCCGCCTACAAGCTGCTCATCGGCAGTGTCATTCCGCGCCCCATCGCCTGGGTGAGCACCCTGTCCACCGAAGGCGTGGGCAACCTGGCCCCCATCTCCTTCTTCACGGTCGTCGGGCGCAAACCGCCGCGGATCTCGCTGTCGTTCCAGCCGCGTTCGGACGGTGCCACGCTCAAGGACAGCTTCGTCAACATCCGGGACACCGGCGAGTTCGTCACCAACATGGCCACCCTGCCGCAGATCGAGGGGCTGAACCGAAGCGCCTTCGAGTTCGAGCCCGACGTCGACGAGTTCGACGCGGTCGGGTTGGAGAAGGTGCCGTCGGAGGCCGTTCGCCCGCCCCGTATCAAGGGAGCGCCCATCGCGTTCGAGTGCACCGTCGAGCACATCTTCTCGGCGCCCGACGGACTCAACAACGCCGTCTGGGGCAATGTGGTGCGCTTCTACATCCGAGACGACCTCTATGTGGGTGGCCGGATCGACTTCGGCGCCATCGCTCCGGTGGGACGACTCGCCGCCGAATACACCCTCGTGAACAACGCGTTCGGGACGCCGCTCGACCCCGAGGTGATCAAGGAGCACTCCGAACGCCGGATGGAGCGCCTGGACCAGAAGGACACGTACTACTCGCCGATCGACACGCCCCACTGGTCGCCGTCCGGGTCCACCACGAGCCTCGACTGACAGTGAGGGTGGGACGCGGTGCCCCTGCCCGCGGGGACCGGTTCACCGATTGACCGACGTCTCGTCCGACGTCGCCAGACCTCGCCCGTCCTCCATGAGGAAGCACGTGTCACGGAGGAGCTCCTCCCGAATCAGGAGGAGCAGAACGACGATTCCGCCCACGGTGTCAACGTGATCATCGCGGGTTCGGCTACGGCGGGTCCATCCCCGCCCTTCGGCTCACCGAGCAGGGCGACCGCGCAGTCGGGCTGGTGGCGGGCCCGTGTTTCCCACCGACTCGCCACCCAAGAACTCCTGGGACGTCGACGACCAAGCTTCCCGCCCAGGAAGCTGTGCACAGGCGGAGAGCGGGGCCGGCAAGGCACTGGACAGCAGGTCCGAGCGCGGACACGATCGCGTGCATGACTCCCGAGGATGCGATTGTCGCCACTGCCGACCGGATCGCGGAGCTGCTGCAGGCGGGGGCCGACCCACACACGCCGCTGCCGGGCGCGGAGTGGACGGTAGGGGAGGCGGCGGCTCACCTCGCGCTGGCGGGGAAGCTGATGGCGGACATCGGGGCGGGCGAGGACCGCCCCTACGGCGATGGGACGCCGAGCGGCCTCGCGGCGGCCAACCGTGCGGCTCTGGCCGTCTTCCCGCAGCGGGATCCGGCGGTCCTCGGCGCGGAGATCGCGGATACCGCCCGCGTCTTCGTTGCGGCCGCGGCCGGCCGCAGTCCGCGGGAGGCGGTGCTGACGCCGATGGGGCCGATGAACCTGGCCGCCCTGGGCTCGTACCTGCTCACACACCTGCTCGGGCACGGATACGACATCGCGGTCGCGCTGCGCGGGCCCCACATGGTCGACCGGGAACTGGTCGCGTTCACGCTGCCCTTCATGCGACTGGCCATGCCGTGTGCAGTGAACGCCGGCGCGGCCGGCCACCATGCGTGCTATCTGTTGCGGGTCGGCCGCGAGCGCTTCGCCGTCACCTTCGCGGACGGCGTGCCCACGGTCACCGACACCCCGCCCCGGCGGCCCGACTGCACGATAGCCATCGACCCCGTCGCCTTCCTCCTCCTCGCCCTGGGCCGCTGGACCGCCCCCACCGCCATGGGCCGCGCCAAGGTCGTCGTCTGGGGCCGCAAACCGTGGCTGGGCCTGCGCTTCCCGATGCTCTTCACAGCGCCGTAGACGAGCGAGCAGACTGCCGCGGGACGGCCTCTTTGACACCAATGAGGACACGGGCCCGCCAGCCCTTTCGAGCAATGGCGAACGCTTACCCGCGGCTGATCTCGACGCACCCCCAAACGCTTCTCATGCAGATGCAGGGATACGCGTCGCGGCGGCCGTCGGGACACAGGGCGACGACCTGATCGGCGAGGCCCTCCGGGCGGGCTGGCTGAGCATCTGGGAAAACCGTGCGCCTGGCGCTGGGCGCCGATGCCGACCGGACCGCACGCTTCGCCGTCTGCGGCATGCTCGGCAACACGCTCACCGCCAGTGGACTTCCCCGTCGGGCGAAATAGCCAGAGGGCCAGGAAGCCTTCTGGTGGAACGCGGCGTCAGCGCACGCCTGCCGCCTCCAGCAGGGTGACCACCGTGGGGGCGATGCGTCCCGTCATGGTGTCGGCTCCGAACCCGGCGCGGGCACCGGCGCCGTCGAAGACCAGGATCAGCTGCCGGGCCAGCAGGTCGGGGTCGCTCGCGCCGCCACGCTCGGCCTCGGTGCGGAAGAAGGCGGTCAGTTTCGCCTTGATCCGGTGTGCCACCTGGCTCGCGGGGGCAGCGGCCGTCGTCCGCCGGGGGCAGGAGAGCGGCCACGAAGGGGGCAGTGCGCTCCTCCAGGCTTGCCGCCAGCAGGTCGTCCTTGCTGTGGAACAGCTGGTACATGGAGCGCTTCGACACTCCCGCCGCCCTGCACAGCGCGTCGACGCCGATACTGACGCCGTCCTGGGAGGTGAGCGTGGCCGCCGCCTCCAGCAGGCGCTCTCTGGAAGTTGACTTCACTTCGGTGGTCCTGTCGTGAGGTTGACTCGAATCAGACGAATTGGAACCGATCGGTTTTCAGTGATGCGGGGAGCCGACCGGCGCCGTCCGGGCACCGAAGTCCGCTCAGCGGCTCGGCGACGGTCTCGGAGGAGAAAGACCGTCGCCGAGCCTGACGGTGTGCCGCCCCTCGTCCCCACGGGGGCGGCACACTCGGGGCCACTCCGCTCAACGGCCCCGTCCTTGGGATGCGGAAAGAGCGCGCTACACCGGGGTGGCGTTCTTCTCGGGCTCCGTCTCCGCCGGGATGCGGTGCAGCCCCTTGCGGTCGTACCACCCCAGCACGCCGAACCCGAACAGTGCGGCGGCCACGAGGCCGACGGCCATCATGACCCAGCCCCGGCTCAGGCCCGCGTCGCCCTGGGCGTCGTAGTAGAGGATCGAGCGGATGCCGCCGGCGATCTGCCGCAGGGGCTCGAACTCGGCGAGGAAGCGGTAGAAGCCGGGCAGGGCCTGGATCGGCGTGGTGGCGTTGGCCGTCGGCACCGCCATCCCGATGAAGACCAGCGTGGCCACCAGCATGCCGGGGGTGCCGAACACCGCGAGGAGGGTGAGCGCGCCGATCCCGGAGACCGCGACCGCGCACACCGAGTACAGCCACAGCAGCGGCAGGTGCGAGGCGTCCATGCCCATGACGCCAACCGCGCCCGCCATGACCAGGGTGCCCATCAGCAGCGACAGGGCCGTCATGAGGGTGGTGCTGATGGCGAGGGTCTGCACCCGGGTCGCCCGGATCAGCGGGCGGTGCAGGCGCAGTGGCCCCAGGTCGTTGTGGGTGTAGCCGAGGGCATGGTCGACCTGGCCGCTGATGACGTTGGCGGAGAGCATGCCGACGACCACGAGGGCGAGCGCGTAGTAGAACGCCGTCAGGCCCAGGCCGCTGTGCGAGTCGAGCGGATGGCCGTCCTCGACGGTGACG
>LJCV01000271.1 GCA_001298575.1 Actinobacteria bacterium OK074
CCCCACCCACCCCCCCCCCCCTTCCCGCAGGCAGAGCCACTACGCTCACCCCATACCCACCACGAACCGGAGGGCCACGATGGGCGTGCCGAGCCGCAGAAGCACAACCTTCACGCGCCTCCTCCGCCACGGCTTCACCGCCCCCTCCGCCGCGGAGCGCCTCCTCGACGCCCCCGAACTCACCCCGGTCCGCAACGACCCCGTCCTCCTCGACGCCCTCGGCGCCACCGCCGACCCGGACCTCGCCCTCCTCGGCCTCGTCCGCCTCCTGGAGGCCCAGCCGGACCACACGGCCCGCCACGAACTCCTCGACACGCTGATAGCGGCCAAGCCGCTGCGCGACCGCCTCCTCGGCGTCCTCGGTTCCTCCGCCGCCCTCGCCGACCACCTCGCCCGCCACGCCGCCGACTGGCAGGCCCTGGCCATGTACGAGCCGGAGGACCTCCACCCGGGCGTCGCCGAGTTCGAACGCGGCCTCGCCGACGCCACCGACCCCGTCGCGCTCCGCGTCGCCTACCGCCGCTGCCTGCTCTCCATCGCCGCCCGCGACGTCTGCGGCACGACCGACCTCGCCCAGACCGCCGCCGAACTCGCCGACCTCGCCACCGCGACCCTGCGCGCGGCCCTCGGCATCGCGCAGGCCGCCGCCCCGGGCGACGCCGCGGCCTGCCGCCTGGCCGTCATCGCGATGGGCAAGTGCGGCGGCCACGAGCTGAACTACGTCTCCGACGTCGACGTCATCTTCGTCGGCGAGGCGGCACCCGGCACCGACGAGGGCAAGGCGGTCAAGGCCGCCACCCGGCTCGCCGCCCACATGATGCGGATCTGCTCCGAGACCACCGTCGAGGGCTCGATCTGGCCCGTCGACGCCAACCTGCGCCCCGAAGGCCGCAACGGCCCCCTCGTCCGCACCCTCAGCAGCCACCTCGCCTACTACCAACGCTGGGCGAAAACCTGGGAGTTCCAGGCCCTGCTCAAGGCCCGCCCGGTCGCCGGTGACCTCGAACTCGGCGCCGCGTACGTCGACACGCTCGCCCCCCTCGTCTGGCAGGCCGCCGAGCGCGAGAACTTCGTCACCGACGTGCAGAAGATGCGCCGCCGGGTCATCGACAACATCCCCGTCGCCGAGATCGAACGCGAACTGAAACTCGGCCCCGGCGGCCTGCGCGACGTCGAATTCGCCGTGCAGCTCCTCCAGTTGGTGCACGGCCGCACCGACCCGACCCTGCACAGCGGCTCCACCCTGGACGCCCTCGAAGCGCTCGCCGCGGGCGGCTACGTGGGCCGCGCGGACGTCGGACAGCTCCACGACGCCTACTGCTTCCTGCGGTTGATGGAACACCGCATCCAGCTCTACCGGTTGCGCCGCACCCACCTGGTCCCCGAGGACGAGGCCGACCTGCGCCGCCTCGGCCGTTCGCTGGGCCTGCGCGCCGAACCGGTCACCGAACTGCACCGCGAATGGAAACGGCACGCCGCCGTCGTACGCCGGCTGCACGAGAAGCTCTTCTACCGGCCGCTGCTCGACGCCGTCGCCCAACTCGCGCCCGGCGAAGCCCGGTTGAGCACCGGCGCGGCCCGCGAACGCCTCGAAGCCCTCGGCTACACCGACCCGGCCGCCGCCCTGCGCCACCTGGAGGCGCTGGCCTCCGGCGTCACCCGCAAGGCCGCCATCCAGCGAACTCTCCTGCCCGTACTGCTGGGCTGGTTCGCCGACTCCGCCGACCCGGACGCCGGACTCCTCAACTTCCGCAAGGTCTCGGACGCGTTGGGCAAGACCCCTTGGTACCTACGGCTGTTGCGCGACGAGGGCGCCGCCGCCGAGAACCTCGCCCGCGTCCTGTCCGCCGGACGCCTCGCCCCCGACCTGCTGCTGCGCGCCCCCGAGGCGGTCGCCCTGCTCGGCGACGGCGACGGCGGTGGGGGCGGCGTGGGCGGCGGCGGCCTCGAACTGCGCGAACGCCCGCAGCTGGAACAGGAGATCCTCGCCGCCGTCGGCCGCGCCGACAACGCCCAGCAGGCGGCCGGCTTCGCCCGCGCGGTCCGCCGCCGCGAACTGTTCCGCACGGCCGCCGCCGACATCGTCGCCTCCTACGGCACGGAGAGCCTCTACGGCGGCGACCACGGCGGCACCCACGGCAAGGCTACCGGCGACCCCGGCGCCCTGGTCGACCTCGTCGGCGGCGCCGTCGCCGACCTGACCGCGGCCACCCTCGCCGGCACCCTGCGCGCCGTCGTCCGCGAGCGCTGGGGCGACACCCTGCCCACCCGGTTCGCCGTCATCGGCATGGGCCGCTTCGGCGGCCACGAACTCGGCTACGGCTCCGACGCCGACGTCCTGTTCGTGCACGAGCCGCGCGACGGCGTCGACGAACAGGAAGCCTCGAAGGCCGCCGCCCACGTCGTCGAGGAGATGCGCCGCCTCCTCCAACTCCCCAGCGCCGACCCGCCGTTGCTCATCGACGCGGACCTGCGCCCGGAGGGCCGCTCGGGCCCCCTGGTGCGCACCCTGACGTCGTACGAGGCGTACTACCGCCGCTGGTCCCTGGTCTGGGAGGCCCAGGCCCTCCTCCGCGCCGAACCGGTGGCGGGCGACGCCGACCTGGGCCGCCGCTTCGTCGACCTGATCGCCCCGCTGCGTTACCCGGCGGAGGGCCTCGGCGACGACGCCGTACGCGAGATCCGCCGCCTCAAGGCCCGCATGGAAACGGAACGCCTCCCGCGAGGCGCCGACAGCACCCTCCACACCAAACTGGGCCGAGGCGGCCTCTCGGACGTCGAATGGACGGTCCAACTCCTCCAACTCCGCCACGGCTGGACCGAACCGGGCCTGCGCACCACCCGCACCCGCCAGGCCCTGGCAGCGGCCTGCGCGGCGAACCTCATCACCGCCGAGGACGCGACAACCCTGGACGAGGCATGGGTCCTGGCCACACGCGTCCGCAACGCGGTCATGCTGGTCCGCGGCCGAGCGGGCGACACCTTCCCCTCGGAAACAAGGGAGTTGGCAGCGGTGGGCCGCTACCTGGGCTACGGCCCCGGCCAGAGCGGCACCATGCTGGACGACTACCGGCGGACGACGAGACGGGCGAGGTCGGTGGTGGAGCGGCTCTTCTACGAGGGCTGAGGATTGTCGGGCTTCTAACGGTGGCTGAGGTCAACCGCGCCCGATAGGGGCGCGGGGCTGTGCCTGATGTGCGGCTACCGCCGCGTGGGCGCGAGCAACCACAACGCACCCGCACCCGTCAACGCACCATCGCTAAGCACCCCTCACGTTTTCACCGGCACAAACGGCGGAGCCACAACCCACCGAGGCAACGCATAAGGCAACGCCCCATACCAAACCCGGCTGACCCCGAACCCGAACGCCAGGCACAGCACACCCCCCACGGCATCCAGCCAGAAGTGATTGGCCGTGGACACAATCACCAGCAACGTAACCGCCGGGTACATCAACCCCAGCACCCGCACCCACGGCACCCGCGCCAGCGCGAAGATCGTCAACCCGCACCACAGCGACCAGCCGATGTGCATGGACGGCATCGCGGCGTACTGGTTCGACACGTTCTTCATGTCCCCCGACGCCATCGACCCCCACGTGTCGTGCACGACCACCGTGTCGATGAACCCCCCGCCGGTCATCAGCCGGGGCGGCGCGAGCGGGAAGAAGTAGTACCCGACCAGGGCGACGGCCGTCGTGGCGAACAGGGTCAGCCGCGTTGCCGCGTACCGTCCCGGATGGCTGCGGTAGAGCCACACGAGCACGCTCAGCGTGATGATGAAGTGCAGTGTGGCGTAGTAGTAGTTCATGCCGACGATCAGCCAGGTCACCTTGTTGATCGTGTGGTTGACCGACTCCTCGACGGCGATCCCGAGGTCGTGTTCGAGCCGCCACAGCCAGTCCGCGTTGCTCAGCGCGGCCTTCTTCTGCTCGGGGACCGCGTTCCGGATGAGGGAGTACGTCCAGTAGCTGACCCCGATGAGCAGGATCTCGAACCAGAGACGAGGGCGTCGCGGAGTCCGCAGCCGGCGCAGGAACCCTTGTTCCGCGCGGCTGTCCGGCTTTTCGGTGACGGCTCGTACGGGGGCTTCGTCCCGGTCCGCCGCGACAGATTCCGCGGTGGACCGGTCCTGGCCTTCCGCCGGCGTCGCGGTCGTCTCGCTCATGGGTCGAAGTCTGCCAGAAATGCCTTCCTTGCCCGATCATCCCCTGGTCGGGTCCTGCCCGCACGTTCTACGACAAATGGACCCCCCTCGTACGCCGGTTCTCCTACCTGCGGACGAGCGGTCCCGTACGGGAAAACGACGTTCCCGCATCGGTGTTCTACGACCGCTGCCGGCCCCCGGGCACCGAAGCCGTGGAGCCCCGCACCACCAGCTCCGGCATGAACACGAACTCGCTGTGCGGCGCGGGCGTCCCGCCGATCTCCTCCAGCAGGGTGCGGACGGCGGCCTGCCCCATCGCGGGGACCGGCTTGCGGATCGTGGTCAGCGGCGGGTCGGTGAAGGCGATGAGGACGGAGTCGTCGAAGCCGACGACGGACACGTCCCTGGGCACGTCGAGACCCCGTTGCCGGGCCGCGCGGATCGCGCCGAGCGCCATCATGTCGCTGGCGCACACCACGGCCGTGCAGCCGCGTTCGATGAGGGCCGAGGCCGCCGCCTGGCCGCCCTCCAGGGTGTACAACGAGTGCTGGATCAGGCGCTGTTCGATGTCGTCGTGGGCCAGGCCCAGCAGGTCCTGCATCGCGAGCGTGAAACCCTCGATCTTGCGCTGCACCGGCACGAACCGCTTCGGGCCGAGCGCGAGCCCGATCCGGGTGTGGCCGAGCGAGACGAGGTGCGTGACCGCGAGGGTCATCGCGGCCCGGTCGTCGGGCGAGATGAACGGCGCCTGCACCTTCGGCGAGAACCCGTCCACCAGCACGAACGGCACGTCCTGGGCGCGCAGCCGGTCGTAGCGCTGCATGTCGGCGGTGGTGTCGGCGTGCAGCCCGGAGACGTAGATGATGCCGGAGACGCCGCGGTCGACGAGCATCTCGGTCAGCTCGTCCTCGGTGGATCCGCCGGGGGTCTGGGTGGCGAGCACCGGGGTGTAGCCCTGCCGGGTCAGCGCCTGGCCGATGACCTGGGCGAGCGCCGGGAATATCGGGTTCTCCAGCTCCGGGGTGATCAGGCCCACCAGGCCCTCGCTGCGCTGCCGCAGCCGTACCGGGCGCTCGTAGCCGAGGACGTCGAGGGCGGCGAGGACGGACTGGCGGGTGGTGGCGGCGACGCCCGGCTTCCCGTTCAGGACCCGGCTGACGGTCGCCTCGCTCACCCCTGCCTGTGCCGCGATGTCGGCGAGCCGTGTGGTCACGTGGGGGGACGATACCGGCGGTCGGCCGCCCTGCCCACCGGACCTGCGGCGGGCCCGGTCGGCCGGGCGGCCCGCGGCGGAGTGTTGCGTCATCGAGTCCCCTGATGCTCTGGTGGTGGTCCGGTCGGGTGCCTCCGGCAAGGACTTGCGAAGTCTTGCATACGGGTTCGATTCCCGCTGGACCCAGGTGAACGCTGCCCCCTCGGCCGCCGTACAGCAGGTGTGCGACCACAACTCCGGGTACCGCTTGCAGTTTTTTGCAGCAAGACCTTCCGTGATTCTTGCATCACTGTTACGTTCACGTCGCCCCGGACGACACGGGCTTTCACCCTCGGCCTCACGGGCTTTCATCCCCGAAGGAGTACTCATGCGGCGTGGCACAGTGGCCACCGCGCTGATAGCGACCCTCGCCCTCGCGGCGACGGCGTGCGGCGGGAGCGACGGCGGCGACAGCTCGGACGGTCCGGTCACCATCACCTGGTGGGACACCTCCAACGCCACCAACGAGGCGCCGACCTACCAGGCCCTGGTCAAGTCCTTCGAGAAGGCCAACCCGAAGATCAAGGTCAGTTACGTCAACGTCCCCTTCGACCAGGCGCAGAACAAGTTCGACACCGCCGCCGGTGCCTCCGGCGCCCCCGACGTGCTGCGCTCCGAGGTCGGCTGGACGCCCGCGTTCGCCAAGAAGGGCTACTTCCTGCCCCTGGACGGCACCGAAGCCCTCGCGGACCAGAGCAAGTTCGAGCCCAACCTCATCAAGCAGGCCCAGTACGACGGCAAGACCTACGGCGTCCCGCTGGTCACCGACACGCTCGCGCTGGTCTACAACAAGGCGATCCTGAAGAAGGCCGGGATAACCCAACCCCCCACCACCTGGGACGAGTTGAAGGCCGACTCCTTCGACATCGACGCCAAGGAGCACGTCTACGGCTACTGGGGCTCCGAGGCCGCCTACTACACCGAGCCGTTCTTGTACGGCGAGGGCACCGACATGGTCGACACCACCGCGAAGAAGATCACCGTCAACTCGGCCGCGGCGAAGAAGGGTTACCGGACCTGGCTGTCCCTCTTCGACGGGCAGGGCCTGCACCGGGCCGACACCACCGCCGACTCCTACGCGCACCGCCAGGACGCCTTCGTGAGCGGCCAGGTCGCGATGATGCTCGAAGGTCCGTGGGAGATCACCAACTTCTACAAGGGCTCCGCGTTCAAGGACAAGTCCAACCTCGGCATCGCCACCGTCCCGGCCGGCTCCACCGGCAAGGCGGGCGCCCCCACCGGCGGCCACAACCTCTCCGTCTACGCCGGTTCGGACTCCGCCCACCAGCAAGCCGCCCTGAAATTCGTCAAGTTCATGACCTCGGCCGCCTCCCAGTCGACCATCGCCCTCAAGAACTCGACCCTGCCGACCCGTTCGGACGCCTACACCGCCGCGGTCAAGGCCGACCCGGGCATCGCGGGCTTCCAGTCGGTCCTCCCGGCCGCCCAGCCGCGCCCCGCGCTCCCCGAGTACTCCTCGCTGTGGAACCCGCTCGACACGGAGCTGCTCAAGGTCGCCGGCGGCAAGGAGTCCCTCGACAAGGGCCTGGGCAACGCCGAGTTGGCGATGGCCAAGCTCGTGCCGGACTTCGGCAAGTGAGCGGGGCGGCCACCATCGACCGCGCGACCGGCGAGCGGCGCGGCGGTCCGGGCCCGCGCCGCTCACCGTTCGCGCGGCTCAGGCGCGGGTACGACACGTACTGGTACGCGTACGCGATGATCGCCCCGGTGGTCGTCGTGCTCGGCGTCCTCGTGCTGTACCCACTGGCCAAGGGCTTCTACCTGACCTTCACCGACGCCGACAGCCTCAACTCGGCCCGCACGATCGGCGTCAACCACATCGACGCCACCTACAAGTTCGTCGGCCTCGACAACTACAAGGACATCCTGTGGGGCCCCACGGCCTACGACCGCTTCTGGTCGCACTTCGTGTGGACCATCGTGTGGACGGTCGCCTGCGTCACCCTGCACTACACCATCGGCCTCGGCCTCGCGCTGCTGCTGAACCGGAAGACGCGCGGCCGTACCTTCTACCGGCTGCTGCTGGTGCTGCCGTGGGCGGTGCCGACCTTCGTCACCGTCTTCGGCTGGCGGTTCATGCTCGCCGACGGCGGCATCATCAACTCCGCCCTGGAAGCAGTGCACTTGCCACAGCCACTGTGGCTGGAGGACACCTTCTGGCAGCGGTTCGCCGCCATCATGGTCAACACCTGGTGCGGGGTGCCGTTCATGATGCTCTCCCTGCTCGGCGGCCTCCAGTCCATCGACACCAGCCTGTACGAGGCCGCCGACATGGACGGCGCCACGGCCCGGCAGCGGTTCTGGTACGTGACGCTGCCGGGGCTCAGGCCGGTCAGCTCCACCGTCGTACTCCTCGGTGTCATCTGGACGTTCAACCAGTTCGCGGTCATCTTCCTGCTGTTCGGCAACACCGCGCCCGACGCGCAGATCCTCGTGACCTGGGCGTACTACCTCGGGTTCGGCCAACAACCGCGCGACTACGCCCAGTCGGCGGCGTACGGCATCCTGCTGCTCTCCGTGCTGGTCGTCTTCACCTCCCTGTACCGCCGCTGGCTGAACCGCGACGACCAGCGACTCGCGATCTGAGGCAGGAGCACCCGTACCCATGAGCACCACGACCGTCCGGACCCCGGCCGCGCGCCGCCGCCGTACCGTTTCTCTCGGCGCGCACGCCCTGCTCACCGGCGCCAGTCTCGTCGCCGTATTCCCCGTAGCCTGGCTGGTGTTCCTGTCCCTCGGCCCGGACAAGGACGACTACCTGCACCCCGGGCGCATCTGGTCCAAGATGACGCTCGACAACTACACGTTCGTGCTCCAGCACACCAACTTCCTCTACTGGCTCAAGAGTTCGCTGGTCGTCTCGCTCGGCACCACGGCCATCGGCGTGCTGGTCGCCGCCAGCACCGGGTACGCGGTCTCCCGGATGCGCTTCCCGGGCTACCGCAAGTTCATGTGGGTGCTGCTGGTCACCCAGATGTTCCCGGTGGCCGTCCTGATGGTGCCGATGTACCAGATCCTCTCCGACCTGCGGCTCATCGACAGCTACCTCGGCCTGATCCTCGTCTACTGCTCAACTGCCGTGCCCTACAGCGCATGGCTGCTCAAGGGATACTTCGACACGATCCCCTTCGAGATCGACGAGGCCGGACGCGTCGACGGGCTGACCCCCTTCGGCACGTTCGTGCGGCTGATCCTGCCGCTCGCCCGGCCGGGCCTGGCGGTCGCCGCCTTCTACAACTTCATCACCGCGTTCGGCGAGGTCGCCTTCGCCTCGACGTTCCTGCTCGACGACAAGAAGTACACCTTCGCTGTCGGCCTGCAGAGCTTCATCAGCGAACACGACGCCCAGCGCAACCTGATGGCCGCCACCGCGGTCCTGGTCGCCCTGCCGGTGTCCGCTTTCTTCTACCTTGTACAGAAGAACCTGGTGACCGGACTGACCGCGGGCGGCACAAAGGGCTGACCCCGCCCGGTCCTTCACCAGCCGTGACCCGAACTCCCCGACGCACCAAGGACGTTATGAGCACCCAGCACAACGCCGACGCCCCTGCCCAGGCCGCCCGCTCCCGCACCGCCGTCGCCGACCGGCGCGGCGACTGGTGGCGGCACGCGGTCATCTACCAGGTCTATCCGCGCAGTTTCGCCGACTCCGACGGCGACGGCATGGGCGACCTGGCCGGCGTCCGCGCCCGGCTGCCGTACCTGCGCGACCTCGGCGTGGACGCCGTGTGGCTCAGCCCCTTCTACGCCTCCCCGCAGGCCGACGCCGGTTACGACGTCGCCGACTACCGGGTCGTCGACCCCATGTTCGGCACCCTCCACGACGCCGACGCCCTCATCCGCGACGCCCACGCGCTGGACCTGCGGATCATCGTCGACCTGGTGCCCAACCACTCCTCCGACCAACACGAGTGGTTCAAACGGGCGTTGGCCGAAGGCCCCGGCTCCGCCGCGCGCAACCGCTACCACTTCCGCCCCGGCAAGGGCGCCCACGGCGAACTCCCGCCCAACGACTGGGAGTCCATCTTCGGCGGCCCCGCCTGGACCCGTGTCACCGAACCGGACGGCACACCGGGGGAGTGGTACCTGCACCTCTTCGCGCCCGAGCAGCCCGACTTCGACTGGGAACACCCCGCCGTCGGCGACGAGTTCCGGTCCATCCTGCGCTTCTGGCTCGACCTGGGCGTGGACGGCTTCCGCATCGACGTGGCCCACGGCCTGGTGAAGGCGGCCGGACTGCCCGACCTCGGCACCCGCGACCAGGTGAAGCTGCTGGGCAACGATGTCATGCCGTTCTTCGACCAGGACGGTGTCCACGAGATCTACCGCCAGTGGCGCACCGTCCTCGACGAATACGCGGGCGACCGCATCTTCGTCGCCGAGGCGTGGACCCCGACCATCGAGCGCACCGCGAACTACGTCCGCCCCGACGAACTCCACCAGGCGTTCAACTTCCAGTACCTGAGCACGTATTGGGACGCCGCCGAACTCCGCGAGGTCGTCGACCGCACCCTCGACGCGATGCGCCCGGTCGGCGCCCCCGCCACCTGGGTGCTGTCCAACCACGACGTCACCCGGCACGCCACCCGCTTCGCCAACGAAGCGGGCCTCGGCACCCAGATCCGCCTCGCCGGTGACCGCGCACTCGGGCTGCGCCGGGCCCGCGCCGCCACCCTGCTGATGCTCGCGCTGCCCGGCTCCGCATACCTCTACCAGGGCGAGGAGTTGGGCCTCCCGGACGTCGTCGACCTCCCCGACGAGGTGCGCCAGGACCCGGCCTACTTCCGCGGCGCGGGCCAGGACGGCTTCCGCGACGGCTGCCGGGTCCCCATCCCGTGGACCCGCACGGGACCGTCGTACGGCTTCGGCGACGGCGGGAGCTGGCTGCCGCAGCCGGACGGCTGGGGCGAGTTGAGCGTCGAGGCCCAACAGGGCGTGGCGGGCTCGACGTTGGAGCTGTACCGCGCGGCGCTCGCGGTCCGGCGCGCGCAGCCCGA
This sequence comes from Actinobacteria bacterium OK074, assembly GCA_001298575.1. GTDB lineage: Bacteria > Actinomycetota > Actinomycetes > Streptomycetales > Streptomycetaceae > Streptomyces. The sequence continues at coordinate 10,417 of LJCV01000271.1, forward strand.
CCTGGGCGCGGGCGAGAGCGTCGAGTGGCTGCGCGCCCCCGAGGGCGTACTCGCCTTCCGCCGGGGGGAGTTCGTGTGCGTCGCGAACACGAGCGGTGAGGCGGTGCGCACCCCGGCGTACGGCCGCGTCCTGGTCGCCAGCGACGAGGTGACCCTCGTGAACGACGAGGCGAAGCTCCCGGCGGACGCGACGGTCTGGTTCACCACGGCCTGATGATCCGTCAACTCCGGTCTGGTACGGCGGTGTTGCGGCTGACGTGAGGTGCGGCCGGTAACAGGCGTGCGGTCGGCGTGCTCGGTGCGTGAGGGGTTGACGCTCACCGGGCACGCCCCTACGTTCCGTTCTCACCATGGGGAGCGCTCCCATGACGGGACGGATCATGCTGCGCAGACTCAGAACATGGACGCTGACCCCGGCGGCCCCACCGCCACCCCCAAGTACGTCTGGGACCACTACGACAAGGGCCAGGTCTGGCTCGCCCAGCAGGCCAAGGCGTACGGCGTGAACCGCTTCTACGCCGACGCCTGGACCGCCCCCGGCTACATGAAAACGAACGGCACCGACGCCAACGGCGTTACCCTGTGCGGCCTTTCGGGCGCCACCTGCGCGAGCGGCGACTGGCGCACGGCGTACGCGAACTACCTGGTGCGGTACGCCAAGTCCTACGCCCAGGAGGGCATCGCGGTCACCGACCTCGGGTTCACCAACGAACCCGACCGGACGGCCACGTACGACTCGATGCGGCTGACGCCCGCCCAGGCCGTCGAGTTCACCAAGGTGTTCGGGCCGATCGCCAACGCGGCCGGATACCGGGTGAGTTGCTGCGACTCCTTCGGCTGGAGCCGGCAGAAGGCGTACAGCGGTGCCATCGAGGCCGACCCCGCCGCCCGCAACCTGGTCACCACGCACACCGGCCACACCTACGCCGGCCCCGTCGACGGCCCCCTGCCCACCGCGCACCGCACCTGGATGTCGGAGTGGTCGCCCGACGGCACCACCCGGGGCCTGATCCAGATGGACGCGACAGCTACCACGTCTCCAAACGCCTCTGGGCGCTGGCCAGTTACAGCCGCTTCGTCCGGCCGGGCGCCACCCGCATCGGCGCCACGACGGGCGACGCCAACCTCAAACTGTCGGCGTTCCGCAACACCGACGGCTCCGTGACGCTCGTCGCGCTGAACGCGGCCACCAGCGCGAGCCAGGTGTCCGTCGGCCTCCACAACACCGGGATCAGCAGCGGGACGGACTCGCCCTGCTGCTGGGCGTGTTGGCAGCCCCGTCGACCGCCGTACCCGAGGCCGCCGCCGCGCTGCCCGGCAGTTTCCAGTGGACGTCGAGCGGGGCGCTGATCTCCCCGAAGTCGGACGCCACCCACAGCCTCACCGCGGTCAAGGACCCGACGGTGGTGTACTACGGCGGCAAGTGGCTCGTCCACGGCAGCACGACCAACGCGGCCGGCGCCTACAGCCTCGTCCACACCAGCTTCACCGACTGGTCGCAGGCGGCCTCGGCACCGTACGAACTCACCGGGTCCAACAGCTACTTGATGCTCGTCGAGGCCATCGGCAGTAACGGCAGGCGCTCCTTCCGCTCCTGGACGGCGACCTCGCTCACCGGCACGTGGACCGCGCTCGCCGACACCGAGGCCAACCCCTTCGCGCGCTCCACGAACGTCACCTTCGGCGGCACGGCGTGGACCCAGGACATCAGCCACGGCGAGCTGGTCCGCGACGGCACCGACCAGAACCTCACCGTCAGCCCGTGCCATCTCCAGTACCTCTACCAGGGGTTGGACCCCGCCGCCACGGGCTCGTACAACACGCTCCCGTGGCGGCTTGGCCTGCTCACACAGACGAACTCCAGCTGCTGAGTCCGCTCACTGCCAGCTGTCGCTCGTGGTGTACCCGGACGAACTGCCCGTCGTGTACGAGCGGTTCGTCCCGGACTCCCAGGTCACGTTCCCCGAGGCGTCCTTCTTGACGTACTTGTACGTGAAGGCCGTGCTCTTCGGCACGATCACCAGCTTGCTCCACGTCGGGTACGACGCCGACGACAGCGGGATCGCGTCCCCCGTGTTCCAGGAGCCGAGCGAGGCGACCGACCCGACGACGTAGACGTTCGTGCCGAGATTGGTGGTGGCGGTGACGTTGAAGGTGACGTCCGTCGCGTCCGAACTCGCCACGTTCCAGGTGTTGTTCAGGGTGAGCGCCGAACCGGCCGCGGTCGCCGGGCGGTTGGCGTTCGACTCCCAGGTGACGTTCCCGGCGGCGTCCTTCTTCAGGTACTTGTAGGTGAACGAGGCGTTCGCCGGGACGCTCACCTGCCCCGACCACACCGGATAGCCGGACGACGACAGCTTGACCGCCTTCGCGGGGTCCCAGCCGCCCAGCGCGTCGATCGAGCCGACGACGTACACGTCGGTGCCGGAGGTGGTCGGCGCGTACGTGTTGAAGGTGGCCGTCACCGTCGCCGCACCGCCACCGCCGGTGTCGTCGCAGCCGACCGTGCAGGTGTAGGAGCCGTTGAAGAACGCGACCGCGCCCTTGGCGGGGACGGTGAGCGAGGCGCTGCCGCCCGAGACGGTGACCGTGCTGGTGCCGCCGTCGACGACGTTCGTGTACGTGCCGTCGGCCATGCCCGTCGTGAAGGTGTAAGTCGCCGCCGACGAAGCGTTGTTGAGGGCGAAGAAACCCTTGCCACTGCGCCCGAAGCCGATCACGTCCGAGGACTTGGTCTGCCAGTCGGAAATCGCGGCGGTGTCCACCGCGTTGTGCCAGGCGACCATGCCGGAGACCGCCTTGTCGCGGTCCAGGCAGTACCAACTGCCCGAGCAGTCCGTGTCGTTGACGAAGCCGTTGGTGTTCGGCGGCGCCTCGTCGGAGACGTTCCACTCCCAACTGGCGTACACCGTCGGTGTCGACCACGGGTAGGCCAGCTCGAAGAGGTTGGCCAGCTTGTAGGTGTCGCCGTCCTTGTACGACAGGTGCAGGCCGTTGCGTTCGGTGTCGTGGTTGGTGACGAAGGAGACCGAGTTCGCGGCCGGCAGGATCCCGCTGCCGCTGATCGACGCCAGGTCCGAAACGCTGCCCTGGAACGCCGACTTCAGCTTGCTCGCGTAGGCGAAGTCCAGGACGTCACCGGTGCCGTAGTAGTCGCTGGGCTCCGGGGTCGTGCCGGGGTAGATCTCCTGGAAGACGTACGGGTCCTTGCCGGACGTCGTGTCCGTCAGCTTGGACTCGATGGCCGCCAGGTCGGTCTCGGGGATGTGCTTGGCCGCGTCGACGCGGAACCCGTCGACGCCCAGGGCGAGTTGGGAGTTGAGGAAGTCGGCGATGCCGACGCGGACATGGTCCGACTCGGTCTTCAGGTCGGGCAGGCCGAGGAGTTCGCAGTTCTGGACCTGGGTCAGGTTCGCGTAGTCCTGGATCGTCAGGTCGGAGGTCGGGCACTGGGCGGAGGTGTGGTAGTCGGCCGGGTCCCAATTGGGGGTGTCGTACTTGCTGGTGATCGTGGTGCCGTTGTAGCCGGTGCCGGTCTGGGCCGCGGTGTGGTTGATCACCGCGTCGGTGTAGACCTTCACCCCGGCGTTGTGGCAGGCGGTCACCATCGACGCGAACTGCGCCGCCGTACCGAAGCGGCTGTTCAGGTCGTAGGAGTAGGGCTGGTAGACGTCCCACCAGTAGTAGTTCGGCTGCTTGAGGGACTCGGCGGGCGGGGCCACCTGGACCGCGCCGTAGCCGACCGGGCCGAGCACGTTCGTGCACTCGGCGGCGACCGAAGTCCAGTTCCACTCCCACAGGTTGGCGATGACGTCGCCCTTCGCCGCGGTGTCCGCGGCGGCGGGGGCGGCGGGCAGGGCGAGTGCGCCCGCGAGGGCCAGGGCCCCGGCGGCCACGGCACTCGCCGTACGCCGGAAGGGACTTGGGGGACGCGGGGGTCGGTGTCTGGTCATCTGCGGCTCCGGGGCGAGGGGGGAAGGTGCGACAACTCGTGAGCGTGGGGCAGTTGAGAAGGGCACGTCAAGGCTGCTGCTGAAATTCCTTGCCGTGGATTTCAGAACTCTTGCAGCAAGGCTTGCAGGGGCAGTACCGTCGCGCCATGCCGTTCCGAGGGAGCGCGCACCGGGCGGAGAAGGCGCGGACTGTAGTGCCGATGCCCGGGCCGGTGGGCGGAATCCGGGCATGTTCCCCGGTCCGTGGGACAGGTGTCCGCCGTTCTCCCCGTACGCCGTCCGGCGCATTACAGTGGGGGTGGCCTTCCGTTCCCGGGAGGTGCCACGACCACCCCTTCCGGCCCAGAGGGCGCATCCCATGGACCGCAACGGCAAGCAGACCGACGCCACGGCGCGGACGGACTCCACCGTGCTCGTGGTCGACGACGTGCCCGCCAGCCGTTACGCGCTGGGCGCCGTACTCAGCCGCGCCGGGCACCGCGTCGTCCCCGTCGCCAGCGCCGGCGAGGCGCTCGGCGAACTCGACCTGCGGCTGCGCACGGGCACCCTGCCCGACGTCGCCCTCGTCGACGTCGGGCTGCCCGACATGGACGGCTTCGAACTCTGCCGCCGCCTCAAGTCCCAAGGCCCTACAGCCGCGTTGCCCGTCGTGCACTTCTCCGCCGCGTCCGTCGCCCCCGTCGACCGCTGCCGGGGCCTGGACTCCGGCGGCGAGGCGTACCTGACGGTGCCCGCCGAACCGGAGGAGATCCAGGCCGTCGTCCGGGCCGCGCTGCGCGGCGCCCGGCTGCGCAACGGCGCGGAGGTCCTGGTCGGGCGGCTGAACCTGCTCTCCGAGGCCATCGTCGCGGTCCAAACGGCCCGCACACCACAGGAGTTGGCGTCCGCGGCGGCCGAGGGCACCGCCCGGCTGACCGGTTCGCCCGCCGCGGTGTTCGTGCTCGGCGAGGACGGCGAGCTGCACTCCGCGCTGTCCCCGCACCGGGCCCCCACGCTGCTGCCGGACGCCGCCGCGCACGAGGCGGTGGCCCGGGCGATCCGCGGCATCGCGGCGGACGGGCGCGGGGTGCTGGGTGAAGTCGGCGCGCCGGGTGGGGAGTTGGGCGGGGCGTTGGGCGCTGGTGCGGTGGGCGGGGGCGGTGATGTCGTCGGGGCGGTCGTCCCGGCCGGGCTGTGGCCGCCGGGGTTCTTCCGGGTCGGCTCGGCCGCCGACGCGGCGTACGCCGTGGTCTCCCGGATCCCGCAGGGCAAGGCGGCGGTGTGCCTGGCGGTGTCGGTGCGCTCGGAGCCCGTGCGTCCCGGTACGGCGGCCAACGGGGCCGCACGGGAAGGGAGTTCGGGTACGGCGGACGGTCCGGGCAGCCTGCCCCCGCAGTCCGACACACTCGTCGAACGGCTCGCCCACGCCACCGCGCTCGCCGCCGAACCCCTGCTCAAGTACCAGGCCGAACGCCATGTCGCGCTCACCCTCCAGCACAGTTTCCTGCCCCGGCCCGAGGACCTGCCGACCGTGCCGGGCGCCGAGATCGTCGTACGCTACGTGCCCGCGTCCCGGCAGACCGAGATCGGCGGCGACTTCTACACCGTGCTGCGCACCCCCGTCGGCCTGCTCACCGGCGTCGGCGACGTCGTCGGACACTCGCTGGACGCAGCCACCGTCATGGTCGAGATCCGCCACGCGCTGCGCGCCTACTGCGTCGAGGACCCCGACCCCGCCGTGCTCGTACGGCGGCTCGACCGCATGCTCCAGCACTACCACCCGGACATCACCGCCACCGTCTGCCTCGTCCTGGTGGACCCCGACCGCGGCCGGGTCCGCATCGCCAACGCGGGCCACATCCCGCCGCTGCTCATCCACAGCGACGGCACCGCGAAGTACGCCAAGGCCGCCGGCCCGCTCCTCGGGCTCGGCCTGCCGCGCCCGCGGGCCACCGACAACGTTCTGCTGCCGTCCGACCGGCTCCTCATGATCACCGACGGCCTGATCGAGACCCGCGGCACCGACCTCACCGTCTCCATGGAGCAGCTCCGCACGGTGGCCGCGGGCGGCCCCGCCGACATCGGCGCCCTCTGCGACACGCTGCTGACCTGCTTCGGGCAGAACCCGCAGGACGACATCGCGCTGCTCGGACTGCGTCTTCGCTGAGGTGCGGCGGGCTCCGCCGGGGGGAGCGGTTACGGGTGGTGCGCGGCGGTTAGGGTGATGGTGACCGTCGTGGTACGAACAGGAGTACTTCCATGCCGCAGATCACCGTCGACCACTCGGCGTCGCTCACCCCGGGGTTCGACCGGTCCGCGTTCGCGCTCGCGCTGCACGAGGAGGTCGTGCGGACGGCTGCGGCGAAGCCGGAGGCTTGCAAGACGCAGTTCCGGGCCACCGAGGTGGCTTCTTATGCGTACGAGGCCGGGGGGCATGCGCTGGTGCACGTGGTGATTGGGCTGTTGGCCGGGCGGAGTGAAGAGACCAAGGCTCAACTGTCGGAGAACGTGCTGGAGTTGGTGCGGCGGTTTGTTGGCGATGGTGGGGGGTTGGGGGTGCATGCGGCTGTGGAGGTGCGGGAGTTGGATGCGTCTTATCGGAAGTTCGACGCGTAAGGATTTGGGCGGTGGGGTGCGTTGGCGGGTGCGGGTGGGTGGGGGTTGCTCGCGCCCACGCGGCGGAGCCGCATATCGACACAGCCCCGCGCCCCTTGAAGGCGCCTGCGGCGCCATCGGGGCCCGAACCTCGGCATCCTACGGCGCCGTTGGCGATCCCAACGCCACCAGCCTCGTCACCAGATCCGTGAACGGGCCGTCCACCGGCTCGTCCGCGACCATGGCGCGGAGCAGGGTGGCCATCTCGTCGTCGTATGCCGCGCTCACCGCTGCCAACGCCGCGAAGTCGTGGACCAGTTGGACCTCCAGTTCGCGGCGGGGGATGCGGCGGCCCTCCAGCCAGATGAGGGCGGTGGACTCGGCGAGGGAGATCCAGGAGCGGACGACGAGTTCGAGGCGGGCCGGTGGGTGCTCGACCCGTAGGTGCGACAGGATTTGGACATAGGCGGCCTGGCGCACGGAGTCGATGAGGGCGTTGGTGCGGGACGAACCCACGGCCGGACCACCGCGCATGAGGGCGGAGAAACCGGGGCCGTGCTCGTCGACGAAGTCGAAGTAGCGGCGCATGACACGCAGCAGCCGGGCGCCGAGGGGACCCTCCTGGGGCTCGGCGAAACGGGCCGCCAGATCGTCCGAAGCGCGCGTCAACGCGGCCTCGTACAAGCTGAGTTTGCCGGGAAAGTAGTGGTAGACCAACGGCCGCGAGATACCCGCGGCCGAGGCTATCTCGTCGATGGAGACCTCGTCCGGCGAGCGTCTGCTGAACAGTTCGAGCGCGACGCCGATCAACTGCTGCCGCCGCTCCTCCACACCCATCCTGCGGCGCACCCCGGTTGTCATGCGAACACCTTACCGATCGATTCCAGCCGAGAACGGCCAGGACCGACCAGGGGCGCTCAGACCCGGACCCGGTAACCGCACCAGGGGCCTCTCACCGCAACCCGGTGACGCGCCGGCCGTCCCGCAGTGTTCCCGCGAGCCCCGCCTGCGCGCCCTCCTTCGCCGGAGCCGCCAGCACGTTCCCGACGGCCGCGCCGGTCACCGCGCCTGTGGCCCGGACCGACGCCGTGTTCGAACTGCCCGCCGCCAGCAGGTACCACGCGCCCGTGCGCGCCTTCCACAACACGCCCGCCAGCACGTGCGGATCCTTCGTGCCGCACGCGGGGGAGTCCTCGGCCTTCGCCGCGACCGCCCCGTAAATGCCACCGGGCGTGTGGAACTGGGCCAGTACGCGGCTGCCGTCGCCCCGCCATGTGTCCGCCCGCGTGCACACCCAGGCCGCGGAGCCGCTCCCGTCCGGCAGCGTCTGCACCGCGTACTGCCACACGTTCACCGACCGCACGCCCTCCGCGCGCACCGCCGCCAACGAGCAGGCGTACGGCGCCCACATGCGCAGCCCCGCCGCCCCGCCCGCCCCCCGCGGCGCGCTCGGACGGCCGGCCGTCAGCCGTGCGGGGGTCAGCTCGCCGAGGTCGGTCACCAGCCGCGTCACCGAACCGCTCGTCAGCGCGAGGGCGTTCCACGCCGTGCACGATCCGCCACGCGCCGCCGACGACGCGAAGGGTGCCGTCACCCCGTCCGTCAGCCCCAGGTCCATGACCCCGGCCGACGGCTTCATCAGGTCCCGCTCGCCCACCTTCGTCACCCAAGGGGCCGTCAGATAGCGGACGTTGCCGTCGGCCCGGTCCAGGACCACCGCCTCGGCGTCGCCCTCCCCGGCCCCGTCCACCCGCGCCAGGTCGAGCGCCGCGCCGCCCGTACCGGAGGTGGGTTCGGCGTAGCGGACGATGCGCAGGCCGTCGTAGAACAGCACCACCCGCGCCGAGTCCGTGGTGCCCGCGTACAGCAACTGCGGTGGGCCCGAAGGGCCGCCCGCCGGGGTGCCGGCCGCCGCCGACACCGCCACCGACTCGCCCGGCCGCGCCCACACCGCGAGCGCCCGCCGCAACAACGCCTTGTCACCGGTGAGTTCACCGCGCGCGGGCCACACCGAGAAGTCCGTGCGCGCCGACGTCTTCCACGCGGTCGCCGTCGCCATCGTCAACCTGCCCGGTTGCAGGGCCGCTTGGGCCGCCGGATTGCGCGCGTACGACGGCGCCGCTGCCCCGTCCGGGCCCCAGCCGCCGCCCGGCAGGCCGAGCAGTGCCCCGCACACCACGACCGCGGCCGTCGCCGCGAGCGCCGCCTTGCCGTGCTGGCGCCGCCGCATCAGATCCGTGGGCCGCGCGTGCAGCGAACACGGGTCGAACTCCGGCGACCCCAACAGGGCGTCCTGCGCGGGCACTTCACCCGCCTCGGCGACCGCCGCGCCCGGGTCCTCGACCCCCGCCGCGTCCAGCAGTTTGCGTACGGCGCCGTCGTCCAGCTTCTCCAGACCGCGCAGCACGTACGCCGCCCGGGCCGGGTCCGAGAGCCCCGACAGCCGCTGGTCCAGGGCGAGTTCGTCCGCCCCGCCCGAACGCGGGAACAGCCGCAGCCCCCACACCTGCGGCAGCAGCGGCGGCAGTTGGGCCCGCTTCGGCAACGCCCGGCGTTTCAGCGGCAGTCCGGCGTGCAGTGCCGTACGGACCACCTGGAGGCGTACGTAGGCGTAGCCGGGGTCGCCGTCCCGGGAGCCCTTCGCCTGGGCGGGGATCGCCGGGGCGGAGGTCCGCTTGCGCGGCAGCGCCCGTTGCACGAGGGCGTGGGCCGTGAGGACGCGGCGGTTGCGGCCGAGGGCCGGGGGGAGGGTGAGGTAGGCCAGCCGGACCAGGCGGGGGTAGTGCTCTACGAGTGCGGCTTCCGCTTGGTCCACGTCCACCACGGGGGTGCGGGAGGGGGAGGTTGCGGGGCGCGGACGGACATCCTGTGACTGCACGTTCAGCAAAACGAGCGGTACGTCTCTTGGTTACCGGTGGGGTTGGCGGGGGTTGCTTTTTGGCTGCCGGCCGGTGGGGGTCGCTCGCGACCACGCGGCGGCAGTCGCAGATCAGACCCCGCGCCGCCGAAGGGGCGCGTTGTCGCCACGGAAGCTACACGGTGCTACTCCTGCTCTACCAACGCCCTGCCGTAGTTGGCCAACGAGCGCTGGTAGCGCGGTAGATGAGGGGCCAGGGCGGTCAGGGTCAGGGACAGGGCCTCGCGGTCCCGGCCCAGGTCTGACAGGCAGAGGGCCAGGAAGCCGCGTACGGCGTCGTCCAACTCGTCGGAGGGGGCGTTGAGTTCGGGGGTGAGGAGCTTGACGCCCTCTTCCGGTTGGCCGAGGTTGCGCAGGGAGCTGGAGAGCTGGATCTTCGCCCGGCGGCCCGCGTAGCCGTCGAGGCCGTGGTCCAGGGCCTCGCGGTAGAGCGGGACCGCGCGGTCGGAGTGGCCCGTGGAGTCCCAGGCGCAGGCGCGTTCGAAGGCGGCGCGGGGGCTGTCGGCGGGCAACTCGGCGGCCAGGGCGTCGATCACGGCGCGGAAGTCGGCCTCGGCGGCCTCGTCGGCCTCGGCGTAGTCGTCGAGAGTGACCCACGCGGCGGCCACGCGCTGTTCCCAGTCGGTGTGCATGGGCCCTAGCCTCGCATCACCTTTGGGCGTGGATCGCCCGAGGGTCCTGTGGGTCCGGTTTGAGCGTCCGGGGCGTGGGAGCCGTATCGAACACGAGGCCCCCGCCGGGGTTTTCAGCTGTGCACGCAAGTCGCTGGAGGAACAGATGAGGTTGACGCACCGGAAAGTCGCGACCGGAGCCGTCGGCGCGGCCGTGACCCTGCTGGCACTGGCGGGATGCAGCAGCGGCGGCAGCGCCAAGGCGGAGGCCAAGGTGCCCGCCACGGCCACCGGCAGCCTGGAGGAACTGGCCGCCGACGTGGACTGCAAGCCCAACCTCCAGACGGACGCCGACGAAATCCGCCAGGCCATCTGCGACACCGACGACGGCAAGTACATCCTGCTCACCTTCGCCACCGACCGCGGCCAGCGCGAGTGGCTCAACACGGCGGAGGACTACGGCGGTTACTTCCTCGTCGGCCGCAAGTGGACCGTGTCCGTGGGCAAGGAGAAGGTCGTGGACGCGCTGCAGGGCCGGCTGGGCGGCACCATCGAGGTGGGAGCGTCGCACGCCTCGCACCAGTAGGCGCCCGGCGCGGCCTCGTTGGCCCTTGGCCGTTGGCCCGAAGTGGTGCGAAGTGGTGTGCCGTGCGGAGCGGTTCGGGAAGAGCGGAAGAGCGGCGGTTAGGGAAGAGCGGAAGAGCACAGCAGAAGGCCGGTGGTGGAAGTTCCACCACCGGCCTTCTCGGTGCGGTGCTCAAGCCGTGCTCAAGCGGATCGGGCGGTCACCCTCGCGGGTGGCCCGGCCGGATCAGGTGCAGTTCTTGCCCTTGTTGATGCAGCCGACAACCTTGTTCATCAGGTTGGTGCTCATGAAGTTGATGAAGTCGTCGTGGTCGGTGATCGGCTTGTGCAGCTCTTCGGGGAAGCCGTCCACCGCGTAGGCGTTCTTGACCTGACCGTTCTGGATGGTCGGGGCCGGAACGTTGTAGACCAGACGCATCGTCAGCTGCGGGATGGCCACGAAGCCGTTCCCGCAGACCCCGCTCGCCGGGTCCGCGAAGGCCACGTGCGTACGGTGGTTGGCGCTGTCCGCGTTCTTGCCGTCCCAGCAGCTCTGGAAGGCGAACGTCCGGACCACCTTGCTGCCCTGCGGGCAGATCGGGTACTGGTCCGTCAGCTGGACCTTGTTCTCGAAGCCGGTGCAGCTCCAGTGCGCGTTGGCGTTGGCGGTGCCGTTGACGAACGCCTTGGCGTCACCGGTGATGATCCGCAGCGCGGTCGGCATGGCGACGACCTTGCTCGCCGGGCTGCCGACGAACTTGATCTGCGCCTGGCTGGCCTGGACGATCCGGCCGACGTTGCCCTCTGCGCCACCGCCGAGGTCGTTCTGGTCGATCTCCTGCGAGCCGTCCTGGACGCGGACGACCGGCCAGTAGTACGTCGACTTGTCTTCCTGCTCCTGGCAGCTGGTGCCCGCGGCCTCGAACTGCTGGTCGCTGGTGAAGGCGTTGTTGTCCTGGTTGCCGACGTAGTCGTGCGTGTGGTGCGCACCGTTGTCGACACCCGGGGCCACGATCACGTTGTCACTGTTGCGCAGCTTGGCGTTGCCGGTGCCGCAGATCGTGGTGAACGAACCCTTCGAGGCGTTGCCCGTGTTCTGCGGCTTGGCCTGGACGTTGGCCGCGACCTTCGTGATGTCCACGAAGTCCGCCGCGACCGGGCCGTTGCCGCCCTGGCCACCGACGTTGGCGGGTGCGGAGGCGGAGGCGGACGCGCTGGGGCTGGCCGAAGCCTGGCCCTGGCCGTTGTTCCCGTTCCCGTTGTTCCCGTTCCCGTTGTTGTTATTGCCGTTCCCGTTGCCGTTGCCCGCCGTGGTGGTGTTGTTCGCGGCGGCACCGGTGCAGGTGGCGAGGTTGGGCAACGAACTCGGAGCGGTGGCGCCGACCCGCTTGAAGTCGATCTGGATACGCTGGATCACCGCGGTCCGCTTGTCCTTCAGCGGGCCCAGGATGGCGTTCTGGACGAAGTTCGCGTCACCTGCCTGCGCCTGGCGCGTAGATGCGAGACGGGAGTACGCCTCGGTGATCTGCTTGTCGAGGGTGGCCAGTTCCGTGTCCACGCCCGACTTCGCACCACTGGGCACGCTGGTCAGCTGCTGACTGACGTCCGGGCAGGAGATCGTCGCGATCTGCGCTGCGGCGGCCTTGGTGCTGTTGTTCTGCGACGAGTTGGTCTCGTGCGCGGAAGCGTAGAAATTAGCCCAGATCAGCCCGCCCCCACCGAGCGCTAGGGCCGCCGATGCGGCTATGGCCCGGTTGGCCAGCGACGAACGGCGTTTGCGATTGTTGCGTCCCATGGAACTCCTCTGACTTCCTTGCGGGGCGGAGGCGCCCGACAGGAGTGAAGCGGCTCCATTCCATACGCGTGAGGCTCGTGAGGTGTTCAGAACCCCCGGAAAAACTTAGAGGTTCCTGAGCCCAAAAAGGGAGGAAGGCAGGCAGAAGGGCCCGTTTCAACGGCTGCTCGGCGGGGTAACCGACGTGTTTTTGAACGCCGTTCAGCGGACGTCGGGCCCGGGTTGGGTACGTCCGACCGCTATGGGCTCAACGGCCGTAAAAACCAGGGGAGTTCGGGATATCCGTGCCCAAACGCCACTGTGCGGGCCGGTAGTTGTTCCGGCCCGCACAGTGACAAGTGGCGGTGCTGCGGTGGCGGTGCCGCAAGTGGCAGTGCTGGAGCGCGAACTGAGCCTCCGTCAACGACCGGTCGGCGGCGCGTACTTGTAGCCCACGCGCCGGACCGTCTGGATCGTCCCGCGGTGCGCGGCGCCCAGCTTGCGGCGCAGCCGGGCGACGTGGACGTCGACCGTGCGGCCGTCGCCGACGTGCCCGTAGCCCCACACCGTGGTGACCAGCTGGTCGCGGGTGTGCACCCGGTGCGGATGCGCGACGAGATGGGCGAGCAACTCGAACTCCAGGTAGGTGAGGTCGAGTTCGCGCCCGTCCACCTCCGCCGTGCGCTGCACGGTGTCCACCTGGACGAGCGGGCCGGGCCCGGCGGTGACGGCGTCCGCGCGCGACTGCTGCGGGACCGCGGCCGGGGCCGGGACCGCGACGGGCAGGAACGGGGGCCGCTGGTCGGCCGGGACGAGCACCAGGTAGCCGATCATCGGCGGCTGGCCCGGCAGCGTGGGGGGGGTGTGCTGGGGTGCGGGCAGCCAAGTGGCGCCCGGCGGCAGGAAGTCCGCGACGTCCACGACCTCGTCCCGGTCGACGGCGCGCAGCCGGTGGCGTGCGGAACCGTTCGCCGAGGACGCGGTGGCGGGGGCGGCGGAGGTGGAGAGAGAACGAGTGGTCGCCATGAGAGGTCAGCTCTTTCGCGCGAGAAAGTTCGTCGGATGGGCCGACTGCCGCGAGTTCGTGGTCGGGCTCGTCGGCGCGTCGAGGGACGTACGTCCTGCGCCTGGCTCGGGGGCCGGGGGTACGGCTGCTAGCGGGCCGGCGCGGTCGTCGCGCGGCAACACTCCCGGTCGAAGTCGTGATGCTGACGAGAAGGCCAGAACGGCTCAAGGTCATGGCGACCCGTCGCGGTGTACTTCTGGAAGCTGGCCATGGGCCTATTGAAGCAGACGGGAGGGCGCAGCAGGAGTCTCCTCTCACAGCTTGGACAGCGCCTTGGCACGAAGTTGACGCCCGGCGCGGGTGGCAGAGGTGCCCACAGCCGGACGAGGGGGCGTGCGCGGGGCACGCGAAAGGGCGCCCACCGTGACGGTGGGCGCCCTTCGGAGTCGTACGGCGCTGCCGCGGGGAGGCGGCGGCGGTGGATCAGACCTGGCCGGCCTTCTCCAGTGCGGAGCAGCACGTGTCGACGATCAGGCGGGTGACGACGTACGGGTCGACGTTCGCGTTGGGACGGCGGTCCTCGATGTAGCCCTTGCCGTCGACCTCGACCTGCCACGGGATACGGACCGAGGCGCCGCGGTTGGAGACGCCGTAGGAGTACTCGTTCCACGGGGCGGTCTCGTGCAGACCGGTCAGGCGGTCGTCGATGCCGGCGCCGTAGTTCTTGACGTGGTCGAGGGGCTTGGAGCCCTCGCCGAGGGACTCGCACGCGGTGATGATCGCGTCGTAGCCCTCGCGCATCGCCTTCGTGGAGAAGTTGGTGTGCGCGCCCGCGCCGTTCCAGTCGCCCTTGACCGGCTTGGGGTCGAGGGTCGCGGAGACGCCGAAGTCCTCGGCGGTGCGGTAGAGCAGCCAGCGGGCGATCCACATGTGGTCGGAGACCTCGAGCGGGGAGACCGGGCCGACCTGGAACTCCCACTGGCCGGGCATGACCTCGGCGTTGATGCCGGAGATCGCGAGGCCCGCCTTGAGGCAGTTGTCCAGGTGCGCCTCGACGATGTCACGGCCGAAGATCTCGTCCGAGCCGACGCCGCAGTAGTAGCCGCCCTGCGGGGCCGGGAAGCCGCCCTTCGGGAAGCCGAGCGGGTAGCCGTCCTTGAAGAACGTGTACTCCTGCTCGATGCCGAAGATCGGCTCCTGCGCGGCGAACTTGGTGGCGACCTCGGTCAGCGCGGCGCGGGTGTTCGACTCGTGCGGCGTGAAGTCGATGTTCTGGACCTCGCACAGGACGAGGACGTCGTCGCCGCCGCGGATCGGGTCGGGACAGGTGAAGACCGGCTGCAGCACGCGGTCCGAGGCGTGCCCCTCGGCCTGGTTCGTGGAGGACCCGTCGAAGCCCCAGATCGGCAGCTCGGCACCCTTGGCGTCGTCGGCGAGTATCTTCGTCTTCGAACGGAGCTTGGCCGTCGGCTCGGTGCCGTCGATCCAGATGTACTCAGCCTTGAAGGTCACGGGACACATCCTTCGAATGGGTCTTGACTGCGCAGTCGGTGCGGGTACGGATGCGCGGCGCTGCGGCACTGGGGCGTCGCGTGAGCGGCATCAGGACGCCGCGGTACTGCCCCGCAGCCTGTCAACAGGCGGTTTCCCGATCATTGCCCGAGTGTGAACCCCGTGTTACCCGGGGCTTGTGTGCCGGTTATCACTGGGGGGGGGGGGGGGGGGGTGCGCGGTGCCGGTCGCCACCTGCGGGGCTGTCCTGAGCATGACGTCTCGTATGCGATGGGAATAGGGGCGGGGGGGGGGGGTAGGGAGCGCTCGCGGAGGGTCCTGGCCCGGCGGTTCCTGTGGGCCGGTGCGCTCCGCTCAGCGGGACAGCGCCTCGCGTACCGCCTCGTCCGTGCGGGCCACCACCGCCGTGCCGTCCTCCGCGGTGATGATCGGCCGCTGGATCAGCCGCGGATGCTCGGCGAGCGCCCGCACCCACCGCTCGCGCGCGTCGGCGTCCCGCGCCCACTCCTTGAGCCCCAACTCCTTGGCGACGGGCTCCTGCGTCCGCACGATGTCCCACGGTTCGAGCCCGAGCCGCTCCAGTACGGCGCTGATCTCCGCGGCGCTCGGCACGTCCTCCAGGTAGCGCCGGACGGTGTACTCGGCCCCCTCCGCGTCGAGCAGCGAGAGGGCGCTTCGGCACTTCGAGCACGCGGGATTGATCCAGATCTCCATGCCCGACACGCTAGTCGAAAACCCGTCTCCCACCTCTGTCACACCGTGCTCAAAGCGCCCTTGGCCAGGGGCGATTGTCAGTGGTGGGCAGTAAAATAGAAGCAGTGTTCGAGGGTGGGGCGCCGGGGGAGTCCAGGCTGCCGTGCCCTGATCGCGACAGGAGGATGCCCATGCCCGCTGCCGCTCCGACGTCCAAGACGCACCAGACGTACAAGCCGAAGCCGACCCAGTCCACGTCCCGCAGGACGGTCCAACTCGACCTTCCCTACGCCCCGGTGGCCAAGCGGCCGCTGCCGCCGGGACGGCCCCGTGAGTGGTACGTCAGCCACAACCGCCGCCTCAAGGCGATGCGGTTGGCGATCGCGCTGCTCGACTCCGGGGTGTTCGTGGCGAACCAGGCCCGCGACGAGACGATTCGCAGCACGGCGGAGCTGATTGGTGTGCACGCGCCGTCGGACACCACGTGTCATATGGTGCGGGCGTTGATGAAGTACAGCCGCTAGCTCCGCGTGTAGCTCCGCTGGTTCGGCAGGTATTTTGCTGCGGGCCGGTGGGGGCCGGTCGCGCAGTTCCCCGCGCCCCTTTCGGGGCGCGGTGGGCTGCGCGACCTCCGGTTACGGCGTCGCCAACTCCCGTTCCAGTGGCGTGCGGAAGCGTGGGGTCACGCGGGCCTCGCCCAGCCAGGTCCGGAGCCGGGCCGCTTCCGTCTCGATCGCCGTGCGGGCCTCGCGGTCCACGGTCTCCAGGAGCCGCCAGGCCACTTCCCCGTCCGGGCGTTGGGCCCAGGCGCCCACCACGCGGCCGTTCCACCACACCGTCGGGCCGATGTTGCCGCTGCCGTCGAACAGGGCGGGGCGCGACTCCGGTGCCAGGTACCAGTCCCGGTCCTGCCAGCCCATCGCGGTGGGGTCGAGGCCGGGCAGGAGCGCCGCCCATGGCTCCGACTCCCCTTCCGGGGGCGGGAGTTCCACGTCCTCCGGCGTTACGTACGCCGTGGCGCCGCCCTCCAGTGACACCTCCACCGCGCCGATCGACGCCAACGCCCGCCGTACGTCGGTGACTTTCCAGCCCGTCCACCACTTCAGGTCTGCCTCGGTCGCCGGACCGCACGCGGTGAGCCAGCGGTGCAGCAGGTCCAACTGGGCTTCCCGTGCCGGTAGTTCGGGGTGCGGTGGGGCCACCGCCCAGCGGAACTGGCCCGAGGTCCACGACCCCAGCGGCCGGCCCCGTACCACCCGGCCCTCCACCCCGAGCACCCGCATCAGCCGGGACGAGACGGTGTGCTCGTTCTCGTACTTCTTCCCGGCGCCGTGCGTGAAGTGTTCCCTCAACCGCGGCTCGTCCAGCACGAGTTCGTTCACCGTGGCCTGGCCGCGGCGGGCCAGTGCGGTGAGCGCCGCGGCCTCCACCTCGGTGAGCCACGCCTCGGTCAGCCGGCCGGCGCTGCCGGTGGCCATGTCCTTCACCAGCGCGGCCCGCGCCTTCGCGGCGATGTCCAGCGCCGTCGACGCGTGCACCACGGCCGCGAGTTCCGTCGGGAACACGAACACGGTGTGCCGCATGCCGTGCATCCGCACCAGCGTCCGGTCCTCGTACAGTGCCCGTTCCAGCGCCGGTACGGTCTTGGTCGCGTCCGCGAGACGGGTCCCGACGGCCAGATACACCGTCGCCGGGTCGGTGCCGTGCAGCGCGACCAGGGCCTCGGCGACCTCCTCGGGCGTGGCGGCCCGCGCGGCCGGGGCCAGCCGGTGCCGTAGCGCGAGCCGTGCCCGCCGCTCGGCCGTGCCGATGTGCCGCCGTCGCTGCCCCTCGCCCATCGCCGTCGCCTTTCAGTCGGCTCGCCCGGTTGCCCGGCGGTAGGGCCATTCTCCCGGGAGCGCCGCGTCGGCGCCCGGCAGCGACACCGGTGTCCCTACCGCCCGGGCACCCCCGCGAGCACCGCGTCCACCAGCCGCCGCCGGTCCTCCTCGTGGTCCCGCAACCACATGCCCAACGCGTGGTCCGCGTCGGGGAGTTGGAGCCGGGTGAAGCGTGCCTTCGTGCTCAGCGCGGTGGCCAGCGCCGCCGTCACCCCGGGTGGGATCACCGCGTCCGTGCCCGGCACCGCGAGTACCGCGTGGCCGCCGTACGCGCGCAGTACGTCCAGCGCGGGTGCGGCGCGCCAACTGCCCGGCGTACGGATGAGCGTGCTGAACGCCCCGCCTCCGTCGCCGAACGGCAGGTCCCAGGCCCCGGCCGCGTACACGGCGGGCGCGCACAGGGCGATGGCCGCGACCCGGTCGCCGTAGTGCCGTACGAGGTCCGCGACGGTCTGGCCGCTCATGCTGAAGCCGACCAGAACCAGCGGGCCCGGCGCGGGAGTTCGGGCGTCGATCACGGCGACCGCCTGCTCGAAACGGCGGCGCAGGCTCAACTCCCGTAGTGCGCCCGTACTCTGGCCGTGTCCGGAGAAGTCGAAGGCGATGGCCCGGCAGCCCCGGGCCGTGAACTCCCCGAGCAGCGGCAGCAGTCGATCCTTGCTGCCGGTGCCCGCGCCGTGCAGTACGACGGCGGTGGCGCGCGTACCGCCGTCGCCGTAGACCCCGCTGAGGTGCTCACCGTCGTACGGAAGGGTGAACGGCGAGAAGGCGCAGGAGAGTTCGGTCATGGGCCCATTGACGCACGCGCGTGGACGGGAGCGGCAAGCCGCACCCCTCCGTGCGTCTCCCCGTATCCCTTCGTTCCGGAGTGGCATCATCCGGCGTCCCCGGCGCTAGTCTCTACCCTTTACGAACCCCCCACGCACCCGAGAAAACTCCCTGCACACGGAGGCCCGTCATGGGCACCATCGTCATTGCCGGAATCGTCGTCCTGGTCGTCCTGGGGTTCGGGAACCACGCCTGGTGGCTCGCCGCAGTCGCCGTGCTCTTCCTGTACTACCGGTACGGGCGGCAGGAGGGCACCGACTCGACCTCGGCCCGCTCGTCCGGATCGTCGGGATCGGGGTCGTCGGGATCGACGCCCGCCAGCTACCAGGCGTACCGGGCCCGCCGCGACCGCCAGGCCAAGTGGGAGCGCCGCTACCGCCGCGAGCGCCCCATGGAGTCCCGGCGCCAGGACCGCGGCAAGTAGCGCCGAACGAAGGGCGGTTCAGAAGGGCGGTTCAGAAGGGCGGTGGTTCAGATGCCCGGCGCGCCCCAGATCGGGAACCACCGGCTCAAGTCCTGCTCGATCCGCAGGTCGTTGCCGAGCGTGGCCTTGACCTGGAGTTCCAGCGAGTTGTCACGGCGTTCGAGGGGCTGCCCGTTCTCGTCGGAGAGGGGGGCGAACGGATAGAAGGTGCCGCGCTTGTAGAGGTAGACCAGCCCGAGCCGCCGTCCGCGCTCGTCGCCGAACCCGGCCACGGAGCACAGGAGTTGGGGCCCGAAGCCGTTGACCTCCATCGCGCTGTTCACCGCGTGCAGATCGTTGACGAGGTCGGTGATCTGGTCCGGGGTACGGCTGGAGACGAGCCACGAGTAGCCGTAGCCGTCCTGCTTCAGCTCCACCGGCGGCCCGGTGCGGTCGGTGTCCGCGTCGAGCAGGGCCTGGACCTCGCGGTGGGTCTGGGCGAAGGCCGCGCCCTCGACCGTGGCGAAGCAGACCGCCCCGTTCCCGGTCGGGGTGAAACCGGCGGCGGCCTCCAGCGTGATGGCCGCCGACGGCAGCGCGAAGAGCTGGTCGAGATCGGGCACGACGGGCTTCGTACGGCCGAGGAGGATGTCGAGGAAGCCCATGAAACCTCAGTCTGCCTTTCCGAGCGATCCGGGCGCCGCCGGTTCGCCCAGCTCCGCGGAGATACGGCCGAGCTGTTCGAGCCGCTGCTCCAGGCTGGGGTGGGTGGAGAAGTACTTCGAGATGCCGGGCTCGGCGCCGAACGCGGGCGTGAAGTAGAACGCGTTGAACGCCTGTGCCGTGCGCAGATCCTTGGTCGGGATGCGGGCGATGTCGCCGTCGAGCTTGGTGAGCGCGGAGGCGAGCGCCGAGGGCCGCCCGGTGAGCAGCGCGGCCGAACGGTCGGCGGCGAGCTCGCGGTAGCGGGACAGGGCGCGGATGAGGACGAAACTGATGGCGTAGACGGCGGCGGAGACGCCCATGACGACGGCGAAGACGGCGACGGTGTTCTGGTCCTTCCGGCCGCGCCCGCCGAACAGCTCGGAGTAGAACGCGAACCGGACGATCAGCCCCGCGATGACGCCGAGGAAGGACGCGATGGTGATCACGGCGACGTCCTTGTGCGCCACGTGCGACAACTCGTGCGCGAGGACGCCCTCCAGCTCGTCGGCCTCCAGCCGGCGCAGCAGCCCGCTGGTGACACAGACGACGGCGTGATCGGCGTTGCGCCCGGTGGCGAACGCGTTGGGCATGTCCAGATCCGAGACGGCGACCAGCGGCTTCGGCATGTCGGCGACCGCGCACAACCGGTCCACGACCCCGTGCAGCTGCGGGTACTCCTCCCGCTCGACGACACGGCCGCGCATCGCGTACAGGGCGATCCGGTCGGAGAACCAGTACTGCGCCCCCAGCACGACCGCCGCGATCACCACGACGAGTACCCAGGACTTCAGCAGCACGATCAGCGCACCGATGAACACCACATACAGCAGACCGAGCAGAAACATGGTGACCGTCATCCGCACGGTCAGCCGACGATCGCTCCGGAACCGGCTCTGCATCCCGCATCACCCCGCAGTAAGAAACCGCAGCCAGACACTCGTCCCACCATCCATTGTGCGCCCACCGACGCCCATGAACAGGTTCCGAACGGCCCTGGTCCGGGCAAAGAAAGCAGGCCGCCGTCCGGACCGTGACCGGGACGCCGTGGGGCACCGCGGACGGCGAGCCCGGCGACGCGGCGCTCGTGCCGATCGAGGTGCCGCCCCCGACGGCCGACGACAGCGGGCCCCCGCCGTTCCCGTGAGGGGAGCGGCGGGGGCCCGGTGTTCAGGCCGCGGGGCTAACGGGTCGCCGGGCGGGATCACACGTCGAAGTACAGCTCGAACTCGTGCGGGTGCGGGCGGAGCTGGAGCGGGGCGATCTCGTTCGTGCGCTTGTAGTCGATCCAGGTCTCGATCAGGTCGGACGTGAAGACGTCGCCCGCGAGGAGGAACTCGTGGTCGCGCTCAAGGGAGTCCAGGACGGCCGGGAGGGAGGTCGGGACCTGGGGGACGCCCGCGTGCTCCTCGGGGGCCAGCTCGTAGAGGTCCTTGTCGATCGGCTCGGCCGGCTCGATCTTGTTCTTGATGCCGTCCAGGCCCGCCAGCAGGAGCGCGGAGAAGGCCAGGTACGGGTTGCCGGAGGAGTCGGGCGCGCGGAACTCGACGCGCTTGGCCTTCGGGTTGGAGCCCGTGATCGGGATACGCATCGCGGCGGAGCGGTTGCGCTGCGAGTAGACCAGGTTGACCGGCGCCTCGAAGCCCGGGACCAGACGGTGGTACGAGTTCACCGTCGGGTTGGTGAAGGCCAGCAGCGACGGGGCGTGCTTCAGGATGCCGCCGATGTAGAAGCGGGCGAGGTCCGACAGACCCGCGTAGCCGGCCTCGTCGTAGAAGAGCGGGGAGCCGCCAGTCCACAGCGACGAGTGGACGTGCATGCCCGAGCCGTTGTCGCCGAAGATCGGCTTCGGCATGAAGGTCGCGGTCTTGCCGTTGCGCCAGGCCACGTTCTTCACGATGTACTTGAAGAGCTGGAGGTCGTCGGCCGCGGCGAGCAGCGTGTTGAACTTGTAGTTGATCTCGGCCTGGCCGGCGGTGCCCACCTCGTGGTGCTGGCGCTCGACCTGGAGGCCGGAGTTCTCCAGCTCCAGGGAGATCTCCGCACGCAGGTCGGCGAAGTGGTCGACCGGCGGGGTCGGGAAGTAGCCGCCCTTGTAACGGACCTTGTAACCGCGGTTGTTCTCGACGTTGCCCGTGTTCCAGGCGCCGGCCTCGGAGTCGATCTCGTAGAAGGCGCCGTTGGCCTTCGTCTCGAAGCGGGCCGAGTCGAAGACGTAGAACTCGGCCTCGGGGCCGAAGTACGCGGTGTCGGCGATGCCGGTGGAGGCCAGGTACGCCTCGGCCTTCTTCGCCACGTTCCGCGGGTCACGGGAGTACTGCTCACCGGTGATCGGGTCGTGGATGAAGAAGTTGATGTTGACCGTCTTGTCGCGGCGGAAGGGGTCGACGCGCGCGGTGGACAGGTCGGCGCGGAGCGCCATGTCGGACTCGTGGATGGCCTGGAAGCCGCGGATGGAGGAGCCGTCGAAGGCCAGTTCCTCGTCCGGGTCGAAGGCCGTCGCCGGCACCGTGAAGTGCTGCATCACGCCCGGCAGATCGCAGAATCGGACGTCGACGAACTTGACGTCCTCGTCCGCGATGAACTTCTTGGCGTCGTCGGCGTTCTGGAACATCCAGCTCCTCCTACTCCCGACCTGTCCTGACCGGGGTGGTAGTTCGTGCGTGCTGCCAGTGCGGTGGCACACGTGCAGCCGACCATAGGGACGCGGGATTTCTCAAGCGTGACCCATTTGTTTCGTACAGGTTAACCGGCCCCGTGGTCAGGGGCGATGGCCCCGACCCCGCCGCACCGGGGGCAATTACGGGCGCAGTACCGTGGACGGGTGGACAACAGGCAAGCAATCGGATCCTGGCTCTCCGGCCCCCGCGCGGCCGCGGAAGAGGCCGGTGCGGACTTCGGTTACCGCGGGGAACAGCTCGGTCTGCCGGAGCAGGGCCCGGGGTCGATCGCCCGCCCCGGCCGCCGCCTCGGCGCCCTCGTCGTGGACTGGGGCCTGTGCGTCTTGATCGCATACGGCCTCATCACCCACGGCTACACTCCGTCGACCAGTAACTGGGCCCTCCTCGTCTTCTTCGCCCTCGGCGCACTCACGGTCACCACCATCGGCTTCACCCCGGGCAAGCGGCTCTTCGGACTGCGCGTGGTGGCGGAGGGCACGGGCCGGGTCGCTCCACTGCGGGCCCTCGTCCGCACGATCCTGCTGTGCCTGGCGGTGCCCGCCCTGATCTGGGACCGCGACGGACGGGGACTGCACGACCGGCTGGCGCGGACGGTCGAGGTCAGGATCTAGGGCAGGACCTCTAGGGGGCAGGGCCTAGGGGGCTTCCCCGTCGTCGGGTAACGGCCTTCCCCATCGTCGGGCAAGTCTCGGCCGGACTCCGGCCCCCGTAAGGGGCGCGGGGAACTGCGCGAGCAACCACGACGTACTCGCACGCGCACACCGACCCAAGCCCCCACGGCGCAAAGGCGAACAACAACAAAGGAGGCCCTGGAACCCAACGGTTCCAAGACCTCCCTGCTCAAGCCGGCGCAGCGCTACCGCATCTTGCCGCCCCGAGGCATCCGCATCCCCTTCGGCATGGGCCCCTTGGGCAACGGCATGTTGGACATGAGATCCCCCATCGCCCGCAGCCGATCGTTCGTCACCGTCACCTGCGGACCGGTCAGCACCCGCGGCAGCTTCAGCATCGTCGTGCGGAGCTTCTTCAGCTCGACCTGGCCCTCGCCCGTACCGACGAGCACGTCGTGCACGGGTACATCGGCCACGATCCGCGCCATCTTCTTCTTCTCGGCCGCCAGCAGGGTCTTCACCCGGTTCGGGTTGCCCTCCGCCACCAGCACGATGCCGGCCTTGCCGACCGCGCGGTGCACCACGTCCTGGCTGCGGTTCATCGCCACCGCCGGGGTCGTCGTCCAGCCGCGGCCGATGTTGTCGAGCACCGCGGCCGCCGCACCCGGCTGGCCCTCCATCTGCCCGAAGGCGGCCCGCTCGGCCCGGCGCCCGAAGACGATCGCCGTCGCCAGGAGGGCGAGCAGGAGGCCCAGGATGCCGAGATAGATCGGGTGACCGATCAAGAAGCCGATCGCGAGGAAGACACCGAAGGTGCAGATTCCGACAGCCGCGAGTACAAGACCGATCATCTTGTCGGCCTTGCGAGTCATCTTGTACGTCAGGGCGATCTGCTTGAGTCGCCCGGGGTTCGCAGCCTCGGCTGCGGGTTCCTTCCTCGCCATGTCTCGAAGTCTACGTGGCCCGGGAACCGGTGACGACGGCAGTGCCGCGGCAGCGGCGTACGAGGGCGGCGCGAACGGGAAGCGGAGCGGGATGTCGCGGAGCGGGGGGTTGCTGTATTCGAGGAGGCGGGGGCGGGCGGCGGGAGCGTTACGGGCGCGGGGGCGCCACGGACTCCAGGACGCGCTGGGTCTCCACGCGGTCCTTGGCGCGACGGCGGTCCTCCATGACGGAGGTCCAGGCGTTCTGGCGGGCGGTGCGCTGGCCGCTGCTCAGCAGCAGCGACTCGATGGCACGGAGTGCATCGGTGAACGACGGGATTGGCGTGGCGCGGACGGGTGCGGCCTGCATGGCGGGAGTCCCCCCTCGTGAGCGGCGGCTCTGGCTTAGGGATGTGCGTGGTGTGCTACCAGCTTCACTGTCTGGTGTTACCAGGGCGTGACCGACCGGTCAAACGCCAATGAAGCCTTGATGCGGGGCCGCAAAACCCTGACGCGGCCCTGATGGGACCCCTATCAGGGGTGATGCTCAGGACCGCGTCGAACCGGCCATTACTCGCCGGTAGTCAGTTGTGCGCGAATTCACATGGGGTTGGCACTCGGTGCCACTGCCGTGCCGTCGGTGGCGGAGCCTCGGCGGGACCTCGGACGGGCCGGGCCGTTCGCCTCGGACCGTCCCGCAGGTCGGCTCGCAGGCCGTCCCTCAGACCGCCTGCGACGCCACGTACGTGCCGCGCTTCTCGATCGCCATCTGGTACAGCCGGCCCGCCCGGTACGACGAGCGCACCAGCGGCCCCGACATCACGCCCGAGAAGCCGATCTCCTCGGCCTCCTGCTTCAGCTCCACGAACTCCTGCGGCTTGACCCAGCGTTCCACCGGGTGGTGCCGTACGGAGGGGCGCAGGTACTGCGTGATCGTCACCAGTTCGCAACCCGCGCCGTGCAGGTCGCGCAGCGCCTCGCTGACCTCCTCGCGGGTCTCGCCCATGCCGAGGATCAGGTTCGACTTCGTGACCAGACCGTAGTCGCGGGCCTGGGTGATGACGTCCAGGGAGCGCTCGTAGCGGAAGCCGGGGCGGATGCGCTTGAAGATGCGCGGCACCGTCTCGATGTTGTGGGCGAAGACCTCGGGGCGGGCGGCGAAGACCTCGGCCAGCAGCTCCGGGACCGCGTTGAAGTCCGGGGCGAGGAGTTCGACCTTGGTACGGCCGTCCGTGCGCTCGGCGGTCTGCTGGTGGATCTGGCGGACCGTCTCGGCGTACAGCCAGGCGCCGCCGTCGATGCGGTCGTCGCGGGCGACGCCGGTGATCGTGGCGTAGTTGAGATCCATCGTGACGACGGACTCGCCCACGCGGCGGGGCTCGTCGCGGTCGAGGGCCTCGGGCTTGCCGGTGTCGATCTGGCAGAAGTCGCAGCGGCGGGTGCACTGGTCGCCGCCGATGAGGAACGTCGCCTCGCGGTCCTCCCAGCATTCGTAGATGTTGGGGCAGCCCGCCTCCTGGCAGACGGTGTGCAGGCCCTCGCTCTTCACGAGGTTCTGCATCTTCGTGTATTCGGGACCCATTTTCGCCCGGGTCTTGATCCACTCGGGCTTGCGCTCGATGGGGGTCTGGGCGTTCCGGACCTCCAGGCGCAGCAACTTGCGTCCGTCGGGTGCGACTGCGGACACATCGGCTCCCTGTAGCTTCGATTCGTCGGCGTACACCAGGGTACGCCCGTGTGTTTTGGGTTCCCTCGGTGGGCAACCCTGGGGATCGGTGGGGCATTCCTTGGTGGGGTGTTTCTTTCGCCCCCGCCGCCCCTTCCCGTCCCGTCCTTATGGGGCTGCGCCCCTTGCCCCCGCCTGTCGGCCTGGACGGCCTCGGCCTCAAACGCCGGCCGGGCTGGGGGGTGCTGGACCGGCTGAGTGGTGTCGGCCGGGCGGCTGTGCGGGGGCACGCGCGTCCTTGGGGGAGTGGAGCTTGGGGCGGCGCCCTCAGCCGGGCGGCGCCCTCGGCTCTGGACGCCAGCCTCAGCCTTGGACGTCGGCCTCAGCCTTGGACGTCGGCCTCAGCCCTGGACGGCAGCCGCAGCCTTGGATGTCGGCCTCAGCCTTGGACGGCAGCCGCAGCCCTAGACGTCGGCCTCAGCCTTGGATGTGGGCCTCAGCCCTGGATGTCGGCCGGGCCCCTGAACGCCAGCCGCAGCCCTGGGCGCCTGCGAGGCCCCTGGACGCCGGACGGGCTTCTGGGCGCCAGCCGGGCCCCCTGACGCCAGCTAAGGCCCCCTGACGCCAGTAGGGCCCCCTGATGCCAGCCAGGCCCCCTGGGCGCAGGCCGAACCCCTAGACGCCAGACGGGCTCAGCGTCGTCGTCTGCGGTCGTTCCTCGATCACCCGTGGCCTTGGCTCCGCGTTCTCCAGTACGTCTCTCAAGTGGCGTTCCGCCACCGGCAGGACCTCTGTGATGGTCACGTCGTGGCCCAGTTCGCCCGCCAGGGACGCGACGCCCGCGTCGCGGATGCCGCAGGGGATGATGCGGTCGAACCACGTCATCTCGGGGTTCACGTTGAACGAGAAGCCATGCATGGTGACGCCCTTGGCCACGCGGATGCCGATCTGGGCGATCTTGCGGTCCTCGCGGCGCTGGCCCGCGTTGGAGGGGGCGTACTCGGGGCCGTTGAGGCGGGGGTCGAACTCGTCGTCGTGCAGGCGGGGGTCGAGGTCGAGGGAGAGGCCGCCGAAGGACGTGGGGCGCTCTGCCACCGGGTCGCCGAGTACCCATACGCCGCTGCGGCCCTCCACCCGTGTCGTCGGCACGCCGAACTCCGCGCACGTGCGGATCAGCGCCTCCTCCAGGCGGCGTACGTGGGCGACGACGTCCACCGGGCGGGGGAGTTTGAGGATCGGGTAGCCGACCAGCTGGCCCGGGCCGTGCCAGGTGATCTTGCCGCCGCGGTCCACGTCGACGACCGGAGTGCCGTCGAGCGGGCGTTCGCTGTCCGCGGTGCGGCGGCCCGCCGTGTACACCGGTGGGTGTTCGAGCAGCAGGCAGGTGTCGGGGACCTCGTCGGCGAACCGCGCGGCGTGCACGCGGCGCTGCTCGTCCCACGCCTGGCGGTACTCCACGGCATCCGCGCCGAACCCCGCACGGACGAACCGCAACTCACTCACGGCAAGCGCCTCCCTCGGCGATGACCAGTAACCGGCGGTAGCTGTGTCCTGCGCAGCCGGTTGTCGTCAGGCGTATAAAACGCCCACGCAACTGTACGTCCGGGCGCCGGATGCCTGTTTCGCGTCAGCCACCACCCCCAATCCTCACACGATCGGATGAATGGGCGGCGAAGTGTGCGATCGGGTGCTCACTCTCCGCTACATTCGCGCCGTCCGCAGAGGTCAAAAGGGCTGCTCACAGGCAATCCCGGCACATCAATTCGGGGTTCATCGGCGATCCCCGGAAGGCAGGAGACCGCACCCCAGATGACGGAACGACCCGCGCAGCGCACCCCCAACCGCCAGCTCGCCGCCCTCATCGCAGAAGCGGGGTTCTCCAACGCAGGTCTGGCCCGTCGCGTGGACCAGCTCGGTCTCGAACACGGGCTGGACCTGAGATACGACAAGACGTCCGTCACCCGGTGGCTGCGCGGCCAGCAGCCCCGCGGCACCACGCCCGCCCTCATCGCCGAGGTGTTCACCCGACGGCTCGGCCGCCGTCTCGGCGCGCAGGACCTCGGCCTCGACGCCTGCGCCCCCGTCTACGCGGGCCTGGAGTTCGCCGCCACCCCCGAGGAGGCCGTCGACATCGTCAGCGGGCTGTGGCGCAAGGACTCCGGCAGCCACGCCGAACTCCGCAAGATCGCCTTCACCCCGGCCGGACTCGTCGTGCCCAGCCGCGACTGGCTGATCGGCCGCGCCGACGACCGCGTCGGGCGCGGGGACATCGGCGTCCGCCCGGTGCCCGGACAGGGCCGCCCCGGCGCCGTACCCCGCCAGCGCAGCCAGTCCGAGCGCGGCCCGGGGCAGCGGGTCACCGGCGGCGACATCGCCGCCCTGCGCTCGGTCGGCGAACTCTTCCGCACCCTCGACCACGCCTACGGCGGCGGCCACGCCCGCCAGGCCCTGGTCCGCTACCTCGAACACGAGGCCGAACCCATGCTCCGCGGCACCTACGGCGAACAGACCGGCCGCCGCCTGTTCGCCGCCGCCGCCGACCTGACCCGGCTCGCGGGCTGGACGTCGTACGACATCGCCGCGCACGGCCTGGCCCAGCGGTACTTCGTGCAGGCGCTGCGGCTCGCGCAGGCGGCGGGAGACCGGGCCTACGGGGCGTACGTGCTGGTGACGATGAGCCGCCAGGCCGTCTACCTCGGGCACGGGCGGGAGGCCGTGCAGCTCGCCCGCGTCGCGCAGCAGGGCGCGGGGGCCTCGGTGCCGCCCACCGTGCAGGCCCTGCTGCACGCCGTCGAGGCGCGCGGGCACGGGGTGCTCGGCGAGGTACGGGCCTGCACGGGCTCCCTCGTCCGCGCCGAGCGGGCGCTGGACTCCGCCGCGCCCGGGGACGAAGTCCCGTACTGGGCCCGCTTCTTCGACCAGGCGCAGCTCGCCGACGAGTTCGGGCACTGCCACCGCGACCTCCAGCAGTACCGCGCCGCCGCCCAGCACGCCGAACGCTCGCTGCAACTGCGGGCGCCCGGGTACGCGCGCAGCAGGCTCTTCTGCCGGGTCGTCCTCGCGTCGGCCCGGCTCGGCCTCGGCGAACTGGAACAGGCGTGCAGGCTGGGCGCGGAGGCGGCGGCAGCGGCCGTCGAGATGCGCTCGGTCCGGGCGATCGAGTACGTACGGGACTTCGAGCGCCGCCTGGAGCCGTACCGGGACGCGGCACCCGTGCGGGGGTACCGGGACCGGGTGGCGGCGCTTCAGTAGCCGCCACCAGCCCCCTGGTCCCCGTCAGGCGGCTTCCTCCATCGGTTCCATCGGTTCCATGGGCTCCACCGGTTCCACCGGTACTGCCGGTTCCTGGGGGACCGGTGTGCGGGCCGGGCGTGCGCCCAGGTCCGCGAGCAGGGCGTGGGCGGCGCGGCGGCCCGAGTGCAGCGCGCCCTGCACGGTGCTGGTGTCGCGGTGGTCGCCGCAGATGTACAGGCCCGCGAGCAGCCGTACCGGACGGTGCGGGTCGTGCGGCGGCGGCATCGCGGGGACGGCGTCGGGGGTGTGGTGGACGGCGAGGAGCTCCCAGCGGGCGGTGGAGGTGCCGTAGAGGCGGGCCAGGTGGGTGCGGACGGTCGCGTCCAGGTGGGCCGCGGGCGGGGGAGTGCCCAGGACCGTGGAGGTGACCAGGGCGCGGCCCGGCGGGGCCCGGGACGGGTCGATCTGGCTGAGCACCGCCGTGTGCGCGACCGGGCCGCCGCGGTCCGCGTCCAGGAGCAGGGCCGGGTCGGCGAGCGGGGGCGCGTCGGTGGCGTGGTGCAGGACCGTGACGGGGTGGAAGCCGGGCATGCGCAGCCCCGGCAGGAGTTCGGCCGCGGCGCGCGGGCTGGTGGCCACCACGACCGCACGGCAGCGGAGTTCGCCGTGGTCGCGGGTGGTGACCGAGGTCGTCGACACGGCGGTGGCCCGGACGCCGGTGCGGACCGTGCCGGGCGGCAGCGCGGCGGCGAGCGCGGCGGGCAGGGCGTCGGCGCCGCCCTCCGGCACGCACAGGCGGCCGGTCGCGAAGGAGTGCAGCGCGAGGTCGGCGCACCGGCTGGACGTCGTCAGGTCCGGGTCGCACAGGAGGCTGGTGAGCAGCGGGCGCAGGAAGCCGTCGACGGTACGGGGCGGGAAGCCGAGGGTGGCGAGGGACTGGGCGGCGGTGCGGTCCGGGCGGGCGAGCAGGCGGTCGGGCGGGGTGGCGCCCAGACGGGTGAGGGCGGCGGTGAGGCGGAGCCGGTCGGTCGTCGTGCGGCCGGGGAGACCGGCGAGGCCCGGGAGCCCCGGGAGGCGGCTGGGGATACGAGGGCGGCGGCGGCCGAGGGGAGCGGCCGGGTGGCCGTTGTGGGGGGCGCTCGGGAGGGCGCGTGCGGTGGGGAGTGCGCTCCCTGTGCTCCGGGGGCCGGTGCCGCCCGCGCGGTGCACATGGCCGTCCGCGTGCAGCAGGACGCCGGGGGCGAACCTGCGCAGGCGGAGGGTGAACAGGGCCGGGGTCAGGCGGAGTTCGGGGTACGACGTGAGCAGGGGGCGGCCGATGCGGTCCAGCCGGAAGCCGTCGATGTCGTCGGTGGTCATACGGCCGCCGACGCGGGGTGTCGCTTCCAGCACGGTGACGGTCAGGCCCGCCCTCGTGAGGTGGTGGGCCGCGGTCAGCCCTGCGGGGCCGGCGCCTACGACCACTACGTCGTACGCGTCCGTCTGGTGCACCGGGTTTGGCACGGAGCCCCCTCGTTGTCGCGGTTGACGGGGGGTCGCCCCGTCAACGGGCGTGTGGATTACCCGAGTTCGCGATGAGGGTAGGGGGCGGCGGTGTGTTGGGCAGTGGCGCGGTGGGCTCGCATCGTGGCACGTGGGGGCTTGGCTGTGCGCCTTCTCGGTGGGGTGGACTGGGTGCGTGTGCGACCGCGGGTGGGTGGGGGTTGCTCGCGCCCACGCGGCGGAGCCGCAAATGTCACAGCCTCGCGCCCCTAAAGGAGCGCTGCGCGCAGCGCCTCCTCCACCCCCGGGAACGCGAAGCGGAAGCCCGAGTCCAACAGCCGTGTCGGGAGGACCCGTTGGCTGCCCAGGACGTCGCCCGCCATGTCGCCGAGGGCCGCGCGGAGGAGGGGGGCCGGGGTGGTGAACAGGGTCGGGCGGTGCAGGACGTGGCCCATCGCCTTCGTGATCTCCGCGTTGGTGAGCGGGGTCGGGGCCGTCAGGTTCACCGGGCCCGAGACGGACTCGGTGCGCATGACGTGGCGGATCGCGGCGACCTCGTCGTGCAGGGCGATGTAGCTCCAGTACTGGGCCCCGTTGCCCATCCGGCCGCCGACCCCCGCCTTGAACAAGGGGAAGAGCTTGCCCCAGGCGCCGCCGCCGCGGGCCACCACCAGCCCGGTGCGGACCAGCACCGTACGGATGCCCGCCTCCACCGCCGGGGTGGTCGCCTCCTCCCACGCCACGCACAGCGCGGGCAGGAAGCCGTCGCCGGGGGGTGCGCTCTCGTCGACCTCGCGTGCGCCGGTCTCGCCGTAGAAGCCGATCGCGCTGCCGTTGACGAAGACCCGCGGCGGCTCCGGGAGGGACGCAATCGCCTCGGCGAGTGTCGTGGTGCCCAGGACGCGGCTGGCGCGGATCTTCTCCTTGTACGCGGCCGTCCAGCGGCGGGAGGCGCCCCCGGCGCCCGCCAGGTTCACCACCGCCGCGCAGCCGGCCAGGCCCGCCGCGTCGATCCGTTGCTCCTCCGGGTCCCAGCGGACCTCGTCCGCGCCGCGCGGGGCGCGCCGCACCAGCCGGACGACCTCGTGGCCGTCCGCCGTCAGGGACTTGGCCAGTGCCGTGCCGATCAGGCCGGAGGCACCGGCGACAGCGATCCGGGAACCGGGAGGAAGGGGCGTATCAGCCGCGTCAGCCGTCATGCGCCCCATCCTGCCGGGTCGCCGTGCGGACCGCCCGACCGGGGGGAGCGCGGGGTGCGCGGTCGTACAGTGATCCTCATGTCCGTACCGCACATACGCGTCGCCACGCCCGCCGACGAAGAGGTCCTGGCCCGTCTCAACCGGGACACGTGGTCGACCCTGCACGAGGTCGTGCCCCGGCCGCTGCCGCCGTACGAGCCCTTCTTCAACGAGCGGCGGGACCCGGCCGACTGCCTGGTCGCCGAACTCAACGGGGACGTCGTCGGGCTGGTCTGCCTGGGCTTCCCCACGATGCTGGCGTCCAACGCGCACGTACGGCAGATCCAGGGCCTCGCGGTCGCCCCCGAGGCGCGCGGGCTGGGCGTCGGCCGGGCGCTGGTGCGGGCCGTCGTCGCGGAGGCCCGGCGGCGCGGCGCCCGCCGGATCAGCCTGCGGGTGCTGGGCCACAACACCCCGGCCCGGAAGGTGTACGAGGCCGAGGGGTTCGTGGTGGAGGGCATCCAGCCGGAGGAGTTCTGGCTGGACGGGCAGTACGTGGACGACGTGCTGATGGGGCGGTCGCTGACGCTGCCGTAACCCCGGCCACGGTGGCCTTTGGCGGTTACGACGTGACCAGGTCCCCCGTGTCCACCGCCGACGTCTTCGTCGCCGCGCTCGCCGCGTCGCCGTCGACCTCGTTCGCCGTCAGGACGTAACCCGTCTCGTCGTCCGTCGTCGAGCGGGCGAAGACGACGCCGTAGACGCGGCCGTCCGTGGTCAGCAGGGGGCCGCCGGAGTTGCCGGGGCGGACCGTCGAGCGGATCGAGTAGATCTCGCGGGTGACGGTGCCGGAGTTGTAGATGTTCTGGCCGGTCGCGTTGATCCTGCCCGCGACCGTGGCCGCCTGGAGGTCGAGGCCGCCGTCCTCCGGGTAACCGGCCACCACTGCGGAGTCGCCGCGCGCGGCGCTGTCGTCGAGGCGCAGGACCGGCGCGCTCAGCCCGGGGACGTACAGGACGGCCACGTCCTTGTCCGGGTCGAAGAGGACGACCGTGGCGTCGTAGGAGCGGCCGACGCCGCCGATGCGGACGGTCGGGTTGTCGATGCCCGCCACCACGTGCGCGTTGGTCATCACGTGCTCCGCCGCGTAGACGAAACCGCTGCCCTCGCGGCCCTGGTTGCCGGAGACGCCCTCGATCTTGACGGTGCTGCGCTTGGCCGCGCTCGTCGCGCTCGCCGTGACGCTGTCCCCGGAGGGCTTGGCGACGCTGGTCGCGGGCTCGTTCTCGAACGGGTTGAAGACCTGCGGGAAACCCGCCTCGGTGAGCGCGGAGGTGGCCCGCGAGAACCACGTCGGCGTGGTGTCCGGCATCACGTCCTGTACGGCGCCGAGCAGGGCCGAGTTGCGTACGGACTCGGTGACCAGCGACGAGGACGAGGCGCCGAGCACGCTCGCGGCGACCCACGCGACCAGCAGCACGGCCAGCGTGTTCGAGGCGGCGCCGCCCACGCCGTCGGCCACCCGCAGCGGGCCCTGGTCCAGCTCGCGGCGCAGCTTCAGCCCGAGTCTGCCGAGCAGCTCGTGGCCCACCGCCGCGGGCACCAGCACGGTGAGCACCGCCGTGAGGGTGGCCGCCGGGGTGCCTCTGGTCACCAGCTCCATCACCCAGGGCAGCACCCACACGCCGATCACGGCACCGCCCACGAAACCGGCCAGCGAACAGCAGCCGGCCACCAGCCCGCGCCGGTAGCCGGACGCCGCATAGGCCAGGATCACCAGCATGAGCAGGATGTCGAGCAGGTCCACGGAGCCGCCTTTCTGTTGGGCCCCTAAGTACGTTCCCGGGGAGCCCGGTGATCAGACGCGTACGGGACTCGGCGCACCGCCTGCACCTCGGAAAACGATCCGGACGGCGGTGTTGGTTCCACGACGGTTCCTCCAGGTGGCACAGCCCACATGCGAACCGTCCGCGCCCGGGCAAGGGTGGGACCCATGCGTGCACTGCCCACCGCGCGGACGGCGCGGAGACGAGGACGACGGCGCAGCGGCCGAATAGACCGGACGACGGGCCGCCCGGACGCCCGCCGGGGCCTGCGCGGCCTGTCGGGCCGTCCCGCGCGCCGCCGCGACCTCCTCGTCGTCCTCGGCTGCCTCCCCGGCCTCCTGGCCGTGCTCGTCCTGGCCCTGTGCACCCACGGCTTCGGCCGTACGGCCGCGGCGGCCCACTCCGGCCACACGGCCGGCGACGCCACCGGTGACCCGGCCCGCCCGCTCGCCGCGTACCCCGCGCCCGCGCACACCGCCGTCCGGCCCGCCATAGTGCCGCGCTCCGCCTGGGCCGAGGACGACGCCCGCGCCCGGCCCGCCCCCCGCTACGACGACCGGGTCGTCGCCGTCTTCGTACACCACACCGACTCCCCGAACGGCTACGACTGCGCCGACGCGCCCCGCATCATCCGCTACCTGGCCGCGGGCCAGACCGGCGCCCGGCAGTGGGACGACATCGGCTACAACTTCCTCGTCGACAGGTGCGGCACCATCTACGAGGGCCGCGCCGGCGGCGTCGACCGGCCCGTCACCGGCGCCCACACCCAGGGCTTCAACCACCGCACCGCGGGCGTCGCGGCCATCGGCACCTTCACCGCCGGCACGCCCGTACCGCGGGCGATGACCGACGCCATCGCCGCGCTCGCCGCCTGGAAGCTCGGCCTGTCCGACACCGACCCGCGCACCGCCGTCCGGCTCGTCTCCAGCAACAGCCTCAGCCGGTACGCCAACGGCACCGCCGTCCAGCTCCCGGCCGTGGCCGGCCACCGGGACGGCTACATGACCAGCTGCCCCGGCGAGGCCCTGTCCGCGCTGCTCCCGGAGATACGGGACAACGCGGCCCGGCTGCAAGGCCGTTGGGGAGAATGAAACGGCACGAAGCAACCCCCGCCCGATCCCACAGACTTCGCACAGTCGGCACAGGGGTCGCTCCGAAGATCGCTGCCTAACCTCATCGGTGTGAGCAGCCAACTGGAGCTGGAGGTGGGGAAGATGAGCAGCATCCGTACGGGTGAGAACAAGGCAGCGCCGTGGTCCCAGGCACTGCGCAACCCCTGGACCGTGGCCTGCACGGTGGCCCTCGTCGTCCTGGGACCGGCCGCCAGTACGGCCTCGGCGCTGGACCGCGCCAACCAGGCCCCGATGTACCACGCGGTGCACGCGGCGCACACGGCGGAACACGGGACCGCGCCCAAGGACGGCAGAGGACGGCACGCGGCCCCGGCGCGCGAGACGGTCTACGCCACGCTCCCGGAGAGCATCCGCCGCACTCAGGTTCTGAAGCGCTCCCAGAGCTTCGGGTAACGCTCCGCCAGGACGCCCTCGTTCTCGAAGTCGAGCGGGGTGCCCTCCGGCTCCGGCGGCGCGGGCGGCAGCCCCAGGTCCGGGGCGACGGTGCCGGTGAGCTGCTCGTACGCCTCGTCGGCCGCGTAGCCCAGCTCCTCGCCGTCGCCGTCGTCGAGGTCCGCGTCGAATTCGCCGAGCAGATCGGCGAGCGAGTCCGGGTCGTGCAGTGCGCCCTCGAAGACGTCCCGGCCCTGGCCGATGAGCCAGCAGCGGAAGAAGTCGAACGTGTCGTCGCCCACGCCGTCGAGCAGCACCCACGCCGCGCCCCACAGGTCCCAGCGGTAGGCGCGGTTGTAACGGGACTCGAAGTGCCGGGCGAAGTCGAGCACCGCGTCCGGGTCCAGCCGGACGAGCCGTTCGACCAACAGGTCGGCATGGTCCTCCGGGTCGCCCCCGGCCCTCTCGCGGGTGGTGTCCACCAGCTCCCAGAACTCCGTCTCGTCCATCACGGGACCAGCATCGGCCCTCATACCCCTGGACGCACGCCGAGTGAGGCAGATCGTTATGGCCGGATCCCGGCGGGGGAGGGCGCGCAGTGGGCGTGCGGGCGCCGCTGAGTACTCCGCCGGATGGCCGGTGCATTGGCCGCGGGTCCGTTGCGGCTGGTCGCGCAGTTCCCCGCGCCTCTTTGGGGCGCTGCCCGGCCGTACGGAATTTCGCCGCCCCCCGCCGCTTGGCCGGACGCGCGAAACGGTGCCGGCGCGGTCGTCGAACCGCGTCGGCACCCTCTCCGCCGTCGTACTACACCCCGTACCGCTCCCGCGCCTCCTTCACCGCCGTGGCCTTGATCTCGCCGCGGCGGGCGAGTTGGGCCAGGGAGGCGACCACGATGGCGTGGGCGTCGACGCCGAAGTGGCGGCGGGCCGCGTCGCGGGTGTCGGAGATGCCGAAGCCGTCCGCGCCGAGCGAGGAGTAGTCCTGCTCCACCCACTGCGCGATCTGGTCCGGGACCTGGCGCATGTAGTCGGAGACGGCCAGCACCGGGCCCTCGGCGCCCTGCAACGCCTGGCGCAGGAACGGCACGCGCTCCTCGCCGCGCAGCAGCGCCGCGTCCGCCTCCATCGCGTCGCGCCGCAGCTCCGTCCACGACGTCGCCGACCACACGTCCGCCGCCACGCCCCACTCCTCGGCGAGCAGCTTCTGTGCCGCCAGCGTCCAGTGGATCGCCGTGCCCGAACCCAGCAGCTGGATCCGCGGGGCGTTGGCCGCGGGCGACAGCCCCGCCGACTCCGCCGTGTTGTAGCGGTAGAGGCCCTTGACGATGCCCTCGTCGATGGCCGGCCCGGCCGGCTTCGCGGGCTGCGGCAGCGGCTCGTTGTAGACCGTCAGGTAGTAGAAGACGTTCGGGTCCTCGCCCGGCGCCGCCTCGCCGTACATGCGGCGGATGCCGTCCTTGACGATCGCCGCGACCTCGTACGCGAATGCCGGGTCGTACGACAGCGCCGCCGGGTTCGTCGCCGCGATGACGGGGGAGTGGCCGTCGGCGTGCTGGAGGCCCTCGCCCGTCAGGGTCGTACGGCCGGCCGTCGCGCCGACGAGGAAGCCGCGGCCGAGCTGGTCGCCGAGCTGCCACATCTGGTCGGCCGTGCGCTGCCAGCCGAACATCGAGTAGAAGATGTAGAACGGGATCATCGCCTCGCCGTGCGTCGCGTACGACGTCGAAGCGGCGATGAAGTCGGCCATCGAACCGGCCTCGGTGATCCCCTCGTTGAGGATCTGGCCGTTCTTGGCCTCCTTGTAGTACATCAGCTGGTCGCGGTCGACCGGCTCGTACGTCTGGCCCTTGGGGGAGTAGATCCCGAGGGAGGGGAACAGGCTCTCCATGCCGAAGGTGCGCGCCTCGTCGGGGACGATCGGCACCCAGCGCCTGCCCGTCTCCTTGTCGCGGACCAGGTCCTTGATCAGGCGGACGAAGGCCATCGTCGTCGCCACGTTCTGCGTGCCCGAGCCCTTGTCGAAGGACGCGAACGTCTTGTCGGCCGCGGCGGGCAGCGCGGCGAGCGGGTGCGTGCGGCGGGCCGGGGCGGGACCGCCCAGTGCCGCGCGGCGCTCCTGGAGGTAGCGGACCTCGGGGGAGTCGGCGCCCGGGTGGCCGTACGGGACGACGCCGTCGACGAAGTCGCTGTCCTTGATGGGGAGTTCGAGCAGGTCCCGCATCGCCTTGAACTCGTCCACCGAGAGCTTCTTCATCTGGTGGTTGGCGTTCTTCGACGCGAAACCGGTGCCGAGCGTGTGGCCCTTGACCGTCTGCGCCAGGATCACCGTCGGCGCACCCTTGTGCGCGAGGGCCGCCCGGTACGCCGCGTACACCTTGCGCGCCTCGTGACCACCGCGCGAGAGGTGGAAACACTCAAGGATCTTGTCGTCGCTCAGCAGCTTCGCCAGCTCGACGAGCACCGGGTCCTTGCCGAAGAAGTCCTCGCGGATGTAGGCCGCGTCCCGCGTCTGGTACGTCTGCACCTGCGCGTCCGGCACCTCACGCAGGCGGCGTACGAGCGCGCCCGTCGTGTCGAGCTGGAACAGCTCGTCCCAGGCGTTGCCCCACAGCGACTTGACGACGTTCCAGCCGGCGCCGCGGAACTGGGCCTCCAGCTCCTGCACGATCTTGAAGTTCGCGCGCACCGGGCCGTCGAGGCGCTGGAGATTGCAGTTGATGACGAAGGTGAGGTTGTCCAGGCCCTCGCGACTTGCCAGTGCGAGTGCCGCCGTCGACTCCGGCTCGTCCATCTCGCCGTCGCCCAGGAACGCCCAGACGTGCGAGGACGAGACGTCCTTGATGCCGCGGTTGGTCAGATAGCGGTTGAAGCGTGCCTGGTAGATCGCCGACAGCGGGCCGAGACCCATCGACACCGTCGGGAACTCCCACAGCCAGGGCAGGCGCCGCGGGTGCGGGTACGACGGGAGGCCGTTGCCGCCCGCCTCCTGGCGGAAGTTGTCGAGGTGCGCCTCGGTCAGGCGGCCGTCGAGGAAGGCGCGGGCGTAGATGCCGGGGGAGGCGTGGCCCTGGATGTAGAGCTGGTCGCCGGACCCGGGAGACTCCTGGGATTCCTTGCCCTTGAAGAAGTGGTTGAAGCCGGTCTCGTACAGCCAGGCCGCGGACGCGAAGGTCGCGATGTGGCCGCCGACGCCGTGTTTCGCGCCCCGGGTGACCATCGCGGCCGCGTTCCAGCGGTTCCACGCGGTGATCCGGGACTCCATCGCCTCGTCGCCGTCCACGGTGGGCTCGGCGGCGGTGGGGATGGTGTTGACGTAGTCCGTCTCAAGGAGCTTGGGCAGCGCGATGCCGTTGCCCTCGGCGCGCTCCAGCGTGCGGCGCATCAGGTACGCGGCACGGTGCGGCCCGGCCGCCTCGGTGACGGCGTCCAAGGATGCCTGCCACTCGGCGGTCTCCTCGGGGTCGCGGTCCGGGAGCTGGTCGAGCTCGCTCGGCTGGATAGCGGTGGGGTCGGTCATTGCGCCGCCTTCCGGATGCGGAGGGGGGTTCCCTCGTCGGTAAGGGGTACTCGGGGGTGCCCTTGGTCTTTGGCAGGACAGGGCGGCGGGCTGTGGTGGCAGCCCGCTTGCGACTGTAACCCCGTGATCGATGATCGATCAAAGGGGGGACGGGGAAAAAGTCTTGTTCTGGGGAAAGTCGGCACGGGGTGTCTCTGACAGTTGCACCGGGTGCCGTGTTGCCGTTGGGTTTGTGCAGGTGGGGGTGGGGTTTTGGGCGCCTGATAGCTCGGGGGTGGGGGTGTGGTGGCGACTGCGGGTCCGTCTTGGTTGCTCGCGCCGTTCCCCGCGCCCCTTAAAGGCGCGTGCTTGCCCCGAGGTTCCAAGGGCCCAAGGCGTCATGGAGTCATGGAGTCACGGGGTCAGGGAACCCGGGCGTGGGGCGCAGCCCAGGACGTGGGCCTTTACCAGGTCTGCGATCTGGGGGTCCTGGCGGCGGAAGGCTGCCACCAGCTCGTCGTGTTCCTCGGCGTAGGACTGCTGGACCGTGCCGAGCCAGCGGATCGACAGGGCGGTGAAGACCTCGATGCCCAGGCCCTCCCAGGTGTGCAGGAGGACCTTGTTGCCGGCCGCGCGGACCATCTCGCGGTGGAAGGCGACCGTGTGGCGCACCTGACCGGTACCGTCCGCCAGGCGGTCCGCCTCGTAGAGGGCCGTGACGTGCGGTTCCAGGGCCGAGCAGTCCTGGGCGAGCCGCTCCGCCGCCAGCTCCGCCGCGATGGCCTCCAGGCCCGCCCGCACCGGGTACGACTCCTCCAGGTCCGCCGCCGTCAGGTTCCGCACCCGGACGCCCTTGTTCGGCGCCGACTCGATCAGCCGCAGCGACTCCAGCTCCCGCAGGGCCTCCCGCACGGGGGTCTGGCTGACCTCCAGCTCCGTCGCGATCCGGCGCTCCACGATCCGCTCGCCCGGCTTCCAGCGCCCGCTGACGATCCCCTCCACGATGTGCTCGCGGATCTGTTCGCGCAGCGAGTGGACGACGGGCGCGGTCATGGAGGCTCCGTAACGTAAGTCGTTGGACCGTCCTGGAGGGGCGCGGCGGCCCCCGGGGCGTTTGACGTTTAGACAATACGGCCGCGAAGCCGCGGAGGAGAGGCGCGTGGGGGCGCTCAGGTGCAGGTGAGACGAGACTTACATGGTCCCTGGCGGGCCGCTTTCCGTACCCGGTGGGAGACGACGGCGGCCCCGCCCGGAACATTTCCGGGCGGGGCCGCCGTACGCGAGGCAATTGAAAGCTGGAGGCCCAGCTCGACCTCGTTGAGATGCTCGGCCCTTGCGGACCGCCGGGTCAGAGGCCCAGCTCGACCTCGAACTCGCCCGCCTCCAGGATGGCCTTGACCGCCGTCAGGTAACGGGCCGCGTCGGCGCCGTCGACCAGGCGGTGGTCGTAGGAGAGGGTCAGGTAGGTCATGTCGCGGACGCCGATGACCGTGCCCTCCTCCGTCTCGATGACGGCCGGGCGCTTGACCGTGGCGCCGATGCCGAGGATCGCGACCTGGTTCGGGGGCACGATGATCGTGTCGAACAGCGCGCCGCGCGAACCGGTGTTGGAGATGGTGAAGGTGCCGCCGGACAGCTCGTCCGGGGTGATCTTGTTGGCGCGGACCTTGCCCGCCAGCTCCGCGGTGGCCTTGGCGATGCCGGCGATGTTCAGGTCGCCCGCACCCTTGATGACCGGGGTCATCAGGCCCTTCTCGGAGTCCACCGCGATACCGATGTTCTCGGTGTCGAAGTAGGTGATCGTGCCCTCGGCCTCGTTGATCCGGGCGTTGATGACCGAGTGGGCCTTCAGCGCCTGGGCGGCGGCCTTGACGAAGAACGGCATCGGGGAGAGCTTGACGCCCTCGCGCGCCGCGAAGGAGTCCTTCGCCTGCCCGCGGAGCTTCATCAGCCGGGTGATGTCGACCTCGACCACCGAGGACAGCTGCGCCTGCTCGCGCAGCGCCTTGACCATGTTGTCGCCGATGACCTTGCGGATGCGGGTCATCTTGACGGTCTGGCCGCGGAGGGGGGAGACCTCCAGCGCGGGCGCCTTCTTGGCCGTCGGGGCGGCGGCCGGGGCGGGCGCAGGAGCGGCCGCGGCGGCCTTCGCGGCCTCGGCGGCGGCGAGGACGTCCTGCTTGCGGATCCGGCCGCCGACGCCGGTGCCCTTGACGGCGCCCAGGTCGACGCCGTTCTCGGCGGCGAGCTTGCGCACCAGCGGGGTCACGTAGGCGCCGTCGTCACCGGAGGGCGCGGCGGGAACCGGAGCCGCGGGGGCCACCGGAGCCGGGGCGACCGGGGCCGGCGCCGGAGCGGCCGGGGCCACGGGCGCGGCCGGAGCGGCGGCCACCGGAGCAGCCACC
>LJCV01000272.1 GCA_001298575.1 Actinobacteria bacterium OK074
CCCCCGTTATGTTTTCTGCGGTCCTGCAAGAGGGCCGCTGGCCTCCGGGCCCGGCATGGCTGTTCCCCCCTGTCGAACCGATGACCTGGGGGGTGGTGTCACCGGGCCCGAGAGGCGCCGTTGGAGACGCTGATGAGAGGTCCGACTACCGCCCGGCCTGGCGCAATGCCCGGCCGCTTACGGGCGGCAGGTCTGCATAACGTGGATGCGCGCACGACGCCAACGCCCCGGCCAGCACCGCACACCCCCGTTCGGGAGGACGGCTTGAACGACAATGACGGGATAGACGTCTTCCTGGGCCTGGACGTCGGCAAGACGAACCATCACGGGCACGGACTCACCCCGGCCGGCAAGAAGGTCTTCGACAGGCAACTGCCCAACACCGAGCCGAAGCTGCGGGACGTCTTCGAGAAGCTGAAGACCAAGTTCGGCACCGTCCTGGTGATCGTGGACCAGCCCGCTTCGATCGGCGCCCTGCCACTGACGGTGGCCCGGGATGCCGGCTGCAAGGTCGCCTACCTGCCGGGCCTGTCGATGCGGCGGATCGCCGACCTCTACCCCGGCGAGGCCAAAACCGACGCCCGCGACGCGGCCGTGATCGCCGACGCGGCCCGCACCCTGCCGCACACCCTGCGCTCGCTGGAGGCGACCGACGAGATCACCGCCGAACTCACGGTCCTCGTCGGCTTCGACCAGGATCTGGCGGCCGAGACCACCCGCACCTCCAACCGGATCCGCGGCCTGCTCACCCAGTTCCACCCCAGCCTCGAGCGGGTCTTGGGACCGCGTCTGGACCATCAGGCTGTGACCTGGCTGCTGGAACGCTACGGATCCCCTACCGCTCTGCGAAAAGCCGGACGCCGCAAGCTGGTTGAGGTGATCCGGCCCAAGGCCCCCAGGATGGCCCAGCGGCTGATCGACGACGTCTTCGACGCACTCGACGAACAGACCGTCGTCGTTCCCGGCACCGGCACCCTCGACATCGTGATCCCCTCCCTGGCCCGCTCGCTCGGAGCCGTCCACGAACAACGCCGGGCCACAGAAGCCCAGATCACAGTCCTGCTGGAGGACCACCCTCTTTCGAAGGTCCTGACGTCGCTGCCCGGCGTCGGCGTCAGGACCGCCGCCACCCTGCTGGTCACCGTCGGCGACGGCACCGGCTTCCCCACCGCCGCCCACCTCGCCTCCTACGCCGGCCTCGCCCCGACCACGAAGTCCTCGGGGACCTCGATCCACGCCGAACACGCCCCCAGAGGCGGAAACCGGCAGCTCAAACGCGCCATGTTCCTCTCCGCGTTCGCCGCCCTGCACAATCCCGCCTCCCGCACCTACTACGACAAATGCCGGGCCCGCGGAAAGACCCACACACAAGCCCCCCCCCCCCTCGCCCGCCAACGCACCAACGTCCTGTTCGCGATGCTCCGCGACGGCACCTTCTACGAACCCCGAACCCCACCCCTCGCTTGACGAAAGACATAGAGGCACCCCCCCACGGCGAACACCCCCAACGGCGCTACAAGTTCACTCGGAGGTTCACTCCGGCAACAACCTCCCCCTCCGAGCCAACAAAAACCTCTTGAACGCAGCCACAGGCGCCGTATCCACCCGCCCCTCGACCCACGCCACCCCGATCTCCCGCACAGCCCGAGGCGCCGTAACCGCCAACTCCACCACCCCCGGCCGAGCCACAGCGGGCGGCGGCAGCAACGCGACCCCCAACCCCGCCGCCACCAACCCCCGGAGGGTCTCCGCCTCCTCCCCCTCGAAGGCGATCCGGGGCCGAAAGCCCACCTCCCGGCACAGGTCGTCGGTGATCCGCCGCAACCCATAACCCGGCTCCAACGTCACGAACGTCTCCTCCGCGGCCTCGGCCAACCGCACCCGCCGCCGCGACGCGAGTCGATGATCCACCGGCACCACCAGCCGCAACTTCTGCTCGTCGAGCCGCCGGGCCACCAGATCGGGCGCGTCCGGCACCGGAGAGGTCAGGCACAGGTCCAGCTC
Source organism: Actinobacteria bacterium OK074 (assembly GCA_001298575.1). Classification (GTDB taxonomy): domain Bacteria; phylum Actinomycetota; class Actinomycetes; order Streptomycetales; family Streptomycetaceae; genus Streptomyces. Next base: position 2,005 of record LJCV01000272.1, read on the forward strand.
CCCCGCCCGCATCCGTTCGAGCATGGCTTCGCCGTAGTTCTGGACGAGTGTGAAGCGGACCCGCGGATGGTCGGCGCGGAAGGCCCGGATGAGCCCGGGCACGGTCTCGGACCCCATGGTGTGCAGAAACCCGAACGCGACCTTCCCGGTCGCGGGATCGGCGTCGGCGCGCACCTCCTCCACCGCGCGTTCGATGCCGTCGAGCGCCCGCTCCACGGACGTGAGGAACGTCCGCCCGGCCGGTGTCAGCGACACCGTACGGCCGTGGCGGGCGAACAGATCGACGCCCAGGTCGTGTTCGAGCCGGGCCATGGCCCGGGAGAGGGTCGACTGCGGCACCCGCATCTCGTGTGCGGCCCGGGTGACGTGCTCGGTGCGGGCGACCCCGGCGAAGTGGGCGAGCCGCGGCGCGAGCAGCGCGACGATGTCTTCCGTGTCACTGGACGGTGACAGCTGCACCTCTGACCTCTGTTCATGCACCACAGGAACGATTATGGCGATTCCATGCATTGGACGCATGAGCGAGAGCTGTTTACCTTCGAAACATGTCTCCCGCCGATACCGGGGCGTCCACCGTCATGGACGCCACCACAGCCGTCGCCCCCACCGCCTCCCCCGCTCCCTCCGTCGCCAACTCCCGTACGGAGCAAGGCGATTCGCGTATGACGCCGGGCGGGCCCGGCTACCGTCGGATGAGTTTCGCGCTGTTCCTCGCGGGCGTGGCGACCTTCGCGCTCCTCTACTCCACGCAGGCGCTGCTGCCGCTCATCTCGGGCGACTTCGGTGTGACAGCGAGCGAGGCGAGCTGGACGGTCGCGGCTGCCACCGGCGGTCTCGCACTGTTCGTGCTGCCGATGAGCGCGCTGTCGGAACGTTTCGGCCGTCGTACGGTCATGACGGCGTCGCTCGCGGTCGCAGTGACCGTGGCGCTGCTGGTGCCCTTCGCGCCCTCGATGAGCGCACTGATCGTGCTGCGGGCGGTGCAGGGTGCGGCGCTGGCCGGGGTGCCCGCGTCGGCGCAGGCGTATCTGGCTGAGGAGGTCACGCCGCGGGCGCTGGTCACAGCGATCGGCCTGTTCGTCGCGGGCAACAGCGTCGGCGGGATGAGTGGCCGGGTGCTCACCGGCTGGGTCGCGCAGGCGTTCGGCTGGCGGGCCGCGCTGGCGGTGCTCGGGCTGGTCGCGGTGGCGTGCGCGGTCGCGTTCCGGCTGCTGTTGCCCGCGCCGCGCCACTTCGCACCGGGTTCGCTGCGCCCGCGCGCCCTGGCCCACACGGTCCGCGGCCACCTCGCCAACCCGCTGCTGCGCCGCCTGTACGCGATCGGTGCGCTGTTCATGACGGTGTTCGGCGGCGTGTACACGGTGATCGGCTACCGCCTCACACAGGGCCCGTTCTCGCTGCCGCAGGGCATCGTCGGCTCGATCTTCCTGGTGTACCTGGTGGGTACGGTGTCGGCGTCGACCGCGGGCACCCTGGTGGCCCGGCTGGGCCGCCGCGGTGCGCTGTACCTGGCGGGCGGTACGACGACGGCGGGGCTGCTGCTGTCACTGGCGGGTTCCCTGCCGCTGGTGCTGCTGGGTCTGGTACTGATCACCGCGGGCTTCTTCGCGGGGCACGCGGTGGCGTCGTCGTCGGTCAGCAAGACGGCGACGGAGGGGCGCGCGCAGGCTTCGGCGCTCTACCAGTCGGCGTACTACATCGGTTCCAGCGTGGGCTCCACGGTCGGTGCGCTGGCGTTCCGGGCGCAGGGCTGGTCCGGCACGGTGGGCATGGGCCTGCTGGCGGTGCTGGGCGTCGTGACGATCACCGTGCTCGGCAGCCGGGCGGCGCGCAGGACGCAGGCCGCTCTGGTCCCCGCACACTGACTCCACTCGCCCACGCTCCGGCCCCATTGGCCCCTCTCGCCCCTCTGTCCCCACCCGGCGCACGGGGGTCGCGTGCCCCCGGCTCGCACCCCCGTCCCGCGCCCCCGTGCATCGCCCCGCCCCCGCTCCGACCAGCGGTTTTCCCCACTCCGCACGCCATTGTCAGTGGCCTGCGGTAGCTTCCCAAGTACTGCGGCGCAAAGCCCAGCGAGAGGAACGGCCACAGGGGTGGGTGGACGATGAGTGACGGCACCACTACGACCGCGGGACTGGACGCGCGGCTCGAAGAGCACCGCACGGAGTTGACGGGCTACTGCTACCGCATGCTCGGCTCCTCCTTCGAGGCGGAGGACGCGGTCCAGGACACCCTGGTGCGGGCCTGGCGCAGCATAGAGAAGTTCGAGGGCCGCTCCAGTCTCCGCTCGTGGCTGTACCGGATCGCGACGAACGTGTGCCTGGACATGCTGAGCGCGGGCAACAAACGGGCCCGCCCCATGGACCTCAGCGAGGCCACCCCGCTCGCCCAGGTCGCACTGAACCCGCGCCCGGAGAACACCTGGCTGGAGCCGATGCCGGACGCCCGGGTGCTGCCGGCGTCCGCGGACCCGGCGGAGGCGGCGGTCGCGAAGGAGTCGGTGCGACTCGCGTTCATGGCCGCGTTGCAGCATCTGCCGCCGAAGCAGCGGGCGGTGCTGATCCTGCGCGAGGTGCTGGCCTGGCAGGCGAGCGAGGTCTCGGAGCTGCTGGAGACGTCGGTGGCCTCGGTCAACAGCGCGTTGCAGCGGGCGCGGGCCACCCTCGCCGAGCACAAGGGCGAGGGCGCCGACGCGGCCGTCTCCGATCCGCTCGACGAGGAGCAGAAGAAACTCCTGGAACGCTATGTGGCGGCGTTCGAGGGGTACGACATGGCGGCCCTGACGGCGTTGCTGCACGAGGACGCGATCATGACGATGCCGCCGTTCGACCTGTGGCTGCGCGGCCCGGCCGACATCACCGGCTTCATGTCCACGATCGGTGCGAGTTGCGCGGGCTCCCAGCTGCGGCCGGTGGAGGTCAACGGCCTGCCGGGCTTCGCCCACTACAAGCCGGACCCGGACACGGGCGGTTTCTCGGCCTGGGCGGTGCAGGTGCTGGAGATCTCAGCCGGGCGGATCACCGGGTACCACTGCTTCCTCGACGTGAAGCGCTGGTTCCCCCTCTTCGGTTTCCCCCTCGACATCGAACGGGAGGCCGACGAGGCCGAGTAGCGCACGCAGGCCGGGTCCGGCCCCGCGCAGCCGGATCCGCCCTCCGGCCCGCCGCGCGGCCAACTCCAGCCGCGCCAGCAGCTCGACGACACCGAGCCCGGCCCCCGCGGCCAGCCCGGACACGTCGCACACGACGACGGTGGCACCGGGCGCCGCGAGCAGGGCCCGGACGTCGTCGGCGAGCCGCTCCACGTCGTGCCGCCCGGCGACAGCGCCGGGTGGCACGACAGGGGGTACCACCAGCACGGCGGGGGCAGGGTTCTCGGCATCCATGGCGTCCACGGTGTCCACATCCACGTCCGGTAGACCGGGCGAGGACGGGGAACTCATCGCGGCCGGGCAGCGCACCCGCCGCCGTACTCCCCGAACAGCGCTCAGGCGATGCGGTCCAGCACGATCGGGGTCGGGGTGAAGGCCGTGCCCGGGGCGCCGATGTCGTAGGAGCCCTCGACGGCTTCCAGGGCGTAGGCGAAGCGTTCCGGGGTGTCGGTGTGCAGGGTGAGCAGGGGCTGGCCCGCGGTCACCGTGTCGCCCGGCTTGGCGTGGAGTTCGACACCGGCGGCGGCCTGTACCGGATCCTCCTTGCGGGCGCGGCCGGCGCCCAGGCGCCAGGCGGCGAGGCCGATGTCGTAGGCGTCCAGGCGGGTCAGGACGCCCGAGGCCGTCGCCGTCACCACGTGCTGTTCGCGGGACGTGGGCAGTTCCGCGTCCGGGTCGCCGCCCTGGGCCGCGATCATGCGGCGCCACGCGTCCATCGCCGAGCCGTCCGCGAGCGCCTTGGCCGGGTCCGCGTCCTTGACCCCGGCCGCGTCGAGCATCTCGCGGGCCAGGGCCAGGGTGAGTTCGACGACGTCGGCGGGGCCGCCGCCCGCCAGCACCTCGACGGACTCGCGGACCTCCAGGGCGTTGCCCGCGGTCAGGCCGAGCGGGGTCGACATGTCGGTCAGCAGCGCCACCGTCCGCACCCCGTGGTCGGTGCCCAGCCCGACCATGGTGGACGCCAGTTCGCGCGCGTCCTCGATGGTCTTCATGAACGCGCCGGTGCCGACCTTCACGTCCAGGACCAGCGAACCGGTCCCCTCCGCGATCTTCTTCGACATGATGGAGGAGGCGATCAGCGGGATCGCCTCGACCGTGCCGGTCACATCACGCAGCGCGTAGAGCTTCTTGTCGGCGGGGGCCAGGCCGTCGCCCGCCGCGCAGATCACCGCGCCCACGCCGTCCAGGACGGCGAGCATCTCCTCGTTGGAGAGCAGCGCGCGCCAGCCGGGGATCGACTCCAGCTTGTCGAGGGTGCCGCCGGTGTGGCCCAGGCCCCGGCCCGACAGCTGCGGGACGGCCGCGCCGCACGCTGCCACCAGCGGGGCCAGCGGCAGTGTGATCTTGTCGCCGACGCCGCCCGTCGAGTGCTTGTCGGCGGTCGGGCGGGACAGCGAGGAGAAGTCCATGCGCTCGCCCGAAGCGATCATCGCGGCGGTCCAGCGGGCGATCTCGTGCCGGTTCATGCCGTTGAGCAGGATGGCCATCGCGAGCGACGACATCTGCTCGTCGGCGACCTCACCGCGGGTGTAGGCGTCGATGACCCAGTCGATCTGCTCGTCGGTGAGTTCGCCGCGGTCACGCTTGGTGCGGATGACGGAGATGGCGTCCATGGCCATGCGGGTGGTTCCTTCCGGGGGTACGGCGGCCGTACGCCCCCACCGAAGTCAACTCGGCGGGGGCGTACGGGAGTTACTTGGTCAGGTGGTCCGGGCCGAATGCCTGCGGGAGCATGTCCGACAGCGGCAGGATGCCCGCCGGGGTCTCCAGCAGCAGGTCGGGGCCCCCGAATTCGTACAGCAGCTGTCGGCAGCGGCCGCACGGGACGAGGATGTCGCCGCGGCCGTCGACGCAGGTGAAGTGCGTGAGCCGGCCGCCCCCGGTGTTCTGCAGCTCCGAGACGAGCCCGCACTCGGCGCACAGACCGAGGCCGTACGAGGCGTTCTCGACGTTGCAGCCGGTGACGGTGCGGCCGTCGTCGACCAGGGCTGCCACCCCTACGGGGTAGCCCGAATACGGGGCGTACGCACGGGACATGGCGTCCCGGGCCGTGGCCCGCAGCTTCTCCCAGTCGATGTCGACGGCGGTGCCGGTCACGCGCCGCCCTCCTCGTCGGTCGTGTAGGTCACTTGCCCTGCCCCTTCCGGTACGGCAGCCCGTCCGCCTTCGGCATCCGCAGCCGCTGCGCGGACAGCGCGAGCACCAGCAGCGTGACGATGTACGGCGTCGCGGACACCAGCTGCTTGGGTACGTCGTCCGTGGTGCTGTACCAGACGAACATCAGCGCGGCGATTGCGGCGGTGATCGCGGCCGCGGTGTGCTTCTTCTGCCACACCAGGTAGGCCACGCCCGCCACGAGCAGGATCGCGATGAGCAGGATCAGCGCGTGCACGTTGGTGGTGCCGCCGCGCAGGTTCAGGGCGTCGGTGTAGCCGAACAGGCCCGCGCCGAGGGCGAGTCCGCCGGGCATCCAGTTGCCGAAGATCATCGCGGCGAGGCCGATGTAGCCGCGGCCCGCGGTCTGGCCGTCGAGGTACACGTTGGACGCGACGATCGACAGGAAGGCGCCGCCCAGGCCCGCGAAGGCGCCGCTGATGATCACCGCGATGTACTTGTACTTGATCACGTTGACGCCGAGCGACTCGGCGGCCACCGGGTTCTCGCCGCAGGAGCGCAGCCGCAGCCCGAACGCCGTGCGCCACAGCACCCACCAGCTCAGCGGGACCAGGGCGACGGCGATGAGGGTGACCGGGGACAGGTCGGTGAGCAGCCCGCCGACCAGGCCCGCGATGTCCGAGAGCAGGAACCAGTGTTTCTCGTTGAGCGTGTCCAGCCACTTGGACAGGCCCGGTACGTCGAAGGTGCCGATCGCGTCGATGGGCGGCGACTGCTTCGAGGAGCCCTGCTCGGCGTTGGCGAAGGTGAACTTCGACAGGTAGCGGGTGGCGCCCAGGGCGAGGATGTTGATGGCCACACCGGAGACGATGTGGTTGACGTTGAAGGTGACGGTCGCGACGGCGTGCAGCACCGCGCCGAGCGCGCCGCCGACGATGCCGAAGACGACACCGGTCCACGGGCCCCACTGGTAGCCGGCCCAGGCGCCGAACCAGGTGCCGAGGATCATCATGCCTTCGAGGCCGATGTTGACGACGCCCGCGCGCTCGGCCCACAGACCGCCGAGGCCCGCGAGGCCGATGGGCACGGCCAGGCGCAGCGCGGTGGACATCTGGCCGACGGAGTCGATGTCGTCGGCGCCGCTGATCACCCGGACCAGCGCGGTGAGCACGAGCACGCCCGCGACGACCAGCAGGAGGACCGGGAGCGGGAATCGGCGGCTGCCCTTGCCGGGCTGCTGCGCCTGCGGCTTGGTGATGGTCGCGGTGCTCATCGGGCCGCCACCTCCTTCTTGGGGGCGTTGTCGTTGGCGATCTCGGCGGCCAGTTCGGCGCCGACCTGGCGCTGCTGGCGGCGCAGGCCCCACTGCCGTACGGCCTCGTAGGAGATGACGACCGCGAAGACGATCAGGCCCTGCATGATCGTGGCGATCTCCTGCTCGTACGCGACCGGGGTCGCGTAGTCGAGGGCCGGGGACGCCTTGTCGAGGAAGGCGATGAGCAAGGCGGCGAAGGCGATGCCGCCGGGGCTGTTGCGGCCCAGGAGGGCGATGGTGATGCCGGTGAAGCCGAGGCCGGTGGGGAAGCTGAGGCTGTAGGTGTGGGAGTCGCCGAGCAGCAGCGGCAGCCCGGAGAGGCCCGCGACCGCGCCGGAGATCAGCATCGCGGTCAGCACCATGCGCTTGGCGTCGACACCGGAGGCCGCGGCGGCGGTCTCGGACTCGCCGGTGGCGCGCAGATCGAAGCCGAAGCGGGTGCGGTTGAGGACCAGCCAGTACAGGACGCCCATGAGGACGGCGAGGAAGACCAGGCCGTAGATCTCGCCGACGTCCGAGCCCATGTCGATGCCCGGCACCCAGCCGGACTTCTTCATCACGCCGGTGGTGTTGTTGTTGCCGACCTGCACGCCCCAGATGTTCTCCAGGGTGAGGTAGCCGATGACGCTGGTCGCGATCGAGTTCAGCATGATCGTCGAGACGACCTCGCTGACCCCGCGCGTGACCTTCAGGATCCCCGCGATACCGGCCCAGAACGCGCCGGTCAGCATGCCGACGATCAGCAGCACCGGGATCTGGAGGATCCCCGGCAGCGCGAGGTGCGCGCCGACGACGGCGGTCATCATGGCGGCGAGGCGGTACTGGCCGTCGACGCCGATGTTGAACAGGTTCATCCGGAAGCCGATGGCGACCGCGAGCGCTGCCAGGTAGTACATCGACGCCTGGTTGAGGATCAGCACCTGGACGTCGGAGTAGGTGACCTGTTCGAGCATCAGCCGGTACGGCTCGAACGCGCTCTTGCCGGAGGCGAGCAGCACGATCGAGGTCAGCGCGATCGCCGCGACGAGCGCGATGACCGGCCCGGCCACCGCGAGGAGCACTCGCTCCTTGTCGAACTTCTTCATCGGGTCTCGTCCTCCCCGGACGCTCCGGCCTGCCCGGACTCTTCCGTTACGGCGTCTTCCGCTACGGCATCGCCGACGGCGTTGTCATCGGTGTGTTCCAGGTGGCCCGAGGCGGCGCCGGTCATCGCCGAGCCCAGTTCCTCCGGGGTGACGGCGGCCGGGTCGGCGTCGGCGACCAGCCTGCCGTTGTAGATCACGCGCAGGGTGTCCGACAGGCCGATCAGCTCGTCCAGGTCGGCGGAGATCAGCAGTACGGCCAGGCCCTCGCGGCGGGCCTCGCGGATCTGGTCCCAGATCGCGGCCTGGGCGCCGACGTCCACACCGCGGGTGGGGTGGGCGGCGATCAGGAAGCGCGGCTTGTGACTCATCTCGCGGCCGACGATCAGCTTCTGCTGGTTGCCGCCGGAGAGCGAGGCGGCGGTGACGTCGATGCCCGGGGTGCGGACGTCGTACTCCTCGACGATCCGCTTCGTGTCCTCCTGGGCGCCCTTCGGGTCGAGCCAGAAGCCGCCCCGGCCACGGGAGTTGGGCTTCTCGGTGACATGGCCGAGGATGCGGTTCTCCCACAGCGGGGCTTCCAGGAGCAGGCCGTGGCGGTGGCGGTCCTCGGGGATGTAGCCGACGCCGGACTCGCGGCGGCGGCGGGTGGGCCAGGTGGTGATCTCGTCCTCGACGAGGGTGATCGCGCCGGAGTCGGCGGACTTGAGGCCGATGAGCGCCTCGATCAGCTCGGTCTGGCCGTTGCCCTCGACACCGGCGATGCCGAGGACCTCGCCCGCGTGGATGGTGAAGGTGATGTCGTCGAGGATCGCCCGCCCGCCCTCGGCCTCCAGGCGCAGGCTGTCGACGGTGAGCACCGGCCGGTCGGTGACGGTGGACTCGGCGGTCTCCGGCGTGGGCAGCTCGCTGCCGACCATCAGCTCGGCCAGCTGCCGGGGTGTCGTCTCGGACGGTACGGCGGTGCCGACGGTGGTGCCGCGGCGGATGACCGTGATCTCGTCGGCGACGGAGAGGACCTCGCCCAGCTTGTGCGAGATGAAGATGACCGACAGGCCCTCGGACCTCAGTTCGCGCAGGTTGGCGAAGAGCGCGTCGACCTCCTGCGGCACGAGGACCGCGGTCGGCTCGTCCAGGATCAGGATCTTGGCGCCGCGGTAGAGGACCTTGAGGATCTCCACGCGCTGGCGCTCGGCGACACCGAGGCTCTCGACCAGGGCGTCCGGGCGGACGCTGAGGCCGTAGCGGTCGGAGATCTCCTGGATCTTCTTCCGGGCGCCGCCGCCGATGCCGTACAGCTTCTCGCTGCCCAGGACGACGTTCTCCAGGACGGTGAAGTTGTCGGCGAGCATGAAGTGCTGGTGGACCATGCCGATGCCGCGCGCGATGGCGTCGGCGGGGCTGTGGAAGGCCACCTGCTCGCCGTCGACCGCGATGGTGCCCTCGTCCGGCTTCTGCATGCCGTAGAGGATCTTCATCAGGGTCGACTTGCCGGCGCCGTTCTCGCCGACGAGGGCGTGGACCGTGCCTTTGCGTACGGCGAGGTGGATGTCGTGGTTGGCCACGACACCGGGGAAGCGTTTCGTGATCCCCGCCAGCTCGACCGCGGTCGACTGCGCGGTGAGCGGCGGACTGCTGGACGCGTCGATGGCGCACTCTCCTTGGAGAACCTGGGAAAGGGGCCGATCTACGCGCGTAGCGCCCCTGCCTTTTTTCTGCTCGGACCCTGGTCGAATTCGATCTGATCACGGTGATCGCAGTGATCGCATTCGACCGGGTTCCGAGCATTGTGCCGCGCGAGCGGTGCGCGGGAAGGTCATCTTCGCCGCGCCCCGTTCCGTGGCCGTAACGCTGCCATTACAGCGTCTTTTTGGCCATGCTTCGGCCGGGCCCCCGTCAGGTGCCGGTCAACAGACCGGCCAGGCGTCCGGTCAGGAGGTCTTGACCTTGATCGAACCGTCCTTGATGCCCGCCTCGGCCTTCTTGAGCGCCGCCTGGAGCGTGGCGTTGCCCTTGAAGGTGGGGTTGGAGTCCGCGAGGCCCACGCCGCCGTTGGCGAGGCTGCCGCGTATGACACCGGTCTCCGGCTTGCCGTCCTTGATGACCGACTTGGCCAGCTCGTAGACCGCGCCCTGGACGTTCTTGAGCGCCGAGGTCAGGATCGAGTCCTTGTACTTCGCCAGTGCGTCCTGCTTGTACTGGTCGGAGTCCACGCCGATCGCCCACACCTTGGCGGTGGCGGCGGCCTGGATCACGCCCTGACCGGACAGGCCGGCCGCGTGGTAGACGACGTCGGCGCCCGCGTCGATCTCGCCCTCGGCGGCGGTCTTGCCCTTGTCGGGGCTGGCGAAGCCGCCCTCCTCCGCGGTCTCGGTCAGGTACTGCGACTTGACCTTGACCTTGGAGTTGGTGTCGGCGACACCCTGCTTGAAGCCCGCCTCGAACTTGTGGATCAGCGGGATGTCCACGCCGCCGATGAAGCCGACGGTGTCCGTCTTGGTGGTCAGCGCGGCGGTGACGCCGGCCAGGTAGGAGGACTGCTCCTCGTGGAAGACCAGGTCGGCGACGTTGTCCGCGGTGATGGTGCTGTCGTCGACGATGCCGAAGCTGACCTCCGGGTACTTCGCGGCGACCTCCTTCACGGCGGGCGCGTACGCGTAGCCGACGCCGATGACCGGGTTGTAGCCCGCCTTGGCGAGGGTCTCCAGGCGCTGGGCCTTGTCGGCATCGGACTCGCCGTCGACGGGCTCGACCGCCTTGGAGCCGGTGCCGAACGCCTTGGCCGCCTGCTCCATGCCGACGGTGGCCGCGTCGTTGAAGGACTGGTCGCCCTTGCCGCCGACGTCGTACTCGAGGGCGACGCCCTTGCTCTTGCCGCCGTCGCCTCCGGCGGAATCGCTGGAGGAACTGCCGCACGCGGAGAGCGTGGCGGCGAGGGCGGCGGACGCTACACCCGCGACCGCGATTCGGGACACCCGACGCATGGAACGAGACTCCTTGTGTACTGGCGCCTCTACCAGGCGCGGATTCCGCGCAGCGTAACGCGCGTAGACCTTGGGGTGACAGGCTTCTGGTGGGTCCGTTATCGAGATGTGGTTTTCGGGTTGCGCCGGTGGGGTGAGGTGTTGGGGCCTCACCCCTGTGCGCCTCCGTCAGGGCGCGGTGAACCTCACGTCCGTTGCGTCCACCACCGCCGCCTCCCTGCCCGGAGCGCTCTGGTAGCGCCAGTACAGGTTCGTGTGGGCTATGACCTGTTCCGGGGCCGGGGCGCCGTACTCCGTGAGGTCCTCGGTGGTGTGGGCGTCGGCCACCAGGGTGACGTCGTAGCCGCGCGTGAAGGCGCTGTGGATGGTCGAGCGGATGCAGACGTCGGTCTGGGCGCCCGTGACGATCAGGCGGCCCACGGCCCGCTCGGCGAGCAGCTGCTCCAGGTCGGTGTCCTCGAAGGAGTCGCCGTAGTTCTTGTGGACGAGGGGTTCGGCCGCGTCGCGGAGGATCAGTTCCGGCACGTACTGCCAGTTCTCGCTGTCGCGGACCAGGCCGTCGTCCGCGTGCTGCACCCACACGACCGGCACGTCCTCCGCGCGTGCCTTGCCGACCAGGGTGTTGATGTTCGCGATCACGTCGTCACGGCGGGGCGTGCCCGCCATCACCCCGTTCTGCACGTCGATGACGAGCAGGGCGGTGCGGGGCCGTTCGGGAAGAGTGGTCATGAGAGCCTCCGGAGTCCGAGTTGCGACCACACTAGGGCCACCCACTGACAACGCGACTGACCTGCGCAAATGCCCGTTTCGGACCGCGGACGACGAAGGCGTCCCCGGCCGGAAACCCGGCTGGGGACGCCCCCGACAGCTCAGCCCGTCAACATCACTTCGTCGCGACAGTGACCTTGCCGTCGATGATGTCCTGCTTGGCCTTGTCGACCGCGGCCACGACCTTCGTCATCGCCTTGTACTTCGGGTTGGAGTCCGCGAAGCCGACGCCGCCCGTCTTGAGCGTGCCCTCGACGACACCGCTCTCCGGCTTGCCCTCGTAGACCGACTGGACGAGGTCGTAGACCGCGCCGCCGACGTTCTTCAGGGCCGAGCCGAGGATGTAGTCCTTGTACTTGGCCAGCGCGGACTGCTTGTACTGGTCGGAGTCGACGCCGATGGCCCACACCTTGGCCGCCGCGGCGGCCTGGATGACGCCCTGGCCGGAGAGGCCGGCCGCGTGGTAGATCACGTCGGCGCCCGCGTCGATCTGGCCCTGGGCCGCGTCCTTGCCCTTGTCGGGGCTGGCGAAGCCGCCCTCCTCGGCGGTCTGCGTCAGGTACTGCGACTCGATCTTGATCTTCGGGTTGACCGACTTGGCGCCCTGGTCGAAGCCCGCCTCGAAGGTGTGGATGAGCGGGATGTCCACGCCGCCGATGAAGCCGATGTGGTCCTTCTTGGTGGCGGAGGCGGCCGCGACACCCGCGAGGTAGGAGGACTGTTCGGCCGCGAAGACCATGTCGACGACGTTCTTCGACTTGATCGTCGAGTCGTCGATCATGCCGAAGGTGACCTTCGGGTACTCGGCGGCGACCTTCTTCACGGCGGGCGCGTACGCGTAGCCGACGCCGATGACCGGGTTGTAGCCCGCCTTGGCGAGCTGCTCCAGGCGCTGCACCTTGTCGGCGTCGGACTCGCCGTCCTGGGGCTCGATGTCACGGCCGGAGATGCCGAACTTCTTCTCGGCCTTCTGGAAACCGGCGTACGCGGCGTCGTTGAAGGACTGGTCGCCCTTGCCGCCGACGTCGTAGGCGAGGCCGATGCCCGCGCCGGAGTACTTGCCGGACGAGCTGCCGGTGTCGCTCGACGCATCGTCGCTGGACTTGCCGCACCCGGCGGCGGCGAGGGCGATGACCGCGACGGTCACCGCAGTTTGGGAGAACCTGGTCCTCCGAGAGATCAGACGCACAGCAAGCACCCTTCGTCCCCACGGCACGTTTCGGCCGTCGCAGTTCCCCAATGCCCCCGGCCCCCGCCAGGGCAACGATTTCGGCGCACAGTAACGCGCGTAGACGAGGAGGGGAACGGGGTTTGTCGTGGCCGTTATCGATTCGTGCCGACACCGGGTTACGTTTGCACGCCCGCGGTTACGGGCGGGTGACACAAGGGTACGAGGCGGGATCAAATAGGGCACCTCCGGGAGGACCCGGAAGTGCCCCACGCGCGCGTGAGTGACGTCAGTGTCCGGTGTCCAGCAGGGCCGCCGCGGTGAAGAGTTCCACCCCTACGGTGATGGCGTGCTCGTCCGCGTCGAAGTCGCCCTGGTGGAGGTCGCGGACCGTGCGTTCGCCGGGGCGGCGGACGCCGAGCCGGGCCATGGCTCCGGGCACGTGTTCGAGGTACCAGGAGAAGTCCTCGCCGCCCAGACTCTGCTCGGTGTCCTCGACGGTGTCGGCGCCCCGGCGGGCGGTCTGGGCGGCGCGCAGCAGGTCGGCCACGTCCGGGTCGTTGACCACGGGCGGGACGCCGCGGACGTAGGTGATCTGGGACTTGGCCTTGTAGAGGCCCGCGATCTCGTCCACGGCCGCGTGCACGATGTCGGGCGCGGCCCGCCAGGTGGCGAGGTCGAGGCAGCGCACGGTTCCGGACAGTTCGGCGTGCTGCGGGATGACGTTGCAGGCGTGCCCGGACTCGATGCGGCCCCAGGTGACGGAGAGCCCGGAGCGGGCGTCGGCGCGGCGGGCGACCAGGGTGGGTACGTCGGTGGCGACGCGGGCGGCGGCCGTGACCAGGTCGGTGGTCAGGTGCGGGCGGGCGGTGTGGCCGCCGGGGCCGTCCAGGGCGACCTCCAGGCGGTCGCAGGCGGAGGTGATGGGGCCGTGCCGCAGCCCGATGCGTCCGGCGTCGACCTTGGGGTCGCAGTGCACGCCGACGATCCGGCCGACGCCGTCCAGCGCCCCGGAGGTGATCGCGTCGGGCGCGCCGCCGGGGAGCACCTCCTCGGCGGGCTGGAACAGCAGCCGTACGGGGCGCGGGAGGCGGCCCTGGCGGTGCAGGTCGGCGAGGACGAGTCCGGCGCCCAGGACGGCGGTGGTGTGCACGTCGTGGCCGCAGGCGTGGGCGCGGTCGGGGACGGTCGAGCGGTAGGCGCAGGTGGCCTTGGTGTCCGGGATGGGCAGGGCGTCGATGTCGGCGCGGAGGGCGAGGACACCGCCCGTCCCGGCGGCCGTCGTGATGTCGCCGATGTCGCAGACGAGTCCGGTTCCGATGTCGAGCACGCGCGGCTGAAGGCCCGCCTTCTCCAGGCGGGCCTTGATCGCCGCGGTCGTACGGAATTCCTGGTGTCCGAGTTCCGGGTGCATGTGCAAGTCGCGGCGGAAGGCGACGAGTTCGGCGCGCAGCGGCTCGGGCAGCGTGCCGGGCAGGGGGTCGGCGAGCGCTCTGCCCGGGGGCACGGCTTCGCCGGAAGGATCGGCCTCGGACGCCGCGGACTCTGGGGACATGGCTTGGTTCACCCTCTGAAGGGTAGGGCGCGCGAGCGGCCAACTGGCCCCCGAACAAGAAAACTTCAGGCCGTTGGAGGAAGAAAACCCGGCCGCGCGACGCATGGACGAGGAGGGGGATGGGTAAACCTGACACCCCTCTTCACGGATACCACGACGCCCGCGTGGGCGGCGGTTCCGTTCAGCTGCCGAAACAGTACGGAAAGCGCACAGAACATCACACCGTCCGCCGCTCGGCGTCCAAAAAGACACTTGGTTTCACAACAGCCACTTCGATCCGATTACGGCACGCGATACTGTCCGATCATGGACACAGGACTTGCCGGCAAGGTCGCGGTCGTGACCGGGGCGACCGCCAACATCGGACGGGCCACCGCGCTCGCCTTCGCCGAGGAGGGCGCCCGGGTCGTCCTCGTCGGCCGGGACGAGGAGGCGGGCGAGCGGGTGGCGAAGCTCGCCCGCGAGAACGGGGCGGCCGACGTGCTGTGGCGGGCCGCCGACGTGACGGTGGCGGCGGACGTCGACGGGCTCGTCGCGGACGTGCTCGACCGGTTCGGAGAGATCGACGTGCTCGTGAACAACGTCGGCGGGAACTCCGGCGTGACGCCGTTCGTCTCCACTACACCGGATCAATGGCGCACCGATCTCGACATCAACCTCACCAGCACCCTGCTGTGCACACACCGGGTGCTCCCCCACATGATCGACCGGTCCAGCGGTCGCATCATCAACATAGGTTCGATGTCGGCGCTCATCGGTGACCCCTTCATGGCCGTGTACTCGGCGGCGAAGGGCGCGGTGCACTCCTTCACCAAGGTGCTCGCGCTCGAAATCGGCCGCAGTGGGATCACGGTCAACGCGATCGCGCCCTACGGCACGATCCCGGACGACTTCGCGGCGGAGACCAGCGCGGGCAGCCGCTTCCACCCGCGCACGGGGCTGTTCACCCAGCCGGAGTTCAGCCAGTCGCCCGACCGGGCCGCCTTCCGCCGTACGACGGCGCTGGAGCGGCAGACGGCCCGGCCGCCGGAGATCGGCGCGGCGGCGGTCTACCTGGCCTCGCGGCAGGCGGCGTTCGTGACCGGGCAGGTGCTTCAGGTGGACGGCGGCGTCTCGCTCACCTGAGATCCGCCCAGGGCCTCTCCTGTGAGATCCACCCCGGGTCTCTCCTGGAGGTTCAGGCCGTGGTGCCCCGTACCGCCGACAGCCGGTGGACGTCCCGGGCCGTGCCCGTGACTCCGGAGAGGAAGCCGTGGGCGCGGGGGGAGGCGTGCTCGGTCAGCCAGGTCGGGTCGATGTCGCAGACGGCGACCCGGACCTCGGTGCCCACCAGCGCCAGCGGCAGGGTGTGCACGACGGTCGAGGGGAAGCTGAGGATCGTCCGGCCGATGGGACCCCGGCGGGCCACGAGTTCGAGGGGGAGGTCCGGGCGGACCACCTCCAGGCCCGTCGCGGCGGCCAGCTCCCGGAGTTTCTCGGGGCTTTCGCGGCGGTGGGCGAAGTAGCGGGTGGCGCCGTGGGTGGCGGCGAGGCGTCGTACGGCGTCGAGGTAGCGGGCGCCGTCCACGACGCCCGTCTCGACGAGGGAGGTGCCGACCAGGTCGGCGCCCCTGGTGATGCGGGGCGGGCCGAAGCGGGCGCGGGTCCAGCCGAAGGCGTTGCGGGTGACCGTGACGCCGGCGGGCACCTCGTCGATCGGCATGGCGGAGAAGACCTCGACCCGGCGGTGTTCGCCGGGGGTGAGGCGGCGACGGGCGAAGGAGGAGACAGGAGCGAAGAGCAGGTCGCGCGGCCCCGGCCGGCCGCCCTTGCGGTGCCAGCGCACCAGCCGTTCACCGCGGGCGAGTTGGGCGACGAACTCCATGGTCGCCGTGCCGTCGTCGACGACCACGAGGTCCTCGGCGCGGGTGATGGCCAGCAGCAGTTGCACGTAACGGGAGAAGGGATCACCGAGGAAGACCCGGTCGGCGCGGCGCAGCAGCGGGGCGAGGGCGCGGACGGTGCGGAAGGGCGCAGTCGTACCGCCGCGGGCCTCCTCCCAGCGCACCTCGTGGCCCTCGTCGCGGGCGAGTTCGGCCATGCGGCGCAGCTGGCCGCGGGTCATCGGGTCCACCGGGGAGAGCACGACGAGGGTGAGCCCGTCGGCGCGCGGCACGAGCGTGGCGAGCCCACCGCTGTCGGGCACGGGCACGGAACCGTCGGCGCCGGGTCCCTCCGCCCCGCGCAGGGTGTGCGCGTGCGCCCACTCCAGGACGTTCAGCAACTGCACGGGACT
Organism: Actinobacteria bacterium OK074; assembly: GCA_001298575.1. Classification (GTDB taxonomy): domain Bacteria; phylum Actinomycetota; class Actinomycetes; order Streptomycetales; family Streptomycetaceae; genus Streptomyces. The sequence continues at coordinate 18,418 of LJCV01000272.1, forward strand.
CTCGACGAAGGCCAGCGTGCGGGGAGTTCGGGGGGCGCGGGCGCGGCGGTTCATCGGGTACGACCGTTCCTCGGTGGGGCGGGATCGGAGGGCGGTGTCGGGGAGTGGTGTTCCGGAGCGGGTGTGGGGCGCGCGTCGCCGCGGGCCCCACACCCACCGGCCGGTCCGCGGCGGTCGCGGGCCGGCCGGTGACGGCGGTGTCAGACGGTGACCGGCTCGCCGGCCGCCGCGGCGATCTCCGCCTCGGCGACGACGCCCTGGACGCGGCGCAGCTTCTTCATCGGGCCGAGCTCCGAGTCGTAGACCTGCTTGACGCCGTCACCGAGGGACGCCTCGATGGTGCGGATGTCGCGGACCAGGCGGGCCAGGCCCTGCGGCTCGACCGAAGCGGCCTGGTCGGAGCCCCACATCGCGCGGTCGAGCGTGATGTGGCGCTCGACGAAGGTGGCGCCGAGGGCGACCGCGGCGAGCGTGGTCTGGAGGCCGGTCTCGTGGCCGGAGTAGCCGATCGGAACGTTCGGGTACTCCTTCTCCAGGGTGTTGATGACGCGCAGGTTGAGCTCCTCCGCCTTCGCCGGGTAGGTCGAAGTGGCGTGGCAGAGCAGGATGTTGTCCGAGCCGAGGACCTCGACCGCGTGGCGGATCTGCTTCGGGGTGGACATGCCCGTGGAGAGGATGACCGTGCGGCCGGTGGCGCGCAGGGCGCGCAGCAGCTCGTCGTCGGTCAGGGACGCGGACGCGACCTTGTGCGCCGGGACGTCGAACTTCTCCAGGAACGCGACGGCCTCGGTGTCCCACGGGGAGGCGAACCAGTCGATGCCCCGCTCCTTGCAGTGCTCGTCGATCTTGCGGTAGTCGTCCTCGTCGAACTCCACGCGGTGGCGGTAGTCGATGTAGGTCATCCGGCCCCAGGGGGTGTCGCGCTCGATGTCCCACTGGTCGCGCGGGGTGCAGATCTCCGGGGTGCGCTTCTGGAACTTGACCGCGTCGCAGCCCGCCTCGGCGGCCACGTCGATCAGCTTGAACGCGTTGTCCAGGTCACCGTTGTGGTTGATGCCGATCTCACCGGTGATGTACACGGGCTGACCGGGTCCGGCGGTCTTGGAACCGAACTTGCGCAGGCGGGGGTGGGTGCTCATGACAGGGTCTTCTTCCTTGTGTGACCGGGCACTTGATGGGGTGTGTGTCACTCGACGAGGTGTCTGTGTCACGGGTCGGGAGCGGGGCACGGGCCGCCGTGTCGGCGGCCGGGTCACCGTTCCCGGGTGTCGAGAGAGGCGCCGAGGATCCAGCCGGCGATCTCCCGGATCGCGCCGTCGCCACCGGCCACGGTGGTGACCGCGCGTGCGGCGCCGCGTACGACGTCGTGGGCGCTCGCGACCGCCACGGGCCAGCCCACGAGGGCGAAGCACGGGAGGTCGTTGACGTCGTTGCCGACGTAGAGCACGCGCTCGGGCGCGATGCCCTGTTCCTCGCACCACTGCTTCAGCGCGAGGTCCTTGCGGTCGATGCCGTGCAGGACCGGGATCTTGAGCTTCCGGGCCCGCGCGGCGACGACCGGGTTCTGCTCCGTGGACAGGATCAGCAGGTCCAGCCCCGACTTGCGCAGGGCGGCGATGCCGAGGCCGTCTCCGCGGTGCACGGAGACGAACTCCTTTCCATCGGCGTCGATCAGCACCCGGTCGTCGGTCTGGGTGCCGTCGAAGTCCAGGACGACGGCGTCGATGTCGTCGGCGGTCGGCAGGGCGCCGGGGCGCTCCGCGTCGAAGAGGGTGGCGAGCGCCCGGGCCCGCGCCAGGTCGTGCGGGTCGTCGATCTCCAACACCCGGGCGGGGTCGGTGCGGACGAGTTCGGTGCGGCCGAAGAAGCGGTGCCGGTGCTCGCGCAGCCCGGCGGCGACCATGCCGTAGGCGGCGCCGGTCTCCAGCAGGTCCTGGGGGCGGTCCTGGCGGCGCGGACGGAACGACTTGTCGTGGTTGACGCCGTAACCGCCGTCGGTGGCGGTGGAGTTGGCGACCGTGGTGGAGCCGCCAGCCAACTCCGCTTCCGTGCGGACGGGTTCGACGACCTGCTCGGGGTCGTCGGCCGCGTCGCGCCAGATGAAGCCGTGGAAGGGGGCGACGGTCAGCGCGGTGTCGGCGCCGTTCTCGACGATGGCCGCGGCGACGCCGTCGACGTCCTGGCTGACGATGAACGGGCTGGTGCACTGCACGAGCAGCACCACGTCCACGCTCACGCCGTGCCGGGTTTCGTGGGCGTCCAGGGCATGCAGGACGGCGGCCTCGGAGGTCGCGGTGTCCCCGGCAATCGCGGTGGGGCGCAGCACCACTTCGGCGCCCGCCTCCCGGGCGGCGGCGGCAATCGCGTGGTCGTCGGTGGACACCACCACGTCCGTGACGAGCCGGGCGGCCACGCACTCACGGACCGCTCTGGCCACCAGCGGGACGCCGCCGACGGGGAGGAGGTTCTTCGAGGGCACGCCCTTGGAGCCGCCGCGGGCGGGGATCACCGCGAGAACGCGGCGCTCCGCCGCGGTCCGGCTCGCTTCCGGGTGGGACATGGGCTGAACTCCTTGCCGTACATGAGGTGTTGGCGCTGGAAGTGCTTGCCGTGCCTGTGGTGCAGGACGCCGTTCGGGTGGGGTGTGGTTCTGGTGTGCGAGGCCCGTCCGGTGGGGGGCATCCTCGCTCACGGCGTGCCCGTGCACCACGGGGGCGTCGGTCACAGCTGCGTGCACCACCGCCGGGTACGGCAGGGGAGTTCGGCGGCGGCGACGCGCGGGAGATCCGCGCGTACGGCCGCCCGGCGGGGCTTCGTCGCACTTGTCGGCACGTCCGAAACGGTAGGAAGCGATTCCGTTGCTCAGCCGAATGGGAGTGCAACGAATGGTTAACAACACCTCGACGGACGGCGAACCAGCCCGTCAATCGTTCGGAAAATCTCCTGGTTCGCCTTGCCAAAACCTGGAGTTCACCTTCAGTCGAACTCCTGGAAAGGTTGCGCCGAGCGCAACGTCGCCCCGATTCCCGCGAGTACCGCCTCCAGACCGGCCTCGAATCCGCCGTCCATGTCCCGGAACATCTCCGCTCCCGCCGTGGCCGACAGCGGATACGCGGCCAGCCGCTCGGCGCGCGCGTCGAGGTCGAACGCCTCGACGGCCGCGGCTCCTGCTTCCGCGGCGCCCTCGAAGGTCGCCGGGCCCATCGCCTGCTCCTCGATGACGTAGCCGATCGTGTAGCTGTACGCGGTGAACGCCGCCCGGGCCGCCGCGCGCGGCGTGAACCCGGCCTTCGTGAGCCGGCGCAGGTTGGCCTCCATGCCCTCCGCGTACGAGATGTCCGTGAAGCGGGTGCCGCTGTAGACCTTGGCGCCGTCGCGGTAGCGCAGCAGCTGGGCACGGAGGCCCCGCATCTGCGCGCGGATCGCCTCCCGCCAGTCGTCCGCCCACTCCGGCCGCGGCTCGACGGCCATGCGGCGCATCATCTCCGTCGCCATCTCGTCGAGCAGGGCCTGTTTGTCCTTGAAGTGCCAGTACAACGCGGGTGCCTTGACGTCGAGTTCCCTGGCGATCACCCGCAGGGTCAGGCCGTCGAGGCCGACCTCGTTCAGGAGCGCCAGGGCGGTCTCGGCGACCAGCTTCCGGTCGAGCTTGGGGGTTCTCTGCGCAGCCACGGTTGACAGTTTAACGCCGTTAAGTGCACGCTCGGAGGACAGCAACTTAACGTCGTTAAGGAATCGGGAGACGCTCATGCCATCCGAGGCGCCCACCACCACGACCACCGTGCCCACCGTCGACGTCCTGATCGTCGGCGCGGGCCCCACCGGGCTCGCGCTCGCCGTCGACCTCGCCCGGCGGGGCACCCGCGCGCTGGTCGTCGAGCGCGGCACGGCCCTGTTCCCCGGCTCGCGCGGCAAGGGCATCCAGCCGCGCACCCAGGAGGTCCTGTACGACCTCGGGGTCCTCGACGCGGCCCGGGCGGCGGGCGGCCCGTACCCGCGGAACATGATCTGGAAGGACGGCCGACAGCTCGGCGAGCAGAGCATGTTCGACACCGTCGAGCCGACCGAGGCGGCGCCCTTCACCGCCCCGCTGATGGTGGCGCAGTGGCGCACGCAGGAGGTGCTGTACGAGCGACTGCGGGAGCTGGCCGGCGAGGAGGCTTCCTCCCCCGTCGCGTTCGAGCGGGAGCTGACCGGGCTGGTGCAGGACGCGGACGGTGTGACCGCCGGGTTCGCCGCGGGGCCGCCAGTGCGGGCGCGGTACGTGGTCGCCGCCGACGGCGGGCGCTCCGCCGTACGGCGGCTGGTCGGCATCGGGATGACGGGCGAGACGGTGGACCCGGATCCGATCCTGGTGGCGGACGTGCAGGTCAGCGGCCTGGACCGGGGTCACTGGCACGTGTTCCCGCCCGCGGAGGATGCGGCGGCGGGAACGGCGGGCGGGTCCACGGCGGGCGGGTCCACGGCGGGCTTCCTCGCGCTGTGCCCGCTGGCCGGGACGGCGGACTTCCAGCTGACGGCGCAGTTCCCGGCGGGCACGGCCGTCGACACCTCGCCGGACGCCGTCCGCAAGGTGGTGGCGGCGCGTTCGCACCTGACCGCCGAGCAGGTGACCGGCGTCGGCTGGGCGTCCGCGTTCCAGCCGCGGATGGCGTTGGCGGACCGGTTCCGCGAGGGTCGCGTGTTCCTCGCGGGCGACGCGGCGCACGTGCACTCGCCGGCGGGCGGGCAGGGCCTCAACACCAGCGTCCAGGACGCGTACAACCTGGGCTGGAAGCTGGGCGCGGTGCTGTCCGGGGCCGCGCCCGAGTCGCTCCTCGACACCTACGAGGAGGAGCGGCTCCCGAACGCGGCCGACGTCCTCGGCCTGTCGTCCAGCGTCCACCGCGGCGAGACCCGCCGGGGCCGCGCGACCGTCCAACTCGGCATCGGCTACCGCGAATCGTCCCTGACGGCCGAGACCCGCCCCGGTCTCCCGCCCGGTTCCCTCCACGCGGGCGACCGAGCCCCCGACGGCGCCCGCGGCGCCGTCCGCCTCTTCGACGCCTTCCGCGGCCCGCACTGGACCCTGCTGACGGTCGGCACGACCACCCCGGTCCCGGACCTGCCCGGCGTCCCCGTGGTCCGCATCCCACCGTACGAGGCTTACGGCACCGGGGTGTTCCTGGTCCGCCCGGACGGTTACGTGGGCTGGGCGGGGGTTACGGCGGAGGGGGTGGAGGGGTACGCGGTGCGGGTCGGGGCGACGAGGGCTGCCGACTAGGCACTGGCTAGGGTCAGCTTGACGGCGAAGCCGAGGAACAGCGCCCCCGCCGCCGACGTCACCCACGCCGACAGGCGCCGGCGTCGGCGGAAGGCCGCCGCCAGCCTCGTACCGCCGAATATGAGCGCGGTCAGGTAGAGGAAGCTGGCGACCTGCGCGAACGCACCCAGGACGACGAAGGACAGGGCCGGGTAGGCGTAACCCGAGTCGACAAACTGCACGAAGAACGCGACGAAGAACAGGATCGCCTTGGGGTTGAAGAGGCTGATCACCAGGGCGCGGCGGTAGGGCCGCTCATCCACGGCCGCCTGGCCCTCCTCGGCCGCCACCGCTTCCCGCCGGTTGCGCCACATCCCCCGCGCGGCCCGCATCATCCCGACCGCGAGCCACGTCAGGTACCCGGCGCCCGCGTACTTCACCACCCCGAACAGCACGGCGTTGGCCTGGAGCAGGGACGCGACTCCGGCGGCGGACAGCGTCATCAGCACGGCGTCGCCGCACCAGACACCGGCCGCGGCGGTGTAACCGGCACGGATGCCCTTACGGGCGGCCACGGAGAGGACGTAGAGGGAGTTCGGGCCGGGCAGCAGAACGATGAGGACGAGTCCGGCGAGATAGGTCGGAAGATCGATGACACCAAGCATGAGGGGAGTGTTGCACGAGGGTCTGACACTGCCCTACGGGGTTTCGGCGGGAGGCCGGTCGTCGCCGTCGAGGAGGGTGTCCACGGAGAGTTCGAGGGTCACGCCGACGGACTCGGGGATGGGGACGGTTTGGCCTCGTCGTCGGACCAGTCGCAGCCGGTCACCTCCAGCACCATGCGGAAGGCGTGCGGCGCGTAGCAGTTGTGCTGGACATGGGTGCTGGTGAACTCCGCACGACGGAGAGGTCGGGACGGAGAGGTCGGGACGGCGAAGTCCTCCGGTCCCGTCGGGAGCCACAGGCCGATGCCCCTCCAACTCCCGCGTGAGCCAGGTCTCCGCCTCAAGGAATGTCGTCCGCCGCGACCACACCACTCGACAACTCCCCTCCGGATACACCAAGTTACGTACCGTATCCACAGGTGTTCAGTCAGCGCACATCACTCAGAACGCATCACTCGGCACATAAGTCCCCCAAACCCCCCGCAACGCATTGCACACCTCCCCCACGGTCGCCCGCGCCCGCAGCGCGTCCTTCATCGGGTACAGGACGTTGTCCTCCCCCTCCGCCGCCTTGCGCAGCGCCGCCAGCGCCGCGTCCACCGCGTCCTGGTCGCGTTCCGCGCGCAGTTTCGTCAGCCGTTCCGCCTGCTGGGCCTCGATCGCGGGGTCCACGCGCAGGGGCTCGTACGGCTCCTCCTCGTCCAGTTGGAAGCGGTTGACGCCGACGACCACCCGGTCCCCCGCATCCGTCTCCTGGGAGATCCGGTACGCGTTGCGCTCGATCTCGCCCTTCTGGAAGCCGTGTTCGATCGCGGAGACCGCGCCGCCGAGGTCCTCGACCTTGCGCATCAGCTCCAGCGTGGCCGCCTCGACCTCGTCCGTCATCCGCTCGATCACGTACGAGCCCGCGAAGGGGTCGACCGTCGCCGTCACGTCCGTCTCGTACGCCAGCACCTGCTGCGTACGGAGCGCGAGGCGCGCGCTCTTGTCGGTGGGCAGGGCGATGGCCTCGTCGAAGGAGTTGGTGTGCAGCGACTGCGTGCCGCCGAGCACCGCCGCCAGCCCCTGGACGGCGACCCGGACGAGGTTCACCTCGGGCTGCTGGGCGGTGAGTTGGACCCCCGCCGTCTGCGTGTGGAAGCGCAGCATCTGCGACTTGGGGTTCTTCGCGCCGAACTCCTCGCGCATCACCCGGGCCCAGATACGCCTGGCCGCACGGAACTTGGCCACCTCTTCGAGGATCGTCGTACGCGCGACGAAGAAGAACGACAGCCGGGGGGCGAAGTCGTCGACGTCCATGCCCGCCGCCACCGCCGTCCGCACGTACTCGATGCCGTCCGCGAGCGTGAACGCGATCTCCTGCGCGGGCGAGGCACCCGCCTCGGCCATGTGGTAGCCGGAGATCGAGATGGTGTTCCACTTCGGGATCTCGGCCCGGCAGTACTTGAAGATGTCGGCGATCAGGCGCAGCGACGGCTTCGGCGGGAAAATGTACGTCCCACGCGCGATGTACTCCTTCAGCACGTCGTTCTGGATCGTGCCGGTGAGCTTGTCCGCGCTCACGCCCTGTTCCTCCGCGACCAGTTGGTACAGGAGCAGGAGCAGCGCGGCGGGGGCGTTGATCGTCATGGACGTCGACACCTTGTCCAGCGGGATCCCGCCGAACAGCACCTTCATGTCGTCGACGGAGTCGATCGCCACGCCCACCTTGCCGACCTCGCCGCTCGCGATCGGCGCGTCGGAGTCATGGCCCATCTGGGTGGGCAGGTCGAAGGCGACCGACAGGCCCATGGTGCCGTTGGCGATCAGCTGCTTGTAACGCGCGTTGGACTCCGTCGCCGTACCGAAACCCGCGTACTGGCGCATCGTCCACGGGCGGCCCGTGTACATCGACGGGTACACGCCCCGCGTGAAGGGGTACGACCCCGGGTCGCCGAGCTTCTCCGCCGGGTCCCAGTCCTGCTGGGACCCGGGCCCGTAGACCGGCTCGATGGGCAGTCCGGACTCCGACTCCCGCGCCATGGTTGTGCCTCCGGTTGCTCGGTCTCTACGTTCGTCAGCGTGCGCCCAGTTGGAACCTCGCTCACAACCATGCCCTCTGGCCGCCGCGACGGCACGCCTGTAGAGCTTCTCTAGGGGGTTTCCAGGGGCGTTCCCGGGGGCGTTCTCAGGGGCGCGAAGGGGTTCTCTCGGGGAGAGCGGCCCATTCGGCCCAAGGGTTGGAGGGTGGAGCTGGAGGTAGAGCCAGGGGTAGGGCTACGACTGCGGCGGGTGCGGCGGGGCGCCGTACCGGGGCCGGCGGGACCATCGAGACGACCGGGGGGCCGTATGCGTACCAAAGGCGTGGGAAACACGGAGGGCACGGGGCGCACGGGGCGAAAGGCGCTCTGGGGCGCACTCGGGGCGCTCGTCGTCTACGGCGCGATCCACGGATGCACCGTGGGCCCGACGGCGGACACGCAGGGCGGGAACTCTCCGATCCGGATCACCGTTCCTACGACAACGGCTCCCGCCACGACCGCAACACCCTCCACAACCACTGATCCCACACCGACCACCACCTCCACTCCCACCCCCGCCGACGCCAAGGGCTCCCCCGCCAGGGTCCTGTGGTCCGCCGGTGACTCCGGTACCGCCGTACGGGAGTTGCAGGCCCGGCTCCGGCAGGTCGCGTGGCTCGCCGGGGAGCCGACGGGGTCGTACGACGGCGAGACCGCGGACGCCGTCCGGGGCTTCCAGGCCAAGCGGGGGCTGCCGCGGACCGGCGCGACGGACTCCGTGACCTGGGGTCGGCTGGTGGCGATGACCCACGAGCCGACGAAGTGGGAGCTGTACGCGTACGGCGGGCAGCCGGCCGCGGCACCGGACCCGCGGTGCCTGACCGGCCGGGTGCTCTGCATCAGCAAGACGAGCCGCACGCTGCGCTGGATGGTCGACGGCAGAACCCTGTCGGTGATGGACGTCCGGTTCGGCTCGCAGTACACGCCCACCCGCGAGGGCGTCTTCCACGTGTACTGGAAGTCCCGCGACCACTACTCCACGCTCTACGACGCCCCCATGCCGTACGCGATGTTCTTCAGCGGGGGCCAGGCGGTGCACTTCTCGTACGACTTCGCCGCCAACGGCTACACCGGGGGTTCGCACGGCTGTGTCAACGTGCGGGACGAGACGAAGATCGTGGCGCTGTTCGACCAGGTGCGGGTCGGGGACAAGGTCGTCGTCTACTGGTGACCACGGCGACCGCAGCAACCGCCATACGGCGTTGAGGGCGCGGGCGGGACCGGGGGAACGTGTCCCACCCGCGCCGAGGTGCACGAGCCGTAGGTACGGGGGGAACCCCCGGCTCTGTGCGAAGGAGCCGATGACCAGTCGGCTCACTCTCAACAGCGCCGGGCCTCGCGAAAGTGTCACACCGGTGGTGGAGATGCGGACGGGGAGGGGAGAAACCGCAGGTCGGAGTGGGTGGTGTGCGGTTGATTTCGCCAGCGGGAAGTGAAGACGGGCGGGCGAGAGAGATGGAGGGGGAGGGAGGGAGGAAGGGGGGAGGGAGGCCGGACGCATCTCGCCCCCGGGCCCCGGCCCGGGCCCCGGACCCGGCCCCGCCGCGGTCGGCTCAGATCTGTGTCGGTGCCGCGTTCAGGGCCGTGTACGTCGGCGCCGGGGCCACGAGGGACGTCGACGGGGTCGCGGTGCGCGGGGCGCTGCCGCGGTGGTCCGAGGACGAGGTGACTCCGCCACCGCTGCCGCCGCTGCCGGAGCCGTTGCCGTATCCGCCACCGCTCCGGCCACCACTGCCCATGCCACTACTGCTGCCCGTACCACTACTGCTGCCGCTTCCGCCGCTGCCGCCGCCCGGGGCCATCTCCTGGCCCTGGTTCACGTTCTCGCCCGTGCCGCCGCCTCCGCCGGACGGGGCGCCGCCGGTGGTGTCCGTGCCGCCGGGGGTGCCGGGGGCGCCGCCGCCCGTGCCGCCGCTGCCCGCCGCGGTGCCCTGGCCGTCGGTGCCGCCGGAGGCCGAGGGGCCGGCGGCGAGGACGCTCTTGCAGTAGGCGTTCACGCGTCCGCGACCGCCCGCCGCGGCCACGAGACCGCGCCGCTGGTCGGCGTCGAGGCTGCCGGCGTTGCCATTGCGAACGTCGCGGCAGGAGGCGAGCACCCCGCTCCACCACTCCTTCGAGCCGCGCTCGACACCCGCGCCGGAGTTCCCGTCCGCGGCGGAACCGTCACCCGAACCGTCGCCCGAGGAGCCGCTCCCGGTCGAACCGCCGCTCGCGGAGCCGGGCGCGGGCGTATCGGAGCCACGGGTTCCGCCACCGCTCGGCGACGGCGATCCGTGCGTGTGTTCGGGGGTCGCCGCAGCCGACGCGGACGACCCGGGCACGGGCTCGTCGTCGAACGGGTTCGGCAGCATCCCCGTACTCGCGAGCCCCGCCACCCCGCCGATCACCCCGGCGGCGAGCGCGGCGACCAGCACCAGATGCGCGGGACGGCGCCGCCGGGGGCGCCGACCGCCGGTCGCGACGAGGAGGGGATGCGTGGGGCGGTTGGGACGCGTGGGCGGTACGGGGCGAACAGGGCGGGCGGGGCGCGAGAGGTGGACGAGACCCGCGTCGGATGCGTCCATATCCGGCGTATCGGACATTGCGTCGGGGGGTGCGGCGGGTGTCTCGGGGGCGGCGGGCCGCTCCGGGCGGGGTGTACGGGGGTGGGGGCGGGCCGGCGCCCCGGGGTCGATCCCGGCGGCGGAGTGGGTCACGGGGTCGGCCTCGACCTCGACCTCGGCCGCGGAGGCGGTCGCGTCCGCGCCCCCCGCCGACGCAACCCCCGCCGACGCACTCGTCGTACCCGCCGCACCCGCCGTACGACGTGCCGCGCGGAACGCCGCCAACGCGGCCTCCTCGCCCGGAAGTTCGGGATCGGCGGACCCGTCAGGCGCACCGGGCGCACCGGGCACATCGGACCCGGCGGAACCGGCCGGCGGGGCGGAAGAGGCGGCCAGCGCGCCCAGGAATTCGACCAGCCGGTCGGCTTGTTCCTTGGCCGTGGGTTCGACGGCGTCCAGCGGCTCACCGCGCAGCAGCCGCTCCGCGGCGTCGCGGTCCAGCCACCTGTCCTGCTCGTCGGCCATCACATGTCCTTCTGCGTCCGCGAACGCAGATGCGTCACACCGGCGGACGTCACCGCGCGCGTACGCGGCACTCTCTGCGGGTCTGGTCCAAGGTCGGAGCCGGGGTCGGAACCCGGGTCGGAGTCGGGGTCTGAATCAGGGACGGGGTCGACGGAATCAGGGGCGGAGCCAACAGAATCGGGGCCGGGATCAGGGTCGGGCTCGGGGTCATCGCGTACGGCTTCGGCGTCGAGGAGTTCCGCGAGGCGTTTGAGGCCGCGGTGGGCCGCGGTACGGACGGCACCCGGACGCTTGCCCAGGGTATCCGCGGCGGACTTGGCGTCGAGACCGACGACCACCCGCAGCACCACCGCCTCCGCCTGGTCCTGCGGGAGCCGGGCGATCAGCGAGAGGGCGCGGTCGGTGTCCAGCGCCTCCATGGCCTCGACCGCGGTGTCCGACTCCGCGGCGCGGCCGGTCAGTTCGCTCTCGTCGCCGCCGATCGCGGGACGGCGCCCGCGCATCCGTATGTGGTCGAGGGCGCGGTTGCGGGCGATCCGGGCGGCCCAGCCGCGGAACCGGTCGGCGTCACCGCTGAACCGGTCCAGGTCACGGGCGATCTGGAGCCACGCCTCCGAGGCGACGTCCTCGGCGTCCGGCTCCCCGACAAGCGTGCGCACGTACCCGAGCAGCCGCGGGTGCACCGCGCGGTACACGGTCCTGAACGCGTTCTCGTCCCCAGCCTGCGCCGCGAGCAGCGCGGCGGTCAGCTCCACGTCGTCCCCCAGCACCCGCACCCCCCTTGCGCCTAAACCGGCGCCGCTTTGGCGGACCGGGTTCTCGCCCCCTTTGCGCCCAAACCGGCGCCGCTCTCACGGACCAGGTACTCACACCATCGTGGTCGCTCAATCGATGGTTGCGGTTTCAGGCCGCTGGCTGGTGGCGGTGGTCACTCGGCCACTGGTTCAGGTCGTCCCTCGCTCGGCGCGAAGGGCACGTTACGGCTTGAAACGTCCACTCGTCCATGTCCAGACAAGTCGCGGCCGATCCGTAACCTCGTACGGTGACGGGACGGCGACGGGGTGCTGCCGGGACGGCGGCGGAACGACGCTGGAACTGTGCCGGAACGGCACCGGAACGCCGTGTTCCCCTCGTGACACGGGGCGGCGCGGGCGGGTGTGACAGAAAACGCGGGCGCGGCGCTGTAGGAGATACGGGCCGCCGCGCGACCCGTGCCGCGCGACGGCCGGGGCCTCTCCTGTGGGGGGTGGCGGCCTCGGCCGTCTCCGTGGTGTCTCTCGCCCTGGCCTGGGCCGATGCAGGAATTCGGTGACCAACGCGGCCACCGCGTGACCAACCGGCCAGACACTTCATATGGTCCAATCCAGACCGATACGCTGTGCCGTCCCGGACGCCGTCTTGTGGGCCCGTCGACTCGACATTGAGCATGGGGCCATCGTGTGGCCCGGCGAGGATGTCTTACGTTCGCGGAGCCCACGAGGGTTCTCCCCCGGGCCCAGTTCATTCGCAACCTTGCTGTGTCGCCTGTTGTGGATACGGAACCGCTCGGGAGAGTCCAGTCGTACCCGGGCGGAGTGCCACCGTGCACCGACCTGGCTGGCATCCCGTCCTCAGACGCGTAGTGTCAACAGACGTCAAGGCGCGGCAGGGCGCGGCCGACGGCGACGCGTACGCGACGTGCGTGCTGGAGCAGCTCCGCCGCACCCTGAACCGGCGCGACGTGTTCGCCGCCCCGTCCAACTGGTGGCTGGGCGGTTCGCCTCCACCACCGCCATGGTGAAGGAGGACGTATTCGAGCAACCCCGATCAGCGTCGGCTTACCGCGTTCCATCCCGACGCCAACTGCGTCGCCACGTCGATACGAGACAGTTCCGAACAGGTGATCGCAGCGCCATCAGTCCCCATGCCTCATCCAGTGGAACGAGACGCGCTCGATGGAGGCGCACCGGACTGCGGCTCGCGTGCTTCCGTGCGGTCCGTCGCCACCAGCGCTCTCGGGAAGTCGCCTCCGCTGCCGGCTGCCGCCCATAGGCTCGGGACATGGAGGAAGTGGACACGGCGGGCAAGGTACACAACCTGATCTCCGGGGGTACTCAACACGCTGTCGTACAGGCCGGGACAGTTCACGTACACGTGGACACCAAGTCTCCACCTGCGTTGCCGTCCACCGGTGTTGAGGACTGGTGGGTGCGAGCCGCGGCGCAATCGACCCTGTGGGACCACGTCGACGACGACCGGAGCGCGCGGACACTCAGGGCGCATGTGTGCTCCACAGTCGCCGGGTTGGCCGGCGTACGCGATGCCGCGCAGGATGCACTCGCCGCGGATCCGTGGCAGGACCCGGGCACCGCGGTGCGATTTCTCGACCGGGTCGAATGGTTGCTGGGTGACCCGGGCGCCGGGCGCCCACTCGGCCTGTGCCCGGCCGAGGCCGCGCTACTGATCCTCGTGCCGTTCTTGTACGGCGCCAACAGGGCGCGGACCGCGTCCCGTTGGGCCCGCGTCGGACCGGACCGGCTCGGCCCCGTACCTGACGCGGACGAGGATCGGCGAGCCTTCGAGGCGTTCGCGGCAGGGCACGATCGGCTGGTCAAGCGTGCAACCCTGAGACCCGATGCGGCGCGACCGATCGGCTGGTGGCTGTTCCACCGCTGGCTGCTGGGACGTGGCGAGCACGCGGAGGCGGGGCCCGTTCGGGAGCTGCTTCATGAGATCGAGGGCGAGGAGGAGCTGGTCCGGGGCCTCGGGGGCATTCTGGAACCTGGGCGGGTGACCGCGCTCCTGCATGCGGTGCGGCGCGGCCCCGATGTGACGAACGCCGAATTCCTGGACCGGCTGAGTGGAGAGGACCAGATCCGGGTCCCTGCTCTCCCGGCCCGGCAGCGGGTACACGACCGCAGACTCGCCCTCCTACTGGCCCTCGCGTACGGGACCTGCCTGGAGACGACCGCGCTCCCCGATGTCATCGTCGAGCATGTCGGCATCCCCTACCCCGTCGGCCTCGAACAACTTCGTGACACGGTCGAGCGGGCAACCTGGGGCGGCCAGACGGCACACCCGGCGCTGCGGGCCGACTGTCACCACGAGGCAGTCATCGAAGGACTACGGCAGTACGTCGCGCGCACCAACGAACTTCTGCACAGCGTCGACCGAACGGCACGCGACCGGATCCCGCAGCCCATGCCGAGGCTCCCCACGAGTCTCTCGGCCGACGACGTGCGTCCGGCCGACGGCGTGTTCGACGGCTGGGCCGGATTCCGCCTGGACGAACGACGCATCCGGGAGCTGCTGATGGGCGTACAGCTCTACAAGGACCGCGACTTGGCGGTGCGCGAGCTGTACCAGAACGCGCTCGACGCATGTCGCTACCGCCGAGCGCGAACCCAGTACCTGGACCGAAGCGGACACGGCGGCGCCCACACCTTCGCCGGACGGATCGAGTTCGAGCAGGGGCGGGACGACGACGGGCGCGCGTATCTGGAATGCCGGGACAACGGCATCGGGATGGGCGACGCCGAATTGCGCGGCGTCTTCTCACAGGCGGGCGCGCGATTCGCCGAACAGAGCGACTTCAAGCTTGAGCACACGGCATGGAGCGAAGTCGACCCGCCAGTGGAGATGCACCCCAACAGCCGTTTCGGCATCGGGGTGTTGAGCTACTTCATGCTGGCCGACGAGTTCACCGTGACGACGTGCCGCATGGGTCTCGACGGCAGGCCGGGGCCGGTGCTGCGCGCTTCGATCCATGGGCCCGGCCATCTCTTTCGCATCGTCACCACCGCCGAGCGAGGCGACGAGCCGGGCACGCGGGTGCGGCTGTACCTGCGGAAGGGCGGGGTGGTTTCCAGTGTCCATGTGCTCGAACGCCTCCTTGGGATCGCGGAGTTCGACACCGTCGCCGAGGACGAGTCACGCCGGGCCCACTGGGCGGCGGGCGTGGTGCGGGAGCGGACACAGCCGCGCGGTGAACGCTTCGGACTCGACGCGCACGGCGCCCGGGTGACCTGGGCGGACGCCCCGCCCGGAGTGCAGCTCACCTGGACCGAGCACGGCGGTGCCTTGCTGGTCGACGGGCTGGTGGTGCAGCCCGCACAGCGCACGGGGGTCGTCTCCTCGGCCGCCTCCGGGCTGACCGGCGTCGTGGTCAATCTCTCGGGTCCGTACGCACCGGCCCAACTGTCCACCGACCGGGCCGAGATCCTCGATGATGTCGAGCCGGTGCTGAACGCGCTTCTGGCGCGGGCAGTGGATCCGCTGATCGCGGCCGACGGTGCGACGCTGCCCGACTTCGCCTGGATCTGCCGTGTGGCCAAAGAGAGCACACAACTCGCCGACCTCGTGACGGACGCGCTGCTGCGCGCGGAGCGTCCGCTTCCGTACGAGAACGGCGTGCTCGACGTCACGAGGTGCGGGGTGCTGCCGTCGGACGGCGAGATATTGCGTGAGGAGGGCCGGGGCGATGTGCCCTGGAGGTTTACCGGAAGCCCTCCGGACCACATCTACCTGTGGCGCCTTCTCGCACATAGGGATGAGCGGATCCTGAACGAACTCACGCCATTCTGCCCCGAATTGGACGATGCGCAGCCGGTACTCCCGGCCATGCCCTCCGATCAGCTGTTTCTGACCAAATCTCCGAATTCTGATGTGACGTACTGGAGTTGGGCCACGCCCCGCTCCCGCCGATGGCCATTCCTGCCGGCGGATCTGCGCGGAGGGGCGTCGCTGGATGCCATGATCCGCCGAGCGGCAGCGCTGGGGCTCCACGATCTGCGAACCGAGGGGATTCCCGCCGCACTGAAGGCGTCGGACCCGGATCTCCAACTCCTCTGCGACTACTTGGGGCGGCCTCTGCGGCGGTCGTCGAACGTTACTGTCACCGAGCTGGTGCGCAAGTCCCTCGTGGCCCACCAGGAACCAGAGCAGGTGGCCGCTCTCTGGCGGGACCTCGGGATCGACGTGCCCGGCGCCGTGGGCACATTGGCCGATGCCGCGATGCACGACGAACTGTTGGTGCACGACCCGCAGCACCCGACGGACTGGTTCTCGCCCGGTGAGACGGTGCCGCCCGGTCGTATCGCCCAAGCCTGCATCGACCTCGACATCACCGTCAGCGAGGTCTGTGCCCGCTACGAGGCTCATGGCCTGCGTCCCGACCGGGCCGCATTGCCCGAACGTCCGGACCGCCAACTGCCGATCATGCTGAGGCGAGGGTGTAAGGACACGGAAGCCTGGCTGACGCGTACGGACCCGATGGCCCCCGTCCAGTTGCTTCTCGCCGCACACGAGTTGGACATGACGCCGGCCGAAGCGCTGAGCAGGTACCGCGAGCTCGGGTTCTCCCCGCCGTGCCCGTTCCCCGACGACGCCACGACCGACGATCTCGCGTTGCTCGACAGCCGGTGGGTCAACCACACGCTGAGCCTCGCCCCTCCGGGCCCATTGCCATACGACTTGCTTCTGGAATCGGGCGCCCATCGTCTGGGACCGGCGATCCGAAGATTCGAGGACTACGGTTTCGATGTGCCGTTCAGAGCGCCTCACTGCCCCGACGAGTTGGACGAGCAGCTGTTGTCCATCTTTGGGCCGTGTTCATGGTTCGGCCTCTCCGTCGGTGACACGATGCCGTTCGCGTATCTGGTCGTGGCCGCGCGGTCCGTACTCCGGCCTCCGGCCGAACTCGCCGAGCGGATGGCGACCTACGGAGTCACGGTCTCCTGTCCGGACCTGCCGGCCGGGCTGTCGGCAGCCGACGCGTACGAGCTCCTCGTGGACTCGAAATTCGACGAGACCTATGTGTCCGCGAGTGATGAGCTCACGTGGCAGGATCTGCTGCGCCGCGCAGCGGAGTTGAATTCGAACCTCGAACAAATCGTCCGATGGCTGGCCGAGTTGGGGATCCCGGTGCCCGACATCGGAGAGCAGCTGCGCCGTGCCCTCGCCCGGGTTCCTCGTCCTCTTGGTGTCAACTGCCGTAAAGGGTAGGCAGGTCGACCAGGAGGAGGTCATCACGACGGTCGGCCAGTTCGACCAGGTCGGGATAGAAGCCGTGCAGGGAGTACAGGGCCAGGGTGGTGTCAGCTGTCTCGTACCCCTGGTCGGCGAGCAGGCCACGGATGCGTTCCAGGCGCTCCAAGTCACCGGTCCCACGACGTGCGGCCGTCGCCTTGGCCTCGCCCAGCAGCGCGATCCGCGCGCGGGGAGCCTGCGGGCGCTCACCGGCGGCCAGGGCGATGACATCCACCTCGTGCTTGGTCCGGGCAGCCTGGTCGGCGACCTCGGTGGTACCGACCGGGCCGGGCAGTCCGCCGGGCAACAAAGTGTGGGCGTAACGACGGGTGAAGTCGCGGGCCAGGTCCTCGAAGTGCGGCCCGAGGATCTTGGAGTTGAAGGTCGGGGCAGCTTGCTGCCACACCTGCTCGGCGAAGCCCTGCTCCACGGCGGCGGCCTGCGGGAGGGTGATGAGTTGGTTGAAGCGGATGACGGGGTCGGCGAGGGTGATGACGGGGTGCCTGGAACGCAGGATGTCCTGTTCCCGTCGGATGTAGCCGGTGGATTCCAGGACTCCGAGGGGGTGGGCAACCGCGTTGCGCGGGCGTTCCAAGGCGGCACCGATTTTGCTGGGGGTGGTGGCACCGTTCGCGATCGCCGTGAGGATGTCGTAGTACAGGGTGTGCTGCGTGATCCTCGGGTCCTCGCGCAGCAGGTACTCGGTCTCGGTGCGTGAGTACACCGCCCGGCCCGGGTCGAGCAGTGTCCGAGTAAGCCAGGCATCGAAGCCGTCGTCAGGATGCGGGCGGGCGGCTACCGGCCGGTAGCCGGGGGCCCCTCCCAGGACCGCGTGCACCTTCAGCGCGGTCAGCGGGTCGGCGATCCGCCAGAAGGCCCGGCTGTCCCGGTAGTCGAAGGGGCCCAGTCGTAGATCGACCACGGCACGTCCCCGCAGCGGCTTGGTCCCCGAGAGCAGTTCGTGCATGACGCTCATCGCGGAGCCGCACAGGATCAGCCGCGGACCCGACCCGTCGCCAGGCCGGGCACCCCGCTGACGCTCGTCGTAGAGCTGTTGCAGCAGGCCCGGGATCTCAGGCGAGTGCTGGAGCAGATACGGCAACTCGTCGATCACCAGGAGCGGGTGCGACGAACGGGCGGTCACATCAAGGGCGTTGGACAGGACGTCACGCCAGTCGGTCAGACGCAGACTCCCAGGCCGCAGGCCGGCGTGGGTGGCTACCGCGTCACTGAACCGCTGGATCGCGGGCAGCCGCCCCTCCTCTCGCACCGCGGTGACGTAGAGACCGCCAACCTGCTCAGACAGCGCCTGGAGCAGGTACGACTTCCCGTGCCGCCGCCGCCCCGACACGATGCCGAGCCGCATTGCCGGATCCGGATCGGTGAGGAACTCCGCGAGCAGATCCCACTCCCGGTCCCGGTCGACCACGTCGTCCGGTTTGGCCGCCACGCCTTTCTTCACTCGCCCTCCTACACCTCGACCACGACATATCTCGTCTAAGTCTACTTCGACAGATTCCGTCGCACTGGAATTAACCGCTGAGCCGATCCCTCGCGCTCCTCACCGACCAGCCCAGGGATTGGACACGTGGCCAGGGGGTGACCAGCAGCGCTCAGGAACATCCAGGAATACTTAGGTGAGAGCCGATCTCGGTGGGAAGCAAGAGCCTGCGATCCCGGGTCGTCTTCTGACGCCTTCGGTCGTCCCGGGTTCTTCCGTGGTTCTTCCGTGGTTCTTCCGTGGTTCTTCCGTGGTTCTTCCGTGGTTCTTCCGCGACCGGGCGCCCTTCAGCCGGTGTTCGTCACCCGGCACCCGCCCTCCGGCGCCCCTCCTCGGCCACCAGCGCCACCACTCCCGCGACCCCCGCGACCCCCACCACGAGCAACACCGCCGACGTCGTACGCAGCGCGCGCCCCGCCCGGCGCACGCCGCGGGCGCGCCAGTCGTCGCGCCGCCGGGTACGGGTGCCGGCCGCGCCCCCCTCCCGCACGGCCCGGAACGCGGCGACCGCGCGCGCCTGGGCGGCGGTGTCGAGCACGACGGGCCGCACGGCCGCCGCGATCAGGTCGCCTACTGCCCCGCCGCCGTTGTCACTGCCGCCCTCCGCGCCGTCGCGCAACCCGTCCATGCCGACCGTCCCCCTCCCCGTCCCCCGTCCCCGCCCGCCACACCGTCGGGCGGATGCCGGGACGCCGACCCCCGTCCGACGTCCCGGGCGGCTCGACAGGGCCCCGGACCTCCCCGGTCCGGCTGTGCCCTGTCACTCCGCTTCCCCCAGCGTTCGCGGCCCCTCATCCGTCACACCCTCCGCCGGACCGCCGCCCGCGAGGCCGTCGCTCCGCGCCTCCGGGCTGTCGTCCGCAATGCCGTCGTCCCCCTCCCCCAAGCCCTCGCCCCCCTCCGCCGCAAGGTGCTGCGCGAGTCGGCGCAACCCCCGGTGGGCCGCGGTGCGGACCGCGCCGGGGCGTTTGCCGAGGACGCGGGCGGCGCCGCGGCCGTCGAGGCCGACGACCACGCGCAGGAGTACGGCCTCGGCCTGGTCGCGCGGCAGCCGGGCGACGAGGGCGAGGGCGCGCGCGGTGGAGAGGGACTCCAGGGCCTGGTCCTGGGTGTCGTGGGCGGCGGGGAGTTCGAGGACGTCGTGTTCGAGGGCGGTCGCCCGCGGCCGTACCTTGCGGCGGCGCAGGTGGTCGAGGGCGCGGTGGCGGGCGATGGTCGCGGTCCAGCCGCGGAACCCGGCGCCGTCGCCGCGGAACCGGCCGAGGTCGCGGGCGATTTCCAGCCACGCGTCGGACGCCACGTCCTCGGCGTCGTCGCCGACGATCCCGCGCAGGTAGCCGAGCAGCCCCGGCTGCACGAGCCGGTAGGCGACCGCGAAGGCGGCCTCGTCCCCGGCCTGCGCCCGTACGACGGCCGCGCCCAACTCCCCGTCGCGGTCGTGCGCTTCCGCGCGCCGGGGTTCCCCTCCGTGGCCCAATGCCGTCCCCGCCCGCCGTCCCCGGCTGTGCCGCATCGTCGTCCGGACCGCGCGGCACACCGGCCGTGCACACGTCCCCGAGGGCATCAGCGTCGTGGGGCGCGGAAACGTCACCGCATGCGTCGCATGCGCCGTATGACCGGCACCGGAGCGCGCCGGGAGGCGCCTCGAAGTGACATACCCCACAGCCTGTTCATGTCATGTTTACCCGCCCTTTGTGTGCTCAATAGAGGGCCACTCCTAAGACGGGTGGCTTGTTTGTGTCGTATGACCAGGGGTGGGGGATTTGAGTCGCCGCAGTATCCGTAGTCGTCGTGGTGGCCGCGGCAGCAGTCGCGCGCACGCGTACCAGCCGTTGCGCCTGAAGCGGCGGGTGTGGCTGACGCTGGGAGCCGTGGTCGTGGGCGGCGCCGGGGTCGCGACGTACGCGGCGGCCACCCCGAGCCAGGGCCCGACCGCCGACGGACTCACCCAACGCCCCGTCTCCGTACAGGACTTGACGATGCGGGCGGACGACGGCGGAGACGGCGACGGGGGCGCCTCGGGCTCCGGCGACCGCTCCGTGGCCCGTACCTCGACCGCCGCCTTCTCCCTCGTAGGCGTTTCCTGGACCGGCGCCGCGGCCGAACTCACCGGCACCGCCCAGGTCCGCACCCGCGACACCGCCACCGGCACGTGGAGCGGCTGGCAGAGCCTGACCCTCACCCCGGCGTACGCGACGACGACGAACACCTCGGCCCGCGGTGCGTCCCAACCCCTGTGGGTGGGCCCGAGCGACGGCGTCGAGGCCCGCGTCCTCGCAGCTGACGGCACGTCAACCTCCGTCCTCCCCAAGGGACTTGAGCTCAACCTGGTGGACCCCGGGGTGACGGCGACGGAGACCCGGAGCGCGGCGCTCAGCAACAGCACTACCGCCTCCGGCACTTCGAGCACTTCGAGCACGTCGAGCACGTCGAGCACTTCCGCCATCAGCAACGCCGCGTTCGTGACCGAGGACGCCCCCGCCCCCCTCCCCTCCACGGTCCACCGCCCCCCGATCCTCACCCGCGCCCAGTGGGGCGCGGACGAGTCGACCGTCACCGGCTCCCCGTCCTACGACGACACGATCGGCGCGGTCTTCGTGCACCACACCGCGGGCTCGAACGACTACAGCTGCGCCGAGTCCGCGTCCCTGGTGCGCGGTCTCATGGCCTACGACGTCCAGGTCGCGGGCCGCGCCGACCTCGGCGTCAACTTCCTTGTGGACAAGTGCGGTCAGATCTTCGAGGGCCGCGCGGGCGGCGCCGACCTGCCGGTACGCGGCGAGGCCACCCCCGGCTTCGACGACGCCTCGACGAGCATCGCCGTACTCGGTGACTTCGAGGGCGATGCGACGGCGACGCCCGCGAAGGCGGCCGGGAAGCCGACCCGGGCCGCGCTGGAGTCGGTGGCGCGGCTGGCGGCCTGGAAGCTGGGCCAGTACGGCGGCGATCCGACCGGCACGGTGACGCTGACGGCGGAGTCCGACACCGGGGTGTACGCGGCGGGCGACTCCGCGACCCTGAACGTGGTCTCCGGCGGCAAGGACGCGACGACGACCGCGTCCCCGGGCAAGAACCTGTACGCGAAGCTCGCCGAGGTCCGCCGGTACGCGGCGAGCGCGGGCCGCAACTCCGCGATCCCCACGGCCGATTACAACCGCGACGGCGTCGGCGACGTCATCGCCGCGACCCCGGCCAGTGGCAGCGGCTGGGTGCAACTCGTGCCGGGCGGCACCGCCGGGCCGGTGTCCTCGCGCAAACTCCGCCTGAACCAGGCCAGTTCGGGCGTCCCCGGCACCGCCGAGTCGGGCGACCTGTGGGGCGCGGCGACCGCCTGGGGCGACATCAACGGCGACGGTTACGCGGACCTGGCGGTCGGCGCGCCCGGCGAGGACGACACTACCGGCCACAAGGACCGGGGCGCGGTGACGATCCTGTACGGCCCGACGTTCGACACGGGCGCCGACACGATGGCCCTCGGCGACGACTACTCCTACACCAGCGCCAAGTTCGGCTCGGCGGTCGCGGTCGGCGACTTCAACGCGGACGGCAAGGCGGACGTGTTCGCCGCCTCCACGGGCACGGGCGGCAGTTGGGCGGCCCGCTTCGCCAACGGCCAGGAAACCGCCGGGGACTTGACGACGGCGACGGGCGCCCTGTCCTTCGAGGACGCGACGACCGGCGACTTCAACCGGGACGGTTACGCGGACGTGGCCCTCAACTACCGTGACGCGTCCGGGATCGGCCGGGTGGTCTGGTTCAAGGGCTCGAAGACGCTGGGCCTTTCGAAGGTCGGAGTGCTGGGCGTCAAGGGCGGCAGGGCGGTTGCCGCCGGTGACGTCAACGGCGACGGCTACGACGACCTCGCGATCGGTCAGCCGTACCCGGCCGAGTCGGGCGGCAACAAGGGCGGCCAGGTCACCGTCGTGAAGGGCGCGGCGGGCGGGCTGACGTCCACGGGCGCGGTGACGGTCCATCAGGACACCACCGGCGTACCGGGAGTCGCCGAGACGAACGACGCCTTCGGCGCCTCGGTGTCGGTGGGCGACTTCAACGCGGACGGCTACGCGGACGTGTTGACCGGCGCCCCCGGCGAGGACATCACCCGCTCGGCCAAGAACCAGGCGAACGCGGGCAGTTCATGGCTGCTGAAGGGGACGTCGACGGGCCCGACCGGCACCGGTTCGCTCTCCCTCTCCCAGGACTCCCCGAACATCACGGGCACGACGGAGACGAACGACTCCTTCGGCTCGGCGGTCGCCCTGACCGACGTGACCGGCGACGGCTACGCGGACCTGCTGACGGGCGCCTCCGGCGAGGACAGCGGCACGGGCACGGTGCTGTACGTCCCGGTGGTGAGCGGCACGGTGACGACGGCGAAGTCGAAGTACTACGGCATCACGCAGTTGGGCACGTCGGCGGGCGGAAAACTGGGCGGGCTGCTGACGCCGTAGCAACGGGCGTGCGGGAGCCCGGAGCAACACACCTACGGGGGGGGCCGGAGTTGAGAACTCCAGCCCCCCCCCCGCACGTGTGGGGTCACCCAAGGGTGTCAACAGGCTCCGCAGGCACCGGCTCGTCGGCCCGCTGCTGCGGCATGGGCGCCCGGCGGGCGTTGACGACGGTGGCGGCGATGAGCGCGGCGAAGAGCATGGAGCCAACGGCCCACCAGGTGGCGACGTTGAAGCCGTGCACGGCCGAACTGGCCTCCAGCTGACGGGCGTTGACACCGGGCCCGGCGTGGGCGGTGACGTACCGCGAGGTGACGCTGGCGGCGATGGTGTTGAGCAGGGCCGTACCGATCGAACCGCCCACCTGCTGGGCGGTGTTGAAGGTGGCCGAGGCGGCACCGGAGTCGCGGGGCGCGACGCTGCCGGTGGCGATGGAGACGGAGGTCATCATCGCCGTACCCATGCCGAGGCCCATCATGAGGGTGCCGGGCAGGATGTGGGTGGCGTACGCGGGCTCGACCCCGACCCCGGCGATGAGGGCCATGCCCCCGGCGGCGAGCACGAGCCCGGGTGCCATGAGGGCACGGGGCGGCACCCGGTGGAGCAGCCGGGCGGCGACCTGGGTGGACCCGGTGACCATGCCGACGGTGAGCGGCAGATAGGCCACGCCGGTCTTCAACGGCGAGTATCCGAGCACCCGTTGGAGGTAGTAGGTGAGGAACAGGAAGATCCCGAACATGCCGATGGTGACGAACAGGGTGGTGAGGAAGGCCCCCACGCGCTGCCGGTCGCGCACGACGGACATGGGCAGCAGCGGCACCTTGGCCCGGGCCTGCCAGAACCCGAAGAGCGCGAGCAGGACAACTCCCCCTACGAGCAAGGAGAGTACGAGCCCGTCGCGCCAGCCACGGGACTCGGCCTCGGAGAAGCCGTAGACGATGGCGAGCATGCCGCCGGAGCCGAGCACGGCCCCGGGCACGTCGAGCCGGGCGTCCTCACCCTGCCGCACACTGCCGCCGGCGAGCAGGAACCAGGCTCCCGTGAAGGCGACAAGGGCGACGGGAACATTGACGTAGAGACACCACCGCCAGTCGAGGTACTCGGTGAGCACCCCACCGGCGAGCAGCCCGATGGCCGCGCCCGCCCCCACGATGGCCCCGAAGACCCCGAAGGCGCGGCTGCGGTCCTTGGGATCGGTGAAGGTGGTGGCGAGCAGCGAGAGGGCGGAGGGCGCGAGCAGCGCGGCGAAGACGCCTTGCAGCGCACGGGCCCCGAACAGCATCCCCTGCCCGGTGGCGGCCCCGCCGAGCGCGGAGGCGGCGGCGAACCCGAGCAGCCCGATCATGAAGGTGGTCCGCCGCCCAACCAGATCGGCGACCCGCCCCCCAAGCAGCAGCAACCCCCCAAAGGCAAGCGTGTAGGCGGTAATAACCCACTGCCGATTGCCGTCGGACATGTGCAGCGCGGTCTGAGCGGACGGAAGAGCGATATTGACGATGGTCATGTCCAGCACGACCATCAACTGAGCGAGCGCGATGACGACGAGTGCCCACCAACGGCGGTTACCGTCGTCGCTACGACTGTCGGCCATGGGGCCTCCCCGGATCCCGGTCCGATTCCGCACCCGTCAACCGACGACGGCACGGACGCGACGCCCTCGACGCACACCAGACGCCACCCCTCCATGCTCCCTCCCCAACCGGCCATTGGGAACGTGAGCGTCTCTTATGGCCGGAACTTTACGATTCGGGGTGGCGTCGCCGAGGGGGGACAGCGCTCCAGGGCTACGCAAACGGCGCCCGTGCGGCGGGAGCGGCACTCCTGGGCACCACATGGGAACTTCTTGGCCATCCCACGGGATCCACTTGGAATTTACTTGACCGAATGCGGTCAAGTTTGTTCAGATTCATGGGCTCGTGAAGATCGCGTAAAGCGGGGGTGGGGAATGGGTGGGTCTTCTTCGTGCTGCCCGGACAACAGACGTGCCGGTCGGCTGCGCCGGTGGGTCTCCGGGCTGACGGCCACGGCGCTGCTGGCCGCGCTGCCCGCCCTCGGCGTCACCGCGTCGACCGCCGTGGCGGACGACACCGGCACCACGGACTCAGCGGCCTCCGAAGCGTCCGAGGCGTCCGAAGCGCTCGCCCGGGCCGCCGCCTCGGGCGACGAGGTCGAGGTCGTCGGTGAGCGCGCCGAGTACGCCACCACGTATGCCAACCCGGACGGCTACTCGTTCTCCCTGGAGCAGTCCGCCGTGCCCGTGCGCGTGTCGATGCCCGACGGTTCGTGGGCCGCGCCCGACGCCACCCTGGAGCGGCGCGCCGACGGTTCCATCGGTCCGAAGGCGTCCGTGGCCGACATCTCCCTCTCCGCCGGTGGTGCAGGCGACGGGCTGGTGACGCTCGCCGAGGACGGCAGGTCGCTGAGCCTGGGCTGGCCCGGCACCCTCCCCGCACCCACGCTGGACGGCGACTCCGCCACCTACGCGGACGTTCTGCCCGGCGTCGACCTGCGGATGACGGCCACGGTCGAGGGCGTGCGCCAGGTGCTGGTCGTCAAGTCCGCCGAGGCCGCGGCCCATCCGGACCTGGAGCGGATCGAGTTCTCCTTCCGGGCGGACGGCCTGACCCTCGGCAACCGGACGGGCGGTGGCCTGGCCGCCGTCGACGAGGACGGGAACACGGTGTTCCGCTCCCCGGCCGCGCGCATGTGGGACTCGGCCGGGGACACCGCCACCGACGCGGGGCCGACGACCATGTCGCTCGCCGCGGCCGACGGCGACCCCGTCGTGGACGGTACCGGTGAGACCTCCGCCGATCCGGCGGACGGTCCCGGCGACGGCGACGCCTCGGCCGTACTGCCCGTGAAGCTGACCGACGCCTCGATCGCCGTCGAACCGGACGCCGAGCTGCTCGGCGGCGCGGACACGGTCTACCCGCTGTACATCGACCCCGACGTCACGCTGGAGGAGTCCGAGCGCACCGTGCTGTCCTCGGACGGCGACACCTTCTACAACTTCTCCGGCGGCGACGACGGCGAGGGCGTCGGCTACTGCGGCACGTACACCACGGGCGGGTACGCCCGGGTCGCCTACACGGCGGGCACGTACGTCAACTACTTCCGCGGCCGGGTCGACGAAGTGGCCGTCTGGCAGCGGCAGTTGACCGATGACGAGATCGCCACCGAGGGGCGGCTGCTGGCGGCGGACGGCACCACGGACGTCGAACTGGTGGCCGCCTGGGACCCGGCCGGCGCGAGTGGCACCGGCCTGGCCGACTCCGTCTCCGGCTACGGGCGGGCCCTCGCGCTCAGCGGCGGCGCCGCGCTCGACGGCGAGGCGATCGTCCTCGACGGCACGGACGACGCGGTCACCACGGCCGGGCCGGTCGTCGACGACACCGGCTCCTTCACGGCCACGACCGCCGTCGAACTGGACGGTGCCGCCATGGCCGCCAAGCCCGACGGTTACGTCGCCCAGGTGGTCGGCCAGCGTGGCGGCGACGGCGCGTCGTGGGGTCTGTGGTTCGAGAAGACCGGCACCGAACTCGACCCGGAGAACGAGACGGAACTCCCCGTCGGCACGTGGTACTTCGGCCGCCTGAACGCCGACGGCTCCTGAACCGCGGTCGTCTCCGACGAGGCGGCGACCGTGTCCGCGAACAGCGTGACCCGGCTGACCGGAGTGTTCGACGCCGCCACCGGCACCATCGGCCTGTACGTCGGCGACAACCAGAACGGCTCCGACCTGGCCTACACGGCGGTGGCGGGCTCCGGCGACTTCGCGGTCGGCAAGGGGTTCGTGAACGCGGCCTGGGGCCACTACCTCCCCGGCCGCATCACCGACGTCCGTCTCTGGGCCGGGGCCATGGCCGGCCAGCAGCAGATCAGCGACACGGTGGGGACCACCGGTGCCTGATCTCTCGTTCTTCGTCTCTGTTCGTCCTTCTGCGTCGTCCGTGATCATGTGGGGGTTGTGTCGTGAGAGCCGGTAAGCGCGCCCGCTGGGCCCGAGGAGCCATCGGACGCAAGTTGCTGCCGGCGCTTGTGCTGGCACTGGTCGCGCCCACCTTGGCCAGCACCCCGGCCGAGGCGGCAACCGGCGGCCTGGGCCGCCCCGCCACCCCGAAGCAGCAGGTCTCGAAGGCCGACGAGATCACCGGGTTGGGCGCCAGGAAGGCCCGCGCCCAGGTGGCCGCGGTCCGGAAGGTGAACGCCGCGCAGGCGCGCCGTGCTGAGGCGCAGCAGACCGCGGCCTGGCCGAAGCCCGGTGCGAAGAAGGCCGGGCTGGCCGGGAAGGGCAAGAGGACACGGCTCACGGTCGGCGGACTGCCGGTCACCGTCGTGCCCCGCGGCGCGTCGGGCACGGCCCGAATAGCCGTACAGAGCCGCGAGAAGACCGAGGCCGCAGGCGTCAGGGGTGTGCTCCTGACCGCCACGGCGGCCGACCCCGGCACCGCGAAGGTGAGCGTCGACTATTCGGCCTTCGCCTCCGCGTACGGCGGCGGCTGGTCCGGCCGGCTGCGCCTGTTCCGGCTCCCGGCCTGCGCGCTGACCACCCCCGGCAAGGCGTCCTGCCGCGAGCGCACCCCGCTGGACTCGCACAACGCGGTCTCCGGGCAGACGGTGACCGCCGAGGTCCCGCTGGCGTCGACGGCCACGGTGGTCGCACTGGCCGCCACCACCGGCGCCTCCGCCTCCGGCTCGGGCGACTACACGGCGAGCCCGCTGTCCCCCTCCGCCACCTGGGAGGCGGGCGGCTCGTCGGGCGCGTTCACCTGGTCGTACGACATGTCCGTGCCGCCGGCCGCGGCCGGACCGTCCCCGGGTGTGGCGCTGTCGTACGACTCCGGCAGTGTCGACGGCCGTACCGCGTCCACCAACAACCAGGGCAGCCAGGTCGGCGAGGGCTTCGACATCTCGTCCTCGTCGTACATCGAGCGCTCGTACGGCAGTTGTGACAAGGACGGGCAGGACGACAAGTTCGACCTGTGCTGGAAGTACGAGAACGCCTCGATCGTCCTCAACGGCAAGTCCAACACGCTGATCAAGGACGACACCACGGGCGAGTGGCGGCTCAGCTCCGACGACGGCTCCACCGTCACCCGCTCCACCGGCGCCGACAACGGCGACGGCAACGGCGAGTACTGGACGGTGACCACCGGCGACGGCACCCAGTACGTCTTCGGTCTGAACAAGCTGCCGGGCGCGGCGGCCACCGACGAGACCAACTCCGTGTGGGCCGTGCCCGTCTACGGCGACGACTCCGGCGAGCCCGGCTACGACACGGGCACCGCCTTCGCCGACCGGTCCGTCACCCAGGCGTGGCGCTGGAACCTGGACTACGTCGTGGACACCCGCGGCAACGCCATGTCGTACTGGTACACGCCGGAGGTCAACTACTACGCCAAGAACGGCGCCGACACCGCCACCACCAAGTACACCCGCGGCGGTTACCTCAGCAAGATCCTCTACGGCCAGCGCAAGGACACCCTGTTCTCCGGTGTGACCTCCGACAAGGTCACCTTCTCCTACGCCGAGCGCTGCACGGCCGCCGACTGCTCGGACCTGAAGGAGTCCACCGCCGACCACTGGCCCGACGTCCCCTTCGACGCCATCTGCTCCTCCGGTGCCGACTGCGACGCGACCAGCCCGGCCTTCTTCACCCGCAAACGCCTGACCGGCGTCGACACCTTCGCCTGGTCCGCGGCCACGAGCGCCTTCACCGCCGTCGACACCTGGGACCTGACCCAGCAGTACCTGGACGGCGGCGACATCGGCGACACCTCCGACCAGACCCTGGTCCTGTCGTCCGTCCGGCACACCGGCAAGAACGGCACGGCCATCGCGCTCGACCCGGTGACCTTCACCTACACGATGCGCCCCAACCGGGTCGACGCCACCGACGACATCCTGCCGCTCACCCGGCCCCGCATCACGCAGGTCGTGTCGGAGACGGGCGCCACGACCAAGGTCGCGCTCTCCGACCCCGAGTGCGTGCGCGGCTCGAACATGCCCGCGGCCGAGGACGACAACAACAAGCCGTGCTACCCGCAGTACTGGAACATCAACGGTGCCCAGGACGCGTCCCTGGACTGGTTCCACAAGTACCGGGTCCTGGGCGTCAGCACCAACGACTCGACCGGCGGCAACCTGCCCACCGAGAACACCTACACCTACGCGGATCCCGCCTGGCACTACAACGACGATCCGCTGACCCCCGAGGACGAGCGCACCTGGTCGGTCTGGCGCGGCTACGGCAAGGTCACCGCCACCAAGGGCCTGCCGGCCAAGACGCAGACCAAGACCGTCTCCCTGTACATGCAGGGCATGCACGGCGACAAACGCAAGGACACCACCGATACCCGGTCGGTGACGGTCGCGGGCATCGACGTGGCGGGCCTGGACGTCACCGACTTCGCCGACAGCGACCCGTACGCGGGCTTCCTGCGCGAGCAGATCACCTACGACGGCTCGACCCCGGTGACGGTCACCGTCAACGACCCGTGGCTGAGGAAGACCGCCACCCAGCACAAGTCGTACGCGGACACCGAGGCGTACTACGTCCGCACGGTGAAGGCGTTCACCCACACCTACCTGACGGCGAAGGCGAGTTGGCGTACCCGCTACCTGCACACCATGGAGTGGGACGACCACGCCCAGCCGGTGAAGGTGTACGACGCGGGTGACACCACCGTCACCGGCGACGAGTCGTGCACCCGGACCTGGTACGCGGCCAACTCCGCCGTCGGCATCCACTCGCTGCCCACCCGGGTCCGCGTCCTCGGCCGGGCCTGCACGATCGCCGAGGCCGACCTGTCCCTGCCGACGTCCACCGACACCCGCGCCAACGGCCTGTCGGACACGGCCACGGTGTACGACGGCACGGCGACCACGGCCGCCTGGTCGGCGGCCCAGACCCCGACCGTGGGCGAGGCCACCTGGACCGGCCGCCCGCTCGCCTACCCGGCCACGGCCACCAACGGCGAGCGCTATCCGACCAGTTGGCAGACGATCAGCCGGACCACGTACGACGCGCTGGGCCGGATCGACAAGGTCACCGACGCGCAGGACAACCTCACGGACACGGACTACGTCCCGGTGGACGCCGGCCCGCTGACCCGCACGAAGGTCACCAACGACAAGTCCCAGATCACGTACACCTACGCGGACTACGCCCGGGGCCTGCCCACCAAGGTCTACGACGTCAACAACAAGATCACCGAGACGACGTACGACGCCCTCGGCCGCTCGACGGCGACCTGGCTGCCCAACCGCTCCCGTTCCGGCGACTACAGCGCGAACTACACGTACGCGTACTCGGTCGAGAACGACGCCCCGTCGTGGTCGTCGACGTCGTCCATCAAGGCGGACGGCAGTACGTACAACACGAGTTACACCATCTACGACGCGCTGCTGCGCCCGGTCCAGACCCAGACACCGACCCCGCAGGGCGGCCGGTTGCTCTCCCGGACCCTCTACGACAACCGTGGCCTTGCCTACGAGACGTACGCGGATGCCTACGACACGTCGTCCACCCCGTCCGGCACGTACACGGACATCCTCTACGGGGAGAGCCCGAAGCAGACCACGACGGTCTTCGACGGCGCCGAACGGCCGGTGAGCAGCACGTTCTACGTGACCGGCGTCAAGAAGTGGTCCACGACCACCACCTACACGGGCGACTCCACCGCCACGACGGCGGTGACCGGCGGTACGGCGACCCGCACGATCGTGGACGCGCAGGGCCGCACGGTCGAGACCCGCGAGTACGCGGGCACCAGCCCCGCCGACACGGCGTACGGCGCGACCGTGGGGACCGCCTACACGTCGACGAAGTTCGTGTACACACGCGACGGCAAGCAGGCGACGATCACCGGCCCGGACAGCTCCTGGTCGTACACGTACGACCTGTACGGCCGTCAGATCTCGGCGACGGACCCGGACAAGGGCAGGACGACCATGGGCTACACGTCCTTGGACCAGGTCTCCTGGTCGAGGGACGTCGAGGGCCGGACCGTCGTCAACGCCTACGACGACCTGGGCCGCCCGACGGACACCTGGTCGGCGTCGGCCACCGCGGATCTGACCTCCACGGCGGAGGAGCAGGTCGACGCGAACAAGCTCACCCACTTCGGCTACGACGCGGTGGCGAAGGGCCAGCGGGACACGGCCACGCGTTACGTGGGCGGTGTCGCGGGCAGCGCGTACACCAGCAAGGTCACGGTCTTCGACAGCATGTACCGGGCCACGACGAGCCAGTTGGTGCTGCCGTCGAGCGATCCGCTGGTCACGTCGAAGGCGGTCGCGGCGACGCTCACCTTCTCCTCGTACTACAACATCGACGGCACCCAGCAGTACACGTCGGAACCGGCGGCGGGCGGTCTGGCCGCCGAGATCGTCGACTACGAGTACAACGGCCTGGGCCTGCAAACCCAGACCGGCGGCGCGAGCGGCTACCTGCTGGACACGAGCTACAGCGCACTCGGCCAGCCCCAGGTGCTCACCCTGGGCACGTCGGAGGCGGCGGGCACGAAAAAGGCGTACATCAGCAACCTCTACGAGGAGGGCACGGACCGCGTAACCCGTTCTTCGG
Organism: Actinobacteria bacterium OK074; assembly: GCA_001298575.1. GTDB lineage: Bacteria > Actinomycetota > Actinomycetes > Streptomycetales > Streptomycetaceae > Streptomyces. The sequence goes on from LJCV01000272.1 coordinate 49,998, forward strand.
TCACCGACGACACGCACTCGAACCAGGTCCAGAACCTCAACTACGGCTACGACGTGGCGGGCAACGTCACGTCGATCACCGACACGGGCACCGGCGACGGCACCGGCAAGACCGACAACCAGTGCTTCACCTACGACGGCCACCGCCGCCTGCTGGAGGCGTGGACCCCGTCGACGGCGGACTGCGCGACGTCCGGCCGCACGACGGCGAACCTGGGCGGCGCGGCACCGTACTGGACGTCGTACACGTACGCGGACTCGGGCCTGCGGGCCACGGAGACCACGCGCACCAGCGCGGGGGCGACGACGTCAAACACGTACTGCTACGACAGCACGAAGGTCCACCGCCTGACGGCCACCACCACGGCGTCCTCGTGCACGGACGTCACGGCGTCCTACACCTACGACGGCACGGGCAACACGACGGCCCGCCCCGACGGCACCGCGACCCAGTCCCTGACCTGGTCGACGGAGGGCCGCCTCGACACCCTGAAGGAGGGCGCCAGCACCACGGGTTACGTCTACGACGCCGACGGCAACCTCCTGATCCGCCGCAACACCGCCGGGGAGAGCGTCCTCTACCTGGGCGCGACGGAGGTCCACCTGGACACCTCCACGTCGACGGCGGCGTACTGGGCGCAGCGCTACTACACGGGTGCCGGGGCGACCGTTGCCCTGCGCAGCAACAAGTCCGGCACGGCGACGCTGAGTTGGCTGGCGGGCGACCACCACGGCACGAGCACCCTGTCACTGGACGCGACGACACAGGCGGCGACGAAGCGGTACACGACACCGTTCGGCGCTGCACGGGCCGGCGGTACGGGGGCGTGGCCGGACGACAAGGGCTTCCTGGGAGCGTCGGCGGACGCGGGCAGTGGGCTGACGCATCTGGGGGCGCGGGAGTACGACCCGGCGGTCGGGCGGTTCATCAGTGTTGACCCGATCCTGGACACCAGCGATCCCCAGTCCCTCAACGGCTACAGCTACGCAAGCGAAAACCCGCTCACTTTCAGTGACCCGACCGGGACCATCGCGCGCAACCCCGGGGACGGCAGCGAGTGCACCGACGGATGGGACACCTGCGGACCGGGCACCAAGACCGGCGACACCACCAAGAAGCCGGGCGGCGGCAGCTCGGGCACGGCCCCGGTAAGCAGCGGCGGCACCCTCTACGAGCAGGGCACCGGCTTCGGCGTCGCCCCGCTCACCCCGTACGTCGACCCCGCCTGGGCCGAGGATCCGGTCATGGCGACCTGGGCCGCCCAGGCACCCCCGGTCAGCCCGGTCCTGGGCGAAATAGCCCTGGCCGGATGCGGCTGGGTGCCCTTCCTCGGAGCCGCCTGCGACGCCTACGACCTGTCCCGCTCCGTCAGCGAGGGCGACACCCTGGGAATGCTGGCCGGAGTCGTCGGCTTCCTGCCCCTGGGCGACATCGCCAAGGCCCCCAAACAGGCCGACAACATCACCGACGCGCTGAAAGGCACCAACAAGGCTGCCAAGAAGGCCGTCAAGGACTGCAAATGCTTCCTCGCCGGCACCGACGTCCTCATGGCCGACGGCACCACCAAGAACATCGAGGACATCGAACTCGGCGACAAGGTCGAAGCCACCGACCCGGAGACGGGCGAAACCGGCACTCGCGAGGTCACCAGACTGATCCGCACCGAGGGCGACAAGTACTTCAACGAACTCTCCATCGCCACCCCGGACGGCATCGAACACCTCACCGCCACCCACGAACACCCCTTCTGGTCCCCGTCGGAGAAGGACTGGATCCCGGCCGGCAAACTCAAGCCAGGCATGACCCTGCGCACCGACGACGGCGACACGGTCATCGTCACCGGGAACCACGGGTACACACAGCAGGCGCGGACGTACAACCTCACTGTCGATGAGCTGCATACGTACTATGTACTCGCAGGACAGACACCCGTCCTCGTCCACAACAGCAGCTGCCCCGGCATCGGCCGCGAATTGATTGGCGGGCAGGAGCAGTTCCATATCATTCACGGCGACAGAACGGGTGGCGGCCATAAGTGGCCGGGACAGCCTGGAAAGACCGTTTTTCCGCGCGGCTGGGACACCGACAAGATTCTTGACAGTGTTGTTGATGTGGCGACGAGTCCCAACAGTGTCAGAACGCAACAGACAGGCCGAGCTGGAGCCTTGTACACAAGGAGCGGGGATCCGTCACGGTGGAAGGTTGAAGGAGTAGTGAACGGCGTGAACATCAGGGTCATTTATGAACCTGCCACGGATCGGATTGTGACCGGTTTCCCGTACCGGCCCTGATGGAGGCACCATGGACGCTGTTGAGTACACCGCCGAGATCAAAGAGCTGCTAGAAGAGTCGCTCATCAGTACCCCTTCGGTCGCAGTTGACGTGCGCGACCTTCTAGTGGCTGGAGAGTTTTCCCTGGCTTTCGACACCATGTGCTCGTGGATTTACGAGGACGAGCTTCCGATTAGCTCAGATTTTTACGAACGACTTGTTCGACTGTCGGAAGACCTCGGATCCCACGATCTCATCACGCTAATGCATGAGCTGGTTACGGGATAACCTGGGGGGGCGCGTTCCCACTGCTTCGGGCTGGATCGAGTCACGTTCGTCCGGCACAAGTCGGCACATAACAGGAAAGCACAAATCTGAAGCCCCGCCGGGTGCGACCTGGTGGGGCTTCTGCATGGATGACAGCAGCAATTGACGGCAAGCCGATGGCACAGCAGCGCGAACACTCAGCCAAGCGAGTGCTCGCCGCGCGTCACCCCCGGCCAGACCAGGCTCCCCGTACTCCCCGACCGCCGCGAGACCAACTGCGCCGCCCGCTCGGGTGTCCGCAGCGACATCCTGAACCCGCCGCCCACGGAGGCGACTTGGGCACTGCCGTCGTCGTGGGCGAGGCCCCAGGCGGCGACGCGGGCGTCGGGTTCGCCGTCGTCGGCGGTGAACTGTTCGACGACGGCGAAGAGGCGGGGTGCGGTGGCGGTGACCAGGTCGAGAATCTCCTGGTCGAAGGTGGGTTCGAGGTGGGCGGGGTCCTGCGGGGGCGGGGATACCGTGGTCATGCGAAGTCTCCCGTTCACAGAAGGAGTTGAGAGGACGACTGGGACCAACCGTAGAGTCACCTTTGGTATGTTGTCCATCGAATGGTTAGCCATCAGTTCATCATCACTCTTGTGAGTGAACAGCGTGCGGATTCTGGATCCAAGGAGAGACGCCATGGCCCGTGCCAAGCTTCCGCCGACGATCAGGCAACGGCGGCTGGGTGCCGAGCTGCGGAGGATGAGGGAACACGCGGACCTGTCCGTCACCCAGGCCGCGCAACTCTTCGGTGCACCCCAGACACGCATCAGCAACATCGAGTCGGGCGGTTACGCGGTAAGCGCGGACCGTGTCAGGGCGCTGGCCCATCTCTACGCCTGCACCGACGACCAGTTGGTCGAGGCACTCGCGTCCATGACCGGGGGCCGTACCCGAGGCTGGTGGGAGGGGTACCGGGAAATCCTGCCGTCGGACGCCCTGGATCTCGCCGAGTTGGAGCACCACGCCGGCACGATCCGTATCGCGTCAGTGATCCACATGCCGGGGCTTCTGCAAACCAGAGACCATGCGCGCACGGTGATCAGCGATGGCGTACCGCCGATGGCCGCCTACGAGGTGGAACACCGCGTCTCGCATCGACTCAAGCGCCAAGGAGTGGTCCACGGGCAGTCGGCGACCCCTCTGACTGCGATCATCCACGAGGCGGCGCTGAGGATGGAGTTCGGGGGATCAGCGGTCGCGCGGGCCCAGTTGCAGCACCTGGTCGAACGCGGCGAAGAGCCACACGTGACCGTGTTGGTGATCCCCTTCGGGGCAAGCCGCTTTCCCGGCGCGGGGAACGGCATCGTCCAGTTCGACGGCGAGATCCCGAAACTGGACACGGTTCAACTGGACACGGACCATGGCTCCGTCTTCATCGACAGCGAGGCCCAACTGGCCAAGTACCGTACGATTCTTGATCACATGGAATCGTGTGCGCTCAGTCCGTCCGAGTCACGGGATCTGATCCTGCGCACGATGCACGAGATGTGAAGGGAACAAGCCACATGTCCCCCCTGATCTGGCAGAAGTCCTCCTTCAGCGCCGAGGCGGCCAACTGCGTCAACATCGCCGCCACCCCCGACGGCACCCTCCGCCTCCGCGAGAGCGACGACCCGGCTGTGATCCTCCCAGCCACCCGCCCCACCCTCTCCGCCCTCCTCACCTCAATCAAGACCAGCCAGATACCCACCCCCACCCCCTAACCCCCC